>NZ_JAFCVE010000008.1:0-345209 GCF_049896885.1 Phyllobacterium sp. SL163 | reverse complement strand
TCCATACCAACGCATCCAAGGCCGCCTAAAGCGGCCTTTTGCTTTTGCAATAACACCAATGTAAGAGCATAATTACTTCCATCGCCAAGCGGCGATATGGTGGCGCGGGGTGGAGCAGCACCCCCGTCCGACCGCAGAAGCCATCAGGCTTCGAGGACGGACAAACGGAGAAATCCGGGCTGCACCGCTGACCGCAGGGCAACGCCCGAGGACAGACAAAACGGCAATCGCCGGATATGGTGGCGCGGGGTGGAGCAGCCCGGTAGCTCGTCAGGCTCATAACCTGAAGGTCACAGGTTCAAATCCTGTCCCCGCAACCAACAAATCTCCCACATACATCTCAAAACACCCAGTCTCACGTCAGGCGAAGAACCTGAAGCCTGAGAACGCCCGCCCAAAACCCCGGAAAGCAGCATAAGGGCATGCATCCTGTAAAGGACAGCCATGACATCGGGGTGTCCCTGAAACGCAAAATTCCTGTGCCAGCCGCTTTACCAGCACATGATGCTGTTCTGTATCCGCGGCGCGAGCCACGCGTCTGGTACCAGGCGTTGAATGGCGCGTATTGCTGTATTGGCCCGCATATCCCTATGAATAAGTTGGAAGCGCAACGCAAAGCGTAGGTAATGGGTGTCGATCACCAATGCGCGCATCTGCAGTTCACTGAAATTTAGGACGCATGCGCTGATTTTTGGCCCCACGTCAGCGCTTGTTCCACTGCCATACTGCGTAATGATTCCAGATCCAGTGCACCACATTTCCGGATAATGGCCTGAAGAGCTTCGGGAATGTAGGATGCATATGTCCTTGCAAAAGTAATCTCGCGAATACAGCCATAGACATCTTCGGGATCAGCGTAAGCCAGAACTTGGGGCGTTTTAAACTTCCTTTGCAGATTATGATAAGCTCTTAACGATACATGATCACGAGTGCGGCTCCCCAGCATCGCCACAACAAGCATCTCTATGGGCGAAAATCTTAACCCGGCAGCGGGGCTTCCATAATGTGCTTTCAAGCGATTATGGATAATATCAAGCTGGTTCGGAGTTCCAAAATCCAAACTATACTGCATGTTTGAATTATAGAACGAAAAGCGAATAAATAAACTGAAAATCACGAAGCGAAAAGTGATCGACTTTTTAAGCCGTGATATCGACAACCCCGCAGTCGCCGCTCTCGCTGCCGAACACCAGGCGGTGCCCGGTTCTGTCCCAGTCCATGCACGAAACCGCGCCCTTGCCGGGGCGGCGCAGCAGCACTTCCTTCTGATCGCCGAAGCGTCCGACGAGGATCATGCCGTCGGCATAGCCGATGGCGACGATATCCTCGACGGGATGACAGGCCACTGCCGTCACCGCGCTGTCGCCGCGGGTTCCCAGCTCCAGCGGCGCCTTGCCCATCGGGCCGTCCTTGCCGGAAAACGGCCAGACGACCGTTGCCGGCGCCCCCGAAGTCGCCAGCCATTTGCCCTTCGGGCTCCATGACCAGCTTTTGACCTTGTTGGGATAGCCGGTCATGCGCATGTGGCGGTTGTCTTCCAGGCGCCAGCCATGCAGGGCATTTTCCTGCATGGAGGTAACGAGAAAACGGTTGTCGGGTGAGAAGGTCACCGAGACATGAGCGCCCTTCCATTCAAGTTCGGTCGGCGTGCCGTTGGTTGCCGGCCAATGCAGCGTCACGCCATTGTAGCGCGCGACCGCCAGCCGCATGCCCTTGGGCGCAAAGGCTAGCCCTTCGACGCTGCGTTCATGGGTGAATTCACGCACCGATCCGTCGGGTGCGCGCACCCAGGCAGTCTTTCCCGATGCATAAGCCACGGCACCATTCGGTGCCGCCGCCAGCGCCGTCATCCACTTGCGCGGTATCCTGCTGAGTTCGGTGACTTCGCCATTCAGCCCGATCGAGCAGACGCGGCCATCCTCGCCACTTGTAAGCAAAAACTTACCATCGGCGGATGGTACGGCGCAAAGCAGGCCGTCATGGGCTTCCACGGTCTTGTGGCCATTGTCGAGCCGATGCACGCTGCCGTCGGCAAGCGCGAAGAACGGGACATCCTGGATAAAGCGCGCGTCAACGCAATGGCCGGCGAGGTCTAGCGGGGCAATGGTCGGCATCAGGCAAGGCAGCTTTCAAGTCCGGATTTCAGCGCATCATGGTCGAGTTCACGGCCGATGAAGACAAGGCGGCTTTCGCGCTTTTCGTTGTCTTTCCAAGCCCGCTGATGATCGCCCTCGATGATCATATGGACGCCCTGGATGACATAGCGCTCGTGATCGTTCCGGAACGCAAGAATGCCCTTGAGGCGCAGGATATTCGGGCCCTGTTCCTGGGTGATCTTCTGCACCCACGGGAAGAACTTGTCGGGATTGAGCTCGCCGACGCGCAAGGAGACCGAGACGACCGTGGTGTCATGAATCGGCGATGCATGATCATGGTGGTGATGGTGGTCATGCCCGTGATCGTGATGATGATGCGCGTGATCGTGATCGTGATCATGATCGCAATCGGGCCCGCAGGCATGATCAGGGTGATCGTGGTCGAGGAAATGCGGATCGTTTTCCAGTGCGCGCGTCAGGTCGAAAGCGCCGCGATCGAGCACGCGCGTCAGGTCAATGGCGGCGCGCTCGGTCCGGTGGATGACGGCATAGGGGTTGATGGCGCGCACCGTAGCTTCGACGGCGGCGAGTTCCTCCGGCGTGACCAGGTCGGTCTTGTTGAGCAGAACAACGTCGGCAAAGGCAATCTGGTCTTCCGCCTCGCGGCTGTCTTTCAGGCGCAGCGGCAGGTGCTTGGCGTCGACGAGCGCCACGACCGCATCCAGCATGGTCTTGCTGCGTACATCGTCATCCATGAAGAAGGTCTGGGCGACAGGGACGGGATCGGCAAGGCCGGTTGTTTCGACGATGATGGCATCGAAACGGCCGGGACGGCGCATCAGGCCCTCGACCACGCGGATCAGGTCGCCGCGCACGGTGCAGCAGATGCAGCCATTGTTCATTTCGTAGATTTCTTCGTCGGATTCGACGATCAGATCATTGTCGATGCCGATCTCGCCGAACTCATTGACGATGACCGCATAGCGTTTGCCGTGATCTTCACTGAGAATGCGGTTCAGCAGCGTCGTCTTGCCGGAGCCGAGATAGCCGGTCAGCACGGTGACGGGGATCTGGGGGATGCGCGCCGCATCCGGCGCGGCACTGGTGGTCGTTTGAGCTTCACTCATCGTGTGCCTCTTTGAATGGATGAACACAGGATATAGGTGATCGCGGCCGCTTTTGCTACATCAACTGTATTCAATTGCATGAATGGTTTGTTCAACAGGATTGAGCCTGTCAAGGCCGCAAAACCGAAACGTCGAAGCGGTCGACATCCTCGAGCAGTTCAATGATGCCTTGCACACTGCGCGCAATGATCTGTTCGCCCGCTTCTGCGGTGGCGCGGGCGGCGTTGCCGGCAACGCCCAGCCGGTTGAGATCCGACATCTTCCAGCCAAAGGCATGCGGGCCGTAGGCGCGCAGGTGCTTATAATCCCGGATATAGGCGCGTTGGTTTGAATCGAAGTCCTGTGCCTTTGTCATATCAACTGTTTCCGGGTAGAGCGCCAGCATCACCGATGTTTCGATAAAGCCGCCATGAATGTCGAGCGCCTTGTCTTCCGGCGAAATCAAGCCATCCGGCAAACCAAACCGTGTCCAGCTTGTTGCCACGGCAAGCATATTGCAATGCACGCGCAGTTCCGTCGCGACGATGGTCATCAGCGGCGCGTTGCCGCCATGGGCGTTGAGGATCACCAGTTTGGACTGGCCACGGCCGGCTACCTGCCTGCCGATGTCGATCCAGCGGCGGACAGCCGCATCGAAGGCGAGGGTCTTCGTGCCGCCCACATCCATATGCTCGATGGAGTAGCCGACGGGTTCAACCGGCAGGATGTCGACGGCAAGTCTAGGGGGAAGCGCCCGTTTCAGCCGTTCCGTCAACCCTTGCGCGATCAGCGTGTCGGTGTCGAAGGGCAGATGCGGGCCATGCTGCTCGTGGGCACCAAGCGGAAGAAGGGCAATGGTTCTGGCGGAAGAAGCGGGCATGGGACACTCACGCGGTTTGACGGACCCTGTTAGCATAATTGTCGCGATGCCACGAGGATAGGCGCCGGAGGCCGGATTTTTACAGGCTTATTTCAAGCGCAACAGCAATTCGTCGGCAAATTTCATCAGAATGTCATATAAGAATTGTAACGCGGATTCATCGGGGGGATTGGACTTATGGTGCGGAGCTGAATGTTGGGGCGCCAGGATCTGTTTTCCATACAATTGCGGACTGCGCAGCACCGATATTCTTCGCCTGATAATTGCCATTTACCAAAAAGAGCTAGCCGCCTTATCATCAACCGGACAATGGGTTCATAGCGAGCAGGAATTTGAATGGTCAAGGAACGCAAGCCTCTCATCCTTCATCGTCTGCAATCAACCGCTCGCTTGACGCGAACGGCACTGGCCACCCGGCTGCTGGCCCATGGTTTCTACGCCGGGCAGGATGCCGTCATGTTGCAACTGGCCCATGAAGACGGCCTTTCGCCGAGCGTTCTGGCAAAACGCCTGGGTGTCCGGCCGCCGACGATCACCAAAACCATCTCCCGGCTGCAAACGCAGGGTTTCGTCAAGAAGGAAGGGTCGGCGACCGATCAGCGCCAGGCCCATATCTTTTTGACCGATACCGGCAATGAAGCGATCCGGGCGATCGAAAAATCCATCCGCAAGACTGAGAAGGATGCGATGAAGGGCTTCGACAAAAAAGAGCGCAAAGCCCTGATCAAAATGCTGCAGCGGCTGGAGATCAATTTGTCGGCTGCCGAATTGCTGCGCCAGACCGGCTCGGAGGACGATCACGAGGAGGACGAGGGGGAAGAAGAGTAATTTTCTCGTCGCTCGTGGTGATTTACCGTTACAAATGATGTGAAATTGCTAACATGACGGCACGTCCCGCCGTCTGATTGGTTAGCTCCTTGCCTGTACCCGCTCCTTCCTCCCAGGAAGCCGTTCCTGCTGCCGCAATTCTTTATATCTTTGCGGCGGGCATCCTGTTTTCCTGCCTGGATTCGAGCGCCAAATATCTGGTTCTCCAGGGTATTCCGCCCGCATTCATTTCGTGGATGCGGTTTGCCGAGCATACGGTGCTGGTTTTCATCTTCTTTCGCGGCTGGACCAATCCGGCGCTGTTCAGGGTCAAGAGCATCCGCTTTCAGCTGCTGCGGGGCCTGTGCCTGTTCGGTTCCACCTATTTCAATTTCTATGCGCTGCAGACCATGCAGCTGGGCGAGACGATCACGATCACCTTCGCCGCCCCCATGGTCATTGCCGCCCTGGCAGGGCCACTGCTGGGGGAATGGGCCGGCTGGCGCCGCTGGGCGGCGATCATCGTGGCATTCATCGGCGTGCTGATCATTGCGCGGCCCGGCTTCGGCACGCTTAATCCCGGCTTGCCCTATTCGATACTGGCCATGCTCAGCTATTCGCTCTATGTGCTGCTGACCCGCCGCATGGCTGCCACCGAATCACCGGAAAGCCTGATCTTTTTTTCCGCGCTTGCGCCTGCCGTCCTGATTTCGCCCGCCATCACCCAAGCCGTGATGCCGCAGACATGGTTCCAGATTGCGCTTCTGCTCATGCTCGGTTTTTTCGGCGGGGTAGGGCACTATCTGATCATTCTGGCCTACCGGCGCGCAACCACGGCCGCGCTTGCGCCCTATCCGTTTCTGCAGATCGTCTGGATGCTCGCCTTCGGATATGTGTTTTTCGGCCAGTTTCCCGATGTTTACACGCTTGTTGGCGCCGTTATCGTCATCGGCAGCGGGCTTTACGTCGTGCATCGCGAACACCGGTTGCGGCGGCGGTCCTGATCGCAGTCCGCATCCGTACGTCACCGGTTCAATTGCTGCTTTGCGGGCACGGGCGGCGAAAGGGCTTTGATTTATCGGGTTGCAGTGGCATAACGCCAGAGAATGACACTATACTTGTCTGGCTAGACGGCGGGGAGGCGGTTTTTGGCGCAAAAGATCAAACTATCGACAATTGCCGACGCGCTGAAAGTGTCCACTGCAACCGTATCGCTTGCATTGCGCGACAGTCCGCTTGTCGCCGATCAGACCCGCGAAAAGATCAAGGAACACGCGCGCGCCATCGGTTATATCTACAACCGCCGGGCGGCCAGCCTGCGCACGTCACGCTCGGGCATTGTCGGTGTGGTGGTTCACGACATCATGAACCCGTTCTTTGCCGAAATTTTGCGGGCAATCGAAGGAGAACTCGATCGCTCCGGCCAGACCTTCATCCTGTCGAACCATTACGACCAGCTCGACAAGCAGCGCACATTCATCGAGACCGTTCTGCAATTGGGCGGCGACGGTGTCATCATGTCGCCTGCCATCGGCACCCCTGCCGAGGATATCCGCATGGCGGAAGACAATGGTCTGCCGGTCGTCCTGATTGCGCGTACGGTCAAGGATGCCAACGTGCCGGTGTTCCGGGGCGATGATTCCTACGGTATCAGCCTGGCAACGAATCATCTGATTTCACTCGGCCACACGCGGATTGCCATGGTCGGCGGCACCGACCAGACGTCGACGGGCCGTGACCGCTACGAAGGTTATCTCCTGGCGATGCAGAAGGCCGGTCTTGAGGTCAAGCCGGAATGGCGCATTCCCGGGCCGCGCACCAAACAGGCCGGTTTTGATGCCGCGCCGCAGTTCCTGGCGCTGAAGGATCATCCGACGGCGGCCGTCTGCTGGAATGATCTGGCCGCCATCGGCATGATGAACGGCATTGCCCGTGCCGGGCTGGTGCCCGGCGTGGATATTTCCGTGACCGGTTATGACGACCTGGAAGAAGCAGCGATTGCCACGCCGGCGCTGACGACCGTGTGGAACGGCCAGCGCGAGGTCGGCCAGCGTGCCGCGCGCGCCTTGCTCGACCAGCTCAACGGGGCGGATACCCATGCGCGGCAGGAGCTGATCAAGCCGGAACTGCGCATCCGGCAGTCCACATCCAAACCCAAGGAACGGTAGTCCGGTTCAAGGCTGCGTTTTCAACAGGCGGCTTAAAGCTTGATTAAGGCTGTTTGCCTAAGGTCCCTCCAGGCCAGTAATCCCCGGGGAGATCGTCGTGAAGCTGAGTTTGCCTGCCGGGATTGGCCTTGCCGCCTTTTTCGCCGCCGTTGCGGTGCTTGGAGATTTTTTGTCGTCCGCCAGCGCGCCGCCCGTGCAGGTCGATCCGACGACGACCGCTTCCATCGGACTGACAGATTTCGACCGGCCCGCCTTTCTCATCAGCAGCCCGGGAGGCGCGGCAAAGTGCAAAATCTTCCCGCAAGGCAACGGCATTGCAGGGCATGACGCGCTGCGCGTCGCCAAGGGGTGTGCGGCGCTGTATGCGCCCCTGGCCGACGCGACGGAGTGGCGCAACAATCAGGACGGAACCATCGCTCTGGCGGATCAGTCCGGGAAAACCATCGTTGAATTCAGCCCCGGCGATGGACGGGCCTATGTCAGCGTTGCGCCGCGTTCCGTCCTGCTCTCGCTGTCGGCGAGCGGGCTGAATCTGTTCTAGCGGGGATTATTCCGCCGCCTGAAGCCTTTCACGGGTGGCCTTGTGCGCCCGGGCGGCATCACCGAAAGCGGCAAAAATCTTGCGCGACGGACTGTCGCTTTTCACCCAATATTCCGGATGCCATTGCACGCCGACAGCAAAACCGCGGGCGTTTTTGACCGACACGGCCTCGATGGTGCCATCCTCCGCCACCGCTTCGATATCCAGCTGGGCCGCCGGCTTGTCGATGGCCTGCCGGTGCACGGAATTGACCTGAACCGTATCCGCCTGCATGACATTGGCGAGGCACGAGCCCGGCTTGATGCGCACGGGATGGCGGATGGCAAAACGCTCCGCCTGCTGCTCGGATTGCGGCGCCCGGTGATCCATGCGGCCATCCAGTTCCTGTATCTCGGTGGCGAGCGTGCCGCCAAGCGCGACGTTCAGCTCCTGAATGCCGCGGCAAATGGCAAGCAGCGGCACACCGCGCTCGATGGCGCGCCGGATCAGGGGCAATGAGGTCGCATCACGGGCGGGATCGTAGGGCTCGTGTGCTTCGGTGGGTTCGACGCCGTAGAGCGCGGGATGGACATTGGATTTGGAGCCTGTGATCAGAACCCCGTCCACGCCGTCAAGAATGGCATCGATATCGAGGCCTTCGCCGAAAGACGGGACAATCAGGGGGATGACGCCCGCTGCCTCGTAGGCAGCCTTCAGATACTGATCGGGCGCTGCGTGCCACGTGTAATTTTCAAAGGCACGAACGTCTGATGTGATGGCGACGAGTGGCTGCCGCATGGGGATGCTCCATAAACAAATCTTGATAGAATGTAGTGCAGTTCGAGGGTGTTTCCAATGGGTCCGGCCCTGAGAGCCTTTCGGCCGCAAAGACGGCTTTTCTGTGAGGTTTCCCCGGATTTTCGCCGGCTTTGCACCGCGCCCCGTTTGTGTTTTCAGCGACTGGACTTGAAGAGTCGAGTGTGTATGGTGGTCGGCGGACCGGGAGAAATGGACTGTTTGTCCGGGGGGTCTGAACCGAAATACTGGAGGAGAATATATGGATCGTCGTTCATTCATCAGGAATGCCGGATATGCCAGCGCGGGGGTGGCTGCGGCTACCACACTGGCCGCGCCGGCAATTGCGCAGTCGATGCCGAAGATCACGTGGCGCTGTGCGTCGTCATTTCCAAAATCACTCGACACGATCTATGGCGGCGCCGAGGTTCTGTCGAAATACCTGAAAGAAGCCACGGACGGCAATTTCGTCATCCAGCCCTTCGCGGCCGGCGAAGTCGTTCCGGGATTGCAGGCTGCCGATGCGGCCGCAGCGGGTACTGTCGAACTGTGCCACACCGTTGCCTATTATTACTGGGGCAAGGACCCCACCTGGGCTCTGGGTGCAGCCGTACCTTTCGCGCTCAATGCCCGCGGCATGAATGCCTGGCAGTACCAGGGCGGCGGCATTGACCTGATGAACGAGTTCTTCAACAAGCAGGGCCTGCAGGCCTATCCGGGCGGCAATACCGGCGTGCAGATGGGCGGCTGGTTCCGCAAGGAAATCAAGACCGTCGAGGATTTGAAGGGCCTCAAGATGCGCGTCGGCGGTTTTGCCGGCAAGGTGCTGGAAAAGCTGGGTGTCGTGCCGCAGCAGATCGCCGGCGGTGACATCTATCCGTCGCTCGAAAAGGGCACGATCGATGCCGCCGAATGGGTTGGCCCCTATGACGATGAAAAGCTCGGCTTCCAGAAGGTGGCGCCCTATTATTATTATCCCGGCTGGTGGGAAGGCGGTCCGACCGTCAGCTTCATGGTCAACAAGCAGAAGTGGGATTCGCTGCCGCCGAGCTATCAGTCGCTGTTCCGCACGGCGGCCCAGGCAACCGATGCGAACATGCTGCAGAAGTATGACTATGTGAACCCTCCGGCCATCAAGCGGCTGGTTGCCGGCGGTGCGCAGCTGCGTCCGTTCACCCCGGAAATCCTCAATGCCTGTTTCGAGGCGGCCAATACGGTCTATGCCGAAATCGAAGCGACCAATGCGCCGTTCAAGAAGATCTGGGACTCCATCAAGGCTTTCCGCAACGAGCATTTCCTCTACGCTCAGGTGGCCGAATACACTTTCGACACGTTCATGATGGTCCAGCAGCGCAACGGCAAGCTCTGAGCCAGCCGTTTTGAGCAAACAAAAGCCCGGCAGCGATGCCGGGCTTTTTCGTGTCCTGCCGTCACATTTTCGGTGGCTGGCTCAAATCCGGTGCCGCGGGTTGCGCGGGCGCCGCCGGATTGGGCGCGGGACCACCAAGCGGCGGTGCACTGAGGTCGGTGCCCAGTCCGCCGCCAAGGCCGCCACCCAAACCGCCTCCAAGCCCGCCGCCGAGATCGGAATTGGGAATCTGGATGGTCGCCGGATTGATCGTGCTGGCAGGGCCGGTGTAATGCATGACCATTTGCGGGAACATGATCGTCAGGGCCACCATGACGATCTGGATGCCGACGAAGGGCACGGCGCCCCAATAGATCTGCCCGGTGGTGATCGGCTGGATTTTCTTGCCCGTGATCTTGTCCATATAGGGCACCTTGGCCGCCACGGAACGCAGATAGAACAGGGCAAAACCGAACGGCGGATGCATGAAGCTGGTCTGCATGTTGATGCCGAGCAGCACGCCGAACCAGATCAGGTCGATGCCGAGCTTGTCCGCGACGGGCGCAAGCAGCGGCACGATGATGAAGGCCAGCTCGAAGAAATCGAGAAAGAACGCCAGGAAAAACACGAGGATGTTGACGACGATCAGGAACCCGACCTGTCCGCCCGGCAGGGATACCAGCAGGTGCTCGACCCAGACCTGGCCGTTGACGCCGTAGAACGTGAGCGAGAACACACGGGCTCCAAGCAGGATGAAGAGCACGAAGGATGACAGTTTGGTCGTTGACGCCAGCGCCTGATTGATCACGCTGAAACTGAGGCGACCCTTCGAAGCGGCCATGAGCAGCGCACCGACGGCCCCCATGGCGCCGCCTTCCGTCGGCGTGGCGATGCCGAGGAAGATCGTGCCGAGCACGAGGAAGATCAGGGCGAGCGGCGGAATGAGAACGATGATCACCTGCTGCGCCAGCCGTGACATCAGGTTGAGGTTGAATGAGCGGTCCGCCAGCGCGAATGCGTAGACGGCGATGGTGCCGATGGTCGCGCCCCAGATATCCGCGTTGGTTCCCGCCACGGGTCTCAGCCAGACAATCGCGGCGTAGGCAATCGCACCGGCAATGGCCAGGGCGACGATGAGCGATGTGACGCCCGATCCCAATGTGCGCGCCTCGACAGGAAGAGCCGGCATGGATTTCGGTTTGAAGATGGACAGGGTCAGGACATAGGCCATGTAGAGACCGGTCAGCACCAGCCCCGGGATCAGCGCGCCATGATACATGTCGCCGACGGAACGCCCAAGCTGGTCGGCGAGAACGATCAGGACGAGGGATGGCGGAATGATCTGTGCCAGCGTGCCGGATGCGGCGATGACGCCGGATGCGACACGGCGGTCATAGCCGTAGCGCAGCATGATCGGCAGCGAGATCAGGCCCATGGAGATGACCGATGCCGCCACGACGCCGGTGGTGGCCGCGAGCAGGGCGCCGACGAAGATGACGGCATAAGCGAGGCCGCCGCGAATCGGACCGAACAGCTGGCCGATCGTATCGAGCAGGTCCTCGGCCATGCCGGAGCGCTCGAGGATGATGCCCATGAAGGTGAAGAACGGAATGGCAAGCAGGGTGTCATTCGACATCACCCCCCAGAACCGTTCGGGCAGGGCGTAAAGAAAGGGCCAGTCGAGGGTGATCGTGCCGTTGGAATAGGGGGCAAGCTCGACGCCAATGAAGAAAAACAGCAGCCCGTTTGCAGCAAGGGCAAAGGCGACGGGGTAGCCGATCAGCATGAAGACGATCAGCGAAACGAACATGATCGGCGCCATGTTCTGCGCAATAAATTCAATCATTGCGCGCCTCCGCCATGGCGACTTCCTGTTCCGCAATCTCTTCGAGGCTGAGAGGCGGATTGGGATCGGGGATATCGCCGCGCATCACCGCAATCTTCTTGATGATTTCCGAAATGCCCTGAATGGCCAGAAGCAGGAAGCCGACCAGCAGGATCAGCTTGCCGGGCCATTGCACCAGCCCGCCGGCGCTGGGCGAGCCTTCGCCGCTGCGATAGGACAGGCTGACATAGGGGACGAAGTAAAAGCACATCAGCAGGACGAAGGGCATCAGGAAAAACAGATGCCCGAGCAGATCGATCCAGTGCTGCACCCGGCGCGAAAAGGCGCCATAGACGATGTCGATGCGGATGTGCTCGTTCTGCTGCAGCGTATAGGCCGCGGCCAGCATGAACGCGCCGCCAAACAGGAACCACTGCAATTCCAGCCAGGCATTGGATGACTGGTTGAACACCTTGCGCACGATGGCGTTGCCGGCGCTCACCACCACGGCCAGGAAAATCAGCCAGGCGACGTTGCGGCCAATAAATTCGTTGAAACGGTCAATGGCTCTCGATACGGCAAGCAAAGCCGACATGCAGTTCCTCCCCCTCAGTCCGGCAACCCTCCGTTGCCGGGAAAAGCACCCGGACAGCCCTTGGCCGCTCGTCAAAACGGCGGCAATGCCTTCGTTGCGGCTGTCCCTCCCGATATTCCATCTGAACTGTTACCAGCCTCATACCGGTGCAGCAACCCGGGATGTTGCAGCCCGGCCTTTGTTTTCATGACGGCGGCGGTTCGGTGGTTGTCATCGCTGCATGGGCAGTCTAACAGTGGATAAAACAATCCGGGGTTGGTATTTATTGTAATGACAAGTGCCTCTTCTCTTTCCGTTGCAGGAAAGACCATTGCGGTAACAGGCGGGTCCTCAGGTCTGGGGCTCAGGATGGTTCACGTGCTTGCCGCGCATGGCGCGAATGTTGTCTCCATTTCGCGCACACCCGCGCCGGACAATGAGCACAGCCCCAATATTCTCAATATTATTGCCGATGTGACGGTTGCCGACGATATCGAGCGCGCGTTTGACGAGGCCGAGCAGAAGCTTGGAACGGTCACGGTGGTTTTCAACAATGCCGGTGTCGCCACGATGGAACGGGCGCTCACCACGACGCGCGAACAGCTCCGGCATATTTTTGAAGTGAATGTCGAGGGTGCGTTTTTCATTGCGCAGGAAGCGGCCAAACGGATGATTGCCGCCGGTGTCGGCGGATCGATCATCAATTCCTCCAGCATCCTTGCCGATGCGCCGGTCAAGGGGTCGGCGGGCTATGCCATGTCGAAGGCGGCGATCAGCCAGATGACCCGCTCCCTGGCGCTGGAATGGGCGTCCCATGCGATCCGGGTGAACGCCATTGCGCCGGGATGGTTTCCGACGCGCCTCAACGAATCCATCATGAGCGGCCCGGCACACGGATTCCTCAAGGGCAAGAACCCGATGCGCCGCCTCGGCGAGCCTGAGGATATCGATGGCACCGTTCTGCTGCTCGCCTCCGATGCCAGCAGCTACATCACCGGCACCGTCATCACCATCGATGGCGGCCACAGCCTGCAGGGTTAAATTCGCTCCGCTTCATTGTTGTTGGTGCGCACCGCGAGAACAAAGACCAGCAGCGCGAAGACGGCGGCATCGCGCCACAGGACCGGAAAATATCCGCCCCACAGGGATTCGACGACACCGACAGCCGCTGCGCCTAATGCCGCGTGGAGCGGTCTCGACAGGCCTCCGGCGGCGGTGATGAACAGGATCTTCAGGCCGAAGATCATTCCGGTATTGAAGCTGACATTGCCGTAGTACAGCGCTGCAAGAAAGCCGGCGAGGGCGCAGACCGCACAGGCGGCAAGGATTGCCCGCGTCCGCACGCGGCGCGGATCAATCCCGCACATGGACGATGCAAACGGCTCGTCGCTCACCGCACGCCATATCCGCCCTGCGGATGTGCGGTGCATGATCAGTTCACCGGAGGCGATGACGATCAGGGCCACGCCGATGTTGACGAGCTGAATCTGTGTCAGGCTGATGTCGACGGCCGCGCCCAGCACGTGCACCGGCTCGGCCAGCATGGGCGGAAGCCAGTAGTCCCTGGTATCGGCGGCAAGGCGCGACAGTTCCATCAGGAAAATGCTGAGGCCGAGCGTCGCCACCAGAATCGTGTTCCTGTTCCCTGCCTCGAGCGGCGTGTAGATCAGTCTGGCGATGGCATAGCCGCCGAGCCCGACATACACCGCAGCAACGGCCAGCCCGAACCCGAGCGCCAGCGGCAAGGTCATCCACAGGACCGTCCAGCCGAATGCGGTGGCCAGAATGAAGGTCTGGCCTGAAAAGGCAAAGAGGGCGCCGAGCGACAAATCCGTTCGATGGGTCAGCCCGTGGATCAGGACATAGCCGTAGGCCAGCAGCGCATACAGCGCGGCGTTGTGGATGCCATTGATCAGCAATTGAAGGAAATAGGCCATCGGTCACCCGCAGATTTCCTTATATACTAACTTGCAAAAACGATTTTACCAGTTAGAATTTCGCCATGACCTTTGACTGGAATGCGCATCGATTCAGTGGCGGCGTGCTGGCTCTCGACCTGGCCAATACGGTGGTTTTTCGTGACGCGCCCGACCGCGCGCTGGACCGGTTTTCAGACCGTTCGGAACTGCGGGGATTTGCCGAAGCGGCAGCGCAATTCCGGCAGGCGGAGTGGGGCGATGCCCGCTTCCACCCGCCGGTGCAGCCAGCGCAGATCAACCGGCTTATCGATGTGCGTGAAGCCATCAATGCGCTCTTTCGCACGGCCGTGCGAGGTGGAGGGCTCCCGCCTGCGAACATGGCGGCATTTCTGCAGCTTGGCTCGGCGCTGGTGTGCGATGAACCGGGCAGGCAGGATCTGGCGTTGCCGGGCGCGGGCAAGGGCGAACGCGATCTGTCGCTCGGCACCGCCGCTTTCCTGTCCGCCATGCGCCTTCTGGAGCCGGCGCGGCTGGAGCGGATCAAGATCTGCCCGAACTGCCATTGGCTTTATCTCGATGAAAGCCGCAACCGCAGCCGCCGCTGGTGTGACATGACCGTATGCGGAAACCGGGCCAAGGCGCAAAGACACTATCGCCGCAATCGCGAACCATCGGAGTCCGGCCATGGGTAAGAGCATGAATCACTGGCGCCGGCTTGTCCTGTTGCCCGTACTGGCGGGCGCATTGGCCCTGGGGGCCTGCCGCGATTCGGGCGAGGGGGATTACCTCGCCGTTGCCGGAAAGCTGTTTGTCTTCAACTACCGGATTGCCCAGGCAACCTATCATCTGACGCTGACAAAGGTCCGCAAGGTGCCGGGTGATGCCATGCTTGAGACCACCTTTGAAAACCCGGCCGGAGGAGAGCCGTTCATCGTCCGGCAGAATGTCTGGCCCGCAGCCGAAAAGATTTCGGTCGACAGTCCGCCGGTCAAGTGCGTGAAGGCCGATCGCGGCTACAAGGTAACGATCCGTCTCAGGGATGCGGGGGGCAAGCTGCTGCAGACAATCGACCGGACGATGATATCGGACACGGATGAATCGGTGCTGCCCAACAGGCCGCTGGTCATCGGTCCGTTCTACGATCCCAACCCGGACAAGGACAAGCCCGACAGTAATGCTGTCGCCTGTCCGGCGTGATCCTTGCTGCCAAAGGCATCCATACACGGGATGGCGGTTTCATGCCGTTCGCTCAGTCGCTTTAGGAATTGGTAATTGTGTTTCCCATTTGATAAATATCAGTTTGACATGGGGGGCAAATAAATATTCTAAATGCATGCCTCATACATAATCTGAGTATCGTTGGCGTTTGTTCGAAAGTATTCGTTAACGTATCCAATTATGGGTACAGTTATTCACGGACATTTTGATGAAAATTGAACGCAACGAGAGTATTTTTCTCGAAATTTTGTTCCTTCGCACGCTTTATGCGAACAAGAAGGCTGTCTGGTGGACCTCGGTCATCCAGATTCTTGCGACATTGGTTATTTATGTCAAAACCGATCATCCCATTTATGCGGCCTTTGCCCTCGCATTCTTCTTGATTGTCCTTGGGCGTACTGCAAACGCCAGCGCATTCGAACGAAAAGATCTTTCGTCCGCCACCATGGCGGACCTGCGGACATGGGAGTGGCGCTATCTCCTCGGGGCCATCAGCACGTGCATCCTTCTCGGCCTGCTTTGTCTGGTCAGTATCTATGTTCTCGCGGACCCCTCGGCTGCCATCACCAGTGTCGCAATCGTTGTCGCGTCGATGGTGGCGCTGGTGACGCGCAACTACGTTTCGCCGACGGTCGTCATCGGCATGTCCATTGGCATTCTGGCGCCGCTGTTCCTGACATTCGTGCTCCTGGGCGGCATTTACAACTGGCTGCTGGCGCTGCTGATCCTTCCCTATTTCTGGAGCAATATCCGCATCGCATCCAAGCTGCGGCAATCGCTCTGGGATGCACTGCTGGGCAAACAGCAACTCAGCGTCGTTGTCAGCCATTTCGATGCCGCGCTGAACGGCATGCCGCAAGGGTTGCTGATGTTCGACCGCAACCAGACAATCACCGTCGCCAATATGAAGGCGGCGAAAATGATGGGCTTTGACGAGCCGGAGCAGGTTCACGGCCATTCCCTGCAGAGCCTGCTGCGGCTTGCCCGGGTCAAAGCCTATTTTCCCGAGGAGACGCAGGCTTCATTGTCCGGCAAGATGCAGGACCTGCTCAGCGGGCGCAAGGAGCGCGACATGTTCATGTCTCCCGCCAAGCGCCATTATGAATTCACGGCAACGCCGGACCCGCAGCACGGCACGGTACTCATTTTCCAGGATGTGACCCGGCGGGCGGAAGCGGAGGCGCAGATCAGCCGCATGGCGCGCTATGACAGCCTGACGGGCCTGCCCAATCGCAGCCAGTTCGCCGAGATCGCCAGGACCTATACCGATGGCATCGAACCGGGCACGCAGATCGCGCTTATGGTTGTCGATGTCGACGGCCTGAAGCGGACCAATGACACGTTCGGTCATCGCATTGGCGATGAATTGCTGCGCGCCTTTGCCGACCGGCTTGCCTCGATCGACGTGAAGCACCCGGTCATTTCCCGCTTCGGCAGCGATGAATTCGTGCTGCTGTTTTCCGCCGCCACGCGCGATGACGTGCTGCAGAGTGTCGAGCGCATCATGGCGGCCATATCGGGGCAGTACACGATTTCCGGTCATGAAATCCTGACCGGCGCGCATGCCGGGGTGGTGATCGTCTGCGCGGCGGAGTTCGATCTTGCGGTCATGCACATGAATGCCGATCTGGCGCTCGATGTCGCCAAGAAGGACAGCCAGAAACAGTGGGTGGTTTTCGTCGAGACGATGGACCATTCCTTCCGCAGCAAACAGCGGCTCAAGTCGGATTTGCGCAAGGCCATTGGCGAGGGCACCCTGTCGGTCGCCTATCAGCCCATCATCAATGTCCGTACCCTGCGCATGGTCGGGTGCGAAGCGCTTTCGCGCTGGAACCACCCGGAATACGGTCCGATTTCCCCGGCGGAGTTCATTCCCATGGCGGAAGAGATGGGGCTGATCTCCGATTTGACCCAAAACGTTGTGGAACAGGCGATCAAGGATTGCAGCCTTTGGGGGTCGCGGATTGCGGTCTCCATCAACCTGTCGTCGCATGACCTGCAGAACATGGACATGGCCGACATCATCCGTTCTGCCCTGCATCGCCACAATGTGGAGCCGGAACTGATTGAAGTCGAGGTGACGGAAGGCGCGATCATTACGGACCGCGAGGCGACGGGAGGCGTTCTCCAGAGCCTCAAGGCCATGGGGCTGCAGGTTGCCATCGACGACTTCGGCACCGGCTATTCCAGCCTGAGCTATCTGAAGGATCTGCCGGTCACCAAGGTGAAGATCGACCGCTCCTTCATCACCGATATCACCGAGGAAGGCCGTTCCCTGAAGCTTCTGCGCGGCATCGTGCAGATGACGCATGAGTTGGGCCTGTCCGTGACAATCGAAGGTCTTGAGACGCGGGAACAGTTTGCCTTGATCAACCGTTGGATCGGCGCCGAATATGTGCAGGGCTTTCTCTATGGCGCGGCCACCACGGCGGAGAATATCGCCAAGAACTTCGATATCGAGATGGTGCAGTTGCCGGTGAAGCCGCGAAACAGCGAGATCGCGGCAGCCAGCTGACCGGCGGGCAGCGGCAACTGCTGCGCCGTGTTCTGCGTGCTTGTGCTTGACCTGCTCCCGATCTTGTCGAAAACTCCCGCCGCTGACCAAGCCAGACTCAACAGGAAAGTATCGCTGTCATGATTGCACAAATTGCCATTGCGCCGCTCGTCGCGCTGATCGCCGGGATCATCATCCTGATCGCGCCGCGCCTGCTCAATTACGTGGTTGCGCTCTATCTCATCATCATCGGCGTGACCGGACTTTTCCCGCATCTGCTCAGCTGAGTGCAGCGGGGAAGAAAGGCCCGGCTGATAAAATCAGCGCAGTTGCCATTTTTATCGATTGAGAGGCTTTTCAGCGACCATCTGCGCATTGCGCTGCTGCGGGCTTTTCGCTATTGCCAATAGGACTAAGACTTTATGAGGTTTGAAGATGGCTGAACATCACGACACGGCGCCCGCAGAACTGGGTGCACCCATGGACTACAACGAGCATGAAAAGACGTATGATCTGTTCATTGCTCTTTCAAAATGGGGTGCGGTTGTCTGCATCGCTTTGGTAGCTGCGATGGCGTTCGGCTTTTTCGCTGGCGGGTTCTTCTCCGCAACTATTCTGTTTATTCTTATTTGCGTTGCTGCCTGGTTCGTTCTGTAAACACGCTCCATCAGCGTTGTTCATGAGCCGGGCGGATAATCCTGTTGACATCCGCTTGCATGAGCGGGCCCATCACCAGGATTGCCAATCGTCATAGCGGGGCAGGCGCGCTGGTCTTCGGGCCACTGCCTGTATAGTGGCAACATGCTTGGGGGTGAGGGCTTGGCTCAGACACTGTTCATACCGAAAGAGACCGACGTAAATGAACCGCGGGTTGGCGGTTCGGCGGAAACGGTCAAGAAACTGATCGGTCTTGGTTTTTCAGTCATTGTGGAAGGCGGCGCGGGTGTCCTGTCCCGCATTCCGGACCGCGAATTCGAAGCGGCGGGCGCGACCATCGGCAAAACCGCCGACATCCGCAATGCCGATGTCGTTCTGAAAGTCCGGCGTCCATCCACGGCTGAGCTCAAATCCTACAAAAAGGGCGCTGTCGTCATCGCCATGCTCGACCCTTACGGCAATGATGCTGCCGTCAAGGAGCTGGCCGATGCGGGTGTCAGCGCCTTCACCATGGAATTCATGCCGCGCATCACGCGGGCGCAGGTCATGGACGTGTTGTCGAGCCAGGCCAACCTTGCCGGCTATCAGGCGGTGGTCGATGCGGCCGGGGAATATGACCGGGCCCTGCCGATGATGATGACGGCGGCCGGTACCGTTCCTGCGGCCAAGATCTTCATCATGGGCGTCGGCGTAGCCGGTCTGCAGGCGATTGCCACGGCGCGCCGCATGGGCGCCGTCGTCACCGCGACGGACGTGCGCCCCGCCGTGAAGGAACAGGTTGCTTCGCTCGGTGCGAAATTCCTCGCTGTCGAGGACGACGAGTTCAAGGCGGCTGAAACCGCTGGCGGCTACGCCAAGGAAATGTCGAAGGAATATCAGGCAAAGCAGGCGGCGCTGGTTGCCGACCATATTGCCAAGCAGGATATTATCATCACCACCGCGCTCATTCCCGGACGGCCCGCACCGCGGCTCGTCACCCGGGAAATGTATGCGCGCATGCGTCCCGGTTCGGTCATCGTCGATCTCGCTGTCGAGCGCGGCGGCAATGTCGAAGGGGCTGTGGCGGGCAAGACCGTCGATGTCGACGGTGTGAAGATTGTCGGTCATCTCAATGTCGCCGGCCGTATTGCAGCGACCGCCTCGCAGCTCTACGCCAAGAACCTCTTGGCTTTCGTCGAGACGCTGGTCGACAAGGATGCCAAGGCCGTCAAGATCAATTTCGATGACGAGCTGGTCAAGGCAACCGTGCTCACCCATGACGGCAAGGTGGTTCATCCGAACTTTGCCGCAGCGGCTGCAACGGCTGCCGCACCTGCGGCGAAACCCATGGCCAAAAAGGCTGCGGTGAAGGCAGCGCCAGCCGCACCGGCTGAAGCAAAGGCAGAGCCCAAGAAGGCTGCGCCGAAAAAAGCTGCCGCACCCAAGAAAACCGCGCCCAAAACGGCGGCCCCCAAAACGACTGAAGGAGAGGCGTGATGGCTGATACCGCACTTGAAAAAGCGCTTGATAGTCTCAATCAGGCGGCCGAAACGGTTCGCCAGGTGGCTGAGAACATGCCGGAAGCAGCCGGTGCTGCGGCCCATGCGGTGACCGGCGGTGCCGTTGATCCCTTCGTCTTCCGCCTCGCGATCTTCGTGCTGGCGATCTTTGTCGGCTACTACGTCGTCTGGTCGGTAACACCGGCCCTGCACACGCCGCTGATGGCCGTCACCAACGCCATCTCGTCGGTTATCGTCGTCGGCGCACTGCTTGCGGTCGGCCTGTCGGCCAGCGGCTTTGCCACCGGCTTCGGCTTCATCGCCCTGGTGCTTGCCAGCGTCAATATCTTTGGCGGCTTCCTTGTGACCCATCGCATGCTCGCCATGTACAAGAAAAAAGAAAAGTGAGACCTGGGCAATGAGCGTAAATCTCGCAGCTTTTCTTTATCTTGTCTCCGGCGTCCTGTTCATTCTGGCGCTGCGCGGCCTGTCGCATCCCACCACAAGCCGTCAGGGTAATTTCTACGGCATGATCGGTATGGGCATATCGATCCTCACCACACTCACCCTTGCCGAGCCGAGCTTCAGGGGTCTTGGCCTCATCGTCATCGGTCTTGCCATCGGCGGCGGCGTTGGTGCCTATACGGCCAAGCGCATCGCCATGACGGCCATGCCGCAGCTGGTTGCCGCCTTCCACTCGCTGGTCGGTCTGGCCGCCGTCATGGTGGCTGCGGCGGCCATCTACTCGCCCAACTCCTTCGGGATCGGCGAAGTCGGCTCCATTCACGGGCAGGCGCTGGTGGAAATGTCGCTGGGTGTCGCCATCGGCGCGATCACCTTTACCGGCTCCATCATCGCCTTCCTCAAGCTCGACGGCCGCATGTCGGGCAAACCGATCATGCTGCCGGGCCGCCATGTGCTCAATGCGGGCTTGGCAATTGCCATCGTCGTGCTGGTCGTGGCGCTGGTGATGAGCGAAAGCCATTTCGTCTTCTGGCTGATCGTCCTGCTCTCGCTGGTTCTGGGTGTGCTGATCATCGTGCCGATCGGCGGCGCCGACATGCCCGTCGTGGTGTCGATGCTCAACTCCTATTCGGGCTGGGCTGCAGCCGGTATCGGCTTCACCCTCGGCAATCTGGCGCTGATCATCACCGGCGCGCTGGTGGGCTCTTCCGGTGCCATTCTGTCCTACATCATGTGCAAGGGCATGAACCGTTCGTTCATCTCGGTCATTCTTGGCGGCTTCGGCGGCGAGACCGGTGGTGCTGCGGCCGGTGAAGTCGAACAGCGCCCTGTGAAGCAGGGCTCGGCTGACGATGCCGCCTTCATCATGAAGAACGCCTCCAAGGTCATCATCGTGCCGGGTTATGGCATGGCGGTGGCGCAGGCCCAGCACGCCCTGCGTGAAATGGCCGACAAGCTGAAGGCTGAGGGTGTGGAAGTCAAATATGCCATCCATCCGGTCGCGGGCCGTATGCCCGGTCATATGAACGTGCTTCTGGCCGAAGCCAATGTTCCCTATGACGAAGTGTTCGAGCTGGAAGACATCAACTCCGAGTTTGCGCAGGCCGACGTGGCTTTCGTCATCGGTGCCAATGACGTCACCAACCCGGCAGCGAAGACCGATCCGAAATCGCCGATCTTCGGCATGCCGATCCTCGATGTGGACAAGGCCGGTACGGTTCTGTTCATCAAGCGCGGCATGGGTTCCGGCTATGCCGGCGTCGAGAACGAGCTGTTCTTCCGCGACAACACGATGATGCTGTTTGCCGACGCCAAGAAGATGGTCGAAAACATCGTCAAGGCTCTGGATCACTGATCCGGTTGCTGACGGAACAAACGGAAAGCCCGCCAAACCGGCGGGCTTTTTCATTTCAAGGTCTGTTGGATTGTCCGCTGAATCTTTTGCTCAAACGCCGCCAGCCGGGCAGGGGCCAGTTTCTCGCAATTGTAGAGCGACAGCATGGAGAAGCGCGCCTTGGGTGCGCAGGTGCCGATGATGGCCGTGCCGAGGATACGGCGCACCGGACGGAACATGATCAGCCGGTCGATCCACCAGGGCGATCCGAGCGTGGTGATGGCGATGCATGCGGTCATGGCGTTGAGACGGGGGATCATCCGGCCGAAGTCCGGCGCATGATCGTAGGCGGTGCCGGGCACGAAGACCCGGTCGATCCAGCCCTTCAGGATGGCAGGCAGTCCGAACCACCAGGTGGGAAAAACCAGGATGAGCACATCCGCATTCTGCAAGGCGGTGGCGTCGTCCGTGACTTCGGAGGCATCGTATTGCGTGGTGTAGTAGCTCTGCCTTTCCTCGGGCGAAAGCCTGGGATCAAAACCACGCTGATAAAGATCGAACAGCTTGAGTTCATGCGGTGACGCGGCAATCTGTTCCGCCACCAATGCGGTCAGGTGCCCGCACAGGCTTTCTTTCAGGGGGTGAGCGGAAACAACGACGAACCGCTTCATGGGATGGGATCAGGAGCGCGTGCGCGCCAGACCATCAAGGGCAGGCTTGTACTTGGGATCGAGCTGCGCCGCCTTGGCATAGGATTTCGCCGCACGGGCCTTGTCGCCGCGATGCTCGTAGATCAGCGCCTGATTGGCCCAACCCTCGGCAATCGTGCCGTCCAGCTTGATCGCGTTGTTGAAATCGTCAAAGGCGTTGTCGTCATCGCCCATGGCCACATAGGAAATGCCGCGGCCGTTATAGGGCTCGGCGGCATCGGGCTGCAGCGAGATCGCCGTGGAGAAATCTTCGATCGCCTGCTTGTGCTGGCCGCGCGCCTGATAGATCAGGCCGCGATTGTGATAGGCGCGGGGATCGGTCGTGTTGAGCTGGATAGCCTGCTGGAAATCGCTGAAGGCGCGGTCGAGCTGTCCCGACAGACGGTAGAGATTGCCGCGGCCGATATAGGCGGCGTCATATTGCGGATTGATCTGGATGGACTTGCTGTAGTCCGCTGCCGCCTGGGCCGTGTTGCCCATGTTGCGGTAGACCAGCGCGCGGTTCGCATAGGCCTGGTAGAAATTCGGGTTCAACTGCAACGCCGTGTTGAAATCCTTGATCGCATCGCTGTTGCGGCCGGCCCGGCCGAAGGCGGAGCCGCGCACATTGTAGGCTTCGGGATCGCGGGGATTGCTGCGGATGACGCTGTCGAGCGAACTGATGTTCTCGGAAGACCCTTGCGCCTTGTCGATCCCGGTCATGTCGCTGGTCGAGGTTTGACACCCGGCAACAGCCAGGGTGAGAACCGAAGCGATCACCAGTCCGGTGGTGCGCAACGCCTTGAATGCCGATTGCGGGTCGCGATACGAAACCATTTCAAGTGAATGTGTCATACTCTTGGTATCCCGTTCAATCCAAAACGCAAAAAGGGCGGTGTGACGCAAGCCACTCCACCCCGTTATTGTGTCAAGGCGTTAATAAATGCTGATCAACGAGCCGCAGAAGCGCGGACCGGTGCCTTGCGTGCTGGCATTGGCAGAAGACCTTCGCGCTGTGCCTGCTTGCGGGCAAGCTTGCGGGCGCGGCTGATGGCTTCTGCCTTCTGGCGGGCGCGCTTGATCGAGGGCTTCTCGTAATGATCATGCATCTTCATTTCGCGGAACATGCCTTCGCGCTGCATCTTCTTCTTGAGAACGCGGAGAGCCTGATCAACATTGTTTTCGCGTACGAGTACCTGCACGTTTTATCCTGTATCTCTTAGAATTTCGTTGAGCTTGAATCCGAACCCATATCCTTGGTCAGTGGGTCAGCAATCCAAACTTCGCGACGGTCATCCATCGCAAACTGACGAGGCCATTATCAGAATGGCAATGGAATGTCCATGGTGAAGCTGTTTAAAATGGCGGATATTCTTCCCCGCCGCCGGTTTACGCGCCCGTGCAATTTTAGAATAACCGGCACGGAACGCCAATCTCCGTCGCAAAATGGCAAAAGACCTTTGAGCGGATGCGTTACTGATGCATAAAAGTGCGATCCTGCGCTTGAAAATCGATGTCGATTTCAGGACAGGATACTGCTCTCGCAAATCGTGGAACAAAACGCTCTGCCAAGGTCACCGGTACGGCCGAAAGCTCTGCAAAGGATTGAATGATGCGGAAATATTCAGTGTTTGCTTTGGCCCGCGAGGCATTGCGTGCCCACAAGGGGTGGGAACAGCAATGGACGTCGCCCGAACCCAAGTCGGAATATGACGTCATCATTGTTGGCGCTGGCGGACATGGTCTTGCCACTGCCTACTACCTGGCGAAGGAGCATGGCATTACCAATGTCGCTGTTCTGGAAAAGGGCTGGCTGGGCGGCGGCAACACCGGCCGCAACACCACGATCATCCGGTCCAACTATCTCTATGACGAATCGGCCGGCATTTACGAACATGCGGTGAAATTGTGGGAGGGCCTGAGCCAGGACCTCAACTACAACGTCATGTATTCGGCGCGCGGCGTGATGATGCTGGCGCACAACATCCACGACGTCCAGGTATTCAAGCGCCATATCCATGCCAACCGGCTGAACGGCATCGACAATGAATGGCTAACGCCCGAACAGGTCAAGGAATTCTGCCCGCCGATCAACCTGTCCGCCGATGCGCGCTATCCCATCATCGGTGCGGCCCTGCAGCGGCGCGGCGGCACGGCCCGTCATGATGCCGTTGCCTGGGGCTATGCCCGCGCGGCTGCCGATCGCGGCGTGCATATCATCCAGAACTGCGAAGTGACCGGCATTCGCCGCGCTGCCAATGGCGCGGTTGTCGGCGTCGATACCAATCGCGGCCCGATCAATGCCAAGAAGGTCGGTGTGGTGGCCGCCGGTCATACCTCGGTGATCATGAATATGGCCGGCGTGCGCATGCCGCTGGAAAGCTATCCGCTGCAGGCGCTGGTGTCCGAGCCGGTCAAGCCGCTGATCCCCTGTGTGATCATGTCGAACACCGTGCACGCCTATATCTCGCAGTCCGACAAGGGCGAAATGGTCATCGGTGCGGGGACGGACCAGTACACGTCCTATTCCCAGACCGGCGGCCTGCACATCATCAATCACACGCTGGACGCGATCTGCGAAATGTTCCCGGTGCTGACACGGCTGAAAATGCTGCGGTCCTGGGGCGGCATCGTCGACGTGACGCCGGACCGTTCGCCGATCCTCGCCAAGACGCCCGTCCCCGGTCTCTACGTCAATTGCGGCTGGGGAACCGGCGGGTTCAAGGCAACGCCCGGCTCCGGCAATGTGTTCGCCCATACGATCGCCCGGGATGAGCCGCATCGGATCAATGCGCCGTTCACGCTCGAGCGCTTCACCACCGGGCGCCTGATCGACGAAGCCGCCGCCGCCGCCGTGGCGCACTGACAGATTCAAGAAACGAGACGACGACAATGCTTCTCATCAAATGCCCCTATTGCGAAGAAGAGCGCCCGGAGCTGGAATTCCGCAACGCGGGTGAAGCGCATCTCGTGCGCTCCCCGGCCATATCGGAACAATCGGACGAAGACTTTGCCGCCTTCCTGTATTTCCGCCAGAACCCCAAGGGGCTGCAGTTCGAGCGCTGGCGGCATATTCACGGCTGCGGACGTTTCTTCAATGCCGTGCGCGATTCCGTCTCCGACAAGTTCCTGACCGTTTACAAGGCGGGCGAACCGCGCCCGGATGTCGAAACGCTTCTCAATCCGGAAACCGTTTCCGATGCTGAACCTGCAAAGAAACGCGCCCCCCGCGCCAAGAAAGGGGAGCTGTAAGCCATGAGCACTCCATCCCACTCCGGAAGCAACCGTATTGCCGGTGCCGGCCGCCTGGTCCCGGCGAAGACCGTCCGCTTCACCTTTGACGGGCAGAGCCTGACGGGTCTTGAAGGCGACACGCTGGCCTCGGCGCTGCTGGCCAACGGCATTCATCTGGTCGGCCGTTCGTTCAAATATCACCGTCCGCGCGGCATCCTCTCCGCGGGCAGCGAAGAGCCGAATGCGCTTGTTGATATCGAGCGGGACAAATCCCGCAAGCAGCCGAACGTGCGGGCGACGGTGCAGGAGATCTATGACGGGCTGCAGGTCAAGTCGCAGAACCGCTGGCCGTCGCTGACCTTCGACGTCGGTGCGATCAATGACGTGTTTTCGCCCATGCTGCCTGCAGGCTTCTACTACAAGACGTTCATGTGGCCGAAGTTCGCATGGAAAACCATCTACGAGCCAAAGATCCGTGCGGCGGCCGGTCTTGGTGTTGTTCCGGGTGAAGCCGACACGGACCGTTATTCCAACCGTTTCGCCCATTGCGATGTGCTGGTGGTCGGCGGCGGCGCTGCCGGTCTTGCCGCTGCGCTCAGCGCCGCGCAAACCGGTGCCAAGGTCATCATCTGCGATGAGCAGGCGGAAGCGGGCGGCGCGCTGCGCTACGAGACCGACGTGACCATCGACGGCAAGCCGGGTTATGACTGGGCGACGGAGACGCTGGCATCCCTGCGCGCCATGGACAACGTCACGGTTCTCACCCGCACCACGGCGTTCGGTTACTACGCCCAGAATTTTGTCGGCCTTGTCGAGCGGATCAGCGACCATCTGAGCAATCCCGGTTCCGACATGCCGAGGGAGCGCCTGTGGCAGGTGCGTGCCAGGAAGGTCATCCTGGCGACCGGTGCCATCGAACGGCACATGGTTTTCGCCAACAATGACCGTCCCGGCATTCTGCTGGCTTCGGCAGCGCGCGCCTATCTCAATCAGTATGGTGTCGCGGTCGGCCGCAAGGTTGGCGTCTATACCGCCAATGATTCCGCCTATGCGGCGGCCATCGATCTGAAGCGCGCCGGCGTCGATATCCCTGTCATCGTCGATACGCGCGACAATCCATCCTCGCCGGTAATCGAGGAAGCCCGTTCGCTTGGCATCGACGTCGTGACCGGTCATGCGGTGTTCAGCGCCGGCGGCAAACGCCGCGTCTCCTCCATCAGTATCCGCCCCAACCGGGGCGGCAGGGAGCGCAAGGTCGTGGTCGATGCGCTGATCATGTCGGCGGGCTGGACGCCCTCCGTGCACCTGTTCTCGCAGTCGCGCGGCAAGGTGGCATGGGATGCCGCCAATGAGCGGTTCCTGCCCGGCACCTATGCGCAGGATTGTGTCTCGGTCGGTGCCTGCAATGGCAGCGACGGGCTGCAGCAGGCGCTGGACGAAGCCGTTGCCGCAGGCGGCAAGCTTGCCGGCGAGACCGGTTTCAAGGGCAAGACCGCAACGCTCAAGGCGACAGGCGGAACCGACTGGGTGCTCGGCATGATCGGCTCGGCGCCGGGTGCCGGTGCCGATACGACAGTCAAGGCTTTCGTCGATTTCCAGAACGACGTGACCGCCAAGGATGTTCGCCTTGCGGTGCGCGAAGGCATGCATTCCATCGAGCATGTCAAGCGTTTCACCACCAACGGCATGGCGACCGATCAGGGCAAGACCTCCAACCTGCACGGGCTGGCCATTGCCGCCGAAGCGCTCAACCGGCCGATCCCGGCCGTGGGTCTGACAACCTTCCGGGCGCCGTTCACACCCGTGACCTTCGGCGCCATCGTCAACCATGCCCGCCATGACCTGTTCGATCCCACCCGCCGCACGCCGATGCATGCGTGGCATGCGGCACAGGGCGCGGCCTTCGAGGATGTCGGACAGTGGAAGCGCGCCTGGTATTACCCGCAGGCGGGTGAAGACATGCATGCGGCGGTGAACCGCGAATGCGTCGCCGTGCGCAACCAGGCCGGCATCTTCGACGCCTCGACACTCGGCAAGATCGAGGTGGTCGGGCCCGATGCGGCAAAATTCCTTGAGCTGCTCTACACCAATCCATGGGAAAAACTCGGTGTCGGCCGCCTGCGCTACGGCATCATGCTGCGCGAAGACGGTTTCATCTATGATGACGGCGTCGTTGGCCGATTGGCCGAGGACCGCTTCCACGTGACGACGACGACCGGCGGTGCGCCGCGCGTCATGAACCACATGGAAGACTATCTGCAGACGGAATTCCCGCACCTCAACGTCTGGTTGACCTCGACGACCGAGCAATGGGCCGTCATTGCAGTGCAGGGTCCGAAAGCCCGCGAGATCATCGCGCCGCTGTTGGAAGGCATCGACCTTTCCAATGAGGCCATGCCGCATATGAGCGTGCGCGAAGGCAGGATCTGCGGTGTGCCGACACGGCTGTTCCGCATGTCCTTCACCGGTGAAGCGGGCTACGAAATCAACGTGCCTGCCGACTATGGCCGGGCCGTCTGGGACGCCATCTACGAGCGCGGCAAGCCGCTGGGCCTGACGCCCTACGGCACCGAGGCCATGCACGTGCTGCGGGCCGAGAAGGGCTATATCATCGTCGGCCAGGATACGGATGGCACGGTGACGCCGCAGGATGCGGGCCTGACCTGGGCCATCGGCAAGAACAAGACGGACTATGTCGGCATTCGCGGCCTGTTGCGCCGCGACCTGGTGGCGGATGGCCGCAAGCAGCTGGTTGGCCTGAAGACCAAAGATGCCCATGTGGTGCTGGAGGAGGGCGCGCAGATCGTCGCCAACCCGAACCAGCCCGTGCCGATGACGATGATCGGCCATGTGACATCCTCCTACTGGTCGCAGAATTGCGGCCGGTCGATTGCCATGGCCCTGGTGATCGACGGAACAAAGCGGCTCGGCGAAACGCTCTATGTGCCGATGCCCGATGGTGTGATCGAAGTGGAAGTGACCGGAACGGTGTTCTTCGACGAAAAGGGAGAACGGTTGAATGGCTGACCTTGCTCAAACAGCGCAGCGTGCGCATCCATTGCAGACCGGCCATGCCGGGGTCGGGTCCGTATCGGTAACCCTTGCTGATAACGCCACCCGCGTTTCGCTGCGGGCGCGGCCCGATGCGGTGGCGGCGCTGTCGAAGGCGCTCGGCCTTTCCCTGCCGCTGAAGCCGAAGACAACCACCAGTCAGGGCAACCGCGCGGCCCTGTGGATCGGTCCGGATGAATGGCTTCTCATCGATGCGGACGGCAGTTCGCTGGTGGCCGATCTTGCCAAGGTGAAGGTGCTGCATTCCGCCGTCGACGTCTCCCATCGCAATGTCGGGATCATTGTCTCCGGCAAGGGCGCCGATGCTGTTGTCAATGGCGGTTGCCCGCAGGACCTGTCGCTCGGCGCCTTTCCGGTCGGCGCGGCCTCACGCACGGTGCTCGGCAAGATCGAGATCGTGCTGTGGCGGACGGCCGAGGACACGTTCCGGGTTGAATGCTGGCGCTCCTTCTCCGGCTATGCCTACAGCTTTCTGCAGGAATCCGCGCGCGACGTTGCAGTCTGACGGTTGGACCGGAAACAACGACGATCTTTTTTGCCGAATGCGCGGGTATTTGACAGCCCCGCGTAATAATAGTGTGCAGATTGATCGCCGGTGAAGTTATCGATCACAATTGCGCCGTGCTTTGCCATAATGAGAATGCCGATGGCTGCCGATTCGCGCGGTCGCGTCGCGAGAGTGGTTTATGGCTGTCAAAAAGCGCCTTGTTATCAATTTTACAGGCTATGAAGGCCTGCATCCCGATGCCGTGCGCGGGCGCTATCTCAATGCCTCGGCCGATTTCAACACGCTCTGGCACACGAAAACCAAAGCGGGGCCCATGCAGCCGGAAGGGCCGAACATCGCCTCAATGCAGCTCGACACGACCGGGGCGAACTGGACGGTCGAAACCGAGTTCTGCCAGTACGGCACGGCCGATATCTTCGATGCCTATTCCGCGCGCAATGTCGTAACGCGTTTTGCCACCGGCCTGATGGCGTTTCTCGATATTCTCATCACCGGCACCTTCTGGCGGTATCTGCGCACAAGCTGGCGGTTCTGCATCTTTTTCATGTGGCCGTTTGCGCTGACCTGTTTCATTTCGCTGGTCGCGCTGCTGATCGGGCTTGGACCATTGTTTGGCGGTTTCAGCGCCTACCACATGTTTTGGACCATTCCCCTTGCGCTCGGCATCGCCCGCCTCCTGATCCGCTGGCCGGGGGAAAAGGTGTTCCTTTCCTACCTCTTGGATGACTGGGCGGCGGCGTCAGACCGGATTTACCGCCGCAGTCCGGCTTTGCTGGAACGGCGCAAGGCTTTTGCCGACCATCTGACCGAGAAGCTGCGGGAGAGCGGCGCGGACGAGGTGGTCATCATCGGGCACAGCCTTGGCACGGTGCCCGCTGTCGAGGCCATTGCCGATGTCTGGCGCAGTGCGCCGCAGCTCATCAGGCAGCAGCCGGTTTCGCTGGTGGCGACCGGCTCGTGCCTGTTGATGATCGCCTTTCATCCGCGTGCAACGGATTTGCGGGAAGATGTGCGGGTTGTTCTGCAGGATACGCCGGTTCTGTGGGCGGAGTATCAGACCATTGCGGATATCGTGCATTTCTACCGGTCGAACCCGGCGGCGGCGCTGGGGATAATCCCGCGCACCGAACCGCTGATCCGGCGTATCCGGTTCAAGCGCATTCACAGTGCCAAACGCTATGCGCGTGCCAAGAAGAATTTTTTCAAGATGCACCTTCTGTTCCTGAAGGGCGCGCAGATCCGCAATGCCTACGATATGGGCATGTTCGTGCAGGGGCCGTTTGCCTTCCAGGATCTGGCCGCGCGTGACAGTGCGCCGCCGCTGGACGATGCCGGGCGGCTTGTCGAGGCGGTCCGCGCCTGATCAGTCCATTTCCGGCGGATGCTCAAGCACGGCAATCGTCAGCCAGTTTGCAACGAGTGCCGGTTTGATCGAGCCTTCGATTTCCAGGGTGACTTCGTAGTTGTTGAGCACGCGGCCGGACGGGCGGATATCCGCATCCACCAGCTTGAAGCGGGCACGCACCTGCTTGCCGGATTTGACCGGCGCCATGAAGCGCACCTTGTCGAAACCGTAATTGATGCCCATCGTCGCGCCTTCGATCATCGGCAATGCCTCATAGGCGAGCGTCGACAGCAGCGAGATGGTCAGGAAGCCATGGGCAATGGTGCCGCCGAACGGCGTTTCCTTGGCCGCGCGCTCCGGATCGGTATGGATGAACTGGTGATCATCGGTCGCATCGGCAAACTTGTCGATCATGTCCTGACTGACCACGCGCCATTCCGAACAGCCGATTTCTGTGCCGACACCGGCCTTCAACTGCTTGAGCGTGATAGCGTTCTTCATGGTTCCAAGGCTTTCCGAAAATTGGATCAGATCATCGATGGGGCTGTCGATAGACTTTTATGCGCCAAATGTCATCCCTTGCGCGCTGCCGTATTATTTCAAAGCCGGAACGCACCGTTATGATCAGCACGTCAGAACGCCCGGGGGGCCTTGCTCCTTCTTGCTTGACGCCAGTTCAATATGGGCAAGCATGCCTCTGATCAGCGTATCGAAGATCAGCCGAAAGCGGTGTGAAGACCGCAGGTTTTCGTGCATGGCGATCCAGGTGGGCAGCATGATCGAAAACGCGCCGGGCAGCAGGCATACGAGGTCAGGATTTGCCTGACCGAGACTGTCCTGGCATATGCCGATGCCAATTCCTGACCGGATAGCGGCGAGTTGGGCCAGATTGTTGTCCGTGCGATAGCTGAACTTGAGCTCATGCGACATCGGAAAACGTTTCTCGATGCTGCGTATGAAGGCGGTCTGCCTGTCGAACCCGATGAGCCGGTGATTTTTCAATTCTGCCAGCGTACGGGGCACGCCGTATCTGGCAAGATAGGCACGGTGTGCGTAGAGCCCGAGCGAAATGCCCCCGACATTGCGCACAAGCAGCGCCTCCTGCGTGGGCTCTGCCATTCTGACAGCAATATCAACCTCGCGGTTCAAGAGATTTTCGACCGTATCGGAGGCGGATAACTCGATGTGCAAGTCGGGATATGTCTCAAGCAGCGGCGCGAGTATCTGTGGGAGAACTTCGGTGCCGATAACCTCGCTCGCGCCAATGCGTACCGTGCCTTCCACAGCGTCACGCTGTGCTGTTGCCAGACGGACCAGTGCCGCGGCATTGGCAGCCATGGCGGCAGCGTAGGGTTGCAGTTCCAGCGCGGCATCGGTTGCAAGCAGGCCGTTCGGCGAGCGGGTGAAGAGCTGGGCGCCAATAAGGTCCTCCAGCGTATCGATATGCCGTCCCACGGTAGGCTGTGTCAAACCGAGCTCGCGCGCCGCTGCGGACAGCGAGCCGTGCCGGATGACATGAAGAAAGGTCCAGTAAAGATCCCAGTTCGGCATCTGTTGCATTATTTATGTATAGCTAGTCAAGGAATTTTGTCAATTTTGTTTATCACATTGCTGGTGCACTCTTGCCTAGACAACGGAGAAAACGCGCATGCAATCAACAGAACAGAAGATGGCGCTTGTATTGGGCGCAACAGGTGGCATCGGCGGTGCGGTAGCACGCAACCTCCTGAAGCGAGGCTGGCATATCAAGGCCCTGACGCGCGACGTCGGCAAGGCCGGGAAAACCGCGGGTGATTTCGAATGGATTGCGGGTGATGCCCTCAATCCGCAGGATGTCAGCAATGCAGCAGAGGGCGTGTCCCTGATCGTCCATGCCGTCAACCCGCCCGGATACCGGGACTGGGAGAAGCTTGTTGTGCCCATGCTCGACAATACCATCGCGGCGGCAAAACGGGTGGGCGCCCGCCTGCTTCTGCCCGGCACTGTCTATAATTTCGGACCCGATGCCTTTCCGGTTCTGGGTGAGGACAGTCCGCAACATCCCGTCACGCGAAAAGGCAGGCTGCGTGTCATGATGGAGCAGCGTCTGAAGGATGCTTCCGCATCCGGTCTCGACGTGCTGATCGTGCGCGCTGGTGATTTCTTTGGCCCGAAGGCCGCAAACAACTGGTTCTCGCAAGGGCTTGTCACGCCGGGAAAGCCGGTATCGCTCGTCAGCAACCCTTCAAGGCGCGGCATCGGACACCAATGGGCGTTTCTTCCCGATGTCGCCGAAACAATGGCTCAACTGGTCGACCGGGCCGAAACCCTTCCCCGTTTCGCGGTCTATCACATGGAAGGCTTCTGGGATGCGGACGGCATCCAGATGGCAGCGGCCATCAGGCGTGTGGTTGGCCGCCCGGTGAAGGTCAGATCGTTTCCATGGTGGATCGTGCCGATCATGGCACCCTTCAATGCATTCATGCATGAGTTGAAGGAGATGCGGTATCTGTGGAAGCAACCGCTGCGCATGACGAACACGCGGCTGGTTGGCATACTCGCGGCCGAGCCAAGGACACCGATCGATGAGGCAGTACGGCAGACACTGGCTGACCTCGGCTGTCTCTGACAGCCCGGGTTGCCTTTGGCGGGTGCCGCCTTCACGCGGCAAAGCTGCCACGAACCGCAGATGCAAGACAGAATATGGTTCAGGGAAGTTCGGATGGTGGGCGTGACAGGGATTGAACCTGTGACCCCTACGATGTCAACGTAGTGCTCTCCCGCTGAGCTACACGCCCATCCGACAGGGGCGCATACACCATATTGATTCCGGTCCGTCAATAGGGTTGGAAGAAGTTATCAGGCTTTCTTCACCGGAGCAGGCAGATAGGGCCTTTGATCAGGCCGCTACCAGCATTTTTTCAATCTCATTGACGAGATCGCGCAGGTGGAAAGGCTTGGAAAGCACTTTCGCATCCTTCGGCGCTTTCGAATCGGAATTCAGCGCCACGGCGGCAAAGCCGGTGATGAACATGATTTTCAGGTCCGGGTCGATTTCCGACGCACGGCGTGCCAGCTCGATGCCGTCCATCTCCGGCATGACAATGTCGGTGAGCAGCAGTGAAAACGGCTCTTCGCGCAATCGGTCGTAGGCGCTGGCGCCATTGTCGAAAGGCGTGACGTGATATCCTGCCTTCTCCAGCGCCTTCACCAGGAAGCGCCGCATGTCATTGTCATCTTCTGCTAGCAGGATTCTCTTCATCAGTCCGTCCGAATTGTCTGTCGCCTGATCATCCCCAGACAGGCGCCCCATCATGCTTAACAAGACGCTTTTTTGGTAAAGATCGCGTGAATGATTTGCTGAAAATAAGGGGGAACCCCGGAAAAGTCGAGCAAGATCGCAGCCGGGCGGCTGAAGAATGCGCCTGGTCCGGTCAGCCTGGAAAAGTTCCGCTGCCTTTGGCGGCTGATCAATTCCCTCCGGGGCGAAGTTGCTCTAAAGTAACGGCATATTCAAGCAAACCGTCGAAGTGAATGATGACCCTCGAGCGCGATTTCCCTGACAAGCTGCCCTATGAACTGCGCCGGCCGGCTGACCAGCGTATTCCGTTTGTGTTCAATTCGCCGCACAGCGGTCAGGTTTATCCGCCGGCCTTCCTGCAGCAGTCGCAGCTCGATGCGCAAACGATTCGCCGCTCGGAAGACTGTTTTGTCGATCAGCTCTTTGCCGCCAGCGTCATGCTCGGTGCGCCGATGCTGGTGGCGCATTTCCCCCGCGCCTATCTCGACGTCAACCGCGAGCCCTATGAACTCGACGCGAAGATGTTCAGCGATTCGCTTCCCTCTTTTGCCAATGCAAATTCGGCCCGGGTTGCCGGCGGTCTTGGCACCGTTCCGCGCCTTGTCGGCGAAGGGCAGGAAATCTACGCGCAGAAACTGCCTGTCGAGGAAGCGCTCGGCCGCATCACCACGATCTACAAGCCCTATCATGCGCTGCTTGCCGGGATGCTGGTGGAAACGCGCAGCCGCTTTGGCTATGGCGTTCTCGTCGATTGCCATTCCATGCCCACCGGTATCCGGTTTCCGGAAAGCGGCCTGCGCCCGGACTTCATCATCGGCGACCGGTTCGGCACCAGCTGTTCGCCGGAATTGACGCACACCGCCATCCACCTCCTGCGCGAGATGGGCTATGCGGTGGCGCACAACAAGCCCTATGCGGGCGGGTACATCACCGAGCATTACGGGCGTCCGCTCAAGCGTTTCCATGCATTGCAGATCGAGGTCAATCGCGGCCTTTATCTCAATGAGCACAATTACGAGCGCAAATCGGGCTTCGGGCAGCTGCAGCGCGATATCAGCCAGTTCCTGGCCGATCTCGTTTCGCTGCCGGACTTCCACTTCCTCGATGTGCCGCTCGCGGCGGAATAAGGTCTTGTTGCTGTTGCCCGTCCGCAAACAAAAAAAGACCGCGCAAGTGCGCGGTCCAAGTCTAGGGAGGAAACGCCCAAGGAGGGCATAGACAGGTCACCCCGTCTGTTAACCAATCTATGCTGCATCGCACAAATGTCAAGTGATTTGTGCGTTTTTTTAAGCAACATCATTATGTGCCTAAAAAAAATGCAATAATTTAGCCGACAATGCAGGTAAATGAGAAAATTTTGATCGCGAGGAACCATTTTGGCCATTGAACTTTCGTTTTTGCGGCGGATTGCCGAGGTTGCGGCAGCGCAGACATTGCCCCGCTTTCGCACCGTTTCGTCCATCGACAACAAATATCAGGTGGGATTCGACCCGGTCACCGAGGCCGACAGGGAAGCCGAACGGGCGATTCGCGCGCTGATCAACAGCACCTTTCCCGCTCACGGCATCATGGGCGAGGAGTTTGGTTCGGAAAATCTCGACGCTTCGCATGTCTGGGTGATCGATCCCATCGACGGCACGCGCGCCTTCATTTCAGGCCTGCCGGTGTGGGGCACGCTTGCGGGCTTGACCATTGATGGCGATGCGGTGGCCGGCGTCATGGCGCAGCCCTTCACCGGTGAGCTGTTCATGTGCGACGGCACGGCATCTTATTACGAGGGGCCGGGTGGCGCGCGCCAGCTGAAAACCCGGCAGAACCCGGATATCGCCCAGGCCACGCTGTTCACCACGACACCCGCCCTATTCAAGGACAAGAAGCGCGAGGCCTATGACCGTGTGGAGCGCAGCGTGCGCATGCCGCGTTACGGCGCCGACTGCTATGGCTATGCCATGATTGCCGCCGGTTTCGTCGATCTGGTGGTGGAGACCGCCTTGCATCCCTACGATATCGTTGCGCTGGTGCCGATCATCGAAAAGGCGGGCGGTGTCATCACCAATTGGGATGGCGGCCCGGCGGAAAAGGCCGGCGATATCGTGGCGGCGGGCTCAAAGGAACTGCACGCGCAGGCGCTGGAGCTTCTCAACCGCTGAAAGCTCACATCTGCGTGGCCTGTTCGTTCTCTATACCAGCCATGTCGCCGCCGGTTCCGGGAATGAAGGCATCGAATGCCGCGAAAAACTGTTCGCGGTAAAAATCCTTTTCCTGCAGGATTTCATGCTTGGCGCCGTCGATGGTGACCAGTGTCGCATTGCGCAATTGCAGGGCGAACCGTTCGATTGCCGGAGTGGACACAACGCTGTCCGCCCCGGCGGCGACGACAAGGCTGGGGATGCGGATCGCCTCGATATAATCGGGATTCGTCACGCGTTTGATCGCCTTGGCCGCCGACGCTATCCACCCGGCGGTCGGGCCGCCAATGGCGAGCTCCGGCGCGGTTTTCACTATTTCGCTGTTGCGCAGGTAGCGCGCGGCGTCCGATGTGACCTCGTTGAGGGCGAAGGGCTTGATCACCGGCTTGCCGCCGCGGATGTACATCCCGCCGAGACCGGTCAGCCGCAGGCTATTGGCGACGGCGCTGAGCAGGATCTTGCCGAGCCGGCTGCCGTTGACGTCGAGTAGCGGCACCATCAGCACCATGCGGCGGATGCGGTTTGCCAGGGCAGGCGCAGCGAGAAGCGCCGCCAGCGCGCCGGTGGAATGGGCCAGCACGTAAAACGGTCCGCGGCAGTCGGGCAGGAGCACGCTTTCGAACAGCAGCTCCAGGTCGGCCGCATAATGGTCGAAACTGCGGACATGGCCGCGCAGAGGGTCCTTCAGCAGGCGGCTCGAACCACCCTGGCCGCGCCAGTCGAAGGTGGCCACGGCAAAACCCCGCTTGGCAATGTCACGGATGGTCTCGAAGTATTTTTCAATGCATTCGTTGCGGCCCTGCAGGATGATCACGGTGCCCTGGACGGGATGGGTGGTGGCGGGGAAAATCGCGTAACGCAGCTGCCTGCCGCCCTTGAGCGGCAATGCGGCAACGCGGGCATCCTGCGGTGTCGGGTTGGCGGCTGTTTCGACAAGCGGATGGGTCATGAATACCGGTCAGTCCTCGTCCCGCCCATGGGGGGATCACACGGGTGCATTTGCATCTTTTGATAAAATGCATGGCAATAAAGGTCAAACCGGGTTCTCGTAAAAACAAAAAAATGACCGGAAACCCTTGGGAGGGCTTCCGGTCAGTACATTCCAGGCGGAAGGGACGTTACACCTGGAACGATCTCAGGAAATCAGTAACCGTTCGCCGGGCGGATCTCGATGCTGAACCCGTTGTCACTGCGGCGGTCGCGGTAGCCGCGCCGATCGCCCATCACGCGGGTATCGAGGATGTCGCCATCGCGGGATACGGTGACCAGAACCGGCGCGCCGCGGCGCCATGCCTGGACAAAATAACGGCCGCGTTCGAAGTTCACATCGCGGACACGGTAGCCGCGGCGCTCCAGCATGCGGGTTACTTCGCGCGGACCGATCTGGTCGCGGAAGCGCTCATCGCGGCGCCATTCTCCGCGCCGATCACCATAGAAACGGCGGTCCTGAACGAGCAGGCCATCCATGTCACCGCCGCCATCCATGTAGATTGCCCGGTCACCGCGATAGGTGAAGTCGTCGGCCATGGCCGAGGCAGAAAAGCCTGTGACCAGCAGGGCGGCGGCGGTCAGTGCCAGAACAGTCTTTTTCATCATCTTGTCCTCGTCTCTTGCCGGTCAAATCCCGGCGTTGGATGTGTTTATAGGGGAGGGCGTGTGAACGTATCCCGAAGGGCGCGTTCATCTGGCGTTCATCGCTGCGGGATGCGTTCGGAGGTGTAAAAACCGGAACATCCGGCAGCAAAAGGGGGCTTGAAATGGCTCTGGCCGTTTCCCAAATACCTGATGTGACCGCCATAACGGGGTCACTGGTTCAGCGGGACTTGCCGATTGAGGGAGTCTCTTGACGAGCCAGAACACGCAACATTGTCGCTCTAAAGGAGGGCTTACTATGCGTCACGTGGATTTTTCCCCACTCTATCGTTCGACTGTCGGTTTTGACCGGCTTTTCACCATCCTCGACTCGCTGGCTCAGCCAGACGGTGCTCAGTCCTATCCGCCCTACAATATCGAGCGGACCGGCGAGAGCACCTACCGCATCACCATGGCCGTTGCCGGCTTCTCGGAAGACGAAATCCAGATCGAAGCCCATCGCAACCAGCTCAAGGTAACGGGCGAGAAGGCTGCCGAAACATCGGACGATAATGCCGAAACCCTGTATCGCGGCATTGCTTCCCGCGCGTTCGAGCGCCGCTTCCACCTTGCCGATTTCGTTGAAGTCAGTGGTGCCAGCCTGAAAAACGGCTTGCTGCACATTGATCTCAAGCGCGAAATCCCCGAGGAAATGAAGCCGCGCAAGATCGCTGTCACTGCCCTGTCGGAAAAGACAGCCAAGCAGATCGAAGCCAAGACCACGAACTGAGCTTTTATGGCTTGAGTGAAAGAAGCGGCGCGTTTGCGCCGCTTTTTTTATGTGATCAGGTCGCCGAAGCGGCGGATGTCTTCGGAGGTCGTGGCGAAGCTCGTGACAAAACGGGTGATCGTCTCGTCTTCGGCAACGTGGCCCTTTTCGGCTTGGGGCGTGTGCCAGTCATAGAAAACGGCGCCCGCCGCCTGCAGTTTTGCCGATGTCTGCTTTTTCATGATCGCGAACACTTCATTGGCGCGTGGCTGCCAGGCGAGACGCAGATCGTTCGAATTGCTGATCAGCTTTGCCAGTTCCGCCGCCATGGCATTGGCATGCGTTGCCGTTTCCAGCCACAGCCCGTCGGCAAAATAAGCCTCGAACTGGGCCGCGATGAAGCGGGATTTTGAAAAATTCTGTGCCGACCGCATGCGGATATAGGGCATCTGCCTTGCCTGTTCGGGGTTCATGAAAACCAGCGCTTCCGCACACCAGCAGCCATTCTTGGTGCCGCCGAATGACAGGATGTCGACGCCCTGTTTCCAGGTCATTTCCGCGGGGGAACAGCCAAGCGAGACAAGCGCATTGGCAAAACGCGCGCCATCCATGTGCAGCGGCAGGCCGTTTTCCCGGCACAACGCTGAGATGGCGGCGATCTCGGCCAATTCATACAGTGTACCGCTTTCAGTCGACTGCGTAATGGAAACGCTCATCGGCTGGCCCGCATGGACGTGGCCTTCGGGGAAGCCGTTCAGGGCGGCTTGCAGATTATCGATGGCAATGCGGCCGGTTGGCCCGTCGATGGCCTGCACCCGTGCGCCGCTCGCGAAAAATCCGGGGGCACCTGCCTCATCGGCAATCATGTGCGCTTCGCGGTGGGCAAAGGTGATGCCGCCCGGACGGACGATGCTGGCCTGTGCCAGGGAATTGGCCGCTGTTCCGGTCCCGACAAAGAAGACGACGACGTCGCGCTCGAAAATTGCGCTGAATGTCTGCTGGACGGCGCGGTCGAGATCGCCCGTGCCATAGGCCGCGGCGAAACCGCTGGCATGTCTGGTCAGATTTTCGGCAATTTTCGGATGGGCTCCGGCCCAATTATCGGATGCGAAAAGCATGAAATAACCTCGGATGTGAAACTGACGCCGCCACGCTTACGCTTTTCCCCGCGGGCTGGAAAGCAGAAGATGATGTCTTTCCCGCAAGGGGTTTTCGAGGTGTGTGGCGGAACCATCTGTTTTTCCTTGCCTATTTAGGGGAAAACGCCTGCCTCGAAATGAAATGCATAAATCACCCGATGTTTGCGCAATGATATTTCGTCCAATGCTGTTATTTTTTGCTTTTCCATCTTGTTTGTTTGGAATTATTCTGGCATACGAGGATATGACAGCAATGCTGTCCTAATTTGCACGATCCAAACGCGGGATGGCAAGCAAGGGTGCTTCCGTCCTCAAAATGGTGACCGCAGTTTGCAACCGGAAGATATGCCGCACCAGAAGGGGCAGGAATATATGCTATTCCGTCCCGCGAGGAATTGACCGCCCCAAGGGGCCCATTTGGAGGGAATGACGATGTCGGATTTGACGCCATCTGTAACGACTGAACTTGCTCAGGCCGTACAGAACCGTGCGGTCAAAACCAATAAATCGTCCGGCATTCCCACCCGACAAGGCTTGTACGACCCGCGCAATGAACATGACGCCTGCGGCGTCGGCTTCGTCGCGCATATGAAGGGCGTCAAGTCGCACAAGATCATTGAAGACGGGCTGTTCATGCTCGAAAACCTGACGCATCGCGGTGCCGTCGGCGCCGACCCGCTGATGGGCGATGGCGCAGGCATGCTCGTGCAGATTCCCGATGCGTTTTTCCGCGCGGAATGGGCCGAAAAGGGTGTCGAGCTGCCGCCGGTCAATCATTACGCGGTCGGTTATCTCTTCATGCCGCAGGATGCCGAAGAGCGCGCCCATATCGAAACCGTCATCACGGATGTGATCGCCTCGGAAGGTCAGACGCTGATCGGCTTCCGTGATGTTCCCGTCGACAATTCGTCCCTGTCCAAGGCGCCGCATATCGCGGCGACGGAACCGTTCCACCGCCAGGTGTTCATCGGGCGCAACCCCAACATCGAATCCAATGAGGATTTCGAAGGCCGGTTGTTTATCCTGCGCAAGGTGATTTCCAACCGCATCTATCAGGAGAACGGCGGCAAGGAGAGCGACTTCTACGTCGTGTCCATGTCGGCGCGCACCATCGTCTACAAGGGCATGTTCCTCGCCTATCAGGTCGGCGCCTATTACAAGGATCTGAAGGATCCGCGTTTCGTCAGCGCGGTGGCGCTGGTGCATCAGCGGTTCTCGACCAACACTTTCCCGTCGTGGAAGCTGGCGCATCCCTACCGCATGGTTGCGCACAATGGTGAAATCAACACCCTGCGCGGCAACGTCAACTGGATGGCGGCGCGTCAGGCCTCGGTCGACAGCGAATTCTTCGGCAACGACATCTCGAAGCTCTGGCCGATTTCCTATGAAGGCCAGTCCGATACGGCCTGTTTCGACAACGCGCTGGAATTCCTGTTCCAGGGCGGCTACTCGCTCGCCCATTCGATGATGATGCTCATTCCCGAGGCATGGTCGGGCAACAAGCTGATGTCGGACGACCGCAAGGCGTTCTACGAATATCATGCCGCCCTGATGGAACCATGGGACGGCCCGGCAGCGGTTGCCTTCACCGATGGCCGCCAGATCGGCGCGACGCTCGACCGCAACGGCCTGCGTCCGGCCCGCTATATCGTCACCGACGATGATTTCGTCATCATGGCGTCGGAAGCCGGCGTGCTGCCGGTGCCGGAAGAAAAGATCGTCAAGAAGTGGCGGCTTCAGCCGGGCCGCATGCTGCTGATCGACATGGAAAAGGGCGAAATCGTCTCCGACGACACGATCAAGTCCGAGATCGCCAACCGGCATCCCTACAAGACATGGCTGAAGAACACCCAGCTCATCCTTGAAGAGCTGAGCCCAGTCGAGCCGCGCGCGCTGCGCAAGGATGTCAGCCTGCTCGACCGCCAGCAGTCCTTTGGCTATACGCAGGAAGACACCAAGCTGCTGATGTCGCCGATGGCGACGACGGGGCAGGAAGCCATCGGCTCGATGGGTACGGACACGCCGATCTCGGCCATGTCCGACAAGTCGAAGATGCTCTACACCTATTTCAAGCAGAACTTTGCGCAGGTCACCAACCCGCCGATCGATCCGATCCGCGAGGAACTGGTGATGAGCCTTGTTTCGTTCATCGGTCCGCGTCCGAACATTTTTGACCTGGTCGGCACGTCCCGCCGCAAGCGTCTGGAAGTGCGCCAGCCAATCCTGACCAATGGCGATCTGGAAAAGATCCGCTCCATCGGCCACACGGAAGACCGCTTCGATACGAAGACGCTGGATATCGCCTATAATGTCGAGGAAGGCGCGGCTGGCATGGCCGGTGCGCTGGAGCGTCTGTGCGAACGCGCCGAGGCGGCCGTGCATGGCGGCTACAACATCATCATCCTGTCCGACCGTCAGGTCGGGCCGGACCGCATTCCGATCCCGGCACTGCTGGCGACGGCTGCCGTCCACCACCACCTTATCCGCAAGGGCCAGCGCACCTCCGTCGGTCTGGTCGTGGAATCGGGCGAGCCGCGCGAAGTGCACCATTTCTGCTGCCTCGCCGGCTATGGCGCGGAAGCGATCAACCCCTATCTTGCCTTCGATACGCTGCTCGACATGCACAAGCGCGGCGAGTTCCCGCCGGAAGTGGACTCCAAGGAAGTCGTATCGCGTTACATCAAGTCCATCGGCAAGGGCATCCTCAAGGTCATGTCCAAGATGGGCATCTCCACCTACCAGTCCTATTGCGGCGCGCAGATTTTCGATGCGGTCGGCCTCAAGTCGGAATTCGTCGAGCGCTTCTTCTTCGGAACGGCGACGACGATCGAAGGTGTCGGCCTGGAGGAAGTGGCTGAGGAGACGGTGCGCCGCCACCGCGATGCATTCGGCAATGACCCGGTCCTGCTCAGCACGCTGGATGTCGGCGGTGAATATGCCTACCGCATGCGCGGCGAGGCACATCTCTGGTCGCCGGATGCGGTAGCCAAGCTGCAGCACGCGGTGCGCACGGAGTCGGCCACCACGTTCAGGGAATACTCCGATCTGGTGAACAGCGAGTCCGCCCGCGCGCAGACCATACGCGGCCTGTTCAAGATCAGGATGGCTGGAGATGCCGGGCGCAAGCCTGTCTCCATCGACGATGTCGAACCGGCCAAGGATATCGTCAAGCGGTTCTCGACCGGCGCCATGTCGTTCGGTTCGATCAGCCGCGAGGCGCACACGACCCTTGCCGTCGCCATGAACCGGATCGGCGGCAAGTCGAACACGGGTGAGGGCGGGGAGGAGCCTGACCGCTTCTATCCGCTGCCGGACGGCAAGCCGAACCCGGAGCGCTCGGCCATCAAGCAGGTCGCATCGGGACGCTTTGGCGTGACGACCGAATATCTCGTCAACTCCGACATGATGCAGATCAAGGTGGCGCAGGGTGCCAAGCCCGGCGAGGGCGGCCAGCTGCCCGGCCACAAGGTCGACGCGACGGTTGCCAAGACCCGCCACTCCACGCCGGGTGTCGGCCTGATTTCGCCGCCGCCGCACCATGACATCTATTCCATCGAAGATCTGGCGCAGCTCATCTACGATCTGAAGAACGTCAACCCTGAAGCCGATGTTTCGGTCAAGCTGGTGTCGGAAGTCGGCGTCGGCACGGTTGCGGCCGGCGTTGCCAAGGCGCGCGCCGACCACATCACCATATCGGGCTATGACGGCGGCACGGGTGCATCGCCGCTCACTTCGCTCAAGCATGCCGGTTCCCCGTGGGAAATGGGCCTTGCCGAGACCCAGCAGACGCTGGTGCTCAACGGCCTGCGCTCGCGCATTGCCCTGCAGGTCGACGGCGGTCTGCGCACCGGCCGCGACGTGATCATCGGTGCCCTGCTGGGCGCCGACGAATTCGGCTTCTCCACGGCGCCGCTGATTTCCGCCGGCTGCATCATGATGCGCAAGTGCCATCTCAACACCTGCCCGGTCGGCGTGGCAACGCAGGATCCGGTCCTGCGCAAGCGCTTCAAGGGCACGCCGGAACACGTCATCAACTTCTTCTTCTTCATGGCGGAAGAGGTGCGGCAGTTCCTGGCCGACATGGGTTATACAAGGCTGGAAGAGATCGTCGGCAAGGCCGAACTGCTCGAAAAGCGCGAGTTGATCGATCACTGGAAAGCCAAGGGTCTCGATTTCACCCGCATCTTCCACAAGCCGGAGGCGGCGGAGGAAAAGACGCGCTGGACCGAGCGGCAGAACCATCCGATCACCGATATCCTGGATCGCAAGCTGATCGAGCAGGCCATGCCCGCGCTGGAGAACAAGATTCCGGTCAAGATCGAAATGCCGATCAAGAATGTTGACCGATCGGCGGGTGCCATGCTGTCGGGTGAGGTGGCCAAGCGCTACCGGCACAAGGGTCTGAAGGAAGACACGATCTCGGTCACGTTCACCGGGACGGCCGGCCAGTCCTTTGCGGCATTCCTCGCACGCGGTATCTCGTTCGAGCTGATCGGCGACGGCAATGATTATGTCGGCAAGGGCCTGTGCGGCGGACGTATCGTTATTCGCCCGCCGGACAACACGAAAATCGTGCCTGAGAATTCCATCATCGTCGGCAATACCGTGCTGTACGGGGCCATCGAAGGCGAAGCCTATTTCCGCGGCGTCGCGGGCGAACGCTTTGCCGTGCGCAACTCCGGCGCCATCGCGGTGGTTGAAGGCACGGGCGATCATGGCTGCGAATACATGACCGGCGGTGTCGTCGTGGTCATCGGCCAGACCGGACGCAACTTCGCGGCCGGCATGTCCGGCGGTGTGGCTTACGTCCTCGATGAAGCCGGCGATTTTGCCCAGCGCTGCAACATGGCGATGGTCGAGCTGGAGCCGGTGCCGGAAGAGGATGATATTCTCGAAAAACTGCACCATCACGGCGGCGATCTGGCCCATAAGGGCCGCGTCGATGTCTCGGCCAATATGACCAGGCATGACGAGGAACGCCTCGTGCAGCTCATCTCGAACCACATGCATTACACGGGTTCGGGCCGGGCGAAGGAAATTCTCGACAATTGGGAAGCCTTCCGGCCGAAATTCGTGAAAGTCATGCCGGTCGAATACCGCCGGGCGCTCGAAGATATGGAGCGCATGCGGATGGGTGTCGCAGCGGAATAAAATCAACGCACTCCTGCTTCGAGCGTCATCACAATGATGCTCGGCATGGGGTCCAATGCTGCCCAGACCCAACACGGGAACGGGTGGTCCTCCAAGGGTGAGGGGAGCAGTTTTATGGGTAAGGTTACAGGTTTTCTCGAGATCGACCGGCAGGTCGGAAAGTATCAGCCCGCGTCTGACCGCATTCGCCATTTCCGGGAATTCACCATTCCCATGACCGATGGCGAAGTGAAGAAGCAGGCCGCCCGCTGCATGGATTGCGGCATCCCGTTCTGCCACGGGCCGACCGGCTGCCCGATCCACAACCAGATTCCGGATTGGAACGATCTCGTCTACAACGACAATTGGGACGAGGCGATCCGCAACCTGCATTCCACCAACAATTTCCCGGAATTCACCGGCCGCATCTGCCCGGCCCCGTGCGAGGAAGCCTGCACACTGAACCTGGAAGACGTGCCGGTGTCCATCAAGACGGTGGAACAGGCGATTGCCGACAAGGCCTATGAAAAGGGCTTTATCATCCCGCAGCCTGCGGCATCGAAGACCGGCAGGAAAGTGGCCGTCATCGGCTCCGGCCCGGCCGGCCTGGCCGCGGCGCAGCAGCTTGCCCGCGTCGGCCATGAAGTGCATGTCTATGAGCGCGAAAGCCGCGCTGGCGGCCTGCTGCGTTACGGTATTCCCGATTTCAAGATGGAGAAGCATTTCATCGACCGCCGCGTGGCGCAGATGGAAGGCGAAGGCGTCACCTTCTTCTACGGCGTCAATGTCGGCATCGACAAGCCGGTGCAGGAACTGCTCGATACCTATGATGCGGTGCTCTATTGCGGCGGCGCCGAAACGCCACGTCCTGCGGGCATTCCGGGTGCCGATCTCGACGGCGTCCACGATGCCATGAACTATCTCGTGCAGCAGAACCGCCGCGTCGGCCGCGAGAACATCGAATCCGTGGCCTGGCCGAGCGATCCGATTGTGGCGTCAGGCCGCCATGTGGTTGTCGTCGGCGGCGGCGATACCGCCTCCGACTGTGTCGGCACCGCATTCCGCCAGGGCGCGGTGAAGGTCACCCAGCTCGATATCCGCCCGCAGCCGCCGGAAAAGGAAGACAAGCTCAGCGTCTGGCCCTATTGGGCGACGAAGATGCGCACGTCCTCCTCGCAGGCGGAAGGCGCGGACCGCGAGTTCCAGGTGGCAACGCTTGAATTCATCGGTGAAAACGGTGCATTGACCCATGTCAAATGCTGTGAAGTCGACGAGGCGCGCAAGCCGGTTCCCGGCACGGAATTCTACATCAAGGCGGATCTCGCCTTCATCGCCATCGGCTTTTCCGGTCCGTTCGAAACCAGTGTTGTCAAGGAACTCGGCGATGCGCTGGAGATGCGGGCGGATCGCCGCGGCAACCATTCGATTGCCGCCGATGACAAGGATTACCGCACCAGCGTCGACAAGCTGTTTACCGCCGGTGATATCCGCCGCGGCCAGTCGCTGGTCGTCTGGGCGATCCGTGAGGGCCGCCAGGCGGCACAGGCCATCGATGTCGCGCTGATGGGATCGTCGGTTCTGCCGCGATAGTCAGGCCGTTATCTCGGTGCCGCGTCGGACTTTGCCGGCCATGCATAGTCGTTCATGCGGCCCGGCTGGGCGTCCGGCGCCTTGCCTTCGAGAAGCAGCTTGTCCTGCGCCGACTTGTCGGCGGCCGCGGCTTTCGGTGCGGCGCCGAGGAGATCGGTGCCGCCATCCAGTTCCGGGTCGCTCAGGCTGATCGGTGCGATGCGGTCGACCTTGACCGGTGCCTGCGGCGTTTCCGGCAGTGCCTGCACGGGCGAGCCCGGCTTGACGGCGGCGATGGCCGGTGACGTGGCGTTGCCCAGCATCTGGCGCAATGGTTTTTCCGCATAGAAGGCCAGTTTGCGCTTGCCTGCAGTGGTCAGGCCGACGCCGTCATTGTTGCGCAGGCGGGCTGTCTGGCCGGAGATGTCAAAGCCCGACAGCGTAAAGCTGCCGCCCTGGTCGACAAAGCCTTCCCAGACATCGACGAATTTGCCGTCGGCCTTCTCCGTCGCATTGCGGTAGAGCTCATTGAACGCCAGCAGGTCGGTGCTCATGTTCTTGAACTTGAACGAGGGCTGGCCGACCCACACCACGGGGTGCCCGGTCTTCTTGACCGCTTCGAGGAAGGCGTTGATGCGGCCCTGGTATTCCTTTGTCCAGGCTTCGCTCTGCGGCGCGGGGCCGTTGGCGAATTGCTGGCGGTCATTGGCACCGATCATCACGACGACAACGGCCGGTTTTTCCGCGTCGATCAGACTGCCGATGGTGGCGGGCCAGTTGCGGTGGTCGCTGCGCACGAAACCGGATGAGCCGTCGCTCTTGTCGACCACGCGCACGCCGGGCGAATCCATGAAGGCCGCGTTGAGGCCTTCGGCAAGGCCGCTGGCCATGAAGTCACCGACAACCAGGATGGTTTTGGCATCGGCCAGTTTCGACGGAATGACCGGTTCGTCCGCCGGCGCGGAGGGTTGGCTGGCGGGGGCTGCCGGTTGCGGCCGCGGCCGCTCGGCCCGCTTGGTCGTGCGGTTCTTGGAGGGGCGGACGGGCCGGTTGTTCTCATCGAAAATCATCCGGTCGGTATTTTCGCGGTAGACTTCGCGGCGCGAGCCGAAGAGCATGTCGAGCAGCGTGCGCTGCTGGGCGGCGGCGATGTCGGTAAAGACAAGGCCGCCGGCCGCACCGAGGGATACGGACACAACGATGCAACGGATGAGGCGAGCCGGCCGTTTCATTGTATCCATCGTATTCCAAACCTTATCGCTTGCGGATAATGGTCAGCACTTCCTTGCTGGGATGACCATCGGGATCGAGCCCCATTTTCTTCTGGAACGCCTGGATGGCATCCCGTGAGCCGGAGCCGATTTTCCCGTCCACTTCGCCGTCATAATAACCCAATGCGCGCAGATGTGTCTGCAATTCTTCACGCTCCTTCATGGAGATGGGCGTGAATGGGCGATTCCAGTCGCGGCGCAGCGGCGGCGCACCGCCGATCTGATCCGCAAGAAGACCAACGCCAAGGGCATATTTGTCGGCATTGTTGTAGTTCTTCAAAACGGAGAAATTCCGGGTCATCAGGAAGGCGGGCCCCTCGCGCCCGTCGAGCACTTTCAGCTGGGCCTTTTCATTGCCGCGCGGGAATGGCTTGCCGTTGGCGCGCACCACGCCGAGGCTCTGCCATTCCGCCATGGTCTTTGAGCCAGCGGGAAATTTGCGCCCGGCCGGAAGGGTCACTTCGTAACCCCAGGTCCGGCCCGATTCCCAGCCATTCTTGGCCAGGAGATTGGCGGCTGTCGCCAGCGCATCGGGTACGGATGTCCAGATATCGCGCTTGCCGTTGCCGTCCATGTCGACGGCATAGGCGAGATAGCTCGTGGGAATGAACTGTGTATGGCCAAGGGCGCCCGCCCAGGAACCGGTGAGGTGGCTGCGGTCGATATCGCCGGTCTGCAGGATCTTCATCGCCGCAATCAGCTGGGTGCGGGCATATTTTGCCCGGCGCTGGTCGGCATAGGCGAGGGTTGCGAGCGAACGCACGGCGTCGCGCATGATGTCGGGCCGCTGCATGGCTTCGCCGTAATTGGTTTCCATCGACCAGATCGCCAAAAGGATATTGCGGTCGACACCGAATGATTTTTCGATGGCGGCGAGCCAGCGGCTGTATTTGCGCGCCATTTCCCGCCCGGTGGTGATGGAATGCTCATTGACGCGGTTATCGATGTAATCCCAGACCGGTGCCGTGAATTCCGGCTGATAGGCGGCTTTCTGCAGCACTTCGGGATCGATATCCTTGACGCCGGCAAAGGCGCGCTGGAACGTCGAGGCAGAAATTCCGCTCTGCAGCGCCGTGGTGCGGAAATTGGCAATCCACGTCTGGAACTTTGCATCGGCGGAGGCACTCGTCGCCGTGACTGCAAAAGCCAGGCTCGCGGTTGCGGCCAAAATCATGATTCGCTTTGCAAAACTCGACGGGCTCTTGAACATGTTGTCTCCTTGAACTGGGTTTCCACCTATTCCGGCAAACAATAAATTATGCACATCAAAGTTAGGAATTGGTTTACCATGCATATTTGACGGGCGGTTCCTGCGGGAACATTACCGGTCGAAAAAAATGTTTATTATGCAGCTCAAACTATTTTCATTCTTTGCAGGGCAAATGTCCATTACCAATGTTAACTGAGTTTTTGTGTGAGATGGGGAATATATTGTGACGACAGCGAAGAGAATCCGCAAAGCCGTTTTTCCAGTCGCAGGTTTTGGCACCCGCGTTCTTCCGGCAACCAAGTCTATCCCGAAGGAAATGCTGACCGTTGTCGACAAGCCGGTCATCCAATACGTGGTGGACGAAGCCCGCGAAGCCGGTATCGAGCACTTTATTTTCGTGACCGGCCGCAACAAGGCGGTCATCGAAGATTATTTCGACGCCCAGTACGAGCTCTATTCAACCCTGGCCGAGCGCGGCAAGACGGCGCTGCTCGACGAGTTGCAGAGCATCCAGCCGGGACCCGGCACGACCAGTTTCACCCGCCAGCAGGTGCCGATGGGGCTGGGCCACGCCGTGTGGTGTGCCCGCGATATCGTCGGCGATGAGCCTTTCGCGCTGCTGCTGCCCGACATGATCATGCAGCCGGAGAAAAACGGCTGCCTTGCCGACATGGTCGAGCTGTATAATCAGGCGGGCGGCGGCAACATCGTTGCCGTGCAGGAATGCGATCCGGAAGAAGCCCACAAATACGGCATCGTCGGCAAGGGCAAGGATGTCGGCAACGGTTTCGAGCTCACCGAAATGGTCGAGAAGCCGGCCAAGGGGACCGCGCCGTCCAATCTCTACATCAACGGCCGCTATATCCTGCAGCCGGAGATTTTCGACATTCTCGAGCATCAGGAGCGCGGTGCCGGCAATGAAATCCAGCTGACCGACGGCATGCTGAAACTGGCCAAGGAGCAGGATTTCTTCGGCTATCACTTCCAGGGCCGCACCTATGATACGGGCTCGAAGGAAGGCTTTGTCGAAGCCAATGTGGCGTTTGCCCTGTGGCGCAACGATATCCGCAACGGTGTCATCGACAATATCGGCAACATGCTGAAGACCATCCAGCCGCGCAAGGGTTGAGATGCGTTGAGGGGGGGATATCACCCCCCTCTGTCCTACCGCTGCAGCGTCAGGCCCATATAGACGCTGCTTTCGCTGGTCTGGCGGGTATCGACCTCGCTGCGTGTGACGCGGTGCCGGGCGCTGACATCCAGCCCGAGGAAGCGGTTGAACCAGTAGGTGGCGCCGACTTCCGCACCAAAGCCCTTGTCGAGGCCGCTGCCATCCTTGTTGTCGCGCAGCGACGCGCTCAACTCGGCATTGACGCTGAGGTTTGAGCGGATCTGGCGCTTTACGCCAAGCCGTCCCTCATAAAAGATCGAACCGCTGTCATTGGGCGTTGTCCCGCCTTCGACACGGGTGAGCAAACCAAGATTGACATCGGTGCCGCGCTGCGGCGACCATTTGATGGCCCCGTCGACGCTCAGACCATCGATATTGGACAGCCGCTCATCGTCGATACTCTGGCGCAGATAGCCCAGCGCCAGCTCGCCCGAGAGCTTCTCGCCGAAATCGGCCTCGATACCGCCGCGCAGCGCGGTGCGCATACCGGAGCGGCGAAAGCCGTTGGAATCTTCGGTTTCATCATAGATCAGCTTGCCGATCTCCACTTCGGCGAAGGGTTTGATCGCCGGGGACATTTCGAAGCCGCCGCGCAGGGCGATGCTGGCAAAGGTGTTGTTGCGATCCTTCTGGCTGAGCGTTGTCCCGTCGGGGAACTGGGCCTGACCATAGGTTGTCCGGTCGACCTTGCCCTTCACCTGGCCAAAGAACCGGCCAAATTCGTGCCTTATGCCCAATGTGCCATCCAGTTCCTGCACGCCGGGCCTGTTGGATGCGCCGACAACCGCCGTCGGCGCGCTGGCATCCTCCTGCCGGTAGCGGTAGCCGCCTTCGCCGGTCACGGTCGTGCGGTCGCCGAGATCAAGCTTGAAACCACCGCGCAGCCCGACATTGGGCGCGGAATACTCCTGGCCAGACAGCGTCTTGTCGTAGAGACCGTCGAAATCGAGAAAGGCCGAATGGCGCGACCAGTCCGTCGTCGCCCGCAGGCGTAGCCGTGTTTCCGAGAGAATCGCGCTCTTGCCGGTTGAACTGCCGTCGGCGTTGGTCGTGGCGCGCAGGCCCTGCGAAATGGATGGCCGCAGCGTGACCGTACCGGCCCTGATGCCGAAGGGTGCAAACGGGTCCGGATCCGGCCGCACGGTCCGCCGCTCGATGGCCGGTTCAGACACGCTGTCCCTGCTTTCGCGCTGCACGCGCGGATTGCCGTCCGTATCGTCGGCAATGCTGCCGGTGGTTGGTGTGGCCGGCGTCTGTCCGTTGCGTTGGGCGCGTGGAAGAGGACGTGTTCGCTGCGTTGCTGCCGTCGTGCGGTCGGCCGGAAGCGGAACGGTGCCTGGCGTGGCAGTGGGACGCGGATTGAGCGTGCGGCTGTTGTTCACCGGTCCGGATGACAGCGAGGTGTCATTCGCCGTCCCGGTCGCCGTCGGCGGAGCGCCCACATCGTCATTGGGCAGGGCGCCCGGACTGACGGGTTCATAGGGGTCCGACGGAATACCGCCCGCGGTGGCGGGTGATGGCGCCGGCGCTGCGGCAACCACAGGCGCGCGCCGCACCGGGGCGCGCGGCGCATTCTGCTGGGTTTGCAGGACATTCTCGTCCACCGCGCCGCGCAGGGGCACGGCCTGCTGGGCCATGGCCGTTCCACTGGCGGAAAACGCAACACTGCTCATCAACCCCGTCCACAGACACAGGTTGATCGCAGAGGTGAAGCTGCCGCGATAGGCCGGTGCTCCGATGCGGGATTGCCGATGATACATAAATAGCATTGCCAATGAGTTCGAACGTTTATGGAGCGTAAACTGTCATGGTTAATGACTGGTTTCCGCTTCGGCTGCCGGACAGGTTTGAAAGGGGCGGCGCAACAAAAAATGGACAGCGGCGCGGCAAAGCGCTAACGGTTCTCGCCATGCAGGCAATAAACGATAGCGAACTGGACAAGACCGCAGCGGTGGACTCCGCCAAGCGGACGATTTCAACCGAAAGAGACGGGCTGAGCGCGCTGCGCGATGCGCTGGATGGCAGCCTTGCGGATGCCTTCGGCAAGGCCATCGAACGCATTGCGGCAGTCCGGGGCAGAATCATCGTCACCGGGGTCGGCAAGAGCGGTCATATCGCTTCCAAGATCGCCGCGACCTTTGCCTCAACCGGGACGCCGGCCTTTTTCGTGCATCCGGCCGAAGCCAATCACGGCGATCTCGGCATGATCGGCAGCGACGATGCGATTCTGGCCCTGTCATGGTCGGGCGAAACGGCGGAGCTGAAGGGGATTGTCAGCTATTCCAGGCGGTTCCGCATTCCGCTCATCGCGGTTACATCAGGGGAAAACTCGGCACTGGCCCTCGCCGCCGATGTCGTCCTGCTGCTGCCCAGGGTCACCGAGGCCTGCCCGCACGGGCTGGCGCCGACCACCTCGCCGCTGCTGCAGCTGGCCATGGGCGATGCGATCGCCATTGCCCTCCTGGAAGCGCGGGGCTTTACCGCCGTTGACTTCAAGACATTCCACCCCGGCGGATCGCTCGGCGCGAGCCTGACCCATGTGCGCGAGATCATGCATCGCGGTGACGAGATTCCGCTGGTTCCGCTGGGGACGCTCATTCCCGATGCGATGAAAGTGCTGTCCGGAAAGCGTTTTGGCTGTGTTGCGGTTCACAATGAGGACGGCTCGCTGGCCGGGATCATCACGGATGGCGACCTGTCGCGCAACCTTCACCGCAATCTGGTGACGGTGCGGGTCGAGGAAATCATGACCCGCAATCCCAAAACCGTGCCGACGAGCATGCTGGCGAGCGCCGCGCTCGCCCTGCTCAATGAGCACAATATCGGGGCGCTGATCGTGACGGAAGACCGCTTCCCCGTCGGTATCGTGCACTTCCACGACCTCTTGCGGATCGGCGCCGCCTGATTTCAGTGTCTGCAGGCTCGTGGTGCGTGGTTCGACAAGCTCACCATGAGGGATGGAGTGGGCTGTAGAGCGCTGTATTCTGCAACGTTTATGATTAGCGTTGCACCAAACCACTTCCCTCATGGTGAGCTTGTCGAACCACGCACCGCACATTAACGTCCCTGAATCAAGCCACTTCGACCGTCAGCGTTCCCTGATCGGTGCCGGTGATCCTGACCCGGCTGCCGGCGGGCAGATCGGGGCCTTTGACACGCCACAGGCTGTCGCCGATGCGGGCGCGCCCGTGCCCGTTCACCGTTGCCTCCTCCAGCACGACGATCTGGCCGATCATCTGTTCGTTGCGCCGGTTGAGCAGTGGCTCATCGGTCGGCACGTCAGCCGCGCCCATCAGCCTGCGGCCGATGAAGACGGTGATGACAGACAGAATCAGAAACAGGATGATCTGCATCTGCCAGCCGAGGGCGAGCATCGGTCCAAGCACGAGGATCGTCAGGAAGCCGACGATGATGGCGGCAATACCGAACCACAGCAGGAAGATGCCGGGCACCGCCACTTCGAAAATCAGGAGGATGAAACCGAGCACCACCCAGTTCCACGGGCCGAGTTCATAGAAGAGATGTTCCAACATCAGTGCAACTCCTCCATCGATGCGTCAGGTCGCCGAGCCGGTCCCGCCGCCCGTGCCGGGAACGGTGCGCCCGCGCCCCGGCTGTGCCGGGGGCGATGTCCGTTCCGTCTGCGCCGCATCGCCGAATACTTCCCTGGCGATTGCGCCGATGCCGCCGAGCGTGCCCACCAGTGACGAGGCCTCCATCGGCATCAGGATCAGCTTCTGGTTGTTGCTGGTCGCAAACTTGCCAAAAGCCTCGGTGTATTTCTGCGCGACGAAGTAGTTGATGGCCTGCACGCTGCCCGCGTTGATCGCGGCGGACACGAGTTCGGTCGCCTTGGCTTCGGCCTGCGCGAGGCGTTCGCGGCCTTCGGCCTCGCGGTAGGCGGCTTCACGCTTGCCCTCCGCTTCGAGAATCTGCGCCTGCTTCAGGCCTTCGGCGCGCAGGATCTGCGCGGCGCGGTTGCCTTCGGCCTCCAGGACCAGCGCGCGCTTGTCGCGTTCCGCCTTCATCTGGCGCGCCATGGAATCGATCAGGTCCTTTGGCGGATTGATGTCCTTGATTTCAACACGGGTCATCTTGATGCCCCAGGAATGGGCGGCCTCATCCACCACCCGCAGCAGGCGGTCGTTGATCGCGTCGCGATTGGACAGGAGCTCGTCGAGATCCATCGAGCCCATGACCGTGCGGATATTGGTCATGGTGAGGTTGAGAATGGCGTTCTTCAACCCGCTGACCTGGTAGGCGGCCTGCGGTGCATTCAGGATCTGGTAGAAGGCGATGCCGTCGACGGCAATATTGGCGTTGTCCTTGGTGATGACCTCCTGCGTCGGCACGTCAAGCACCTGTTCCATCATGTTCAGCTTGGCGCCGATACGGTCGAAGAACGGAACGATGAGATTAAGGCCGGGTGCGAGGGTACGGGTATACTTGCCAAAACGCTCGATGGTGTAATTGTAGCCCTGCGGCACGGTCTTGACGCCCGCAAACAGCACCACCAGAACCAGAAGAACCAGCACCGGAATGGTAAAATCGAAACCGCTGAACGGCATTGTACTCCCCCTTGCCTGACATCAGGATCAATGTCATCTCGCATCATCATCCTCTATATGGATGAGGCCAAGATAGACCAAAGTCTTGATCTCAGAAAGGCTTAAGCCGGGAATTATACAGGCGTTCCGTCGGCTCAGATCCAGCCCTGCAATTCGCGCCGCACCAGCTCTTCGATTACCCGCATGCCTTCCTCGGAATCATTCAGGCAGGGGATATGGGTGAAGTTGATGCCGCCATGCTCGCGGAAGGTGTTGCCGGCTTCAACGGCGATTTCCTCCAGCGTTTCCAGGCAGTCCGCGACGAAACCCGGATTGAACACGGCAACGGATTTTACGCCGTCCGCAGCGAGCTTTTCCATCGTCTTGTCCGTATAGGGCTGCATCCACTCTTCCGGGCCGAAGCGGGACTGGAAACAGGTGATCAGCTTCTTCTCGTCCCAGCCAAGCCGCTCGCGCAGCAGGCGCGTGGTCTTCCAGCAATGGCAGGGGTAGGGGTCACCGCGCTTGAAATAGCTTTGCGGGATGCCGTGATAGGAGGCAACCACCACCTCCGGCTCAAAATCCAATGTCGCAAAATGCTTCTCGATGGAGACAGCAAGCGCTTCGATATAGACAGCCTCGTCCTGATAGGAGGGGACGGTGCGGGTGGCGGGCATGAAGCGCATCTTGGTAAGCGCCTCGAAGAATTTATCGTTGACCGTCGCCGTGGTCGTTGCCGAATATTGCGGATAGAGCGGGAACATGACGATGCGCTTGCAGCCCTGCCTGTCGAGCCGTTCCAGCGCCTCTTCGATGGAGGGCTGTCCGTAGCGCATGCCCCAGTCGACGATCACATCGGGATGGGCGGCGAGGCTTGCAGCCAGCTTTTCGCTTTGCGCGCGGGTATAGGTGCGCAGCGGCGATTCATTGCGCTCGCGGTTCCAGATCTTGTCATAGAGCGCGCCGGATTTTTTCGGGCGGGTGTTGAGCACGATGCCATACAGCACCGGCAGCCAGATGGCGCGCGGCCATTCGATCACGCGCTTGTCCGACAGGAATTCCTTGAGGTAGCGCCGCATGGAGGTGACATCCGTGCCGTCAGGCGTGCCCAGATTGACCAGAAGCACGCCGACTTTCGAGGTTTCGATGCGCGGATGGTCGCCGGGCTTGCTCATTGCCACACCAACCTCACCAGACATCACCATCTCTTTCAACTCCTGCTTTGCGGTTGGAACCTAGTGGCGGGAACCGGGATTGCAAGGGCGCGAAAAGACGCAGCAAAATGGGGTAAATCGCAATCCGGCGGGGAAAACCCTGGCTGCTATGAAAGAACCCGGTACAACATTCAAGTTGCACCGGGTCGAAATAACAGACCTGGGACCGTTTGTCCTAGGGGATTACTTCGGCGGGATTGTCATGGCGCCGCCGATGGGCAGTTTGCCGGCAATCATCCGCGGATTGGCTGCCGCCAGCTTTTTCCAGTCCGAACCCTTGCCGTAGACCTGCTTGGCAATATTCCAGAAATTGTCACCGCGCTTGATCGTATAGGTCGATGGGGCGGCAGCGGCAGCGGGTGCCGGTGCTGCTGTTTGCGCCGCAGGCTTGGCGGGCGGTGCCGGGTCCGCTGCGGCTGGTGTGGCCGCTGCGGCCAGAACGGTTATGCGCCCGTCCGTATAGGGCTTGTAGGGCGTGTTCTTGGCGAGATAATCCGATACCACGGCTTCAAGGCCGGGGCCGTAATCATAGGCGTTCTGGGCATTGCTGGCGAAAATCTTGTAGCCGTCGCCGCCCGCGCGCATGTAATTGTTGGAGACGACGCCGTAGGTGGCGGCCGTGTCAATCGGTTTCCAGCCGCTGCCGTCGCGCACCTCCACGGCGGAAACGCGCTGGCCGACGGGTTTCGACACATCGAATGCGTATTTGAGGCCGGAAACCTGCGCGAAGCGGCCCGCACCCTGATCGATCTGGCTGACGCCGTTTTCCAGCGCGGCCACGACGTCGGCCCCCTTGAGCTGGAAGGTCGACAGCGTGTTCTGGAATGGCAGCACCGTCAGGACTTCGCCCATGGTCACATCCCCGGCATCGATGGATGCGCGCAGACCGCCGCCATTGATGATGGCGATGGTCATGCCCTGATCCTTGACCCGGTCGAGCATGGCGTCGGCGACGAGATTGCCCATGGAGCATTCGACCACCCGGCAAACTTCGCGGGCCGCTTCGATGACACCGGTGGATTCGGCCACCTTTTGGGCTTTCAAGGCTTCGATCGGCTTGGCCAGTTCCTTGACCCGCGCGAGATAGGCGGGATCAGGCACCACGGAGGAATCGAGCAGGATCGGCGCGCCCTCGCTCCTGATGACATTGCCGTCATCGTCGAAGGTCACCTTCAGCTCGCCCAGATATTTGGAATAGGATTTCGCCTGGACGATTGGCACATCGCGGCCGGATGGCCCCTTGACGAGGGTCGGGTAGGGTCCAAGTGCCTGCGGATCGGTGTTCGACAGCAGGGTATGGCTGTGCCCGCCGACAATCACGCTGATCCCGGCAACACTGGCGGCGATCTGCTTGTCCTTGACATAGCCGTCATGGTTGAGCGCGATGATCTTGTTGACGCCCTCGGCCTTCAGCGCCTCGACCTGCTTTTTCAGGGTCTCGATCTCATCAGCGAACTTGACCGTCGGTCCGGGCGTTGAAATATCCGCCGTGTCGGTGGTGATGGCCGACACGATGCCGATCTTCTGGCCGCCGATGTCCTTGATGACATAGGGCTTGTACTTGCCGGCGATGGGCGAGCCGTCAGCGGCGATGGTGTTGGCCGAGATGACAGGGAATTTCACCTTGCCGAGGAATTTTGCCAGCGTGTCGACGCCATCATCGAATTCATGGTTGCCGAGGGCCATGACATCATAACCGATGCCGTTCATGAATTCGGCGGTGTCGTCGCCCTTATAGGTCGTATAGAACAGCGAGCCTTGGAATTCGTCGCCTGCATTGAGCACGATGACATTGCCGCCATCCTTGGAGAGGGCGGCGCGGCGCTCGTCAATCTTGGCTTTTACGCGGGCAATGCCGCCAAAGCACTCGTTCTTGCTCTCCTCTTCGGCGGAGCAGGTCGAATCATATTTGTTGATCGATTCCTGGCGCGAGTGAAAATCGTTGATGTGCAGAATGGTGAGCGTGTAGTCGGCCATGGCCGCACCGGCGGTCATGACGAGGGCCGAGGTGCCGAGCAGAATTCTGGCGAGGATTTTTGACATGAACTGTTCCCCTGTTGCGATCGCCTGATGCTGTCACCGGTCGTTGGCATCCGTGTGACAGATGCGCCGATGCTTTCATTCCTTGGCGTGGCATGCAAGGGAAGAGCGGCGGTTTTTGCCGCTCAGGGTAAAGGCAGAACCGGCCGGCGCAGCTGCCTGCGCGGGCCGGCGATGGTGTCAGCCTGTCTGGCCGCCGCGGCGTGTCAGCGAGAACTGCTGGCCGCTGGAGGAGGTGCAGTTCAACTGGCCGGGATTGACGAGGGCGCAATTGACCTTGGACTGCGTGCCGCGGGCAAGCGAACGCAGGTTGATCTCGATGAGGCTGGCGGAGGCAAAGCGGTAGCTGCCTTCAGCCAGTTTTTCCTTGGTGTCATTGGCGCGGGTCTCGAAAACGCCGCCGTTGAAATTCGAGAAGGCAACGCCCGATGTATCAAACCATTGGCCCTGCACGGCGTCGGTCGGGCGGGAAGCCTGCACCGGTCCGCTGTCGTGAATGGGGCCGCTGGTCTGGCAAGCAGCAAGTGCCACTGCCATGGTCGCTGCGCTGAAGGCCAGTGAAATACGTTTCATCCGATCAATCTCCTGATGGGTTGCCCTTTTAAATGCCGTGAAAACCAAGCAAAAACAAGACATAAGTTTAATAAGCCGCAGAGTTTCGCCGCGTGTGGCTTCCGCAAAACTGCCATGTTGTCCGTTGGCGGGCGCTCATGTCAGATCGGTGTTCACCCCCTCTGGCCTGAAACTTATCCAACACTTCCCATCCGCGCTTATTCTTCTCGTGTCCTTTCCGGCGGGAATGCTTCCGGAAACTTTCGAAAGTCGGGAAAGGATCGGCGCTTCGGCCTGTGGGAGAACCCCTGGGCGGGGGAGGTTCAGTCCAATCGTGCGATATTGGGCAAGACCGATTGCCGGGGCGGGTGGTCCAAGGGATCGCAACAACCGCAACACCAACCAAAGACCTCAGCGCTCCCGATGGACCGCCCGTCTTTCCCACCTTCTCAACAGCCAGACGCGAAAGCGGGCGTGGCAAGGGAGAAGAGCGTTGCAGAACAACCATGCGTGGTTCGACAAGCTCACCATGAGGGAAGTGGAGGATTGCAGGGGGTATACTCTGCAACTTTTGCGATTAGCAATACAGCGCCAACCTCCCTCATGGTGAGCTTGTCGAACCACGCACCGCAGCCACGCAGCGGATATGAAAACGGCAACCCTTGGGTTGCCGTTTTTGATCAATGCACGAGAATGTTGCGGAACTGCCAGGGGTCGCTGGTGTCGATGTCTTCCTTGAAGAAGCCAGGACGGTTTTCCAGCGGCGTCCAGTCGGTATAGTGCCCCTTGAGCGGCCCGAGATAGGGCTTCTGGATTTCAAGGCAGCGGCGGAAGTCGATCTCGTCGGTTTCGACAATCCCGGCTTCCGGATTTTCCAGCGCCCAGACCATGCCCGAGAGAACAGCCGAACTGACCTGAAGACCGGTGGCGTTCTGGTAAGGCGCCAGTTTGCGGGCTTCCTCGATGGTCAGCTGCGAGCCGTACCAGTAGGCGTTCTTGTCGTGGCCATAGAGCAGGACACCGAGCTCATCCGCACCATCGACGATCTCGGATTCCTCCAGAACGTGGTGGATTGCCTGCGGCTGGCCGGCAGCGCCGAACATTTCGTCAAGCGACAGCGTTGCCACGTTGGACGGATGATAGGCGTAATGGCAGGTCGGCCGGTAGGCAGCCTTGCCCTTCTTGTCGAACACGGTGAAGAAGTCGGCAATCGAGATCGCCTCATTGTGCGTCACCAGCAGGCCGAACTGCGGTCCTTCGGTCGGACACCAGGTGCGGATACGGGTATCGGCGCCGGGCTGTTCGAGGAAAATCGCGGCCTTGTTGCCCTTCTTCTGCTTGCGGGCGTTCTTGGGCAGCCATTTTTCATGCGTGCCCCAGCCCAGTTCCGCCGGCTGCAGGCCTTCGGAAATGAAGCCGTCCACCGACCAGGTGTTCCAGAACACGCCGAACGGCTTCGGTTCGCCCGCGCGCTGGGTGTCGCGTTCGGCAATGTGAATGCCCTTGATGCCGGTCTGGCGCATCAGGCGCGCCCAACCGTCGCGGTCATTGCGCGCCGGTTCGGTGTGCTCGATACCCAGATCCTTGGCGAGATTGACAACCGCCTGTTTTACGAACCACGACACCATGCCGGGATTGGCACCGCTGCAGGAGACGGCCGTGGTGCCGCCGGGCTTGCGGCGCTTTTCCGCCAGCAGCGTTTCGCGCAGCGCATAATTGGTGCGTTTCGCGTTGTCGCCGCCCGCATTGTAAAATCCGGCCCATGGCTCGATGACCGTGTCGATGTAGAGCGAGCCGAGCTTGCGGCACAGGCGCATGATATCGACCGACGATGTATCGACGGACAGATTGACGCAAAAACCCTGGCCATCGCCTGCAGTCAGCAACGGCTTCAACAGCGTCTTGTAATTTTCCTTGGTAACGGCTTCCTGAATGAAGCGGATGCCACGCTCGTCGAGCAGTTTCTTGTTGGCATCACTCGGGTCGATGACGACCAGGCGGGACTTATCGAATTTGAAGTGGCGCTCTATGAGGGGCAGGGTACCCCGTCCGATGGACCCGAAACCGATCATCACGATCGGACCAGTAATTTCTCCATGTACAGGCCAATTCGCCTTCGTCATTTTTTTGCTACTCCTAATTTTTTAATCTCCATCAATGAGGGCAGCGGTTATTTCACCGCTTCAAAGAAACCATAGAGCATAGTGATGACAAAGAGCAAACAACCGTTCACCCAAAAGGGGTGAAAACCGCAACTACTGTTAATTGAAATGCTTCAAAGCGACTTTAAAGCCGCGACAAGCCTGTCACGGACAGCCATGATGCCTTTGTAATGCGCCTGCGCCTCGCTCAGCGACTGGAGCTGATGGGCAAAGGCTTCGGCCACGCCGCGGCATTGCGGGTGTTTTTTCAAGGCACTCACCGGATCGAGATGAATGCGGATGGTGAAGAGAATGTCGCCGGATGCCGGCAGTTTGCGCAGGGTCTGGCGTTCGACGCGGACAAAGCTCTGGGCAACGATGTCCGCGTCCGTATAGCGTGCGCCCTTCTGCTGGCTCGACAATGGGTGGTAGAGGTCGCCGTCCGGCTGCAACGACCAGTTCATGCGATAGACCGAACGGTCCGGCCGCAGATTGTCGAACATGCGGCTGATCAAGCCCGCATTGCGGGTGCCCGCGCCGAAATCCGGCACCGGCGCATGGATGTCCTCCATGGAGCGACCGAACTTTTCCAGAAGGGTCCAGGAGGAGGGGAAGGACAGCGATGCCGCCGCCAGATGCCAGCCGCGCCGTTCGTCCTTGCGCATCAGGACGAGGTCTTCCTGCACGAGATTGGCGGCGCGATGCAGAAAGGGCGAACCGGCATCGCCGAGCGGAACCTGTTCGTCCCAGCCGGTAACCGCGATGGTCCCGCCGTTCCGGCGGTAAAGCGCGGGATAGTGCTCGGCGAGATGCGCGCTCAAGAGGTCGAGTACTTCCCTTTGCGCGTCGCCGGTTCCCGGCTCCTCGACGAAAATCTTCGCCGCATGCAGCCCGAACAGCCGTCGCTTTTCCCTGAGGTAGGGAACGAGATTGCCGTCAATCTCGATCCAGTCCTTCAGGTCCAGCTGGTGCAGCCCGATGGTGAAGGGCTGCGCCGAACCGTCATAGGGCGTGTGGGCGGGGGACGTGTGGGTAGGCGCACTCATTCGGCGTTGTCCATCGCCTCCAGCTCGTCGATGATGCCTTCGATGACGAAAAGGCCCTTCTGCCAGAATGCCGGGTCGGTGGCATCGAGGCCGAACGGCGCCAGCAGCTCCGAATGGTGTTTTGTGCCGCCGGCCTTCAGCATGTCGAAATATTTTTGCTGAAAACCCGCATCGGCATTCTGGTAGACCGCATACAGCGAATTCACCAGGCAATCGCCGAAGGCATAGGCGTAGACGTAGAACGGCGAATGGATGAAATGCGGAATATAGGTCCAGAATGTTTCGTAGCCGGGGCCGAAGCGGATCGCCGGTCCGAGGCTTTCCTTCTGCACATCCAGCCAGATCTCGCCGATGCGGTCGGAGGTCAGTTCGCCATTGGCGCGCTCGGTGTGCACCCGGCGTTCGAACAGGTAGAAGGCGATCTGGCGCACGACCGTGTTGATCATGTCCTCGGCCTTCTGCGCCAGCATGGCCTTGCGTTCGCGCTTGTCTCTGGTTTTTTCCAGCAGCGAGCGGAAGGTCAGCATTTCACCGAAGACGGAAGCGGTTTCGGCGAGCGTCAGCGGTGTTGAGGCCATCAGCGCACCCTGATCGCCGGCCAGAACCTGATGCACGCCATGGCCGAGTTCGTGGGCAAGGGTCATCACGTCACGCGGCTTGCCCATGTAGTTGAGCAGCACGTAGGGATGGACCGAAGGCACGGTCGGATGGGCGAAGGCGCCCGGCGACTTGCCGGGGCGCGTGGGCGCATCGATCCAGTTCCTGTCGAAGAAGGCGCGGGCGATATCGGCCATTTCCGGGGCAAAGCCGTTATAGGCAGACAGCACGGTATCCCTGGCCTCGGTCCACGGGATCACTGCCTGCGGCGTCTCCGGCAAGGGTGCGTTGCGGTCCCAGTTGTTGAGGTAATCAAGGCCGAGCCACTTGGCCTTCAGCGCGTAATAGCGGTGCGAAAGGCGCGGATAGGCCGCCTGTACAGCCTCGGCCAGCGCATCCACCACCTCCCGCTCGACGCGGTTGGCCAGATGGCGGCTGTCGGCAATATCCTGGAAACCGCGCCAGCGATCGGAGATTTCCTTGTCCTTGGCCAGGGTATTGGTGATCAGCGTGAAGGTGCGCAGATTGTCCTTGAATGTCTTCGCCAGGGCGTCGGATGCCTTCTTGCGCACGGCTCCGTCGGCATGCTGCAGCATGTTGAGCGTCGGTTCGAGTGCAAGGTCCTCGCCGTCGACATCAAACCGCAGTGCCGTCATGGTTTCGTCGAACAGGCGGTTCCAGGCGCCGCGCCCGGTGATTGATTTCTCGTGGAACAGCTGTTCGATCTTGTCATCGAGCTGGTAGGGCTTGTCCTTGCGCAGGTCGACCAGCCAGGGCCGGTAATGGCCGATGGCGGGATTGCCGTCCATCGCCTTCTCGATCACCGCATCGTCGATGCGGTTGAGTTCGAGACTGAAGAAGATCAGGTGTGCGCTGGCATTGGTCATCTTTTCCTGGATGTCGCCATAGAGCTTGGCGCGCTTCGGATCGGAAGTATCGCCCGCATAGACCAGCCCGGCATAGGAGACGATCTTGCCGATCAGTTCTTCCAGCGCTTCGAATTCGCGGATCGCTTCGGCAAAGGTGCCGCCCATTGGCTTGGCGGCTTCTGCGGCCAGATTGCCCTTCCAGCGACTGGCGAAGAGCACGGCAAGTTCATCGGCCTTTTGCAGGTCCGTCTTGAGTTCGGTGCTGTCCGCCGAGGGATAGAGATCGGCAAGGTTCCACTCGGGCAGGACGCCGAGAGCGGTCTGTTCCGCCTTGGCGGCGGCAGCGCCAGACTTTCCGGAAGGCATGTGGTTCGTGATTTCGAATTTCATTTTGGCACCGTTTTTTGGCAATCAAGCGCTTGTTCAAACGCGAATCATGAGGGATAGTTTCGGCGAGCGAAAGCTTAAAAGTCCATTGGCGATTGTTCCAGTTGCGTATTCCGCGTTTACAAAACGTGCGTGTGTAAGACCTAAGAAGGGTGGATTCTCACGCCAAAAGGTCTTAATGGTGCTGTTAACCACCCGTTGACCATGTCTTGAATCAGCTTTTCGCGTCTGGGTTTTTGCCATGCTCTCAACGTATTTGTTCTTCAATAAGTGACCATTAACCATTAAATCGGATAATCCAGATATTCGGGGACTGGAAAAAACGGTCAAGGTTGGGACGACATTGTCAAACATGATTCATGCACAGAACGGCAAATCGACGGCAGGTTCTTTTGTACGCGCCAGCTGGTTTGTGTTCCTCATGGTCTTCGGCTCGATGCTGTTTGCATCGGCACAGGCTTCCGCTGAGACACGCACGCTCAAGCTCTATTTCATCCATACGAAGGAACGTGCGGAAATCACGTTCAAGAAGAATGGACGCTATCAGCAGGACGGCCTGAACAAGCTCAACCGCTTCCTGCGCGACTGGCGCCGCAACGAACCGACGAACATGGATCCCCGCCTGTTCGATCTGGTCTGGCAGGTTTATCAGGCTGTCGGCGGCTCCGATTATATCCACGTGGTTTCCGCCTACCGCTCTCCGGCTACCAATTCGATGTTGCGCTCGCGCAGCCGCGGCGTCGCCCAGAAAAGCCAGCACATGCTGGGGAAGGCGATGGACTGGTATCTTCCCGGCGTGAAACTCTCGACCCTGCGCGTGACCGCGCTGAAGTTCCAGGCTGGCGGCGTCGGCTATTACCCGACATCCGGCTCGCCTTTCGTCCACACGGACGTGGGCAATGTCCGCATGTGGCCGCGCATGAGCCGCCGCGAACTGCTGGCCGTGTTCCCCGATGGCAAGACGATGCACATCCCCGCGGATGGCAAGCCGCTGCCCGGCTATGAACAGGCCGTTGCCGCCTACGAATCGCGCAAGCGCAGCGGCGGTTCCGTTCAGGTTGCCAGCAATTCCTCCAGCTCCGGCCGTCGCGGCAAGACCCTGTTCGGCATGCTCTTTGGCGGCGGCGGTGCCGACGACGAGGAGGATTCCAGCGAAGGCAGCGTCGCCGTGGCCTCCGCGCCGACCCCGTCGCGCGGCGTAGCCCGTGTCGCACGGCCGGCTGCATCGGATGATGACGAGGGCGGCGGTGCAACATCGTTGCCGGGCGTGGCGGTCGGACAGTCCGCCCCTGCAGCAGCGCCGGCGGCGGCCGCTGCACCGGCTCTGCCGACCCGCAATGCGCCTGCGCCTTTGACAGCGCCGCGGCCTGAAACGCCGGTCGAAGCCTCGCCGGAAGACAATGCCGCGCTCGCCTTTGCCGTTCCCGTGCCGCTGCGCCGTCCGGATTATGCGCCGACGCCTGAAGCGGGCGCCCCGGCCACACTGAACGCGCTCGCCGAGGATCAGTCGACCGTTGTCGCAGCCCTGCCGACGCCGCGTCCGACCGACAGCGCCGGTGCGATCCGTGACATGATCGCCGCCAATGTGAACACCCCGGCCAATGAGCCCGCACCGGCCCAGCCGGAAATGGTCAACGCGCTGGTTCCCGTTCCCTTCGACAAGCCGCAGTCCGGTCCCAAGCGCACCGACATGATGGTGGCATCGGTCGTGCCGAACCCGCGCCCGGCCATGCCGCCTGCGCAGGCACAGGTCGCCGCTGCGTCGGAACATGATGTCATTCCGGTTCCGAACGAAGATCTGGAAACGATCATCAAGCAGTCCGATGCCGTCCATGCCAAGGCACCGGCCGTTGCCGTGGCCCAGCCGGCCCAGGCCATTCCGACAGTGCCGGCAACCACGGGCGGCCGCGTCGTGCGCAACAAGCCTGCGCCGACACAGAACACGCAGCTGGCATCCGCTGAGCCTCAGCCGTCGCTGCGCCGCACCATGCTGGATGCGGGCGGTTCGGCCGATCCGGTTGCCATGCTCGACAGCGGTGTGATCACCACGGGCAAGACCTCGAAGCCGCGCCGCCAGACGGCCAAGAACCAGGGCGCCAAGGCCATTCAGGTTGCCTCGGAAGTGCCGGACCGGGCGCTGTCCAGCCAGCAGGTCGCCGAGACATCGCCGAACGTCGAACCGGCTGTCCTGCGCAACGAAGCCATGCGCACTGCGCCGACGACGGTGTATACGGCAGGCTTCCAGCAGGCGCTGCCGGTGGCCGACACCAACAAGTTCACGGGCAAGGCTGTGACCTTCCTGTCGATCGCGAAGTTCACCGCAACCAACTGATCGCCTGTTCGCGGGTCAAACAAAAGGGCGGCCCGTTGCGGAGCCGCCCTTTTTCATGAATTCCACTATCTGTTGCATCCTGCCAGTGCGTGGTTCGACAAGCTCACCATGAGGGAGGTGGTTTGGTTTACATGCCAATCGCGATGGTTACAGAATATACCCCTTGCAATCCTCACCCTCCCTCATGGTGAGCTTGTCGAACCACGCACCAAGCGGCATGCTGCTTGAAAATAGCGCTTTATGCTTTTGCCAGTTTGGCGGCCTCGGCGGCGAGCTTGGTGATGTCGTCCCACTTCCCGGCCTGAACCAGATTTTCCGGGGCAACCCAGGAACCGCCGACGCAGACGACGTTCGGCAGATCGAGATAGGTCTTCGCGTTGCCAGCACCGATGCCGCCGGTCGGGCAGAACTGGATACCGGCAAAGGGTGACGACAGAGATTTGAGGAAGGACGCCCCACCTGCCTGCTCGGCCGGGAAGAATTTCAGCATGGTATAGCCTTCTTCGCGCAGGGCCATGATCTCAGCCGGTGTGATCGCACCGGGAAGCAGAGGCACCTTGCCGGCGCTGGCAGCCTTCAGCAGCTGCGGCGTGGCGCCGGGGCTGACGATGAAACGCGATCCCGCGGCGCTGGCCTCTTCATACTGGCGCGCATTGAGAATGGTGCCGGCGCCGACGATGGCCTCGGGCACCTCATTGGCGACGGCGCGGATGGCGTCGAGCGCGGCGGGCGTGCGCAGGGTGATCTCGATCGCCGGAAGGCCACCGGCGGCCAGCGCCCGGGCCAGAGGCGCCGCATGGGCGACATCGTGGACGAGAATGACCGGGATAACCGGCTGGCCCTTCAGAACGGGTAATAGCAAATCGGTCTTCTGGGCCATGTCAAACTCTCCGCGGTTGATGGGTTCAATCGATTTAGTCATACCGGGCCGCTTTGTCCACCGGTTGCTGTGGTGCCGCGAGATTCCGCCGCGGCAAAACGGCGCCAGGCGAGGGCCAGTTTGGCATCATAGCGGTTCTGTGTGAACTTTGGACCATTATAGGCGCGGGCAAACCTCTTCCAGTCGTGCTGTGCCAGGGCGGGCATGAGGTTGTTGTGCCCGATGAAGCGGATCATCAGACGAAGCTGCCCCTTGAGGCAAGCGCGCGCCTCGGCGGCGAGCGCCTCGACGCTGTCATGGCCAAGGCATTTCCAGTGGGCACCCATGACCTGGCCTATCCCCCAGGATACGGATTCAAGCGCCGCCTGCCGGTCTATGGCGATGGCTGCCTCCAGCAGCTGCCAGCGCGCCGCCTGCGATGCGGGATTGCGGACCGCACCGGCGGCAGGGTTGGCAAGACCCCTGCTGCGGGCGACCTGCCGCTGCGCGTTAGAGAGACGCTGGTCGAAATAGTGCCCCTCGAAGCGGATGGGCGGTTCGCTGCGCCCATTAATCCGGTAAAGGCAGACGCCGCCGCTTTCCACCTCGGCGACGGCCAGCAGCACCGCCGGTTCGATCCCGGCCTGCTGCGCCTCGTCACGGATGTCGTGTATATCCTGTTGTGAAAACATATTCTCAGTCCCTCGGGAATTGTACCTGTTCACCAGGGATTATCCGGGGCCTTGGGCCGCGATGGATAAGTAAACGCTGCAAATCTCTTGAAATCATCGCTTAGGAGCAGTAGTTGCAGGGGATCATGACCGATCACACCGCAAACTTGCCCTTCAAAGTGGCAGCACTCTACCGTTTTGCCCGGCTGGAACATTACCAGTCGTTGCAGGAGCCGCTGGCGCAGCTATGCTGCGGGTCGGGCATCAAGGGCACGCTGCTGCTGGCCGCCGAAGGCATCAACGGCACCGTGGCCGGCACGCCCGAAGCCATTGACAGGCTGGTCGCGTTCCTCGAAGCGGAGCCGGCCATTGCCGGCATGGAACTGAAATTTTCCCACGCGAGCGAAATGCCGTTCAAGCGCATGAAGGTGCGGCTGAAAAAGGAAATCGTCACCATGGGCGTCGAGGATATCGACCCGCTCCAGAGCGTCGGCACCTATGTCCCCGCGCAGGAGTGGAACGCGCTGATTTCCGATCCCGGCACGATCGTCATCGATACGCGCAATGATTATGAGACGGCAATCGGCACCTTTGCCAATGCGGTCGATCCGCAGACAAAGACGTTCCGTGAGTTCCCGCAATGGGTGGAAAACCACCGGGGCGAACTGGAAGGCAAGAAGATCGCCATGTTCTGCACCGGCGGCATCCGCTGCGAGAAGGCGACGGCCTTCGTCAAGGGGCTGGGCTTCGACGATGTGTTCCACCTGAAGGGCGGCATCCTCAAATATCTCGAGGACGTGCCCGCCGCCGAAAGCCGCTGGGAAGGCGAATGTTTCGTCTTCGACGAGCGCGTCTCGGTCGGTCATGGCCTGGTGGAAGGGGCGGCGGAGCTGTGCCACGCCTGCCGCAATCCGATTGCGCCGGAGGACAAATTGTCCCCGCTGTTCGCGGAAGGCATTTCCTGCCCGAAATGCTATCACGAGCGGACGGACGCTGACCGCGCCCGCTTTGCCGAACGGCAAAAACAGGTGAAACTCGCCAAATTGCGCGGCGAAAAGCACCATATCGGCTCCTGATCACAAAAAATCCATCTGTCATTGCAATGACGCCATGCCGACCCTAACTAGGTCGGGACGCATCCGTGCAGCCATGAGGAGATTTGCATGTTCGACCCGAAGAAGATTCTTGATGATTTTCTGGGAAGCAGTATTCCCGGAACTGGAACCTCCGTTCGAGATACGGCCGGCAAGGCAACACAGATGGCCAAGGACAATCCGCTGGCTGCCGGCGCTCTGGCCGCTGTGCTGCTGGGCACCGGCACGGGCCGCGACATCGCCGGCGGTGCGCTGAAGCTCGGGGGCCTCGCCGCCGTGGCCGGGCTCGCCTACAAGGCCTATCAGAATTACCAGTCGGGCAATGCACCGGCCGAAATGGCAAAGGCCGGGGAGCCGGACCTGCTGCCGCCGCCCGACGATTCAAGCTTCCATCCGGCAACGGCGCCGCAGGGCGAGCATGAGTTTGCGCTTGTGCTGGTGCGCGCCATGATTGCCGCTGCCCGCGCCGATGGCCATGTGGATGAGGCGGAACGGGCACGCATCGTCGAAAAGCTCTCGCTTTCCGGCATGAACAGCGACACGCAGGAATTCCTGGCGACAGAGCTGAACGCCCCCGTCAACGTCGACGCGCTGGTTGCCGCCGCCGCCACCGATGCACAGAAAGTCGAACTCTACACGGCATCGCGCCTGGCCATCGAGGCCAAGACCCGCGCGGAACGCGGCTATCTCGATCTCCTGGCCGGACGGCTGAAACTGCCTGACAATCTCATCGATCATATCGAGGCCACCGTGGCCAATGTGAAAACGCCCGCGCCGCAGGCGTAACGGCGAGCGCACCGGTCTGGAAGACACCCGCCCCCACAGGCGGGTGTTTTGCTCTCGACAAGACAAACGACTCCAGTCTAGTTTGACGCGTTCTGACTCGGGGCCGAGGGTTCGTCAGGACATAAGGGCAGTGTCGATGGCTGCCATTGCGTCAAGGGTTTTGAGAGCGTCCGGGTCGCGCGCGCTTTGTTCGGACCCACCATCATGTCTCTATGTATGCAACTGGATGCATGGCCGGTGTGAGACCGCCATGGATTCGTGGACAGGGGTGGACCTCATGAAAAAAATTCTCATTCTGGGCTTTATGGTTCTGGCGGCGATGGCGGGTGTCAACGGTGCCTCTGCCGCCGAGAAGGTAACGGTGTTTGCGGCTGCAAGCATGAAGGAAGTGGTCGAAACGGCGGCTGCGAAGTTCGAAGCAAAGACCGGCACGAAAGTGACCTCCTCCTTTGCCGCATCGTCGGTGCTGGCCAAGCAGATCGAGCAGGGCGCGCCTGCGAACATCTTCATTTCCGCCGATCTCGACTGGATGGACTATCTCGAACAGCGCAATCTCATCGACAAGCCATCGCGCAGGGTCGTTGCGGGCAATGCATTGGTGATCCTGACCAAAGCCGACAAGGGCGATGCAGCGGCCATCCTGAAGGCCGGGCGCTTTGCCATGGGCGATCCCAGCAACGTGCCGGCCGGCAAATATGGCAAGAGCGCACTGGAAACATTGAAAGTCTGGGACGACGTCGCCAAGAACGCCGTTTTCACCGAGAACGTGCGCGCGGCGCTGGAATTCGTGCGCCGCGGCGAGGCGAATTCCGCCATCGTCTACGCCTCGGACCATACGGCCGCGCCCGAACTGATCGAAGCCTATCGTTTCGCCGGTTCGACCCATAAGCCCATCCTCTATCCGGCCGCGCTGGTCGGCAAGGAGCCTTCGGTTGAAGGCAAGGCATTCCTCGATTTCCTCGCCAGCGATGAAGGCCAGGACATCATCAAGTCGAAAGGCTTTGTCGGCGCATCTGACAAGGCAGGCTGACAGTGCTGGGTGAGACAGAATGGGCCATCGTTCTTCTGTCGCTGAGGGTCGCGCTGGTCGCGATCCTCGTCGCTCTGCCCTTTGCCTTCGTTTTCGCCTGGATTCTGGCGCGCTTTTCCTTCTGGGGCAAAAGCCTGCTGCAGGCGCTGATCACCATGCCGCTGGTCATTCCGCCAGTGGTCACGGGCTATCTCCTGCTGGTGTGGTTCGGCGCGCGCGGCATGCTGGGCGGTTTCTTCAATGACGTGTTCGGGCTGACGTTTTCCTTCCGCTGGACCGGTGCGGCGCTGGCGGCGGGCGTCATGGCCTTTCCCCTCCTGGTGCGGCCGATGCGCCTTTCCATTGAAAGCCTTGATCGCGGCCTTGAGGAGGCGGCGCGCTCCCTCGGTGCCGGCCGCGTCGTGGTGTTCCTGACAGTGACGCTGCCGCTCCTGCTGCCGGGTATTCTCGCCGGTGCGGTGCTGGGCTTTGCCAAGGCGCTGGGCGAATTCGGCGCGACGATCACTTTTGTGTCCAATATTCCGGGTGAAACGCAGACCCTGTCGCTTGCCATCTATTCGCTGCTGCAGAGCCCGAATGGCGATGTGGCCGCGCTGCGCCTGATCCTCGTTTCCGTGGTGATCTCGATCGTTGCGGTTGTGGCATCCGAATGGCTGCAGCGGCGCCTCAGCGGAGGCCGGGCATGAGCGAGACGCTGATTGTTTCCGTTGAAGGGCAGGTCGGGACATTCCCCGTCGCTGCCGCGTTTACGGCAGGCGGCGGCGTCACCGCGCTGTTCGGCGAATCCGGTGCCGGCAAGACGACGCTGCTGAAAATGATCGCCGGGGTGACGCGCCCGGCCAAGGGCCGGATCGCCATCCGGGATCACGTGCTGTTCGACAGCGCCAGGGGTATCCATCTTGCGCCGGAACAGCGCCGGATCGGCTATGTCTTCCAGGATGCGCGGCTGTTTCCGCATCTTTCGGTCAAGAACAACCTGACCTATGCGCGCTGGGCGGGGCGGCGCAGCGCGGGCCTGTCCTATGACCGGGTGGTGGCGCTTCTCGGCCTTGAACATCTGCAGCAGCGCGCACCGGCACTGCTGTCCGGCGGCGAGCGCCAGCGCGTGGCGATCGGGCGGGCGCTTCTGTCCAATCCGGCACTGCTTCTGATGGACGAGCCGCTGTCATCTCTCGATCATGCCCGCCGTCAGGAAATCCTGCCTTTCCTCGAAACCCTGCGTGACGAAACCGGGTTGCCGATCCTTTATGTCAGCCACGAGATCGACGAGGTGGCGCGGCTGGCCGACGAGATCGTGCTGCTGCAAGGCGGCCGGGTCACGGCGAGCGGACCGGCCGAGGCGATCTTTTTGCGACTCGGTAGCCATGACGATGCCGGAGCTCTGGTGACGGGCGTGGTCACGGCAAGCGACGAGGCGTTCAGACTGACATCGCTCGACATCGGCGGCCAGCCGTTCCAGATCGCCAGGCTCGGCTTTGCCGCCGGAACAAAGCTGCGGCTGCGGATAAGGGCGCGGGATGTGTCGATTGCGCGGGCATTGCCCGATGCCATCAGCGTGCGTAATATCCTGCCCGCGCGGATTACCGGCATGGAGACCAATGACGGTCCGGACTGCGACCTGACCCTCGACATTGGCGGACAGACCATCGTTGCGCGGCTGACGCGCAAGTCGGCGAGCGAGCTTGCGCTGAAACAGGGCGAGGCGGTGTTCGCCCTGGTTAAAGCCGCATCGGTGGATCGCGGCGTGCTGCGCGGCTGAAACCTATCTGGCGAGGAATCGTTCGATGCGTTCGATGGCACGTAGGATGTTTTCCTCCGAATTGGCGTAGGAGAGGCGGATATAGCCCTCGCCGAGAATGCCGAAATCGGGGCCGCCGATCAGCGCCACACCGGCTTCATCCAGCAAGGCCGCAGCCAGCTGCTTGGCCGGCCATCCCGTCTGCTTGATATTGGGGAAGGCATAGAACGCGCCCTTCGGCGTGGCGCAACTGATGCCGGGCAGGCTGTTGAGGCCGTCGACCACGATCCTGCGGCGGCTGTCGAAAGCGCGGCACATCTTTTCGACATCGTCCTGCGGACCGTCGATGGCGGCGATGCCGGCATATTGGCTGGGAGCGTTGACACAGGACCAGCAATTGACCGCGAGCTTGCGCACCTTGTCATAAAGGCTGTCCGGCCAGATCGACCAGCCCATGCGCCAGCCGGTCATTGCCCATGTCTTGGACCAGCCATTGAGCACGATCAGCCGGTCGCGGATCGACGGGAAGGTCAGGAGCGAGCAGTGTTCCTCGCCGTCATAGGTCATCACGTCGTAGATCTCATCGGACATGATGGCGACGTGCGGATGCGCTTCCAGCCCCTTGACCAGCTTTTCAATCTCGGCCTTCGGGGTAACGCCGCCTGTCGGATTGGCCGGTGAATTGAGGATCAGCAGCCGCGTCTTGGGTGTGATCAGGGCAAGCGTCTCCTCAGCGGAGAAGGCAAAGCCGTTCTCCTCGCGGATCGGCACGGGAACCGGGGTGGCACCGGTGAATTCGATCATCGAGCGATAGATCGGGAAGCCGGGATCGGGGTAGAGGATTTCCGCGCCGGGTTCACCGAAAATCAGGATGGCGGCAAACATCGTGACCTTGCCGCCGGGAACGATGATGACGTTCTCCGGCGAGACTTCCACGCCCGTGGTGGTCAGCGTGCGGCGTACCACGGCCTCGCGCGCAGCGAGCAGTCCGGTTGCTGGCGTATAGCCGTGATGGCCGTCCCTGAGCGCCTTGATGGCCGCCTCGACGATATGGCCGGGTGTTTTGAAATCCGGCTGGCCGATGCCGAGATTGATGATGTCTTTGCCCTGTGCGGCGAGGGCTGTGGCGCGGGCGAGAACAGCGAAGGCATTTTCTTCACCGATACGGTCGAAACCGGAGATGGTACGCAGCATTATCTTGTCTCACATACAATTTATGTCTTCTGCTTTGTGCGGTTCCGATTGTATGGAGTCAAATACTCATATGCAAAACAGGTCCGCTAGTATGACTGATCTCAAAGACTGGACACCGCGCCCTCTGCCCGCCCGCGAAGCCATCGAGGGGCGATACGTCACTCTGGAGCCGCTGGATGCCGCTAGGCATGGCGACGGGCTTTACGAGGCATCGAGCGTTGCGGATGCGGCCGACCGTTTCCGCTATCTGTTCGAAACGCCGGCGGGCGACCGCCCGGCATTCGACGCGTGGTTGGAAAAGGTTTCGGCCAGCAAGGACCCGCTGTTCTTTGCCGTCATCGACAAGGCCTCCGGTGCGGTGGCCGGTCGGCAGACCCTGATGCGGATCGACCCGACATTCGGCGTCATCGAGATCGGCAACATCTACTGGGGACCGCTGATCTCGCGCAAACCGGCGGCCACCGAGGCGCAGTATCTCTTCGCTTCCTATATCTTCGATACGCTCGGCTATCGCCGCTACGAATGGAAATGCAACAATGCCAATGAGCCGTCCAAGCGGGCGGCCGAGCGTTTCGGCTTCACCTTCGAGGGCGTTTTCCGCCAGCACATGGTGCAGAAGGGTGAGAATCGCGACACCGCATGGTATTCGATCATCGACAGCGAATGGCCGGCGCTGAAAGCCGCCTATCAGGCATGGCTGTCGCCGGATAATTTCGATGCACAAGGCATGCAGATCAGCCGGCTTGAGGATTTGCGCGCGGGTTAGAGCTTGCGTTCGGGCGCAACGGGGCTAAAAAGGCTGCGACAGTTGTGCCCCAGGAAAGACAATGACCGTGAGTGATCCCAAAAGCCGCAATGCTGCCATCGCCGCAGCCTGTATCATGCTTGGTTTCGGGTTTGCCGCGTTCTACATGCCCAACATGATGATCGCGCTGGGTGCCCGCTCGCCGGTGCTGGCGGGCGTTTTCGCCGCTGTCTTTGTGGTCGGTTTTTTTCTGGTGTTCTGGTTGCGCGGCAGGAGCCAGCGCCGCAAGGACTAGAGCCTTTCCGTTAAAAACGCAGCGCCGCCGTCAGCAGCAGCACGCCGACCAGCACGATGAACAGCGCACCGCCGACTTCGATGGTGTTCTGAACCCGGGTTGAAAGCGCGCCGCCGCCGGAAATCCTTAAGGCGACATTCTTGGCCGTGACCGCCAGCGTCGCCAGCACCGCCACGGTGATGAAGGTGCCGAAGGCCATGGCGAAGACCGAGAGCACGCCGCCGAGCATCAGCCCGTTCAGCAGCGAGAATGTCAGCACGATCAGCGCGCCGGAACAGGGGCGCAGGCCCACCGCAACAATGGCCGACCATGCGGTCTTCCAGTTGAACTCGCCGCCGAGCATCGCCGGATCGGGCGCATGGGAATGTCCGCAGGTGGCGCAGACCTCGCCCGCCGCATGATGGTGATCGTGATGATCATGCGTGTGGTGGGCGTGCGCATGCGCCGCGTGGCTGTGATCGTGGTGGCCATGATCGTGATGGTCATGCCCGCAACCACGATCATCGTCATGGCTGTGATGATGATCGTGGTGGTGGTCGGTCAGGACGGAACCGTGATCGTGCTTTTCCGGCATGAGATGGGCGACGCGCGGGCCGAACAGGAGCGGCAGCTTGCGCCAGAGCAGCGACAGGCCAAAGGCGATGATCAGGACGAAACTGGCGATCTCCATATAGCGCGCCGCGTCGTTCATCGACACGGTGGTGCCGCGCAAGACGAGCCAGGCCAGGCCGACGATGAACAGCGCGGTGATGGCCTGCAGCATGGACGAGGCGAAGGACAACAGGATGCCGCGCTTCAGCGTGGTCTCGTTGGCGAGCATGTAGGAGGAAATCACCGCCTTGCCGTGTCCGGGGCCGACCGCATGCAGGATGCCGTAGAGGAAGGAAAGGCCAACGAGGACAGAGGCCTGCCAGGGGTCCTCGCGCATGGCTTTGAGTGCATGGGTCATGGCGAGGTAGAAATTGCGCTGCTGGATGTTGATCCAGAGGATGATTTCAGCGAAAGGCCCGGTCGGCTGCATCGCCACCTCGTTCGAGCCGATACCGAGCGACGAGGTTTGCGCCCATGCGTGGCCGCCAAACAGCGCTGCGAGAATCAAGGCACAAACGAGGGTTGTTTTCCGCATCATCTTATCCTTTTGCCGGGCAGTCGATTTCCAGCTTGGTCGCGAAGATTTTCGACATGTTGGTCCCGGATGGGTCGTTGAAGAAAGAATCGGTTAGCGTTGCCTGATTGGCGGCAAGCGCCTCGTCCGGATTGGGCCGCACCACTTTGGATTTGCAGTTGGCGGGCAGGCCGGTGACATGAATATCACTGTCATTGACGTAGTCGATCGCGGTGTAGAACGTCGGATCATAGACGCCGAAACTCGTGACCTTGCCGAGCTTCAGCGGCTGCTTCGGCTTGCTCTCGAAGATGATCAGCAGCTGGTTGTTCTGGAAATCAGCGATCAGATGCTCCGGCGGCGCCATGACGACCTTCTTGTTGTCGAGCGTTACGGTCTGGAAATAGTCGAATTCGGAAATCGACGCGTTGATCGTGTTTGCAAGGTCGGTCAGTTCCTTCTCGTCCAGCTTCAGGTCGCCGTTCTTGTCGAATTCGACGAGGACGGTGCTGGAAAAGAGATCGTCGAAACGCCAGACATGGCCGAGTTTCTGCACGGTTCCGTCGGGATTGATGGTGACGTCGAGGCGCGCTTCGGCGAAGACATGCGGGTGCACATACGCCGGTGAGGCGATCATCATGCCTGCTGCGAGGGTTGCGATGAAAATCGCGAATCTTTGGTGCATTATTCCGCCTGTAACATGAGCGCAAAGGACATTCCGAACGTGTCGAAATTGGGACGATATAACATATTCACGCCCTGCGGTTGTCCTTGAACCATTTTGCCAGATAGTCAACAAGCACGCGCACTTTGGCCGGAAGATAGCGGCGATGCGGGTAAACCGCATAAATTCCGCCATCGCGCAGCGAAAAGTCCTCGAGCACACTGACCAGCCTGCCGCTTTCGATATCCGGCCTGGCGATGAAATCCGGCATGGAGCCGAACCCCAGCCCGGCCAGCACGGCGCGGCGGGTGGAAAGCGGGCTGTTGATTTCCATCTGGCCGGATACCTGAACTGAAATCGTCGGGCCGCTGTCGTTGAGAAACTGCCAGTTGTTGCGCGAGCGGTTGTTGGTATCGATGATGCAGGGCAGGGACGCCAGCTGTTCGGGGCGGGTCGGACGCCCGACCCGCTCGATCAGATCGGGAGAGGCGCACAGCAGCGTGCCGAAGGGGGCGATGCGCTTGGCGATGAGCGAGGAATCCTGCAGCCGGGTGATGCGGATGGCAAGATCGAAACCCTCCTCGACCAGGTCGACGAACCGATCATCCAGGCGCACGTCGAGAATGATATCCGGCTGCGCGATGCAGAAGTCGATCAGGCATTGGCCGATATCCGCATCGGCGAAGGTGCGCGGCGCCGATATCTTGATGCGGCCTTTGATGTCGCTGCTCGATTCGCGCACCGTTTCCTGCAGGCTTTCCACCTCGCGCAGGATTTCGCTGGCGCGCTGGTAATAGGTGTGCCCGGCTTCGGTCAACGAGAACTGCCGGGTGGTGCGGTTGAGCAGCAGCGCGCCGAGCTCGTCCTCCAGCTCCCGCACATACTTGGACAACAGCGCCTTGGAGCGGCCGATCTTCCGGGCTGCGGCGGAAAACCCTTCCGCCTCCACCACATCGATATAGGCCCGCATCCGGGTGAGTGTGTCCATGTCAGTGGGTTCCTTCCGCGGCGGACAGGATGGCGCTGCCAAGCCGGATGAGGGCGCTGTCGCTGCCCTTGGGGCCAAGCAAGGAAATGCCGAAGGGTGCGCCGTGCACCGCGCCGAGCGGCAAGGTGATCTGCGGAAAGCCCGAAAGGACGGACAGGCAGAGCAGGTGCAGGGCGCGTTCCCGGTAGGTCTGCAGTTCGTCGAAGGGCGAGCTGACCATGGGCGCGGCACCCGGAACGGTCGGCAGGACCATGACGCCGTCATCCCCAAGCACATCGGCAAGTTCGCGGCGGAAGAGATCGCGCCGCCGGGTCTGTGCCTCATAGGTCTGCGTATCGATGGCCGAACCATAGTCGAAGCGATCCTTGACGCCGGGGCCAAGCTGGCGATCTCCTGCCGATATCCAGGCGCCATGGCTGGCCCAGGCCTCGAAGCCCTGGATCTGCCGGAAGCACAGATAGAGATCGTCCATGGAAGCCGTCGACTGGCGGGCGGATTTGGCGTGGCCGAGATGGGCGGCGACGTGCCGGTACATGGCGCGGAAGGCGGCGTCTTCGGCCTCGCCGAGCAGATAATGCTCAAGCAGCGGGATGAACAGCGGGCGGTTGAGCTTGAAATCCTCTGCATCCGGTCCAAGCAGGACCGCGCCGACCTTTTCGTAGAGGTCCCTGTCGCGGGCGAACCAGCCGAACGTGTCGAGCGAGGGGGCAAGCGGCATTGTGCCGGCAAGCGATATGCGGCCGTGGGTGGTGCGCAGGCCGATCAGTCCGCAGAAGCTCGCCGGCGCGCGGATCGAGCCGCCGGTGTCCGATCCGGTGGCGATGTCGGCCAGCCCGCCGGCCACGGCCGAGGCGGAACCGGACGACGATCCGCCGGTTACCCGGTCCGGTGCCCTCGGGTTGACCGGAAAGGGGTAGTGGCTGTTCTGCCCCATCAGCGAAAACGCCAGTTCGTCCGTCTGCGTCTTGCCGATGAAACGGGCGCCGGAATCCAGCAGTTTCTGCACCGACGGCGCGGTAATACTTGCGGCTGATTCGTGATTTTTCGCCGGATTGCCGCATTGCGTCGGCAAACCGGCCACGTCGAAGATATCCTTGACGGCGAGCGTATAGCCGCTCAGCGGGCCCTCCACGGATGGAAAGGCCTGAAAAGGCAGATTCAGCAGGGCATTCAGGGGCGAAATCGTGCTCATCGTTCAATGATTCTATGTGATTTGACCCCCTTTGTTCAATGAATAAAAAAAATTCGCAGATGCGAGATTTGTCATTGATTGGACACAAGTTTGGACTTATATCGCCCTTGCCCAAAGTCGCACGTGCCCCATGGGTGTCCGCCGATCTTCATTATGGTGAAGAAACGGTATGGTACCTGGAACTAACCCCTCCAGTCAGTTTGACGGCCTACTGCCAGACTGAGGACATCTTGAAGCAACGACGGTGCGGGCCTTTCTGGTGTCTTTCGGCTGTCCACAAGCCGGAATTACTGAAGAGGCACACCTTCATTGCCGGTAGTGCGGATGGTATCATCCAAACCAAGGCAGACAAAGCGGATCAACGCTGGCTTAGCGTAGATCCATCGCCGCATGAACTTGTCCGTGTTTCCAGCATCTCCAAAGGCTGGCTTCGCGCGAGATGGATTCACGCACTTTGTCCTGGCGGTCATACGGGGGAGAAACCCCTGCGATCGCGACTTGTTGAGGCGGCCGGAAGTGCCGTCACGATTGGAGACCCAAGATGGCTACACAGCGCATTCTCGATTTCATCAATACCCGACGCCCGAATGGCCCTTGCATGGTGCTCGACCTCGAAGTCGTGCGCGAAAATTTCCACAATTTCGAGATGGCCTTGCCGGACTCAAAGATTTTCTATGCCGTGAAGGCCAACCCTGCGCCGGAAATCCTGCGCCTCTTGGCTTCGCTTGGCTCGAACTTCGACACCGCGTCGGTTGCGGAAGTCGAAATGGCGCTGGATGCCGGTGCATCGGCTGACCGCATTTCTTTCGGCAACACCATCAAGAAGGAGCGGGACATTGCCCGCGCCTTCGAACTCGGCATTCGCCTGTTCGCCGTCGATTGCGTCGAAGAGGTCGAAAAGGTTGCCCGTGCCGCTCCCGGCGCCCGCGTGTTCTGCCGTGTCCTGACCGATGGTGCCGGCGCCGAATGGCCGCTGTCGCGCAAGTTCGGCTGCGTGCCGGCCATGGCTGTCGACGTTTTGCGCGCGGCGCAGAAGCTCGGCCTCGAATCCTACGGTGTGTCGTTCCATGTCGGTTCGCAGCAGACGGACCTGGCTGCCTGGGACCGTGCCCTGGGCGATGCCAAGCAGGTTTTCGACGCGCTGGCCAAGGAAGGCATCACGCTGAAGATGGTCAATATGGGCGGCGGTTTCCCGACCCGTTACCTGAAGGACGTGCCGACCGCACAGGCCTATGGCCAGGCGATCTTCCAGTCGCTGAGCAAGCATTTCGGCAACCGCCTGCCTGAGACCATCATCGAGCCCGGCCGTGGCATGGTCGGCAATGCCGGTGTCATCAAGGCGGAAGTCGTGCTGGTGTCGAAGAAGGCCGACAACGACAATGTCCGCTGGGTCTATCTCGACATCGGCAAGTTCGGCGGCCTGGCAGAGACCATGGACGAAGCCATTCGCTACCAGATTACCACCCCGCGGGATGGCGATCGCAGCGAACCCTGCGTGCTGGCCGGTCCGACCTGCGACTCCGCTGACGTGATGTACGAAAAGAACCCCTATCCGCTCCCCATTTCGCTGACCATCGGCGATGAGGTGCTGATCGAGGGAACAGGTGCCTACACCACGACCTATTCCGCTGTGGCCTTCAACGGCTTCGAACCACTCCGATCATACGTCATCTAAACCGGCTTCAAACCCGGTTGAAACGTTCTGCCCGGCAACGCGCCGGGCAGCGGTGACACGCACATGACACGATTGGTCGAGACAATGGACGCAGCAGAAAACATCGAACAGAACCTGGTACCCGACGGCCTGTATTTCGCCGGCGCGGGTGCCTATGCCATCGTCAACGAACTGCCGCAGGACGAGAAGGCGCGCGAAGATTTGCTCGACCGCGCCATGGGCGAGGGCCGCCGCCGCAAGTCGTCGGAAAAGCTGCGCCGTGGCCGTCTGCCGTCGGAAGGTCTTGCTTTCTCGGCACGCGGCGCGGGCGGTGCGCTGCTCGGCACGGTCCGGCTCTGGGACATCCAGGCCGGCCATGACGCGGCGGGCAAGGGCGTGCGCGCGCTGCTGCTCGGACCGCTTGCCGTCGATCCCGCGTCGAAGGATCTCGGCATCGGTTCGGCGCTGATGCGCCATGCGATCAAGGAAGCCGCCCGGCTCGGCCACGGCGCCGTCATCCTGGTCGGCGACCCTGAATATTACGAACGCTTCGGCTTTACCGGCGCGAAGACGGCAGGGCTTGCCATGCCGGGTCCGGTCGAACGCCGGCGCTTCCTCGCGCTTGAATTGAAGCCGGGGCATCTGGATGGCGCCAAGGGCCTGCTGACGTCGAAAGGCCGCCGCTCGTCGCGGGCGATGCGGATCATTCCGGTGTCGCTGCGGTTCTCCGCCTGAATGAAAAAGCCGGCCCTTTGGCCGGCTTTTTGTTTAGCGGGCGAGGAATTCCTGGATCGCTCCGATCTCGCTCTGCTGGATTTCATGTCCGCCGGGATGCCAGGCAATTTTCACGTCGGTGCCCTGTGCCGCAAGATAATCCGCCAGCGCCTGCGTGCGGTCGGGCGGGCAGATCGGATCACGCTGCCCGGCGGTGATCAGTATCCGCTTTCCCGCCAGTTTCGGCTGCGGCGCCGGTGTCCAAGGAATCAGCGGATGCATCAGGACGGACGCGTCAAACAGCTCCGGTTGGTCCAGCATGACCGAGGCAAGAATGTTGGCGCCGTTGGAATAGCCAAGACCGACAACGTCGGATGGATTGGCAGCGTCCTTGTGCGCTTTGACAAAATCCGCCATGGCCCGTGTCCGCACGGCGAGATCGTCCATGTCGTAGACGCCCTCGGCGGTGCGGCGGAAAAAGCGCGCGGCACCATGTTCCGAGACATCGCCGCGCGGCGAGACGATACCCGCTGACGGGATCAGGCGGCGGGCGAAATCGAAGAACTGGTTCTCGTCGCCGCCCGTTCCGTGAAAGACGAAGAACAGGGGGCTGTTCGGGGTTTGCGCCGCATGGATGCGGTGCTGATAGGAATGCGTCGACATATCCGTCCCTTCCGCCCGGTGCTTTTGCACCTGGGCCATGGATTGCACTGTGTTGCCTCACATATGGAATGCCTGATGCCATCGCGGAAGCTGCCCGCCGCTTGATGGATTGTCTCCGTGGCGGAGACAGTGAGCGTGCATGGTTCCGAAATCTTTGACAACGCTTGCAATGGAGTTGGTGCGTGGTTCGACAAGCTCACCATGAGGGAGGTGAGTTGGCCGCAAGGCCAATTCTGCAATGTTGCAGAATACGGCTCCCTGCAATCCTCCACTTCCCTCATGGTGAGCTTGTCGAACCACGCACCAGATGGAAGTGCAAAGGAATGCGATTGATGTCCTTTTTTGTCCGCTTCTCGTCCGCTGCATGCGTATCTGCCGATTGCATCGCATTGTACTGTTGGGATATCAACACACAGGAGATGCCAGAAATGTCCGCAGATACCGCTCTTATCGTCATCGACGTGCAGGAATCCTTCCGCCAGCGCGCCTACTGGAACGAAGCCGAAGCACAGGCTTTCATTGCCAATATCCAGCGGTTGATCGATGGCGCCAAGGCTGCCGGCCTTCCGGTCATCCAGATTTTCCATGTCGACGGCGATGGCCCGTTTGCACTGGACTCCGGCTTCATCAAGCCGCTGGCGCCGGTTTCTCTCGAAGCCGATGTCGTGTTCCACAAGGCCCGGCACAGCGCGCTTGTCGGCAGCGGGCTCGATGTCTGGCTGACCGAGAACGGTATCCGCAAGCTGCTGGTGTCGGGCATCCGCACCGAACAGTGCTGCGAAACCACCACGCGCCATGCCTCGGATCTCGGCTATACCGTCGATTACGTCTCCGAGGCGACGCTGACCTTCGCCATGACCAATGCCGCAGGGCGCACCTTCAGCGCCGACGAGATCCGTGCCCGCACCGAGCTGGTGCTGGCCGGGCGCTTTGCCCGGATCGTCACGGTCGATGAGGCGTTGAACGGGGCGGGGCAGGCGCTGGCCGCATGAAAACGGACGGCACCCGGCATATCGATGTTCTGGTGGTGGTGCCCGCAAGGGCGCTGCTGCTGGATATTGCCGGACCGGTGGAGGTGCTGCGCAAGGCCAATCTGGAACAGGACACGGTGCATTTCGACGTGCGCTATGTCGGCCCGCTCGCCAGTGTCACCACGTCCATCGGCTTGACCATCAGCGGCATCGAGCCGTTGCCCGACCATGTGCCGGATGATGCGATGATCATGCTGGCGGGCGATACCACGACGCTGCTGGACACGGCGGCGAGCCGCGAGGCGGAGGCGCATGGACACCGCGATGCGGACATCGTCGCCTGGCTGAAAGCGCATCTGGGGGAAACCCAGACGCTGGTGACCATCTGTTCCGGCGCCTTGCTGGCGGCGCGTGCCGGCCTGTTCGATGACCGCATTTGTACCACGCACTTTGCTTCGGTTGACGAGCTGCGCGCGCTGGTGCCGACGGCGCGGGTGCTGGACAACCGGCTCTATGTCGAGGACGGCAACCGTTACTCAAGTGCTGGGATCACGGCGGGTATCGACCTGATGCTGCATCTGGTCAGCGAGATGGCCGGTCCGGCCTGTGCCGTATCCGTTGCCCGCTATCTGGTGGTCTATCTCCGGCGCAGCGGCACCGATCCGCAATGGTCGCCATGGCTGGACGGACGCAATCACATCCACCCGGCGATCCACCGGGTGCAGGACCGGCTTGCCGCCGACCCGGCGCAACACTGGACGCTGGAAAGCCTGGCGGATATCGCCGCAACCAGCCCGCGGCACCTGTCGCGCCTGTTCAACGAACATGCCGGAATGAGCATTCCCGATTATCTCAACCGCCTGCGGGTGGCGCTGGCGCAGGAAATCCTCAGCCATACGCGGCTGGATATGGAGGGTGTGGCGGAGCGCACGGGTTTTGCCTCGGCGCGGCAGCTGCGCCGGGCGTGGGGCCGCATCCACGCCACCCCGCCGAGCGGAGCGCGGGGAACGTAGGTAGTCAGTTGGCAGTAGTGGTGCATGGCATCTCGGTCGTGCGTGGTTCGACACGCTCACCATGAGGGAGAGTGAGGGTTGCAAGGAGCACTATTCTGCAACAGATCAATTTGGCTTGCAGCCCGCACCATCCCTCATGGTGAGCTTGTCGAACCACCAACCATGCCCCATGCAATCAGCCCAAAAAGAAACCGCCCCGTTGGCGGAGGCGGTTTCAGGCAATCATTTTAGCACGTGATATTGTCAGCCGACATCCGACCACGGGCCGTGGAAATCGCCTTCCTTGTCCACGCGCTTGAAGCCGTGCGCGCCGAAGAAATCCCGCTGCGCCTGGATGAGATTGGCCGTGCCGCGCGCCTGCCGGTAGCCATCGAAATAGCCGAGAGCTGCAGCCAGCGCCGGGGTCGGCAGACCGGCCACGGCCGCCTTGGCAACCACGTCGCGCAACGCCGTCGATGCTGTCTTCATGCGTTCGACGAAGGAGGGCGCCAGCAGCAGATTGTCCTGGCCGCCACCGGCGAAAGCCGAGGCGATCTCGTCGAGGAACTGCGAACGGATGATGCAGCCGGCGCGCCAGATTTTCGCCGTGGTGTCGAGCGGGATGTTCCAGCCGTGCTCGGCCGAAGCACCTGACATGACGGCAAAGCCTTGCGCATAGGCGGCAATCTTGCCAGCCAGCAGGCCCTGTTCGAGTGCGTCGATGAACGACTGGTCGGTGCCCGCAAGCTTGGGCGTGCCGAGCGAGGCATAGGCCTTGGCCGCCTTGGCGCGTTCGCCGCGCAGCGCGGAAATGGAGCGCGCGGCAACCGCCGCTTCAATGCCGGTTGCGGGGATGCCGAGCATCTGCGCCTCGATGGCGGCCCAGCGGCCGGTGCCCTTCTGGCCAGCACTGTCGACGATGATCTCGACGGCCGGCTTGCCGGTTTCCGTGTCGGTGGCGGCGAGCACCTTGGCGGTGATTTCGATCAGGTAGGAATTGAGCGGGCCCTTGTTCCATGTGTCGAAAATCTTGCCGATCTCAACCGGCGACAGCCCGAGACCATCGCGCAGGATGCCGTAGATTTCGGCGATCATCTGCATGTCGGCATATTCAATGCCGTTGTGGATCGTCTTGACGAAGTGACCGGCGCCATCGGGGCCGAGCAGCGCGGAACAGGATTCGCCCTCATACTTCGCCGAAATGGCTGTCAGGACCGGCTCGATCCGCGCATAGGATTCGGGCGTGCCGCCGACCATGATCGATGGACCATGCCGTGCGCCTTCCTCGCCGCCGGAAACGCCCATGCCGACGAAGGTCGGATCGTTGGCGCCGAGTTCCTTCAGGCGGCGGACCGTGTCGTGGAAGTTGGCATTGCCCGCATCGATGATGATGTCTTCCTTGGCAAGGAAGGGCTTCAGCGCTGCAATCTGCTCATCGACGGCCTCGCCGGCCTTCACCATCAGGATGATCGGGCGGGGGGCGCGGATGTTTTTGGCCAGGTCTTCCAGCGTTTCGCAGGGAATGATCTTGTCTTTGAGGGAGCCCGCTTCCTGATGGAAGGCGTGGGTCTTTTCCACCGTCCTGTTGTATACCGCGACGCGATAACCGTTTTCGGCAATATTGAGCGCGAGATTGGCACCCATGACGCCAAGGCCGATCAATCCAATGTCAGCTTGCTGCATGATTATGTCCTTGCTTTATTCGATTCGAACGCAGGCCCAGAGCCCGGGTGAGCATTTGTATATCAATGTGCCTGCCGGGCAATGACAATCTCAGCCGTCACGCAACTGTTCCATGTCGCGGATGCGTTCGGCGCTGCTGTTCTGCAGCTTGTGCGTCACCCCGGCGATCAGGGTTTCCGCCATCAGGAAAAGCGTGGTGGAGGAGTCCCAAGGCGAGGGGACGGCCGTGCGCCCGGCGATGACATGGCGGGCGAAGCGGGCGATGGGGGACAGCCACTGGTCGGTGATCAGCACGATCTCGACACCGCGCGCCTGGGCCTTCTCGGCGAAGCGGATGAGGCTGTCCTGATAACGGCGGATATCGAAGATGACGAGGACATCCTTCCTGCCCATGTCGATCAGCTGGTCGCGCCAGTTGCTTTCCTGGCCGGTGAGATGGGTGACGCCGGAACGGATGATCTTCAGATGTGCCGCCATATAGATGGCGATCGGATCGGTGAAGCGACCGCCGAGCAGATAGACGTGGGTGCGGGTGCGGCTGAGCGCCTCCGTCGCATCGTCCAGCTGCTGCGTCGAAAGATGGTGAAATGTTTCACGGATGTTCTCGATGGCCGCTTCCATGAGGGGGTAAGCGGCGCTGCCCTTGGATGACTGAATGATCGTCGCGCGGTTGAGCGGCGACTGGATCTGGGCTGCCAGCTCCTGCTGCAGGGCCTGCTGAAATTCCGGATAGCCCTGAAAGCCGAGACGCGAGACGAAACGCAGGATCGTCGGCGAACTGACCCCCGCCTGCGCCGAAAACTCCGCCACCGTGCGCAGGCCGATCAGCGGGTAGTTGGCGATGAGGGTCTGCGCGGCCTTGCGTTCCGACGTCGACATGGCATCGATTTTTTCGCTGATCAGTTCGGAAATGCTTGTTCCCATCAAACTTCTTTCGGTCAAAGTCAAGAAACGCAATTTTCGCATTTGACAATTTTGTGACTTGTGTATCAAATCATACGTGAGTGGAAATAAAAATACAAAATGTAATACAAAGTACAAATTGCCGAAGAGGGCAAAATGGGATTATCGCAGGCCACGCACAGTGTCTGGGAGCCGGTCCGGGTATCCAACCCCGATGGTGGCTCGCCGTTTGTCATTCTCTGCGATCACGCTTCCAACCACATTCCCGCGCCCTATGGCCGTCTCGGGCTCGAGCCGGACGATCTGCAAAAGCATATCGCCTGGGACCCCGGCGCGCTGGGGGTCAGCCAGGGGATGGCTGCGCTGCTGGATGCGCCGCTGGTTGAATCCTGCGTCTCGCGGCTGATCATCGATTGCAACCGGCCGCTCGAGGCGCCCGATCTCATCCCGGCCACGAGCGAATTGACCACGGTGCCCGCCAATACGGGGCTCGATGCTGCGGAAAGGCAGCGGCGCATCGCGCTGTCGCATCAGCCCTATCATGCGGCCATCGAAGAACTGGCACGGGAGCGTGCGCGCAAGGGTTTTCCGGCGCCGGTCTATGTGGCGGTGCATTCGTTCACGCCGGTCTATCGCGGGGTCGAGCGGCCCTGGCACATCGGCATCATCCATGACGATTACGATCAGGTTGCGGCACCCCTCATTGCGGGCCTGCGGGCGCTCGATCAATACTGCGTCGGCATCAATGAGCCCTATTCGCCCGCCGACCGGGTCTATTACACGCTTGACCGCCATGCGTCGGCGCAAGGGCTTGCCGCGGTGATGATCGAGATCCGCAACGATCTCATCACCACACCCAAAGAAGAAAAAGCATGGGCCGGGACACTCTCGGCCATTTTGAAGGAAATTGCCCAAGGGCCGCTTTCCACAACCAGGAAGGCTGCAAACAGGATCGCATAAGGATTGGTATCTGACGTTAGAAATTTCTCAAGAATAACGGGGAACGTGAGTACGATGACACACCAAGATTATACCGACGTGGATAAATCGGAGGACATCAAAGTTCTCCACGGCATGGGCTATGCCCAGGAACTGGAACGGCGCATGAGCCGTTTCTCCAACTTCGCCATCTCGTTTTCGATCATCTGCATTCTGTCCGGCGGCATCAATTCGCTGGGGCAGGCGACGGCGGGTGCCGGCGGTGCCGCCATCGGCATCGGCTGGCCGCTCGGCTGCCTGGTCTCGGCGGTCTTCGCCATCGCCATGGCGCAGATCAGCTCGGCTTACCCGACCGCAGGCGGCCTCTATCACTGGGGTTCGATCCTCGGCAATCGCGGCACCGGCTGGCTGACAGCCTGGTTCAACCTGCTCGGCCTGATCACCGTGCTCGGCGCGATCAATGTCGGCACCTATTATTTCTTCATCGGCGCCTTCGGCACCTATCTCGGGATCACGGATTCCATCACGGTGCAGATCATCTTCCTGATCATCCTGACCGGCATTCAGGCCCTGGTCAACCATATGGGCATCGGCCTCACCGCCAAGCTGACCGACTTTTCCGGCTATCTGATTTTCGCCACGGCGATTGCCCTGTCGCTGGTCTGCCTCGCTTCGGCCAAGTCGTTCGAATTCAGCCGCCTGTTCACATTCGCCAACTATTCCGGCATGCCGACGCCGGCAGCGGACGGATCGATGACCGGCAGCCCCGTCTGGCCCACGAGCTCGAGCCTGTGGGTATTCCTGCTCGGCCTGCTGCTGCCGATCTACACGATCACCGGTTATGACGCATCCGCCCATACCTCGGAAGAAACCGTCAAAGCCGCGCATTCCGTGCCGCGCGGCATGGTTTCGTCGGTGCTCTGGTCGGCCGTCTTCGGCTATATCATGCTGTGCTCGTTCGTGCTGATGCTGCCAAGCATGGATGCGGCGGCGGCACAGGGCTGGAACGTGTTCTTCTGGGCGATGGGCGAACAGGTCAATCCTGTCGTCAAGAACATTCTCTACTTCCTGATCTTCATCAGCCAGTTCCTCTGCGGTCTGGCGACGGTAACCTCTGTCTCGCGCATGATTTTCGCCTTCGCCCGCGACAAGGGCCTGCCGGGATCGAGCCTGTTGTCGAAGGTCAGCCCGCAATACCGCACGCCTGTCGCCGCCATCTGGACCGGCGCCACCCTGGCGGTGCTGTTTGTCTGGGGGTCGAACATGGTGTCCATCGGTGACACGCCGGTCTATTCGGTGGTCGTTTCCTGCACGGTCATCTTCCTGTTCTTCTCCTTCGCCATTCCGATCGCGCTGGGCTTTTTCGCCTGGGGTACGCCGAAATGGAACAAGATGGGACCATGGAACCTGGGTGAAGGCATGTTCAAGCTGTTCGCCATCCTGTCGATCCTTGCCATGGCGCTGATCTTCGTCATCGGCATCCAGCCGCCGAATGAATGGGCTCTCTACATCACCGTCGGCTTCCTGGTGGTAACGGCTGCTGTCTGGTTCGGCTTCGAACGCCGCCGTTTCCAGGGCCCGCCCATCGGCGATGCCGTGGCCAAGCGTGCCGCCGAGATCGCTGCCGCTGAAAAGGCCGTCGGCGAACGCGGCTGATTGCAAAACGGGGGCGGCGGGCTCGGCCGGTCGCCCTGTCTTTTGACCCAATCCAAATTCTGTTTGAGGATAGACAAGAAATGCCCGGACATTGGAGTTTCGACGAATTAAAGCGCCATGTAACCAATGGCGAAATTGACACGGTGCTGGCCTGCTTCGTCGACATGCAGGGCCGCCTGATCGGCAAGCGCTTTCATGCCAGCTTCTTCGTCGACTCCGCCCATGACGAGACGCACGGCTGCAACTATCTCTTGGCCAACGACATCGACATGGAGCCGGTGCCCGGCTACAAGGCGGCCAGCTGGAAACAGGGCTATGGTGATTTCGTCATCAAGCCCGACCTTTCCACCATCCGCCATATTCCGTGGCTGGAAAAATGCGCGCTGGTCCTGTGCGATATTCTCGACCATCACCATCACGAGGATCTCGCCCATTCGCCGCGCGCTATCCTGAAACGCCAGTTGGCGCGGCTGAAGGAGCGGGGCTATCTCGCCTACTTCGCCTCGGAGCTGGAATTCTACCTGTTCGACGAGACCTATGAGAGTGCGCGTGCCAAGCACTGGAAGGGCATGACCACCGCATCGCCCTATATCCAGGATTACGTGATCCAGATGACCACCAAGGAAGACGCCGTCATGCGCGCCATCCGCAACGGTCTGTTCGATGCGGGCATTCCCGTCGAAAACTCCAAGGGCGAATGGGGCCCGGGCCAGGAAGAAATCAATGTGCGCTATGCCGAAGCGCTTGAAATGGCCGACCGGCATGTGATCATGAAGAACGGCTGCAAGGAAATCGCCACCCAGATGGGCAAGGCGATCACCTTCATGGCGAAATATGATTATGCGCTGGCGGGCAGTTCCAGCCACGTGCACAACTCGCTGTGGAGCGCCGATGGCAAGACGCCGCTGTTCTATGACAAGAACGCCGAACACACCATGTCGCCGCTGATGCGGCAGTGGGTGGCCGGGCAGCTGAAATATGCCGACGACTTCACCTTCTTCCTCGCGCCCTACATCAACTCCTACAAGCGTTTCCAGGCGGGCACCTTTGCGCCGACGAAGAACGTCTGGAGCCTCGACAACCGGACGGCGGGCTTCCGCCTATGCGGCGAAGGCACCAAGGGCATTCGCATCGAATGCCGCATCGGCGGGGCTGATCTCAATCCCTATCTCGCCTTTGCCGGTCTGATCGCGTCGGGTCTGGCAGGCATCGACGAGAAGCTTGAACTCGATAAGCCGTTCCAGGGCGATGCCTATGGCGGGGCGCGGTTGCGGGAAATCCCCAAGACCCTGCGCGAGGCGACCGAAACGCTGGCGAAGTCGAAGATGCTGAAGACGGCGCTCGGCGACGAGGTGGTCGAGCATTACGTGCATACCGCCAAGTGGGAACAGTTCGAATATGACCGCCGCGTCACCGATTGGGAGTTGCATCGCGGTTTCGAACGGTATTGAAGATCACGGCAAAGGCCTGTCCCGCGGCATGCGTCCGCGGGGCGGGGCCAGCTTTTGGAAAACACAGGCTAGAGGTTTACCCATGACCGAGACGGTCAAACTGATCACCCCCATCGACGGCTCCGTCTACGCGGAACGTCCCGTTGCAACGGACAAGGCCATCGACGCGGCCGTGGAAGCGGCAAGGCAGGCGCAGGCCGGCTGGTCGCAGACCAGCATTGCCGAACGCGGCCGGCTCTGTCTTGCGGCGCTGGATGCCTTGCTCGGCATGAACGACGAGATCGTGCCGGAGATTGCCTGGCAGATGGGCCGCCCCGTGCGCTATGGCGGCGAAAAGGGCGGTGTGGAGGAACGCACCCGCTACATGGTCGCGATTGCCGAACGGGCGCTTGCGCCTGTTATCGAAAACGACAAGCCGGGCTTCCGCCGCTACATCAGGCACGTGCCGCTGGGCGTCGTCATGGTCATTGCGCCGTGGAATTATCCATATCTGACCGCCGTCAACACGATCATCCCGGCGCTGATGGCTGGTAATACCGTCATCCTCAAACATGCGGCGCAGACGCTGCTGGTGGGCGAGCGCTTCGCCCAGGCTTTTGCTGCGGCCGGGCTGCCGAAGGGCGTTTTCCAGAATATCGTGCTGAACCATGCCCAGACGGAAAAACTGCTGGGGTCGGGCCGGATCGACCATGTCAATTTCACCGGCTCGGTCGGCGGTGGCCGCGCCATCGAAAAGGCGGCAGCGGGCACCTTCATGTCGCTCGGGCTTGAACTCGGCGGCAAGGATCCGGCCTATGTGCTGCCGGACGTCAATCTCGACCATGCGGTGGCCAATCTGGTCGACGGCGCCTTCTTCAACTCCGGCCAGTGCTGCTGCGGCATCGAGCGCATCTATGTGCATGCGGATGTCTATGACCGTTTCGTCGACGGCTTTGTCGACCTGACCAAGCAGTATGTGGTCGGCAATCCGCTCGATGCGGCAACGACCATGGGACCGATGGCGCAGACGCGCTTTGCCGAACTCATCCGCGAGCAGAAGGCGGAAGCCCTGCGCAAGGGCGCCAAGGCGCATGTCAATATGCGTGTTGCCAATGACGCGGCCGGGTCGCCCTATCTTGCGCCCGAAGTGCTGACCGGCGTCGACCACCAGATGAGCGTCATGCGCGAGGAAAGCTTTGGCCCCATCGTCGGCATCATGAAGGTGCGCAATGACGAGGAAGCGCTGGCGCTGATGAATGACAGCCAGTACGGCCTGACGGCGTCGCTGTGGACCACCGATACGGACCGCGCCGCCGCCATCGGCGAGCGGATCGAAACCGGTACGGTGTTCATGAACCGCTGCGATTATATCGATCCGGCGCTGGTGTGGACCGGCGTCAAGGAAACCGGCAGGGGCGCCGCCATGTCGGCCATCGGCTATGGCAACCTGACCCGTCCCAAATCCTTCCACCTGCGTGAAGCGATCTGATTTTCTGAAAGAGACACATGATGAGCAAGCTGATCTCCAAATGGAATTACCCGACCACCGTTCGCTTCGGCGCGGGCCGTATCAAGGAACTGCCCGAGGTTCTCGAAGCGACCGGCATCAAGAAGCCGCTGTTCGTCACCGATCCCGGTCTGGCCAAGCTGCCGGTGGTGGCGAGCACGCTGAAAATCCTCGACGATGCCAAGGTTCCCTACGGCGTTTTCTCCGAGGTGAAACCCAACCCGGTCGAATCCAACCTCACCGCCGGCATTGCCGTGTTCAAGAAGGGCAAGCATGACGGCGTCATCGCCTTTGGCGGCGGCTCGGCGCTGGATCTGGGCAAGCTTATCGCCTTCCAGGCGGGCCAGACCCGGCCGGTCTGGGATTTCGAGGATGTGGGCGACTGGTGGACGCGCGCCAACAGCGATGTCATCGCGCCGATCATCGCCGTGCCGACCACGGCGGGGACGGGTTCGGAAGTGGGCCGCGCCGGTGTCATCACCAATGAAGAGACCCACACCAAGAAGGTGATCTTCCATCCGAAGCTGCTGCCGGCAATCGTCATCGCCGATCCGGAATTGTCGGTCGGCATGCCCGCCTTCATCACCGCCGGTACCGGCATGGACGCGCTGGCGCATTGCCTCGAAGCCTATTGTGCACCGGGCTATCACCCGATGGCCGACGGCATCGCGGTCGAGGGCATCCGCCTCGTGTTCGAAAACCTGCCCAAGGCCTATGCCAACGGCAAGGACCTGACGGCGCGTGCCCATATGATGAGCGCGGCGGCCATGGGTGCCACCGCCTTCCAGAAGGGGCTCGGCGCGATCCACTCGCTGTCGCATCCCATCGGCGCGCTGTATGACACCCACCACGGCATGACCAATGCGGTGTTCATGCCCTACGTGCTGGCCTTCAACCGCGATGCGGTGGAAGAGCGCATTGCGCGGCTGGCCAGCTATATCGGCATCAAGGGCGGGTTCGACGGCTTTGCCAAGGCGATCATCAAGCTGCGCAAGGAACTGAAGGTGCCGCATGCGCTGCCCGGTCTGATCAAGGATCTCAACATGAGCAAGAAGCAGAAGGAACTGATCGCCGACATGGCGATTGTCGATCCGACCGCTGGCGGCAATCCGGTCAAACTGACAAAGAAAGCAGCGCTCAAGCTGCTGGACGAAGCGATTGAAGGATAGGCTCCGGCCTGCTTCAATCGTCAAATTAAAAGGCGCTGGAAACAGCGCCTTTTTGCTGGGCTCTGGTCAAGCAGGAATGACAAGTGTCGGGTGATAGCGCCAAAGCTTCGCGTCCGCCGTCAGGAGTGGCATCGCTTCATGCAGAGCTTGGGCAATCATGATGCGATCAAACGGGTCCGCATGATCCGGGTATTGGGCCAGCGAAGTAAGCGCCAGTGTGTGGTCAACGCTGACTGGCAGTTCGGTCATTCCTGTCTGATGAAACGATGACCTGGCCTCAAGCGGGTGAAGAGCCAACTGTCCTTTGCCGTGCTTGATCGCGATTTCCCATATGACCGCGCTGCTGATGAACAAGGAGTTTTCGGGATCGTCAGCAATATCCTTGATTTTCTGCGAAGCGTTGGGGTTGCCCGCAGCAACCCAGATCGCGACGTGCGTATCGAGCAAGACCTTCATGGAAAAATGTCTTGCTCGCCACTCGCTGCAAAATCTGCTGCTATCTCGGCATCGCCTGCTTTGAACTCTTCCACCGTTTCAGGGAGGTTCAAGCCAGCAAGAATATGGTGTGCTGCGCCGAAGCGTTTCGGAGCACTATAAGCGACAAGTCTGGCGACGGGCTTGCCATTACGTGCCAGAACGATCTCGTTGTCGCGACCAGTTTCCAAACCCTCGACCAGGCTTGAAAGCCTGGTTTTGGCTTCGTGCATATTCACGGTGACCATGGACAATATCCTATTAGCTAATGTAGTCTAGCTAATAGCATGATTGCCGATTGCAAGCAATATTGGCCTTCAGTGCTCCAGAACCAGCAGGTCCTTGGCGGCAAGGCTGACCTTGACGTCTTCACCGGGAACCGGCGGCGGCGCGCTGGGATCGTTGAACGTATCGAAGGACACGGTGTTCTGGCCGAGCGAGGCGCGGATGCGGATGACCGAGCCGAGGAAGTGCACGCTGTTGATCTTGCCGTCCAGCGTCGTCTCGCGATTGCCGGTGGCTCCGCCGAGGCTCACGGCCTCCGGGCGCACAGCAAGGGAAATCTTGTCGCCAGTCTTGTGGCCGTTGAGGCGCTTGAGGCCGATCGACACGTCCTTGCCGTCGACGGTGATGGTGCCGGTGGCCGCATCGCGCACAACCGCATCCAGCGTGTTGAGCGTGCCGACGAAGGACGCGACAAAACGCGATGAGGGCTGGTTGTAAATCTCAAACGGCGCGCCGACCTGCTCGGCCTTGCCTTCATACATGACGACGATACGGTCGGAGATCGACAGGGCCTCTTCCTGGTCGTGGGTGACGAAAATCGTGGTGATGCCAAGTTTGCGCTGGATCGCCCGGATTTCCTCGCGCAGCGACACGCGGATCTTGGCGTCGAGCGCCGACAGCGGCTCGTCGAGTAGGAGAACCTGCGGCTTGGTGGCAAGGGCGCGGGCGAGCGCCACGCGCTGCTGCTGGCCGCCGGAGAGCTGATAGGGGAAACGTTCGGCCAGATGGTCGAGCTTGATCAGCGACAGCATCTCGTGCACCGTCGCGTTGATCTCCGCCTGCGGCTTCTTGGCAACCTTCAGGCCGAAGGCGACATTCTGCGCCACGGTCATGTTGGGGAAAAGCGCATAGGCCTGGAACACCATGCCGATATTGCGCTGGTTGGGCTTGAGGTTGACGACGTCCTTGCCGCCGATGCTGATCGTGCCGGATGTCGGGGTTTCGAAACCGGCGACCATGCGCAGCACCGTTGTCTTGCCGCAACCGCTGGGGCCGAGGAAGGAAATGAATTCACCCTTCTCGATGCTCAGGTTGAAATCATGAACAACCGTCGTGGCTCCAAAACTCTTTTTCAAATGGCTGATGGTGAGAAATGACATTGGCAAGGTTCCCGATTATCGCTTGGTTGCAGCGAGGGATTTGTTGAAGCGGGTGACGACCTGGATAAGCCCCATACAAACCCAGGTTATGGCAAAGGCGATGACGGAGAGCGCCGCCGGTTCATAGGCGCGATTTGCGCCGAGCAGCTGCAGGAACGGTCCGAAAGCCGGACGGTTCAACAGGGCTGCCATGGTGAATTCGCCGATGACGATGGCGAAGGTCAGGAACGCACCCGACAGCACCGCAATGAGCACATTGGGCAGGATGATGCGTGCCATGATGGTTATCCGGCTTGCGCCAAGGCTTTCGGCGGCTTCCGTCATGGTGCGGATATCGATGGCGCCAAGGCCGGTATCGACGGCGCGGTACATGTAGGGCAGCGCCAGTGTCGTATAACCGAAGCACAAAAGGATGTTCGTGCCCATGGCCGAACCGGTCAGCGGCAGCATCGAGGAGGTGTTATACAGCCTGATATAGCCGAACACGATGACAATTGCCGGAATGACCAGCGGCAGCAGCGTGATGAACTCGATGAACGGCCGCCAGCCCGGCAGGCGCAGGCGCACCCAATAGGCCGTGGGAACGATGAGCAGCACGCCGACGAAAATGGTGGCGACGGCCATGACGACGGAATAGGCGAACGTCGCCTGGAAGCCGGGATCGCTCAGCACGACCCAATAGGCATCGAGCGAATAGACCCCGCGCCGCATGCGCAGCGAAAACTCAAACAGGCCGATCAGCGGCAGGGCAAAATAGAGAATGCCGAATGCGAGGGCGAGCCAGGACCAGAAACGGTTCTTCTTCATTTGAGCCACCGTTCACTGCGGGCACGCATCCAGATGTAAATGCCGTTGGAAATGCCTGTTATGATGATCATGCCGAAGGCCAGGGCGTAGCCGAGCTGCGGGTCCTGCAGGACATCGCCGCGGATCTGGGCGTAGAGGACGATCGGGACGATGCTGAGCGATGAGCCGGTCAGCGCATAGGCCGTGGCGATGGCACCGAAGGAATTGGCGAAAAGCAGAAGAATGGTGCCAAGCAGGGCAGGCCACAGGATCGGGAAGGCGACCATGCGCCAGTATTGCGGCCCGGTTGCGCCGAGAATGAGCGCCGCTTCCTTCCATTCGCGCTTCAGCCCGTCCAGCGCCGGGGTGATGATCAGCACCATCAGCGGAATCTGGAAGTAGAGATAGGTGATGGTCAGGCCCCAGAAACTGAGAAGATTGAAGCCATGCGCGTAGAGATTGAACCCGAAGACGTTGACCAGGAGGTAGGTGACGAGGCCTGTCCGTCCGAGTGTGAACAGAAAGGCATAGGCCAGCGGAACGCCGGCGAAATTCGATGCGACGCCGGAAAACGTCATCATGGGTGCGCGGATCCAGCTCGGCAGGCCGCCCAGAGTGATGGCCGCGGCAATGGAGAAGCCGATGAAGGCGCCGAGCAATGCCGATGTCAGCGAGATTTTGATCGAAATCCAGTAGGCATCCATGATGGACGGCTGGAACAGATTGACGAGATTGGCGAACGTCAGATTGCCCTGCGCATCCTGGAACGCCCCGGCGACGAGATAGATCGTCGGCAAAACCAGAAACATCACGGCAAACAGGAAGAACGGCATGACACCGAGCCAGTCAAGCGACAAGCGCTTGCGCTCCTGGGTGGCGGCAGGTGGACTAGAGGAGGTGCTTGCTTCTGAAATCACACTCATGGATTTTGAAGACCGCTTTCTGAGCTGCATTATAGACGCTACCGCATCAATTGCGAAGCGAACAAACTGACCGAGGGTTCGAGCAGGGCGCGCCTTGTCTCTGAAAAAGGGAATCCCCGCGGATGTTTCCACGGGGATCCGATGGTCAGAGATTACTTGACGTTGGCGCCGACAACCTTGTCCCAGCCCTTGGTGATGACTTCCTTGGCGGCAGCCTGTTCATCAAGCGTCGGGAAGAAAGCCTTTTCGTAGGCTGCTGCTGGTGGCAGCTTGTCGAGGACTTCCTTCGGTACCTTGTTGTTCTTTATCAGATCCTTGAAGCGGGTCGGATGGCAATAGCCCTTGAGGTAACCGATCTGGCCTTCGTCGGAATAGAGATATTCCATCCAGAGCTTGGCGGCATTGGGATGCGGTGCATAGGCGCTGATGGCCTGGACATAGACACCGGCAAGAACGCCCGATGCGGGAACAACGACTTCAACCGGCGGATTGCCCTTGAGCGTATCACGACCGGCGAGGGCGTTATAATCCCAGGTGATGATGATCGGGGTAGCACCCTGTGCCAGTGTGCCTGATTTGCCGATGACCGGGACGAAATTGCCGGCTTTGTTGAGGTCAGCAAAATACTTCAGGCCGGCTTCGGCAGCAGCGGCACCGGGCTTGGCACCGGTGGATGCACCGGCAGCCTGTACGGCGAGAATGGCCTGGTTGGACGCGCGGGGATCACCGGCAAGCGCCACAGTGTTGGCGTATTCCGGCTTGAGCAGGTCAGCCCAATCCTTCGGGACATTCTTGACGATGTCGGTGTTCACTTCGAGTGACATGACGCCGTAATAGTCGCCATACCAATGGCCATCGGCATCCTTCAGTTCGGCCGGGATCGAATCCCAGGTGGAAACCTTGTAAGGCTGTGTCAGGCCGTCTTTCTTGGCATCGGGGCCAAAGGAAAGACCGACGTCGATGACGTCAGGCGCCTGCGGGCCCTTGTTGTCCTTGTTGGCCTTGATCGCTTCGACTTCGTCCTTCGATCCGGCATCCGGATTGAGTTCGTTGACGGTCAGGCCGTACTTTGCCTTGAAACCGGCAATGATATCGCCATAACCACACCAGTCGTGCGGCAACGCGATGGTCGTCAGCGACCCTTCCTTTTTCGCGGCGGCAACCAGATCAGCCGGCGCATCCGCGAACGAAAGCGTGGTGCTTGCGAACAGCAGCGCTGTCGATAGAGAGAGCAAGCGTTTTGAAGAAACAACCATTTTAACACCCCTGTTTAAGCGACAAACGTCATTGGCTCTGTTTTCGACGTTCCTGCCTCCCGATATAGGGCTCTCATGTCAGTTAGATGACAGGCCTGCGAACGTCTTTTGCTGAGCAGTGGAAAGAAGTGAAACATTTTTTTGGTGGCTTAGCAATTCGCGCGTGAGAGAATTATGACAGTGTCCGGACAGTCGGCTGAATTGCTCCTATAACGACAAAAAGATTGGCATGAGCGGCAATTAGCCGAATAATGAATGTCGCATTTGATTTCCTGCGACATGCTCATCCACAAGGATCGGCGGGGGCTCGAAAAATCCGGTTAGCGGACTAACATTATTTTGCAAAATTCGGGAATCTGCCGCGTCTGGCGGATACCGTGGCACAGCCGTTTTCCGGTGGAATCGCCGTGCTGGATTCGGGTCGCAATTCGGCGCAAATCCTGCTAGAAAACCGGGCATCATGACGATCAAAGATTGTACAATCGCACTGCTGACCGGTGCCCTCGCGCCGCTCGGCGACAAAAAAATACCGAGCGGGATAGCAAAAAAGCCGGTCAACGGGCGGCTCTGGCTTGGCGAGACCGGTTTTGAGGGGGATGCGCAGGGCGATCCTGTGCGCCATGGCGGCATCGAGAAGGCCGTCCACCACTATCCCTACGATCACTATGACAAATGGGTTGCCGATATCGGGGCAATCCCCCTCCTCGAACAGGCCGGGGCCTTCGGCGAGAATATATCGACCACCGGGCTTGATGAGACCACGGTGGCGCTCGGCGATGTATTCCAGCTAGGCGGCGCGCGTGTCGAGGTCTCGCAGGGACGCCAGCCCTGCTGGAAGCTGACCGCGCGTTTCGGCGTCGCCGACATGTCCATGCGGGTGCAGAAAACGGGACGGACAGGCTGGTATTACCGGGTTCTGCAAAGCGGCTATGTCGCGCCCGGTGATACGCTGGCGCTCATTGACCGCACTTCGCCCGAGTGGACCATCCACCGACTGTGGCGCACGCTGTACGTGGACACCATGAACCTCGATGAACTGGCGCAGATGGCCGCGCTGGAACGGCTTCCCGATGGATGGCGCCGCTATGCCGAGCGCCGTCTGGCCACCGGCAAGGTCGAGGACTGGTCAAGCCGCCTCAAGGGCGAACAAGAAGGGCACTAGTGCCCGCCGCCTCCGCCGCCCGAGGCAGCGGGTGCCGGTTTGCGCATGAGCACGGCAAAAAGCGCCAGCGAGGCGAACAGCATCGTCAGGATATAGAAGACGTCCATGAACGACATCAGCGAGGCCTGCTGATGCACCATGCCGGAAATTCGGCTGAGTGCCGCGGACGAGCCGTCAATGCCGTGCGACTGGAAATTCTTGGCCATGCTGGCCATCAGATTCTCGGCTTCCGGATTGCCCCAACGCACCTTTTCGGACAGCTGGGCGTAATGCTTGACACCGCGATCCGTCAAGATCGTGTTGATGACGGCAAGGCCCACGGCACCGCCAAGGTTGCGTGTCAGGTTGAACAGGCCCGAAGCGTTCTTCAGGCGGGACAGCGGCAGGGTGCCGAGCGCCAGATTGTTGATCGGCACCATGCACAGCATCAGCGAGCAGCCGCGCAGGATCTGCGGCAGCAGCAATTCATAGAAATCCCAGTCGGCGGTGAGGCCGGTCATGGTCCAGGTGCCCGCGGCAAAACCGATGAAGCCGATCATCATCATCAGGCGCGGATCCATCCGGTTGGACAGGAAGCCGGCGACAGGGGCGGTCATGAACATGGCCAGACCGCTGACGAACAGGGCTTCGCCGATCATCAGCGCGTCATATCCCCGGATGCGGCCGAGATAGAGCGGATAGAGATAGGTCAGGCCATAGAGGCCGACGCCCATGATGAAGGAGAACACCGAGCCGAAGGCGAAATTGAGGTTCTTGAAGGCGCGCAGGTCGACGATCGGCTCCTCGGCGGTGAAGGCACGATAGAAGAACAGCAGCGCACCGAGGACGAGAACGATGGCGAAGAAAAAGATCGTGCTGTCCTGCAGCCAGTCATTGCGCGGACCTTCCTCGAGCACGTATTCGAGCGAGCCGAGGAACGCGCCCATGCCGGCCAGACCCCACCAGTCGAACTTGCTGAACAGCGACTTGTCGCCCTTGTCGAAGTCGATGAGGTTCCAGGCGGCAAAGGCAACGATGATGCCGGGAATGACGTTGACGAGGAACAGCCAGTGCCAGGAAAAGGCGTGGCTGAGATAGCCGCCGACGGTCGGCCCGATGGTCGGCGCCAGCGTGGCCACGAGGCCGATGATGGGCGAGACGATCGAGCGCTTGGAAGGCGGGAAGATGGTGAACGCAGCGGCAAAGACGCTGGGGATCATGCCGCCGCCGATGAAACCCTGGATGGCGCGGTAGACAATCATCTGGTCGATGTTGGTGGCCGTGGCACACAGGACGCTGGCTGCGGTGAAGCCCGCCGCCGAAATGGTGAAGAGCACGCGTGTCGACAGGAGCCGGCCGAGGAAGCCGGACAACGGGATCATGATGACTTCGGCGATGAGATAGGAGGTCTGCACCCAGGAAATCTCATCGGAGCTTGCGCTCAAACCCGCCTGAATTTCGGCAAGCGATGCCGAAACGATCTGGATGTCGAGGATGGCCATGAACATGCCAAAGACCATCGCCACGAAGGCGATGGCTTTCTTCGGATCGATGTGATCGGACGGCACGGCCGGTGCCGCTGGCTTTCCGCTGATGGTCGTGCTCGACATGATCTCGGGTCCGGTGCTGGTTGCGCTTACTTGGCCGGTGCCGTGCGGGTATCGACGTCAACGATGACGCTCAAGCCCGCCTGAAGCCTGCCGGATGCCAGAATGTCGGCGGGCAGGGCGATGCGAACCGGGACGCGCTGGACAACCTTGGTGAAATTGCCCGTGGCATTCTCGGCTGGAAGCAGCGAGAACACGGCGCCGGATGCCGGGGCAATCGAGGCGACGGTGCCTTCAAACGTGTCACCGGAGAGCGCGTCGACCCGTACCCGTACCTTTTCGCCCGGCACGATGTCCCGCAGCTGCGTTTCCTTGTAATTCGCGTCGATATAGAGCGAATTGACGGGAACGAGGGCGGCAAGCCGCTGGCCGGGGGTGACGAGATCACCCTTCTTGGCCGAGAGATTGCCGACAACGCCATCGAGAGGCGCACGGATGACGGTGAAGGAGAGGTCGCGGGCGGCCTTATCCTTGCTCAGCTGCAGCGAGGCAATCGATCCCTCGGCTTCCTTGTACTGGGCTTCCAGCACACCGACATTGGCGACTGCCGCAGCGATCTGGGCATCGGCGGCAACGAGGTTGGCCTTGGCCTGATCCAGCGCCGCGGTGGCATCGTCGAGTTGGGACTGGGAGGCAAAACGCGTGGCATGCAGCTGGCCGGCGCGGGTTGCGGCGGCTTCCGCATTGGTCAGGACCGCCTGTGCGGCGACCTTGCTGGCTTCGACCTGCTTGACGGATGCCTTGGCTGCTTCCGTCTGGGCCTCGATGCGCAGAAGCGTCAGGCGCTGTGTCGCGATCTGCGCCTCGGCCTGTTCTTCGGCGATGGTATAGTCGCCATTGTCGAGCGTGATCAGCGGATCGCCCGCCTTGACGCGCTGGTTGGCGACGACGTTGATCGTATCGATATAGCCGGTGATCTTGGGCGCAATGGCGGTGATGTCGCCCTGGATGTAGGCGTCGTCGGTCGAGACCATGAAGCGGCCCGTTGTCCACCATTCGTGGCCATACCAGGCACCGGCGCCGACAGCGGCGACAATGATGACGGGCAATATGAAGCGCTTCACCGAGCGTTTTGGCGGTGCCGGGGTCGCAGTGACCACGTCGTGCTGCGGGGCTTCACTTTTCACCGGTGCTTCGGCTTTGGAAGCAGGGGCGGGTGCAGGGAACTGACGAATCTCAGCCTCGTTGGTGGATTTCGGCGCGGACATAGAGAGCTCTTTCTACAGATGTTCAATCTGAAAACTGATTGAACCAATCGGTTCGATCGTTGACATAGCGCAAATGAGAGCGCATATCAAGGGGATCGAACCGCTTGGTTCGAAAAAGAATCGAAAATGAGGAAACTTGACTACTATGTCGTCTACCAAGGCACCCGTTATGGACCCAGGCATGACCGCTTCCGAACGTCCCGGCCGTCTGGCCGCAGGGCAGGATCCCGTCAAACGGCAGCAGATACTGGATGGGGCCAATCGCGTTTTTTCGCAGATGGGTTTTGATGCGGCCAGCATGAATGACATTACCCGCGAAGCGGGCGTGTCGAAGGGCACGATCTACGTCTATTTCAACAACAAGGAAGAGCTGTTCATTGATCTGTGCCAGCAATACAAGGCGGCGCTGTTCGACGGTATCTATCATGCGCTGGAGAGCAACAACAGCGACCTGCGCGAAGCCTTGATCCAGTTCGGCATCTCACTGTCGACGCTGATTACCTCGAATGCTGGTATCCGGGCGCAGCGTGTCATCATCGGGGTGGCGGAGCGCATGCCCTCCATGAGTTCCAGTTTTTACGAAAAAGGGCCGAAAAAGGGCCTCGCCCTGATGCGCGCGCTTCTGGACAAGCACGTCGCGGCGGGATTTCTCGCGATCGAGGATACGGAGCTGGCGGCCTATCAGCTTTCAGACCTTTTCCATTCGGGCCTGCTGCGCCGCCGCCTGTTCGGCCAGATGGAGCAGGAACCGGAGCCGGAGCAGATCCGCAAGACCGTGACTGCGGGTGTCGACCTGTTTCTCAAGGCCTACAAGGCCTGATCAGGCGGTGCCGCAGGCGGCACAGACGCCACGGATTTCGATGGTGGTCTTGGTCTGTTTGAAGCCGTTCTGCGTGGTCCATTCGCGCACCCGCTGGGTGATGATATCATCGGAAAATTCCGAGACCTGCCCGCATTTCTCGCAGATGGCGAAGGCGATCATGCCGTGATTGTGGCTGTGATTGTGGGGATGCGCGCAGGCGACAAAGGCATTGATGCTTTCGAGGCGGTGGACCATGCCGTAATCGAGCAGCTTTTCCAGGGCGCGGTAGACCTGCAGCGGCGCACGGAAACCGTCGCCGCGCAGTTGGTCGAGGATGGTGTAGGCGCTCAAGGGCCCTTCGGCGCGCGACAACGTATTGAACACCAGGGTCTGGTTCTTCGTCAGCTCATGGGCGGTTGTCATTGCCTTCGGGTCTCCTGAACGTACACGTTTAAGTCGCTAGCGCGTGATATTGCCGTAAACAAGTCCGTTTCCGTAAAAATCTGCTGTCTCTAAGATAAGCAGCGGCGTCATCGGCTGCCAGTGGATAAATTAATTTCGTCTGTTCTCAAATTTGCCATTGTTGACTAATGTAATAACATCACATATCGAGACGTCAAGAAGATGCCGGATGGACGTGACCGACCGAACACCGCCGTCCGGAGCATGCGGATAGACCATGACTGACCAATGCCTGACCTTTCGTGACCTTACCCTGGGGTATCGCAGTCACCCTGCCGTTCATCATCTGAGCGGTGTGGTCGAGCGCGGTTCGCTGACGGCGGTCGTGGGTGCGAACGGTTCGGGCAAGTCGACGCTGATGAAGGGTATTGTCGGTGTTCTCAAGCCGATGTCCGGTTCCGTCGTGGTCGAGAAGGACGTTCGCGTCGCCTATCTGCCGCAGCAATCGGAACTGGACCGCTCGTTTCCGGCGCGGGTCATCGATCTCGTTTCGCTGGGGCTCTGGCCCAAGCGCGGCCTGCTTGGCCGCTTTACCGCCGGTGACCGTGAACAGGTTTCGCGGGCCCTGATGGGCGTCGGGCTGGGCGGTTTTGAAAAACGTCCCATCGACAGCCTGTCGGGCGGGCAATTGCAGCGCGCCCTGTTTGCCCGGGTGCTGGTGCAGGACGCTGACCTCATTCTGCTCGACGAGCCGTTCAATGCCATCGATGCCAAGACGGTCGGCGACCTGATCGCGCTGATCAAGCGCTGGCACGGCGAAAAGCGCACCATCATGGTGGTGGTCCACGATCTCGACCTGGTGCGGGAGCATTTTCCTGAAACCCTGCTGTTGGCGCGCAAGCCCATTGCCTGGGGTGCCTCGCGGGAGACGCTTCGTCCGGAAAACCTTTTGCATGCGCGGCAGTTCCACGAGGCCTGGGCCGAGAGTGCGCCCTGGTGCGAAGACGATGCCCGATTGTCCGCGACCGGCGGTCATGAACACGATCATGCGCATGATCACACGCATCATGCGCATCATGATGGTCACAGCCGGGCGGGGGGCTGATCGGGATGTATGATTTCCTCATTGCCCCTTTCATCGATTACAGCTTCATGCAGCGCGCCTTGCTCGGCTCGCTGGCGCTGTCGCTCAGTTCCTGCCCTGTCGGCGTGTTCCTGATGCTGCGGCGGATGAGCCTGACCGGCGATGCCATGTCGCACGCCATCCTGCCGGGAGCCGCCGCCGGTTTCCTGCTCTACGGCCTGCAGATCGTGCCGATGACCATCGGCGGGCTGATCGCCGGGGTGATCGTGGCGCTCGGCGCCGGGGCGGTGTCACGCTTCACGATCCAGAAGGAAGATGCCTCGATGGCGGCCTTCTACCTGATATCCCTTGCGCTGGGGGTGATGATCGTTTCGCTGCGCGGTTCGAATGTCGACCTGATGCATGTGCTGTTCGGCACGGTTCTTGCGCTCAACAACGAGGCGCTGAGCCTGATCGGCCTGATCTGCGGCGTCAGCATCGTGACCCTCGCCATTTTCTGGCGCGGCCTGGTGGCCGAGTGCCTTGATCCCCTGTTCCTGCGTTCGGTCAGCCGCATCGGCACGCCCGTGCATTTCATCTTCCTGGCGCTGGTGGTGCTCAATCTCGTCGGCGGCTTCCAGGCGCTCGGGACGCTGCTGTCGGTCGGCCTGATGATGCTGCCTGCCGCCGGCGCGCGCTTCTGGACGACCCGTGTCGGCCCGATGTGCGCGGTTGCAATCCTGATCGGGATGATATCCTGCGTTGCAGGCCTGCTGATTTCCTATCATTTTGCCCTGCCGTCCGGCCCGGCGATCATCCTTTCCGCCGGTGCGATGTATATCGCGTCCATTCTCATCGGCTCACGCGGCGTTCTCAGCAGCCGCATGCGTTCCCACCGCCACAGAACCGCCTAAACCTCGATAAAGGAGACTACCAATGCGCAAAGCTCTTAAACTCGCTACAACTCTGAATGTTATACTGTTACTGTCTGCGGCTTCATCCACCGCTTTTGCGGCTGACCTGAAGGTTGTTTCCAGCTTCTCCATCATCGAGGATTTTGCCAAGAACGTCGGCGGCGACAAGATTTCGCTGACCAATCTGGTCGGCCCGAACGGCGACAGCCATGTCTATGAGCCCAAGCCGTCCGATGCGGCGGCGCTGGCAAAGGCGGATGTGGTTCTGGTCAATGGTCTTGGATTTGAAGGTTTCCTGCCGCGGCTGGTCGAGGCCAGCGGCACCAAGGCGCCCATTGTCGAACTGACCAAGGGTATCGAGCCCCTCAAGGCGCAGGAAGAGGAAGAAGGCCATGCGGAGGCAGGCGCTGAGCATCACCACGATCACGGTGCCTTCGACCCGCATGCGTTCCAGTCGATCGCCAACGCCAAGATCTATGTGAAGAACATCGTCGATGCCTTCTGCAATGCCGACAAGGCGAATTGCGATACCTACAAGAAGAATGGCGCGGACTATACCCAGAAGCTGGATCAGACCGAGATCGATGTGAAGGCCGGTATCGCTGCCATTCCGGAGGCCAAGCGTCTGATCATCACCTCCCACGATGCATTCGGCTATTTCGAGCATGCCTATGGGCTGAAGTTCCTGGCGCCCGAAGGTCTTTCAACGGATGCGGAACCGTCCGCGGCCGATGTCGTCGCGCTGATCAAGCAGGTCAAGGAAGACAAGGCCTCGGCGATCTTCGTCGAGAACATCACCAATCCGCGCCTGATCGAGCAGATCGCCAGCGAGACCAAGCTGAATGTCGGCGGCACACTGTTTTCCGATGCTCTGTCGGAACCGGGCGAAGGCGCCAGCACCTATATCGACATGATGCACCACAATATCAGTGCCTTCAAAAAGGCCATTATCGGCAGCTGATAGACCGAAGCGGAAAAAGCGGGGGATGACTCCGCTTTTTTCATTGGCAAGAATGTAATGTTATTACATTATATCGACGGACTCCCACGACGCATAAGGAACAAGCATGTCACGACATCTGAAGAAAGTTTTGCCCCTCGCCATGGTCTTTGGCTTTGCCGCCTTGCCTGCACTGGCCAATGAGCAGACCGCCTGGCGCGTTTTCGTCTCGGACCATGCGGAGCCGACCATCCGCGTGCTCGACCCGCGAACCGGCGGGATTATCGATACGTTCAAGGTGAAGGCGCCGGTTGGCCTGTCGCTGTCCGACAGCGGGAAAACAATTTTTGCCGTGCAGCGGGACGGCGGCGAGGTGGCGGTCCTGTCGACTGGCATTGCCGTTGAGGACCATGGTGCCCATGGCGATCTCAAGGTCGAGGCGCCGAAACTGCTCGATCTGAAACTGGAAGGTCAGCGGCCTTCACACTTCGTCGATCACAACGGCAACATCGCCCAGTTCTTTGACGGCGATGGCGTGGTGAAGGTCGTCAGGGAAAGGGATGTGCTTGCCGGAAAAGCCGATGTGCGCAGCATCAAGCTCGCGTCACCGCATCACGGCGTTGCCGTCTCCTATGGCGGCACGGTGCTGGTGACGGAGCCGCATCCGGAAAAGCCGGTGGATGAATTGCCCATCGGTATCAAGGTTCTCGGCAGCGACGGCTATCCCGTCGGCGCGCTACACGCATGCCCTGACCTGCATGGGGAAGCTTCGTCCGGCAATATTCTGGCTATCGCCTGCAAGACCGGACTGCTTCTGGTCAAATCCGGCGCGGATACGCCCGAGATCAATCATCTCGCCTATGCGACATCGCTGCCGGATGCAAAGATCACCACGCTTCTCGGCGGCAAGGGCCTGCAGTATTTCCTCGGCAATTACGGTCCGCAGGCGGTGGTGCTGGTCGAACCGGGCAATGCCGAACCGTTCCGCCGGATCGAACTGCCCGCCCGCCGCGTGCATTTCGCCGTCGATTCAGCGCGCCCGCGGTTCGCCTACATCTTCACCGAGGACGGACAGCTGCATCAGCTGAATGTTATTACCGCCAAAATCGAAAAGTCGATCAAGCTGACGGAACCCTACAGCATGGATGGTCACTGGAGCCTGCCGCGGCCGCGCATTGCTGTTGCCGGTGACGAGATCATCGTCAGCGATCCGCTGAAAAGCCGCCTGCACGTGATCAAGGCGGCCGCCTTCGCGAAGGACCGCGAGATCGCGCTCGAAGGCAAGCCTTTCAATGTCGTGGCCGTCGGCGGCTCCGGCGAAGTTCACGACTGACGTTATCCGGCCTGCTGCGGCCCTCGCGGCAGGCCATTGCAAGAGGGCAATAGCCATGCACAACACAGCCATACCCAACCGTCTTCCGGTCACGGTGCTCTCGGGCTTTCTCGGAGCCGGCAAGACCACTTTGCTCAACCATATTCTCAACAATCGCGAGGGGCGGCGCGTTGCCGTCATCGTCAACGATATGAGCGAGGTGAACATCGATGCCGCACTTGTACGCGACGGCGGCGCCAATCTTTCGCGCACCGATGAACAATTGGTCGAAATGACCAATGGCTGCATCTGCTGCACCTTGCGCGACGACCTGCTGCAGGAGGTGGAAGCCCTGGCCAAGCAGGGACGTTTTGATTATCTCCTCATCGAGTCGACGGGCATTTCCGAACCCTTGCCCGTGGCGTCGACCTTCGATTTCCGCGACGAGAACGGCCGCAGCCTGTCCGATGTGGCAAAACTCGACACCATGGTGACCGTGGTCGACGCGGCGAATCTCCTGAAAGATTACGCCTCGGCGGATTTTTTGAAGGACCGGGGGGAATCGCTCGGTGATGCCGACAACCGGACGCTGGTCGATCTGCTGGTCGACCAGATCGAGTTTGCCGACGTCATCATCCTCAACAAGATTTCCGACTCGTCTCTCTATGACCGGGACCTGGCGCGCAAGATCATCCGCGCGCTCAACCCGGATGCAAAACTCATCGAGACGGATTTTGCCGATGTGCCGCTTAACGAGGTGCTCAATACCGGCCTGTTCGATTTCGACAAGGCGCAGGAGCATCCGCTCTGGTTTAAGGAACTCAACGGCTTTGCCGACCATGTGCCGGAAACCGAGGAATATGGCGTCCGTTCTTTCGTCTACCGGGAGAGGCGTCCGTTCGATCCGCAGAAGCTCCATGCCTTTCTCGACAGGAACTGGCCCGGTGTCATCCGCTCCAAGGGGTTCTTCTGGCTGGCGACACGGCCGGATTATGTCGGCGAACTCAGCCAGGCCGGTGCGCTGGTGCGGGCGGAAAAACGCGGGCTGTGGTGGTCGTCGATCCCGCGCAACCGCTGGCCGGAGCATCCGGAATGGCTGAAATCCATGAAGCCCTACCTGCACAAGGTCTGGGGCGACCGGCGGCAGGAGATTGTCTTCATCGGCGTCGATCCGATGAATGAAGTGCACCTGCGGGCACAGCTGGATGCCTGTCTGGTGGACGCGGATGAGTTCACGCCGGGCAAGTGGGAAGACCTGTTCGACCCATTCCCGAGCTGGGTCCGGCAGGCCGCCTGATTTCGGCCGGACTGATAGGGTTATCGCTTGGGCACCGCACGACAGACACGACAATCATACCGCTGGGACCATAGGCCAAATCCAGCGGGTCGTGTTGCTGGACGATGCTCCATTCCCGTCCCGGGGTCAGCCGGGACGGGAATATTTTTGGTGGGGTCAGATATAGGCGGCGGTTTCGGTGGGCGAAATCCGCACCTTGCCGATGTTGCGGCCGTCCATTTCGACGATTTCATACTCGTAATCATCGACCTTCAGCTTTTCGCCCTGTGCGGGGATGTGGCCGAGATTCCACAGGATGTAACCTGCCAGCGTCGTGTAGCGGTCGCCGTCATCGACGAGGTCGCGTTCGATCAGGCCGCCGAGGCGGCGGATGTCGATATAGGCGTCCACCACCATGCTGCCGTCTTCCGACCGCTCGAGGATCGGGCTTTCCTCGCCTTCATCCGGGAAGTCGCCGGCGATGGCCTCAAGAATGTCCGTCGGCGTGACCACGCCCTCGAATGAGCCGTGTTCGTCGAGAACAATCGCCATCTGCACCGTCGTGCCGCGCAATTGCTCCATCACGCGCAATACGTTGGCATTCTCGTGCAGGATCAATGGCTGGCGGGTCACCTTGTCCCAATCGATCTTGCCGCCGTCGAGAATGGCGAACAGCAGGTCCTTGGTCAGGGCCACGCCGACGAATTCGTCAACCCGTCCGCGGGCCAGAACCACGCGGCTGTGGGAGAGCGTGCGGATTTCCGCCAGCAGTTCCTCGTTGGTCTCGTTGAGGTCGAGCCATTCGACCTCGTTGCGCGGTGACATGATGGACCGCACCGGCCGCTCGACCAGGTCGAGAACGCCGCGGATCATTTCCTTTTCTTCCGGGTGGAAGACTTCGCCCGCTGCCGTCTGCTCGGCGATCACATCCAGCGCATCCGAGTGATGGCTGGCATCGCCGGAACGGCCGCCGCCCAAAAGGCGCAGCACCGCGCCTGCCGTGCGGTCACGCAGGTCCATCGAGGTAACGCGCTTGTCGCGGTTATGCCGTCCGACCTGATTGGCCGCTTCGATGAGGACGGAGAAGCCGATGGCGGCGTAGAGGTAGCCCTTCGGAATATGGAAGCCGAAGCCTTCGACGATCAGGCTGAAACCGATCATCATGAGGAAGCCAAGGCAGAGGATGACAACGGTCGGATGGCGGCTGACGAAGGCCATGAGCGGTCTGGACGCAAGCATCATGACGCCTACCGCCACGACAACGGCGATCATCATGACTTCCAGAGATTTGACCATGCCGACGGCGGTGATCACGCTGTCGAGCGAGAAGACGGCGTCGAGCACGACGATCTGGGCGATGACCTGCCAGAAAACCGCATGGGCGACGTTGGATTCCTTGGCGGACATATGTCCTTCAAGACGCTCATGCAGTTCCATCGTGCCCTTGAACAGCAGGAACAGTCCGCCGATGATCAGGATGAGGTCGCGCCCCGAAAAGCCGAAACCCGCCACGCTGAACAGCGGTGTCGTCAGTGTCACCACCCAGGAGATGGAGGCAAGCAGCGCCAGGCGCATGATCAGGGCGAGGGACAGGCCGACGATGCGCGCGCGGTTGCGCTGGCTCGGCGGCAGCTTGTCGGCAAGAATGGCGATAAACACGAGGTTGTCGATCCCGAGTACGATCTCGAGCACGATCAGCGTGGCGAGACCAATCCAGGCATTGGGGTCGGCAATCCATTCCATTGGGAAGTCGGTTCCTTCTAAGAGATGCGGGTCAGGGCACGACATGGCGTGCGGATGCGGCTGGAAAAGCCAGCGCAAATCCGCCCGCGATGCAGGCCAAATCGGATGTTGGGGAGAAAAACGGGAATTGTTGCTGACGCTGCGTGGGCAGAGTCAGCTTGCTTCGCAAGTCCGGACTTGGAGGCTCTTCAGATTGTTCGTCCGGCATCGAGGCGCGGTCAGTCCCTGTTTGACTGGCGTCATGGGTGAAACTTACGGGTGCCAGATGCGCTTATAATGGCAGTCAGTACGGCTGCGTTCAAGAGGATGTGGCGAAAATTCGGCAGCGGGGCCGCAAATCCGCCTATCCGGCAAAGCCACCCGCATCGAGGAATGCCTGTTCGTCCGGCGTGGATTTCCGCCCGAGAATGGCATTGCGATGGGGAAAGCGGCCAAACCGGTGGATGATGTTGTAATGATCTTCGGCCCATTCGAGCTGGCTCGGGGCCGATGCGGTGTAAAGCTTCACGCAGCGCAATTGCTCGTCGATGTCTTCCGAATGCATGAAGGGCAGATAGAGAAAGCCGCGCACGGATGGCTCGAGGGCAAGATCATGGCCTCTTTCCAGCGCCTCTCCGGCGTAATGGCGCGCCAGCGAGTCCGTCGCATACATGTGGCCGGTGCCGCGAAAGCAGTTGCGCGGGAACTGGTCGAGCAGGATCATCAGCGCCAGCGCGCCGTCGGCGGTTTCGATCCAGTGGTCATAGTCGCGCCGGGCGGCAGCGAAATGCCTGTTGTGAAAGGTCTGGTGGAACGTTTCGTCAAACGCCGCGTCCTTCTTGAACCAGGCGTCGGGTCCGGCCTTGCGCCAGAAGCCGACAATACCGTCGATGATGGCCTGATCGGTTTCAACCATTGCTTGTCCTTCCATGGTGGTTGCAATCAGTTTGCACTGTCGGCGGTTTGCGCCGCCGGCAGCACGCGGGCGGTTTCTTCGCTCAGAGCCCGGCCGGTTTGCCGTGGTTTGACCAGGGGGCCTGGCACCGGTGCGTTGCCCCTCATCAGATCGTTGCCGGCGCGGATGCCGCCGGCGAGCTGCAGGTCGAGGCGTTCGGCATCACGCTGGCGCACGTCACCGATGATCTCCGCCGCTTCCTCGGGCGCGACGCCGAGGCCGATCAGCGTGTTCTCGCCAAATGACAGGGCCGATTCGAAGGTTTCGCGGATCTGGTACTCGACGCCGGCTTTGATCAGCGCCAGCGTGTTGCCGCGGTCGAAGGAGCGGGCATAGACCTGCACCAGCGGATATTCCGCCTTGATATGCTCGGCGATGGCGAGAATGGTGTCGGGCTTGTCGACGCAGATGAGGACGGCCTGCGCACGGCCGGCGCCTGCCGCATGCAGGATGTCGAGACGCGTGCCGTCGCCGTAATAGACCTTGAAGCCGAATTCGGCTGCGGCCTGGATCATTTCGATATCATTGTCGATGATCGAGACATCGACGCCGCGCATCAGCAGCGGTTGGCTGGCGATCTGCCCGAACCGGCCGAAACCGATGACGAGGACGCTGCCGGACAGGCCTTCCGCGACATCGACGCCATCCAGCGACTGCTTTTCGCGCGGCAGGATATAGCGCAGGCCGATGATGGCGATCGGGGTGAGCACCATGGAGATGATGATGATGGCCGTCAGCATGGCATTGGCACGGCCATCGAGAATGCCGACCGACGTGGCGGTGGAATAGAGCACGAAGGCAAATTCGCCGCCCTGCGCCATCACGACGGCGCGCTCCAGCGCTTCCGTGTGGGACGAGCGCATCAGGCGGGCGACGATATAGATCGCGATGCCCTTCACCACCATGAAGGCGGCGACGTAGAACAGCACGCTGCGCCAGTTGGCGGTGACGACGCTCAGGTCAAGCGACATGCCGACGGCGAGAAAGAACAGGCCGAGCAGGATGCCGCGAAAGGGTTCGACATCGGCTTCGAGTTGATGCCGGAAGGTGGATTCGGACAGGAGCACGCCGGCAAGGAAGGCGCCCATCGCCATGGAGAGGCCGCTGACCTGCATGACAAGCGCGGCACCGAGCACGACGAGGAGGGCGGCGGCAGTCATAACCTCGCGCGCCCGGGACTGGGCGAGGAAGCGGAAGAGGGGGTTGAGCAGATAACGGCCGGCGACGACGAGACCGACCACGGCGCCGACGCCGATGCCGATATCCATCCAGCGCAGGCCCGACGGCGGCGCATCGGTGGCGGCGATCGGCGCAAGGAAGGCGACGAGCGCGAGAAGCGGCACGATGGCCAGGTCTTCCAGCAGCAGGATCGACACCATGCGCTGGCCCTTGGTGCTTGATATCTCGCCGCGTTCTTCCAGCAGCTGCATGACGATGGCCGTCGAGGTCAGGACGAAACCGGCACCGGCGACGAAGGATATGGCGACGGGAAAGCCGGTGGCGATGCCAACCCCGGTGAGCAGGAGTGCACAAACGCCGACCTGCAGGGCGCCAAGGCCGAAAATCTCCTTGCGCAGGCCCCAGAGGCGGGAGGGCTGCATCTCAAGGCCGATGATGAAGAGGAACATGACGACGCCGAGTTCGGCGACGTGCAGGATCGTCTGCGGATCGGAGAAGAATTTGAGGCCGAATGGCCCGATCACCAGACCGGCGGCGAGATAGCCGAGGACGGAGCCAAGCCCGAGCCGCTTGAAGACGGGCACGGCGACGACGCCTGCGCCCAAAAGCACGACGGCACTGAGAAGGTCCGGTCCATGAAGCTCCGCTGCCATTGTATCTCCCGCCATTGGTTATGCTGCTGGTTACCAGAGGTAAAGCGCCGGGGGCTGGCAGGCAAGGGTGAGCTTGTCGAACCACGCACTGTGATCCTGCAACCATCACCGAATGATAACGGAAACGGGGTGGAACTCCGGCCTACAACCCCCACAGCCGCTTGGCGTTGCCGGAAAACAGCCTGGTCTTTTCGCTTTCACTGCATCCTGAAACCAGCGCGTGCGTGGCGGCGATCCACGTGGCAAGGCCGCCGCCCAGCGTGCAGACCGGCCAGTCGCTGCCCCAGACAATCCGGTCCCAACCGAAACTGCCGATGACATGCTGCACATAGGGTTTGAGCGTCTCCGCGCGCCATGCCCCGTCGGCATAGGCGACGATGCCGGAAATCTTGGCGATGACGTTGGCACGTCCGGCGATTTCGGTGATCTTGCCGCGCCAGATGGCAAAATCATCGCCCTTGATGTCAGGCACGCCGCAATGATCGAGGATGAAGGTCACGTCAGGGGCAAGATCGACCAGGGCGATGGCCCTGTCCATCTGGCGCGGCAGCACGCACAGATCAAAGGTCAGGCCCGATCCGCCCATACGCCGGATGTTCTCGCGGAAGACGGAACTCTCCGACAGATCGTCCGGCATGGTGTGCAGGATGCGGCGAAAACCCTTGATGAACGGGTTGGCCTTCTGGCGTTCAAGATAAGCGGCAAAACCGGCCTCTTCCGGGCGGCATGCGGCAATTGCCCCGGCAATCAGGCTGCCCTCCTGCTTCGCGAGGCTGGCGACGTAATCGATTTCCGTCTGGATTTCGGATGGGGTCACATCCACTTCCATGTGCAGTGCCCGGACTATTCCTGCCCGCTGCGCCTGCAGTGCATATTCGCCGTAGAGAAAATCCCGGTTGAGCGCCTCGACGCCGGCAAGCCACGGATAGTGCAGGGCCGACTGGTCGATGAGATGAAGGTGTGTGTCGATGAACATGCCTGATCTGCTCCCGTTCACGCGTGGCGCACAACACTGGAATGGATGACATCCGCGCCCGCAAGCTCGGAGAGTTTGTGTGCCGTCGTCACCAGCATTTCGCGCGCCTGATCGACGTCCGGGGCATCGGGGATGTTCAGGAGCTTGATATAGGGACAGGTCAGGGCCGCAATGGACCGGCCATCGGGGCCGAGAATCGGCGCGGATATATTGTAGACGCCCGCGGTCTGGGCGCTGGGCATGATTTCATAGCCGCGCGCGCGGATATGATCGAGCCGTTCGCGAAAATCCACCGGCTGGGCAATGTCATCGGCATGTTTTTCATATTCGGCAATCATCATGGCGCGTTCCTCATCCGAGCGGAACGCCAGCAGCACGTGACCGGAGCCGGTATTGAAGAGGCTGATATGCGAGCCGACGCGGATGGAAATGCCCCAATAGTCCGGCGCCTCCTGCTGGGCGATGACGACTGCGGCGCCGCGGTCAAAGACGCTGAGCTGGTTGGCCTGCTTGGTCAGGACCGCAAGATCGCGCATCAGCGGCGTGGCATAGGAAGCGAGCCGGCGAACCGGCGCATGCAGCTGGGCGAGGCCGAACAGTTTGAGCGTCAGCGAGTAGCGGTCGCCTTCGAGCCGGGTGACATAGCCGCGCCGGACCAGCCGGTCGAGCATGCGGTAGAACTCATTGGGGCTGCGGCCGAGATGCTTGGCAATTTCCGCCTGGGTGAGGCCGCCGTCGATGCCCGAAAGCAGTTCGAGAATGTCCAGTCCCTTGTCGAGTGCCGGGGCGCGATACCGGTCGCTGTCGTCTTCTTCCAACATGGTTGTCCCCCTCATTTCACTCAATGCATATACGAAGATTATCTTCATAGGAAAGCGTTTCCGCGCTTGACGGTCAAGCCTGTAAATGTTTGTATATGAATGACACGCCCATATATGGGTGAAGAAAAGTGCCGGGAGGCGGCACTCTGGATGTTGGGAGGAACTGCATGAAAAACCTGCTAGCCAGTGTTTCGGCCGGCGCTATCGCGCTGTTGAGCACAAGTTTTGCCTTTGGCGCCGAACTGCCGGGCAAATTCGAGGGCGTCACCATCGACGCCAAACTGATCGGCGGCCAGCAATATGAGCCGCTGTACGAGCGCATCGGTGAGTGGGAGAAACTGACCGGCGCCAAGGTCAACATCCTGTCCAAGAAGAATCACTTCGAGCTCGACAAGGAGATCAAATCGGATATCGCCTCGGGCAGTCTGAAATGGTGCGTCGGTTCGAACCATTCATCCTTCGCGCCGCAATACCCGAAGATCTATACGGATCTGACGGCGCTGATACCGGCGGCGGAAGTCGCGGCTTTCGTGCCGGCCAACATCAAGGCCTCGACGCTTGACGGCAAGCTGGTGATGCTGCCGCGCGCGCAGTTCGACGTTTCCGCGCTGTACTACCAGAAGAGCATCTATGCCGACGAAGCCAACAAGAAGGCCTTCAAGGCCAAGTATGGCTATGACCTGACGCCGCCCGATACCTGGCAGCAGGTGACGGACCAGGCGATGTTCTTCACCAAGGCGCCGGATTTCTACGGCACGCAGTTTGCCGGCAAGGAAGAGGCGATCAACGGCCGCTTCTACGAAATGCTGGTCGCTGAGGGCGGCGAGTACATCGGCAAGGATGGCAAGCCCGCCTTCAACTCGGCAGCGGGCATCAAGGCGCTCGACTGGTTCGTCAATCTCTACAAGGCCAAGGCGGTTCCGGCGGGAACAACCAACTATCTGTGGGACGATCTCGGCCAGGGCTTTGCCTCCGGTTCCATCGCCATCAATCTGGACTGGCCGGGCTGGGCAAGCTTCTTCAATGATCCGAAGTCCTCGAAGGTTGCGGGCAATGTCGGCGTCAAGGTTCAGCCGGCGGGATCGTCGGGCAAGCGGACCGGCTGGTCCGGCAGCCATGGCTTCTCGGTCACGGAAGCCTGCGCCAACAAGGAAGCCGCCGCTTCGCTCGTCTGGTGGCTGACCAACGAAGACAGCCAGAAGCTGGAAGCGAAGGCTGGCCCGTTGCCGACGCGTACGGCGGTCTGGGCTTGGGATATCGAGCAGGCCAAGAGCGATCCGTACAAGACGGAGGTTCTGGCGGCTTTCCAGGAAGCGGCGAAGAATGCCTTCCCGGTTCCGCCGCTCGCCGAATGGATCGAGATTTCCAACGCGGTCTATCCGGAGCTGCAGGCGGCCATCCTCGGAGACAAGACCTCCAAGGAAGCGCTCGACACTGCTGCCCAGAAGGCAACCGATATCCTCAAGGATGCCGGCAAGCTTTGATGCGGTTGGGAGGCGGGGTGATGAATGTCACCCCCCTCTATCCTGCCGGACAGGGGGGTAACGCATGCGACCTACCCGAGAGCAGAGATTAAAAGGCCAATATCTCCGATGAAATTTCCCAAACTATCAGCGCCGACGCTCCTGCTGCTGCCTGCCATTATCGTGCTGGCAGCGGTCATCGTCCTGCCCCTGCTGTTTTCGCTCTACTCCAGCTTCACGCCGTTCCGGCTGACGAAACCCGAGACGATCTGGGTTCTCATCGGGTTCCGCAATTATATGAGTGCGCTGACGAGCTTGGAATTCTGGACCGCGTTCGGACGGACGGTTCTCCTCCTGACCATCGCGCTCAACGCCGAAATGTTCCTTGGCCTTGGCCTTGCCATGCTGGTCAACAAGGCCACGCGCGGCCAGCGCCTGTTGCGCACGCTGATGATGTTTCCGATGATGTTCTCGCCGGTGCTCGTCGGCTTCCAGTTCAAGTTCCTGTTCAATGACAATATCGGCTTCGTCAACAATGTGCTGCAGTCGCTGGGGATAACCACATCGGCCATCCCGTGGCTGATCGACGGCAACCTGGCGCTGTTCTCGATCATTGTCGCAGAAATCTGGTCATCGACCTCGGTGTTTGCCATTCTGATCCTTGCCGGCCTGCTCGCCATGCCGCAGGAGCCCGTGGAAGCCGCGCGGGTCGATGGCTGCACGCCGTGGCAGACCTTCCGCTATGTCACCTGGCCTTACCTCATGCCCTTCGCCATGATCGCCATGACCATCCGCTCGCTCGACGTGGCGCGCGCCTATGACATCGTCAAGATCATGACCGATGGCGGTCCGGCCAAACGCACGGAACTGTTGTGGACGCTGGTTGGCCGCACGGCCTACAGCGATGCGCGCATGGGCATGGCCAACGCCATGGCCTATATCTCGATCCTGCTCTCCATCCTGTTCACCGTGTATTTCTTCAGAAAGCTCGCCGCGGCGCGCCAGCAGATCGGAGCGGAGTGGTAAGATGGATCAGAACAACGCACATCGTCTCAAGCGCCGCGGCCTGAAAGTCCTGCATCTCGTCGGCCTGTTCCTGGCCATGCTGGTCATCTGCCTGCCGGGACTGTGGATCGTCCTCAATTCGCTCCGCCCGACGGTGGAGATCATGGCCAAGCCGCCCGTGTGGATTCCGCAGGATATTTCGCTCGATGCCTACCGTTCCATGTTCGGCGGCGCCGGGCAGGGCGGCATTCCGGTCTGGGAGTATTTCCGCAATTCGCTGATCATTTCGATCACCTCGACTATCATTGCGCTCATCATCGGCATGGCGGGCGGCTACGCCTTTGCCCGCTACAAGTTCAAGGGTAAGTCGGCGGTGTTCCTCGGCTTCATGCTGACCCGTGCGGTTCCCGGCATCGCGCTGTCGCTGCCGCTGTTCATGATTTTTGCCCGGCTCGGCATCATCGATACCCATTTTTCCATGATCCTGATCTATGTGGCGCTGAACGTGCCCTTCACCATCTGGCTGATCGACGGGTTCTTCCGGCAGGTGCCGAAGGATCTTGCCGAGGCCGCACAGATCGACGGCTGCACGCGCTGGCAGGCCTTCTGGCAGGTGGAGTTTCCGCTGGCGGGTCCGGGTATCGCCTCGGCGGGTATTTTCGCCTTCCTCACCTCGTGGAACGAATATGCGCTGGCATCGCAGATCACCCGCTCGGTCAATTCGAAGACGCTTCCCGTGGGGCTGCTCGATTACACGTCGGAATTCACCATTGACTGGCGCGGCATGTGCGCGCTCGCCGTGGTCATGATCGTTCCGGCGCTGACCCTCACATTCATCATTCAAAAGCATCTGGTGTCCGGACTGACGTTCGGCGCGGTGAAAGGTTAAAGGCTCTACCCATGGCACCCGTAACCCTGAAAAAGCTGGTCAAGCGCTACGGCAATGTGGATGTCGTCCACGGCATCGATCTTGAGGTGAAGGACCGCGAATTCATCGCGCTGGTCGGGCCGTCCGGCTGCGGCAAGTCGACGACGCTGCGCATGATAGCCGGGCTGGAAGACATCAGCGACGGCGTCATCGAGATCGGCGGCAAGCCGGTCAACGATCTGCCGCCGCGCGCCCGCAACATCTCGATGGTGTTCCAGTCCTATGCGCTCTATCCGCACATGACCGTGCGCGAGAACATGGGTTTTTCGCTGAAGATCGGCAAGGTGCAGCAGGCCGAGATCGACCAGCGCGTCAATGAAGCCGCTGCCATTCTCGATCTGGAAAAATACATGGATCGCCGTCCGTCACAGCTCTCCGGCGGCCAACGCCAGCGCGTGGCCATGGGCCGTGCCATCGTGCGCAAGCCGGAAGTGTTCCTGTTCGATGAACCCCTGTCCAACCTCGATGCCAAGCTGCGCACGCAGGTGCGCACCGAAATCAAGCGTCTGCACGCCAAGGTGCAGGCGACGATGATCTACGTGACCCACGATCAGGTGGAGGCGATGACGCTGTCCGACCGTATCGTCATCATGCGGGACGGCTATATCGAACAGGTCGGCACGCCGGAGGAAGTGTTCAAGCGTCCCGCCACGCGCTTTGTCGCGGGTTTCATCGGCTCGCCGCCGATGAACCTCAACGAGGCCACGGTCGATGGCGGCAGGCTGGTACTGAAGGGCGGCCAGAGCCTGCCTTTGCCGCTCGAATTCCGCAACAAGGTGGTTGCGGGCGAAAAAGTCATCTTCGGCCTGCGGCCCGACGATATCTATCCGACCGGCCATGGCCTGAGTTCCGGTGAAGCAACCGACGTTCATGAACTGTCGCTGCCGGTCTCGATCACCGAACCGCTCGGCAACGAGACGCTGGTGTTCATCACGCTGGGCGAAAAGGAATGGGTATCGCGCATGCTCAACCCGCGCCCGCTCGCGGCGGGCGAAACCATCAAGCTGAGTTTCGACCTGTCGCAGGCGCATCTCTTCTCGGCTGAAACCGGCAAAACCCTGCGGAGCTGACCATGGCCAGAATCGAACGCGTCGAATTGCGGATGGTCGACCTGCCGCCGAAAGTGCTGCGGACCGATGCCATCCAGAGCTTTGTTTCGCAGGAAACACCGATTGTCACGATCACCGACAGCGACGGCGCTGTCGGTACGGGGTACAGCTACACGATCGGCACCGGCGGTTCCTCGGTGATGCGCCTGCTCTCGGACCATCTGGTGCCGCGCCTGCTCGGCAGGGATGCGGACCAGATCGAAGCGATCTGGCGCGAGCTTGAATTTGCCACCCACGCGACAACCATCGGTGCGATCACCGCGATTGCGCTCGCCGCCGTCGATATCGCCCTGTGGGACCTGCGGGCGAAGAAACAGAACCTGCCTTTGTGGAAGCTGGCGGGCGGGGCAAAAGACCGCTGCCCGCTCTACACCACCGAAGGCGGTTGGCTGCACATTGAAGAACAGGCGCTGGTGGATGATGCCTTGCAGGCGAAAGCCAAGGGGTTCAAGGGCGCCAAGGTGAAGATCGGCCGTCCGCACGGATCGGAAGATCTTGACCGTCTGTCGGCGGTGCGCGCTGCGGTGGGTGCCGGTTTCGAGATCATGACCGATGCCAATCAGGGTTTTACGCTGGATGAGGCCATCAGGCGCTCGCAGGTGCTGCGCGATATTGACCTCGCCTGGCTGGAAGAGCCGCTGCCCGCCGACGACATCGACGGCCATGTGCGCCTGTCCGCGGCAACGCAGACGCCGGTTGCCGTCGGCGAGTCGCTCTATTCGATCCGGCATTTCCGCGAATATATGCAGAAGCGTGCCTGTTCCATCGTGCAGGTGGATGTGGGCCGTATCGGCGGAATCACGCCCTGGCTGAAGGTGGCGCATACGGCGGAAAGTTTCGATATGCCGGTCTGCCCGCACTTCCTGATGGAGCTGCATGTCAGCCTCACCTGCGCCGTGCAGAACGGCAGGTATGTCGAATATATTCCGCAGCTGGACGACCTGACACGGACGCAGATGCGCATTGAAGATGGCTATGCCATCGCCCCATCGGAACCCGGCATCGGCATCGATTGGGATTGGGATGCGGTGAAGGCACGCAGCATCGATGAATTCACCACGGAAATCCGGAGTTAGGCTGATGCAGCGCATGGGCATGATGATCGGGCTGAACGGTGACAAGGTGGCGGAATACAAGCGCCTGCACGCGGCTGTCTGGCCGGAAATCCTGGCGCTCATCTCCAGCTGCAACATCCGCAACTACACGATCTTCCTGCGCGAGCCGGAGAATGTCCTGTTCGGCACGTGGGAATATCACGGCACGGATTTTGATGCGGATATGGCCCGCATGGCCGCCGATCCGAAAAACAAGGAGTGGTGGGACGTCTGCATGCCCTGTCAGGTGCCGCTGGCAACACGGGCGCCGGGCGAATGGTGGGCGATGATGGATGAAGTCTTCCATCTGGATTGAGGAATACAAATGAACAACCGTCCTTTCACCCCCCTCTGGGCTGCCGCCCATCTCCCCCACAAGGGGGGAGATCAGCCTGCATTGCCGTCTTCGCGAAAATTGAAATATTTCCTAGTGTGCAAAGGTGTTGATGCCAATGTGATCTCCCCCCTTGTGGGGGAGATGCCCGGCAGGGCAGAGGGGGGTATCTGAAGCGTGCAAACACCTGCAAAACCCTTCAATCCATCCACCCTGCAGCAAAGCTGGCCGCTTCCGGCGACGCCGCGCCCCATCGTGACCTTCGGGGCGGGCAGCATCGTCGGTGACGCGCATTATCCGGCCTACCGGAAAGGCGGCTTTCCCATCGCCGGTCTGTTCGATCCTGACCAGGCGAAGGCCGCGAAAATTGCCGCTGAATGGAATGTGACTGCCTATGCATCGGTGGCGGAAGCCGCGGTCGTGGAAAACGCCATCTTCGATCTGGCCACGCCGCCCGCGCGCCATGCGGACGTGCTGAAAGCCCTGCCGGAGGGTTCCTTTGCCCTGATCCAGAAACCGATGGGCAACGATCTTGTGCAAGCCTCGGAAATTCTTGCGATCTGCCGGGGGCGCAACATCACCGCTGCCGTCAATTTCCAGCTGCGGTTTGCCCCGATGATGCTGGCGCTGAAAAACGCGATCGCGCAGGGCTGGCTGGGCGAGGTGATCGATTTCGATGCCTGGCTGGCGCTGGACACGCCGTGGTCGCTGTGGCCGTTTCTCAACGGCCTGCCGCGTGTCGAGATCGCCATGCATTCGATCCACTACATCGATGTGATCCGCGAGATTCTCGGCAATCCGCTGGGCGTGCACGCGAAGACGCTGGGTCATCCCGGTCACGCGGTGGCGCAGACACGCACGAGCGCCATCCTCGACTATGGCGATCGGGTGCGCTGCTCGCTGTCGATCAATCATGATCATAAGTTCGGCCGCAGGTTCCAGGCCTGCGAGTTCCGCATCAGCGGCACGCAAGGTGCCGCCTATGTGAAGCTCGGGGTCAATCTCGACTATCCGCGCGGTGAACCGGACGCGCTGATGATCTACCCGAAGGGCGGCGCCGATTGGATCAATGTTCCGCTGCACGGCGCATGGTTCCCTGACGCCTTTGTCGGGCGCATGGCCAATCTGCAGCGCTTTGCCAGCGGCGAGGACAAGGCGCTGGTGAGTTCGGTCGAAGACGCCTGGCACACCATGGCGCTGGTCGAAGCCGCCTATCAATCAAGCGCGGCGCCGGCGACACCGCTGGCGCGAAAGCCGGAGGCTTGAATGTCTGAACAGGCCATCTATTTCGAGGATTATGCCATCGGCCATGTGCGCACCACGACGGGCCGCACAATCACCGAAACCGATTTCGTCGTGCATGCGGGCCATACCGGGGATTTCTTCCCGCATCATATGGATGCCGAATTTGCCAAGACCACGCCGTTCGGCCAGCGGGTTGCGCATGGCACGATGATCTTTTCCATCGGTGTCGGCCTCACCGCCAGCCTGATCAATCCGGTGGCATTCTCCTATGGCTATGACCGTCTGCGGTTCGTGCGGCCGGTCTTCATCGGCGACACGATCCGCACGCGCGTGACGATCAGCGCCAAGGAAGACGATCCGAAACGCCCGGGGAGCGGGCGCGTGGTCGAGCGCTGTGAAGTTCTCAATCAACGTGATGAAGTCGTGCTTGCGGCGGACCATATCCTGATCGCCGAGCGCAGAACAACTTGATATGACGGGCACCTCAATGTGCCAAATGGAGGTTTGAAATGACGGGTAAGCTTGCAGGCAAGCGGGTTTTGATTACAGCGGCAGGGCAGGGCATCGGCCGGGCTTCAGTGCTGGCTTTTGCGCGCGAAGGTGCAATCGTCCATGCCACAGATATCAACCAGCAATTGCTCGATGCGCTGCCGAAAGAGGCGGGGATCAAACCGCGCAAGCTGGATGTATTGAAAACCGAAGAGGTCAATCAGGTTGCGGGCGAGATCGGTCCGATTGACGTCCTTTTCAATTGTGCCGGGTTCGTCCATGGCGGTTCCATCCTCGAAATGCCCGATGCGGACCTGGATTTCGCCCTCGATCTGAATGTCCGGGCGATGATCCGCACGATCCGCGCCGTTCTGCCCGGGATGATCGAACGCGGCGATGGCGCGATCATCAACATGTCGTCGGTGGCCAGCAGTGTGAAGGGCGTACCGAACCGTTTTGCCTATGGCGTTACCAAGGCGGCGGTGCTCGGCCTGACCAAGTCGGTGGCGGCCGAATACATCACGCAGGGCATCCGCTGCAACGCGATTTGCCCGGGGACCGTGGAAAGCCCATCGCTGGAACAGCGCATGCGCGCTGGCGGTGACTACGAAGCCGCGCGCGCCGCCTTCATTGCCCGCCAGCCGATGGGCCGTCTCGGCCTGCCGGAGGAAATTGCCGACCTTGCCGTCTACCTCGCCGGTGCGACCTACACGACGGGGCAGGCCTACAACATCGATGGCGGCTGGACCGTCTAGGAGACTTTGCCAATCCACCCTGATGGGCATCTGATGCGATTTTCTGCGCTTCCGGTGCTCATGGACGAAAATGTCCACTGCGCTCCGGTTCTCGAAAACCGCACCAGCTCCCTCATCAGGATGAATTGTCGGAAGCCTCCTCCCATGCAATCGGAAGGAATGAACGATGAAATTTCTACGTTATGGCGAACCGGGACAGGAAAAGCCCGGCGTGCTGGATGCCAAGGGGCACATCCGCGATCTCTCCGGCAAGGTGAACGATCTTGCCGGGGCCGTGCTCGACCCGGAAGCGCTGGCAAAATTGTCAGCGCTGGATGTGGAGAGCCTGCCGCAGGTCGGCGGTAATCCGCGCCTCGGCCCCTGTGTTGCCGGCACCGGGAAATTCATCTGCATCGGCCTCAATTATGCCGACCATGCGGCGGAATCCGGCATGGCCGTGCCGCCGGAGCCGGTCATTTTCATGAAAGCCACCTCCGCCATATCAGGTCCGAATGACGATCTGGTCATCCCGCGCGGTTCGGAAAAGACGGACTGGGAAGTCGAGCTTGGCATCGTCATCGGCCGCACGGCAAAATATGTCAGTGAAGCCGATGCGCTGGATTATGTCGCGGGCTACTGCACCGTGCATGATGTCAGCGAGCGCGCCTTCCAGACGGAGCGTGCAGGGCAATGGACCAAGGGCAAATCCTGCGACACGTTCGGTCCGACCGGCCCGTGGCTGGTGACCAAGGACGAGGTGGCCGACCCGCAGAACCTCGGCATGTGGCTGAAGGTCAATGGCGAGACCATGCAGAACGGTTCGACCCGGACCATGGTCTATGGCGTTGCCTTCCTCGTCTCCTATCTCAGCCAGTTCATGTCGCTGCATCCCGGCGACATCATCTCGACCGGGACGCCGCCCGGCGTCGGCATGGGCATGAAGCCGCCGCGCTACCTCAAGGCAGGTGACGTGATCGAGCTCGGCATTGACGGTCTTGGCACCCAGAAACAGGTGGCACGCGCCGACGTCTGACGCGTGCTGACCCGCAACATTATTCAAGAGGCATATTGTGACCCGCATTACCGATCTTCGCGTCTTCGACGTCCGCTTTCCCACCTCGCAGAGTCTGGATGGATCGGACGCCATGAACCCGGACCCGGATTATTCCGCCGCCTATGTCATCCTCGATACGGACAACAAGGCTTTGTCCGGCCATGGGCTGACCTTCACCATCGGTCGCGGCAATGAAATCTGCTGCCTGGCGATTGAAGCGATGAAGCATCTCGTCGTCGGGCTGGAACTGGACTGGGTGAAGGAAAATCCCGGCCGTTTCTGGCATTTCATCACCGGCGACAGCCAGTTGCGCTGGATCGGGCCCGACAAGGGCGCGATGCATCTGGCGACGGGTGCGGTGGTCAATGCGGTCTGGGACTTGCTTGCCAAGGAGGCGGGAAAGCCGGTCTGGCAGCTGGTCGGCGAAATGACGCCGGAAGAAATCGTCGATATCGTCGACTTCCGCTACCTGACCGACGTGCTGACGCGCGAGGAGGCGCTCGCCATCCTGCGCAAGGCGGAGAACGGCAAGAAGGAGCGGATCGCCACGCTGCAGGCGGAAGGCTATCCCTGCTACACCACATCGGCAGGCTGGCTCGGCTATTCCGATGAAAAGCTGCGCCGCCTCTGCCAGGAAGCCGTTGATGCCGGTTTCAACCACATCAAGATGAAGGTCGGCCGCGATCTTGAAGACGATATCCGCCGCCTGACCATTGCCCGTGAGGTCATCGGGCCGGACCGTATCCTGATGATCGATGCCAATCAGGTCTGGGAAGTGGGCGAGGCCATCGATTGGGTCAACAAGCTTGCCTTCGTCAAGCCGTTCTTCATCGAAGAGCCGACCAGCCCGGATGACGTGGCGGGCCACCGCAAGATCCGGCAGGCAATCAAGCCGGTGAAGGTCGCGACCGGCGAGATGTGCCAGAACCGCATCATGTTCAAGCAGTTCATCGCCGAAGGCGCCATCGACGTGGTGCAGATCGATTCGTGCCGCATGGGCGGTCTGAACGAAGTGCTCGCCGTGCTGCTGATTGCCGCCAAATATGAGCTTCCTGTCTGGCCGCATGCGGGCGGTGTCGGCCTGTGCGAATATGTGCAGCATCTGTCGATGATCGACTATATCGCCGTGTCGGGGACGAAGGAGGGCCGGGTGATCGAATATGTCGACCATCTGCACGAACATTTTGTCGATCCCTGCCATATCCGGGATGCCGCCTATATGCCACCGTCGCTGCCGGGTTTCTCGATTGAAATGAAACAGGCGTCGATCAAGGAATATCTCCACCGGCCATAGGAAAAGGGGCGGGGCTTCATCAGTCTGACAAAGAGCTGTCCTATGGCGATTGCATTGTCTTTTCTCGTCACGGGGTTCCCATGCTCGATCTGATCAAGCCTTCGCTTGCCCGCTTTGCCGCCAGCCTGCACCCGGAACCACCGGTGCATCTTGGCCGGCGCTACAACAGCGCGGGCGTCTTTCAGCCGGAACCTGGCAATACGGTGGTCTGCCATCTCGTGAAGGGGTCCGAGTCGGAAGGCTCGGTCATTGCCGTGCGCGACCGGATGCTGGCGATGCCCGATGCCGGGCAACTGGCCTTTACCCCCGTCTCCAGCCTGCACATGACGCTGTTTCAGGGCATTATCGAATATCGCCGCCGCCCGTCCTATTGACCGGATGATGTTCCATTGGAGACAAGCATCGACGACATGACGCGGCTTTATGTGGATCGCCTGCGGGATTTCGAGGGATGCGGGCCGTTCAACGTGGAGGTGATCGATGTCACGCCGGCAGGTCTGACCGTGGCGGGCGCCAGTGAATATGACGAGCGCATCATGCGCGCCTGGCGCGATGAACTGGCCGTGCCGTTCGGTTACCGGCATCCTGATCACGACACCTATGTCTTCCACATCACGCTGGCCTATCCGATCGCGCGGTTCCCGGATGAAAGGCTCGGGGCCTGGCAGGAACTTCTGGATGATTGCCTAGCATTCATCCGGCGTGAATCGCCGGTCATTGCGTTGAATGCGCCCGCATTGTGCAGTTTTGTCGATATGAATCATTTCGAGGAACTGGTGGTTCTGGATTGAACCAGAGGCCGTTTGATCGCCAATCTGCGACATAGTGTACACGCGCCCGGCGTGTCGTCTTACGTAAATGCGATGTCGTTTCCGCACCTATTCTTTTTGGGTGCCGGATGCTTTTATCGGGGCACTTGAGGTGCCGCTTTTCTAGGGAAGCGGAGAATTGGGAAGCCGGTCGGAAACCCGGCGCTGCCCCCGCAACGGTAGTGGAGTGAAACACGGCATAACAGCCACTGGGTCACAACCCCGGGAAGGCGTCGTGACAGCCGATACGGCAACTCCAGAGCCCGGAAACCAGCCTCGGTACTGAAAACCGACTGATCGCGGTGGGCGATCAAGGAGCATGATTCTGTGCGGGCACCAGCCGGTGGCTGGCCGTGCAGGCGTTCTTCCTCCGTCACCACCAGTCAGTTCTTTCGCAACATCGAGGCGAGGACACGACATGGATATACGCAACGAACTGCTCCGGAACCTGAGAAACCGGAAACCCGGCTACGGCCTTGAACAGTCTTTCTATTCCGATCCGGATTATTTCCGGCTGGATATGGAGAACATCTTTTATCGCGACTGGCTGTTCATCGGCCATGATTGCGAAGTCGCCAAGCCCGGCAACTTCTTCACGGTGCAGGTCGGCGACTATCCCGTGGTCATCGTGCGCGACCGCCAGGGCCAGATCCGGGCTTTTCACAATTCCTGCCGCCATCGCGGCTCGCGCGTCTGCTCGGCTGAGCGCGGCACGTCGGCCAAGCTCGTCTGCCCCTATCACCAGTGGACCTACGAGCTTGACGGGCGCCTGCTGTTCGCCCGCCAGATGGGCGATGATTTCGACGCCAGCCAGCACAGCCTGAAGCCGGTGCAGTGCGAAAGCGTCGGCGGTTACATCTTCATCTGCCTGGCGCAGAATCCTGTCGATTTCAGCGCGACGCGCGCACTGATCGAACCCTATCTCGCGCCGCACCACCTCACCGAAACCAAGGTGGCCTATCAGAGCACCATCGTCGAAAAGGGCAACTGGAAGCTGGTCTGGGAAAACAACCGCGAGTGCTATCACTGCGTGGCCAATCATCCCGAGCTGTGCAAGACTTTCCCGGAAGCGCCGAGCGTAAGCGGTGTCCAGGGCGCCGCCGACGATCCGGAGATTGCCGCGCACTGGCAGCGCTGCGAAGCGGCAGGCCTGCCCAGCATTTTCCGCATGTCCGATGACGGCCAGTACCGCGCCACCCGTGTGCCGCTGCTGCGCGATGCGGAAAGCTACACGATGAGCGGGCGCCGCGCCGTCGGCCGGCAGCTCAGCGACAGCGTCAACGAGAAGCAGATCGGCTCGCTGCTGCTGTTCCATTACCCGACCACCTGGAACCATATCCTCGGCGACCATGCCATTTCCTTCCGTGTGCTGCCGCTCGGCCCGGATGAAACGCAGGTCACCACCAAATGGCTGGTGCACAAGGATGCGGTCGAGGGCGTGGATTACACCATCGAGGAACTGACGCATGTCTGGCTCGAGACCAATGACCAGGACCGCCGGATCGTCGAGGAAAATGCCTTCGGCATCCGCTCGCCCGCCTATGAGCCCGGACCCTATTCGCCCGAGCATGAAGGCGGCGTGCTGCAATTCCTCGAATGGTACTGCAGGTTCATGGAAGAGCGTCTCTCCGGCGGCGATACGCGGCTCAGCAAGGTAGCATAGGTACACAATGAACATGGGCGTTCCTCAGTCTTACCCGCACCTTGACCAGATGCAGCCATGGAATGACCGGCTGCATCTGCTGGAGTGTCTGTCGATCATCGAGGAAGCGCCGAATGTGAAGACCTTCACATTCCGTTCCGACAACCAGAACTGGTTCCGCTACGAGCCGGGCCAGTTCATGACCTTCGAGCTGCCGGTGCAGCCCGAAGCCGTCCTGCGCACCTATACGCTCTCCTCCAGCCCGTCACGGCCCTTCACCATCGCCGTGACGGTCAAGGCACAGGAGAACAGCATCGGCACCCGCTGGATGCTGGATCACCTGACCCCCGGCATGCGGCTGAAGGCCTTCGGTCCGCTCGGCGATTTCTCCATGCGCAGGCATCCGGGGGAAAAGTACCTGTTCATCTCGGCCGGGTCCGGCATCACGCCGATGATGTCGATGACCCGCTGGATGCATGATTGCGCCCCGCAGAGCGATATCAGCTTCGTCACCTGCGCCCGCCGGCCCAGCGACATCATTTTCCGCCGGGAACTGGAATATCTGACAAACTGCATGCCCAACCTGAAACTGTCGTTCCTGATCAAGGAACATGAGATGGGGCAGGTGTGGACCGGTATCCGCGGGCGGTTGGAAGCGCCCAAGCTGCCGCTACTGTCACCCGATTTCAAGGACAGGACGATCTTCTGCTGCGGTCCGGAAAGTTTCATGCGCGATGTGCGCGGCATGCTCGAAGCCAGCGGTTTCGACATGGCGCGGTATCATCAGGAAAGCTTCGGTCCTGCCGCAGAACCCGTCTTGCCCGCCTTCGATGTGATGTCCACCGACGCCGTGGAAGCATCGGCGACGATCACCTTTTCCATGTCGGGCATGGACGTGCCGTGCATGCCGGGGGATACGATCCTCAAGGCGGCGCGCGGCGCCGGTATCCGCATTGCAGCGGCCTGCGAATCCGGCCTGTGCGGCACGTGCAAGGTGATGAAACTCTCGGGCAAGTCCGAGATGGATCACAATGGCGGCATTCTCGACGAGGAGATCGACGAGGGATTTGTCCTTGCCTGCTGCACGAAACCCCTCGGCAATGTGGAGATCGAGGCCTGAGCGCCACCTTTTGAGGTATTCTCCGCTCTGAAGTGCAGGCAATAACTGGCAGGGAAGGCTGGCATTGCGATTGTGCGTGGTTCGACAAGCTCACCATGAGGGAGAGGGTTGGGCTGCAATGCTTAATCACAAGGATTGCAGGATATGACTCCCTGAAGTCCTCATCCTCCCTCATGGTGAGCTTGTCGAACCACGCACCACGCACCGTAACAAATGCCTGTGCTTAGAACACCACGGTCTTGTGGCCGTTGAGCATGACGCGGGATTCGAGGTGCTTCTTGACGGCACGGGCGAGCACCCGGCTCTCGATATCGCGGCCGGTGGCGACAAAGTCCTCGGCGCTCATGGCATGGCTGACCCGCTCGGTCTCCTGCTCGATGATCGGGCCCTCGTCGAGGTCGGGCGTGACATAATGCGCCGTCGCGCCGATCAGCTTCACCCCGCGCTCGAACGCCTGGTGATAGGGTTTTGCCCCCTTGAAGCTCGGCAGGAACGAGTGGTGGATGTTGATCACCTTGCCGAACAGCCGTTTTGACAGGTTGTCCGACAGCACCTGCATGTAGCGGGCGAGGATGACGAGATCGGCGCCGGTGTCCTTGACGATCTTCAGCAGCGCCTCCTCCTGCGCCGTCTTGTTGTCCTTCGACACGGGCAGCACATGGTAGGGGATGCCCTCATGCTCGGCAAAGCGGCGGCTGTCCTCGTGGTTGGAGACGATGGCGGCGACTTCCGCATCGAGCCAGCCGACCTTGATCTGGTAGAACAGGTGCAGGAGCGCATGGTCGAACTTCGACACCATGATGACGATCTTCGGCTTCTTGGCCTGATCGATCAGCGTGGTCTTCATGCCGAAGCGCTCGATGGCGGGTTTCAGCGCCCGCTCGACATCGTCCTTGGAGGTTTCTTCCGAGGCGGCAAAGGCGATGCGCATGAAGAAGCGGTTGGTCTGGCGGTCCCAGAACTGGTTGCTCTCGGCGATATTGGCATCCAGCGCCGCAAGCTCCGTCGTCACCGATGCCACGATCCCCGGCTTGTCTTCGCATGACAGGGTGAGGACGAAACCGTGCGTATAATCAGAGGGCTGACGGGTTACGGGCGAGGTGGGGGACTGATGATCCATCGGTTCAAACTCCAGGAAGCTCTTTGAGAAAACGGTCCAGTTCGTCATGCGGAATTCCAACCACATGTTCGGCTGCCGGATAGTTTTTTGCGTGCACGTCTGCGACAAACTCGGAAAAGGCTGCGACCCTTTCCTGCTGCAGGCGGTCATATTCGGCGGAAAAGTTGCGGTAGGTCTTGGCATGGCGCGGATAATGGCCGCGGTTCGATCCAAGAATATCCTCGGCGAAGAGGTATTGCGCATCGCAGCCGGCGCCTGCGCCCATGGAAATCATGAACAGCGAGGTGCGCTCGGAAATGGCGGTTGCAACCGCCACCGGCACCACCTCGATTTCGGCGGCAAAGGCCCCGGCCTCGTCCAGCGCCTTGGTCTGGCGCCAGATATCGAGCGCGCTTTGCGCCGTCTTGCCGACAGCTTTGAAGCCGCCGGTCCAGGTCGCCTTTGACGGGATCAGGCCGACATGGCCGCAGACAGGAATGCCTTCATCGCGCAGGCGCCGGATGGTTGACAGGCTGGCCGCGCAATAGACGGCATCGCCGCCTGCGCGCAAGGCGCAAAAGGCGGCGCGCAGGTAATCTTCCGCTGTGATGAAATCGCCGTATTCAAGGCCGGGAATGGTGAAACAGGATGGCGCCGCATCGCGGAAAGCGGGAGAGAGCAGCGCCGGCGGCACGGACAGGATATCGACCCGCGCGCGTTCGGCGGCTTCCGCCTCTTCAAGCGTTTCGACCCGCAGCATGGTCAACTGGCGACGGCCCTTCATTGCGAGAATGTCCGCCACCGTAGGGCGTTTGCTGGTCATGGTGTCTCCGTCCGTTTCAGGCTGCGAGCAGCGATTTGAGTTTGATGTCCGGAGCGGCAAGATGAGCCTGATCGGGACAGGCGCTGCGGGCAATCAGCATTTCCGCCAGCCGGATATCCCGGGCGACGCTGTTGCCAGGACCAATGCCGCTGGCAGCGACAAGGCGTCCATCCGCCGCGAGATGAAACAGGATGAACGCGCCGTCGCCGAGATCCCGGCGGATTGTCCTGATACCCTCGTCGGCAAGCCCGGCCACCTGCAGCCCCAACTCGTACTGATCGGACCAGAACCACGGAACGGCGCGATGCGGCTCGCAGAGCCCAAGCATGTTGCGGGCGGCGAGCGTGCCCTGTTCTTGCGCATTGCGCCACGCTTCCAGCCGCACCTGGCGACCGCCATAGAGGGCAAGCGGAAACGCACAGCAATCGCCGGCAGCAAAAATATCCGGGTCGCTCGTCTGCAGATGCGCATTGACGAGGATGCCATTGTCGGTTTCAAGACCGGCTGCCTCGGCGAGGGCCGTAACCGGCAGGGCGCCGATGCCGATGACGGCGAGGTCTGCTTCAAGCTTTTCACCATCGGCAAGCGTCATGGTGACGCCGGCTTCCCGGTCGGTGATCGCTGCAATGGCAACGCCGCAGCGGATGACAACGCCTTCCTGCCGGTGACGTGCCGCGATGACTGCGGCGATTTCCTCCGGTACGCCGCGCATCAGAATGCGCGCCTGGGTTTCGAGCACGGTCACCACGGCGCCGCGCTGGCGCGCACTGGCCGCAAGTTCAAGGCCGATAAAGCCGCCGCCGACAATGACAATGCGCGCGCCCGGCTGAAGCTGCGCCCGGATGGCCAGCGCGTCGTCATAGCTGCGCAGACAGGCGCAATGCCTGCTTGCCGCCGCCAGCGGCAGCGGGCGGGGGACGGCACCCGTTGCGAGCAGCAGCCGGTGATAGGCGAGGTGATCGCCATCCGCAAAGATGACTTTTCTCGTTTCCCGGTCTATCCCAATGGCGGTCGTGCCGCCAAGGAAGCGGATATCCTGCTCGGTGAACCGGTCCTCTCCCGCGATGGTTCTGGCGAGGGGATGCTCCGGTGAAATCATGGTGCCCTTGGACAAAGGCGGTCGTTCATAGGGAAGATGCTTTTCCGCGCCGATCAGCGTGACCGGCCCGGCATATCCGTTCTCCCGCAGCGCGAAGGCGGCGCGGGCGCCGCATTCGCCACCGCCGATGATGACCATACCGGCGGTCATCGTCAGGAAGCCAGCTGGATGAGGACCTTGCCGGCCTCGACTTTCACCGGATAGGTCTTCAGGTTGACGCAGACCGGCGCGCCCTTGGCCTGGCCGGTCTTGTAGTTGAAGCGGCCATTGTGCTTGGGGCACTCGATGATATCGTCCATGACGAGCCCGTCGGCCAGATGGATATGCTCATGGGTGCAAAGCCCGTCGGTGGCGAAGAATTCGTCGTCGGGGCTGCGATAGATCGCAAAGGTCCGGCCCGCGTGGTCGAAACGCATGACATCTTCCTCGTCGATATCATCCGCCGTGCAGGCCTCAATCCAGTCGCTCATGCTCTTTCCTCCCTTTGGCAGGAGCCGCACAGGCCCTGCTCATTGGTCTTATTCGTAAGCTGTTTCTTACCAATTCTATTCCGCTGCAGCGCGGGCATCCTCGCCGTGGAATTCCTCGCGGTAGGGTTTTGCTGTCAGCGGCAATTCACGCCTGAGGTAATAGTCTTCATTGCGCAGCTGGCGCAGGAAGGCGGGGATCATCTCGCGGTAGCCGTCGAGGATGGACGGATTGGGGGCGGGCAGGTCGTGCCTGATCATGGCATACAGGCGCGGCAGCGCATGATAGGGCACCATGGGAAACATGTGATGCTCGACGTGATAATTCATGTTCCAGTAGATGAAGCGGCTGACGGGGTTCATCAGCACCGTGCGGCTGTTGAGGCGGTGATCGATGACATTGTCGGCAAGCCCGCCATGCTGGAGCAGGCCGGTCAGGACATGGTGCCACGCGCCATACAGGCGGGGCAGGCCGACCAGCATCAGCGGCAGGATCGAGCCTGTGTACACAGCCAGCGCAATGGTGGCGACATAGATCACCAGCCAGATGCGGGCGAAGCGCACGACCTTGTGCTGCTCCTGCGCGGGAATGAAGCTCTTTTCCTCGGCGCTGACAAACCCGGCGGCGTTGCGCAGCATATCCGCAACCGCATGCCATGCATCGAGAATGCCGAAGACATTCAGGATGAGGCGGACGAGATCGGGCGGACGCATGACGGCAATCTCCGGGTCACGGCCGACGATGACCGTGTCGGTGTGATGGCGCGCATGGCTCCAGCGCCAGGTCACCGGATTGCGCATGATCATGAAGCAGGCGATCTGATAGACCGCATCGTTCATCCAGCGGGTCTTGAAGGCGGTGCCGTGGCCGCATTCGTGCCAGCGGGAATCCGAGGCGGAACCGTAGAGCACGCCATAGGCGAGAAAGACGGGAATGCACCAGATCGTGCCCCAGAGAACAATGCCCAGCCCGGCAAGGACAACCATGCTGCCGAGCCAGATCGCCGTATCGCGCATGGCCGGCCCGTCCTCGCGCTTCATCAGCTCCTTCATGGCCTTGCGCGGCACATCGGTGTGATACCACTCGGCGGCAGCCAGTCCGGTTTCGACAGCGCGCTGTGAATCGCGGCCGACAAGGCTGTAATCGCGTGATGCCGGTAATGCTGCGTCCATGGCAGGACCTCCCAATCCTTCGGCACGCACTTCAAACACTGCGGCCCGATGGGAGAAGTGTAGCGATGGCAGGGGGCATGCTCAATTCGCGATGATAAAATCCTATCAATATCCATCATTGGATGATACGGTTTATGATAGAATCTATCATTCGAGGCGATATGGCCAACAGACCGACAATTGCCGATCTTGCCCGGGTTTCCGGGGTCAGCGTGGCGACGGTGGACCGCGTGCTCAACAACCGCCTGCCCGTGCGCGAGGAAACGGCGCGGCGCGTCTATGACGCTGCCAACAGCATCGGCTATCATGCGGCGGGGCTGATCCGCCAGCGTATGCGGCAGGAACTGCCGGAATACAGGCTGGGTTTTCTCCTGCAGAAGTCCGGCCAGCATTTTTATCAGGATTTTGCCCGCGAAATCGATCAGGCGGTGCATGCGGCGCCGCATTTTCGCGGCGTGCCGGTCGTCGACTTCTGTCCGTCGCTGGCGCCGGAGGACATCATCGTCAAGCTGCGGTCTCTGGCCGGGCGCACGCAGTCGGTCGCGCTCGTCGCGCCGGACCATCCGTCGATCACGGCCGTGATAGAAGAACTGAAGGCGAGGGGCATGGCCGTTTTCTCCCTGCTGTCCGACTTTGCCGCTGGCGTGCGCGAGGGCTATGTCGGCCTGAACAACCGCAAGGCAGGACGCACGGCGGCCTGGATGATCGCCAAAACGGCGCGCCGTCCGGGCAAGGTGGCGATCTTTGTCGGCAGTCACCGGTTTCAGGGGCATGAGCTGCGGGAAATCGGCTTCCGCTCGTTCTTTCGCGAAGAAGCGCCTGAGTTTACCGTGCTCGATACGCTGATCAATCTGGAGACACGGCAGATCACGCACGAGGCGATGCTCAATCTTTTGGAACACCATCCGGATCTGGCGGGGTGTTATGTCGCTGGCGGCGGTATGGAAGGGGCGATCGCAGCCCTGCGCGAGAGTATCCTGCCGGAGCCACCGGTGATGATCTGCAATGAAATCACGCCGGAATCGCGCGCGGCACTGGCCGATAAGGTCGTCACGATGGCCATTGCCACCCCGCTGCCGCGTCTCTGCCGCGAACTGGTGGATCTGATGGGCCATGTCATCGAAACCGGCGCGGCCAATACGCCGGGACAAACCTTTCTGCCGTTCGATATTTATCTGCCTGAAAACATCTGAAACAGCCGAATCTATCAGAGATGATAGTTTCTGCGGCGTCGGAACGATTGACTGACCGCTGAATGGAACAGATGTTTCGCGCGGCGCCGGCATTGTGCTGGCATTTCATTCCTGGGAGGTTTTCCGATGAGCGCGACGCGTTCCGCACCGGTTTTTGCAATCAATCACATGGTCACGCCGGCGTTACGGCCGCAGGCTTTCTTCCAGCTGGCGCGCGCCATCGGTGTGCAGGACGTGGAAATCCGCAACGATCTCACCGGCAATGCCATCATCGACGGAACGCCGGCTGCGGATATTCGCGCGCAGGCGGTAGAGGCCGGGGTGAAGATCGCGACGATCAATGCGCTGCAGCGCTTCAATGAATGGACGCCCGAGCGCGAAAAGGAAGCCATTGAACTCGCCGATTATGCCAGGGATGCAGGCGCGGCGGCTCTCGTTCTGGTGCCGGTCAATGACGGGACCGGTCAGGAGGACGGCGCGCGGCAGAAGAGTCTGCGTGCGGCGCTGACAGCGCTCAAGCCGATCCTGACGGCGCGGGGGCTGCTCGGGTTCGTCGAACCGCTCGGCTTTGAAATCTGTTCGCTGCGCTCAAAACGCGAGGCCATCGAGGCCATCGAAGCGGTTGGCGGGCAGGACACGTTCCGGATTGTCCACGATACCTTCCATCACCATCTCGCCGGGGAACCGGCGCTTTTCCCGCAATGGACCGGGCTGGTGCACATCTCGGGTGTCACCGATGCCGCCGTCTCCATAAGCGACATGCGCGACTCGCACCGCGTTCTCGTCGATGTGCAGGACCGTCTCGGTAACATCGCGCAAATCCGGGCACTTCTCGCCGGGGGCTATGCGGGGCTGTTCTCGTTCGAGCCATTCGCCGAGGAGGTGCAGCGGTTGGACGATCCGGCGAGGGCGATCACGGCAAGCATGACCGCGATCAGGAATGGCCTTGCGCAATACTGATTGCTGACGACTGCCAAAAAGTTGGCGCCGGGGATGAGCCGGCGCCGGTTTTCAAGGTCAGAAATTTCATCACTCTACGGGATGATTTGTGCACCCGCGGGCGGTTTGGCTGTGGGCTTGCTGTAGTCGGCGCCCGGCCCCGAGGGCGGAACAAGACTGTCATCTTCGCCCCATGCCGTTGGCGTCGCTGACAGCTTGAAGTTCAATTTGCCGCCGTCTCTGATCTTGTCGAGGGGCAGCCACAGACCCTGATAGGGCGTGTCATTGAGCTTCATTTCACCGATGTAACGGACATTGTCGAGCATCGCATCCTTGTCGGTATTGATGTGAAGTTCTTTATCGTTCCCAAGCCGGACGGTGATGTCGGAGAATTGCGGCGTGGATACTGCCAGCCCGGGTGCAGACGGGATGACCGGGTAAAGCCCGAGGGCCGCCCAGACATACCATGCCGATGTCGCCCCCATGTCATCATTGCCGGGCAATCCGCCGACGTTAATGGAGAAGTTTTTATTCATGATCACCGGAATGATGTATTGCGCATATTTCGGCGCAGCCGCCCAGTTGTAGGCCCACGGTGTCTGAAAGGCCGGTTCATTGCCGATGTAGTATTTTGAGGATTTTTCACCGTCGTTCAGGCTCTTTGGAGTAGGCTCGCGGCTTGTATCGTTGAATTCTGAGAGTGCAGGGATGGAAAACAGCTTGTTCAGCCGTGCGATGGCCGCATCCTTGCCGCCGAGCTTGTCGATGAGCGCGGTCCAGTCATGGGCAAATGCCCAAATGTAATTTTCCTCCGTCGATTCGTGGAAATCGCCGTCTCGCGATTGGTCAGCATACCATTGGCCCGCAATGTTTTTGGCGCGCAGTTTCTTCTGGCTTATGTCAAAAATGTTCAGCCAGTTGGATGCGCGTTTGAACAGGTTCTGAATGGTGCCGGGACCAACACCTGCCGATGCGGGCAGACTGGCAAGGAAGGCCCCGGCGGATCGATCGCTGGTTGTCATTTCAATGGTGGCAGAAGATGCATGCCACTTTGCGGCTGCATCGGTAGCGATGTAACCAAGTTTCAGATAGTCCGGCAACGCAGGTTTGTCGGCATCGCGTCCGACGCTGAGCTTGTCATTGCAGGTGCTTTTGGGATCCGACGTGGATTGTTCCATGTATTTGCGGGCTTTGGTCAGGTCGAATTTCCGGGCCCCGAACATGTAGGATCCGGCGATAACGTTAAGGGCGTGATCGCCCTGCATGGGGATGGTGTCCTCGCTGCCATTCACCCAATGCGGAAATGCACCGCATTGCTGCGCGTCGGCAACAAGCGATTGCATCATCTCGCTGGCTTCATCCGGAGCGACAAGAGCCACCAGTTGCGCGGCGGAACGGTAGGTGTCCCACATGGAGAAGCCGGAATAATGCGTCTTGTAGCCGCTTTCCTTGCCGTCCAACGCGAATTTGTAATTGGCCACGTTCTCGGTTATGCGGTCAGGCAGAGTGTCCTTTGCCGGGAACGGCAACGTCTGTTTCATGCTGCGGTAGTCGCCGTTGACATCGCTGAAGATCGTAGGCCCGCTGTAAACGCGGTAAAACGCCGTGTAGAATTTTGTCAGATTGGCTACTGCGCGCTGCTGTTGGTCCGATGTCAGCTTTACTTGTTCCTCAGCTTTGGCAAGACCGATCTGGATGGTATTGAGGCGCTTGTTCCAAGTATAGCGTGATTGCTGGCTGACGGTTTCGAATAACCAGCCATTGTTCTCGGCCTCAAGATTCTTCCTGGCATTGTCAGCACTGACTGATGAAATGCCGATTTTGACCTGGACGGCTTTATCAATATCGGTCAGATCGAATTGCAGAGTGGCTGCACCGTCTTTGACCGAAGATGTGTTCTTCAAGGGTTTGTCGAAGACGGCATGGAAATAGACGGGCTGATCCCATGTTCCGCCACAGAAGCTCCCGGCTAAAGCTTTGCCGGAAATCGTTCTTTTATCCTCGCCCAAGGTGATTGTGGCAAGATTGGCAAGCTTATTTAAGTCTCTCGTTTTTGCTCGGTTGTTGAGCGTGGCGTCAATGACGAGGAAAGCCTTGTCCTTGTCGGCGTAGGAGAAACGCGCCATGCCGGTTCTCGTCGTTGCGGTCAGTTCGCTGATGATGTTGTTGAATTTGACCCGGTAGTAGCCGGGCCGGGCTCGTTCGTCGGTGTGGTTGTATCTTGCGCCGTTGCTCGATATCGGGCCAGCAGTTTCCTGCGGCAGCATGGCGACCGCGCCCTGGCTGCGGCAGCCGGGACCGTTCAGATGGGTCATGCTGAAATACTGAATTGCCGCATCGTCGTAATAATACCCACCTGATCCCACGCCAAACTCGCCGCCGCTGCCCTTCGTGTCCGGTCCGAAGCTGACCATGCCGAAGGGTGTCTGTGCGCCGGGGTTGACGTTGCCGGAATGACCGCCGCCGCTATCGGTATTGGTCGTGCCAATGAAGAGATTGACAAACTGGGCCAGCGCCATGTCAGACTCAGATCGCGGTTGCAGGCTGTCAAGTGCGTTGTCCAATGCAGCCAGGCGCGGGCTGAGGTCCTTGGTTGCACCGCCGCTGCTTCTCTTCAGCGCTTCAATCGCGATTGACAGACTGACGATCTGGTCTGTCAGCGCTGTAATCGATGCTGCATCGGCTTTGGTTTTCACCGTTTCCAGCAGTTGCCGGATAGCATCATTCGCTGATGCGAGAGCGGCGCGGTCTGTGTCGAATTTGGTGCTGGCGGCAATCAGATCAGTCTTGGCTTTTTCAAGGTCGCCGGCCAAATTCTGCAGGCGGGCCCTGTCAGCCGCCACCAGCGGGAAATTGGTCTGCAACACACCGATACGCTGTTGCAGGTTCTCTGCGTATGCCATCAACGGGTTAAATTTGGACGGGCCGATGTCACCCAGTTTCAGTGCAAGTGCGGCGGCATCGTCTTCTGCCTGCGGAAGATTGAACCGCCGCAATTTGGTAAGGTCGTTTTCCGTCTTCGCTGCGGTTACGCCGGCTTCCAGAGTCTTCAGGGTTTGCTGGACCTCGCCAAGCGTTACTCGCAAAGCCGCAATGTCGGCATCGCCCTGAGCTTGTTTGACCTGTACTGCTTGGCTGATTGTGTCCGATGGTTGAGATGCCTGCGTGTTCAGGTCCTTGGCTACTCCGCCGAACGTTCCCTGGGATGCCACAGTGTCCTTGTTATCCGAGCCGGTACAACCCACCAATGCGACGCAGCTGAACAAGCCCGCAATAAGCGGTGCCTTTAATCTCATAATGTCCTCCCAAAATTTTTTGTCGTTGAAAATGGAATGCAGCTGCAAATGTCGTCGCCGCTGGCAAGCCTCGCCCAAATCGGCCCCTCCAAAGTCGATTTAAAACGATTGAAAGCGATAATTTTATCAATTCAGGATGCGGGTCAATTATCAATAAGTCTGAAGAATACCTGATGTGAGGGTAAAAACCGGCGTTGAAGACAGGCAATCCGGTTGCGCAGCTGTGCAAAATTTACCCCTCAATCATTGCCTGGTTTTCACGAACCCCGCTTGACGCCGTCTTGAGAAAATGGAATAAATATTTCAGAAACTGGATGCGACGGTTTTTATATTCCGTATGACAAGTCCAGAAAAGTTTGCGCGACGTTTCGCGCACTCTAGGGGCAGAGGCATCGCTGGCAGCAGGGGTTGCGTGGCTACGATGCCGACGTTCGCGGAGCTTCCGGATCAGGACGGTGTGGCCGGGCACCATGTGGAGGAGACGAAATGAAAAAACTGATATTGAGCGTGGCTGTTGCAGCCTTGATGAGCACGTCGGCATTGGCCGCCAATATTGGCGTGTCGATGGCGCAGTTCGACGACAACTTCCTGACAGTCCTGCGCAATGGCATGCAGGACTATGCCAAGACGCTGAATGGCGTGAAGCTGCAGGTGGAAGACGCGCAGAACGACGTTGCCAAGCAGCAGAGCCAGATCCAGAACTTCATCGCCTCGAAGGTCGATGCCATCATCGTCAACGCGGTGGATACGGACGCGACAGCCGCCATGTCGAAGCTGGCGACCGCAGCGGGCATTCCGCTGGTCTATGTCAACCGCGAGCCGGTCAACGTCAACGAACTGCCGGCAAAGCAGGCCTTTGTTGCATCCAACGAAGTCGAGTCCGGCACGCTGGAAACCAAGGAAGTCTGCAAGCTCCTGAAGGGCAAGGGCAAAGTCGTTGTCATGATGGGCGAGCTGTCCAACCAGGCGGCGCGCCAGCGCACGAAGGACATTCACGACGTGATCGCCACGGATGAATGCAAGGGCCTCACCATCGTCGAGGAGCAGACCGCCAACTGGTCGCGCACCCAGGGTGCCGACCTCATGACCAACTGGCTCTCCGCAGGTCTGGAATTCGATGCCGTCATTTCCAACAATGACGAAATGGCCATCGGTGCGATCCAGGCTCTCAAGGCCGCCGGACGCAAGATGGACACGGTTATTGTTGCCGGTGTCGACGCGACGCAGGATGCGCTCGCTGCCATGGCTGCCGGTGATCTCCGCGTGACCGTGTTCCAGAATGCTGCCGGTCAGGGCAAGGGTGCGGTCGACGCCGCATTGAAGCTGTCGAAGGGCGAAAAGGTTGAGACCAAGGTCTATATTCCTTTCGAGCTGGTGACGCCGGACAACCTGTCGAAGTACCAGTCCAAGAACTAAGGCACCGCGCCTTGCACGGGGACGCGCCTCCGGGCGCGTTCCCGCCTTTGCTCAATGTCTCGGGAGGAGACGATTATGGCAGTCAGCCCAACAACGATGGCTGCGGTTCGCGCCAGTGGTGCGGTGCCGAACGCCGAATATCTGTTGAATGTCGAAAATATCCGCAAGGAATTTCCCGGTGTGCTGGCGCTGGACGATGTGTCGTTCCGCCTGAAGCGCGGGACAGTGCACGCGCTGATGGGCGAGAACGGCGCCGGCAAATCCACGCTGATGAAGATCCTGGCTGGAATATATGTTCCAGATCAGGGCGAGGTGTTTCTCAAGGGGCTGCCGATCCGGCTGAAATCGCCGCTCGATGCGCTGGAGAACGGCATTGCCATGATCCATCAGGAACTGAACCTGATGCCGTTCATGACGGTGGCCGAGAATATCTGGATCCGGCGCGAGCCGAAGAACATGTTCGGCTTTGTCGATCACGGCAAGATGTTCGCAATGACCGCCGAGCTGTTCAAGCGGCTGAACATCGCGCTTGATCCGGAAGCGCAGGTGCGGGATCTGAGCGTCGCCAATCGGCAGATGGTCGAGATCGCCAAGGCGGTCTCCTACGAATCCGACGTGCTGATCATGGATGAGCCGACCTCAGCGCTGACCGAGCGCGAGGTGGCGCATCTGTTCGAGATCATCCGCAGCCTGCGCAGCCAGGGCATCGGCATTGTCTACATCACCCACAAGATGAACGAGCTGTTCGAGATCGCCGACGAATTCTCGGTGTTCCGCGATGGCCGATATATCGGCACGCATGCCTCCACCGACGTGACGCGCGACGACATCATCAAGATGATGGTCGGGCGCGAGATCACCCAGATGTTTCCGAAGGAGACCGTGCCGATCGGCGATGTCGTCCTCTCGGTGAAAGACCTCGCGCTGAAGAATGTGTTCAGCGGCGTTTCCTTCGATGTGCGGGCCGGCGAAATTCTCGGCATTGCCGGGCTGGTCGGGTCGGGCCGCTCCAATGTCGCCGAAACCATATTCGGCGTGACGCCCGCCACGACGGGCTCGATTGCCATCAACGGCAAGCCGGTTGCCATCGCCTCGCCGAACCAGGCGATCCAGCATGGCATGGCCTTCATCACCGAAGACCGCAAGGAAACCGGCTGCCTGCTCATTCTCGACGTTTTGGAGAACATGCAGATCGCCGTGCTGCAGGACCGGTTCGTCAAATTCGGTTTTGTTTCGGAAAAGGGCATTGCCGCGGCCTGCAAGGTGATGAGCGACAAGCTGCGGGTCAAGACGCCCAATCTGCAGGAGCGGGTCGAAAATCTTTCCGGCGGCAACCAGCAGAAGGTGCTGATCGGCCGCTGGCTTTTGACCAATCCGAAAATTCTCATTCTCGATGAACCGACGCGCGGCATCGATGTCGGCGCCAAGGCGGAAATCCACCGCCTCGTTTCCGAACTCGCCAAGCAGGGTGTCGCCGTCATCATGATCTCGTCGGAAATGCCCGAGGTTCTCGGCATGAGCGACCGCATCATGGTGATGCACGAGGGCCGCGTCACCGGTTTCCTGGATCGGGAAGAGGCAACCCAGGTAAAAGTCATGGAGCTGGCTTCCAAGTGAAGCCGCTGCCGGACGGGGAGGAACAACAATGACAAGCGAACAAGCAACCGCAAAGGCGGCCGCACCGGCGGTCTCGAAGCAGGGGCGCCGGCTGCCGCCGGAGGTCAGCATCCTCCTGGTCCTGATCGGCATTGCCCTGATCTATGAAGTGCTCGGCTGGATTTTCGTCGGGCAGAGCTTTCTGATGAACCAGCAGCGCCTGACCATCATCATCCTGCAGGTGTCGGTCATCGGCATTATCGCCGTCGGCGTGACGCAGGTCATCATCACCGGCGGCATTGATCTGTCGTCGGGCTCCGTCGTCGGCATGACAGCGATGATCGCCGCAAGTTTCGCGCAGGCCTCGACCTGGGCAAGGCCTGTCTACCCCAGCCTGACGGACCTGCCTTTCATCATTCCGCTGGCCATCGGTCTCGGTATCGGCCTGATCGCCGGTATCATCAATGGCGCGCTGATCGCACAGACCAAGATTCCGCCGTTCATCGCGACGCTTGGCATGATGGTGTCGGCGCGCGGCGTTGCCAAGTGGTACACCAAGGGCTCGCCGGTTTCAGGGCTCACCGACCAGTTCAATTTCATCGGCACGGGCATCTGGCCGGTGGTAGTGTTCCTGGTCGTGGCTTTCATTTTCCATATCGCGCTGCGTTATACGCGCTACGGTAAATTCACCTATGCCATCGGCGCCAATGTCCAGGCGGCACGCGTCTCCGGCATCAATGTCGAGCGGCACCTGATCAAGGTCTATGCCATCGCCGGCGTGCTGGCCGGCCTTGCCGGTATCGTCACCGCGGCCCGCGCCCAGACGGCGCAGTCGGGAATGGGCGTAACCTACGAGCTGGATGCGATTGCGGCCGCCGTGATCGGCGGCACCTCGCTGACGGGCGGCGTCGGGCGCATCACCGGCACGGTTATCGGCGCCATCATTCTCGGCGTGATGATTTCCGGGTTCACCTTCCTGCGGGTCGATGCCTATTACCAGGAAATCATCAAGGGCGTGATTATCGTTGCGGCTGTCGTCGTGGACGTCTATCGCCAGAAGAAGAGAAAAGTCTGAAACCAATCTGTAATGCCCGGAACCCATCCGGGCTTCTTTCCAAGAGGTAATGAAATGACTGTACGCTTTGGCCTGCTCGGTGCGGGCCGTATCGGCAAGGTTCACGCAAAGGCCGTGATCTCCAACCCACAGGCGAAACTTGTTGCGGTGGCGGATGCGTTCGAACAGGCGGCGAAGGATCTCTCCAGTGCCTATGGCTGTGAAATCCGCACCATCGATCAGATCGAAAAGGCCGGGGATATCGATGCGGTCATCATCTGCACGCCGACCGATACGCATGCGGATCTGATCGAGCGCTTTGCCCGTGCCGGCAAGGCGATCTTCTGCGAAAAGCCGATTGATCTCAATGTGAAGCGCGTCGAGGAATGCCTTGCCGTCGTCGATGAAACCAAGGCGACCCTGATGGTCGGGTTCAACCGCCGCTTCGATCCGCATTTTGCCGCCGTGCGCAAGGCCATCGATGACGGTGCCATCGGTACAGTGGAAATGGTGACGATCACCTCGCGTGATCCGGGTGCACCGCCTGCCGAATACATCACCCGTTCCGGCGGCATTTTCCGCGATATGACGATCCACGACTTCGACATGGCGCGTTTCCTTTTGGGTGAAGAACCGGTGGCCGTGACCGCCCATGCTTCGGTTCTGGTGGACAAGAAGATCGGCGAGCTCGGCGATTATGACAGCGTCAGCGTCATTCTCTCCACCGCCTCCGGCAAGCAGTGCGTCATCTCCAATTCGCGCCGCGCGACTTATGGCTATGACCAGCGCATTGAAGTGCATGGCTCCAAGGGGATGGTCGCCGCGGAGAACCAGCGTCCAGTGTCGATTGAAGTCGCCAATGGCAACGGTTATACCCGTCCGCCGCTGCATGATTTCTTCATGACCCGCTACACGGAAGCCTATGCCAACGAGATCGCCGCTTTCATCGATGCGATTGCGACGGGCGCCAAGGCCGCTCCCAGCGGCAAGGATGGTCTGATTGCCCTTGCGCTTGCCGATGCCGCCCTGCGATCGGTCAAGGAAGGCAAGACGATCAGTCTCTGAGTTTCAATGAAAACGCCCTGCCGGTGCGGTCACTGGCAGGGCGGTTATATACTGGGTGACGAGGGGAGATTTCCCCTCATTACCGCACATCCACCCAGCGCTGTTCACTGAATGACCGGGCCATGGCGTGCACGGTGCGCTCGATCTCCAATCCGTCCTCGAAACCGATCAGATGCGCCTCCTTGCCATCGATGCGCTTGATCAGTTCATGGCACTCGATGATCTTGAGGTCGTTGAAGCCGAGACCGTGGCCGGGAGCCGGGATGAAGCGGCCATACGGCTCGTGATGCGGCGCGGTCAGGATCGTGCGGTAGCCCTGTTCCGTCGGCCGGTCTGCGGTGACGTAGAGCTGGAATTCATTGGCGCGTTCCTGATCGAACAGGATCGAGCCTTTCGAGCCGAAAATCTGCAGGGCAATGCGTCCCTTGCGGCCCCAGGCGGAACGGTTGACCTGCAGCGTGCCGGCCACGCCGTTTTCCATATGCAGGAGCACGCTGGCGCTGTCATAGGTTTCAACAGCCTTCATGCCGCCATCCTGCGTCCGGCGTTCGGCATAGGGTTTTGACATGTCGCACATGACCCGGCTGACCCGGCCGAACAGCGCCCAGAGCAGCGACAGGGGATGCACGGCAAAGTCGTCGAGCGCGCCATAGCCTGACGTTGCAGCATGCTTCCAGTAGAACAGCGCGTCAGGATCGGCCATGAAATCCTCGTCCATCTCGATGCGCAGATGATTGACGTCGCCGATGATCTTTTCCGCCAGCAGCTGGCGGATATGGCGGATGGCCGGACCCTGGATGTAATTATAGCCGAGCGCCGCAACCTTGCCGGACTGTTTTGCCGCCGCGGTCATGGCTTTCGCGTCATCGAATGCCGGGGCCATGGGCTTTTCGCACCAGACGTGCTTGCCGGCCTGAAGTGCGGCAAGAGCCATCTCGGGGTGAAACTGGTTGGGCGTGGTGATGGAGACGACGTCGACATCGGGATCGTTGATCACGGCGCGCCAGTCGCCCGATGCCTTGGCAAAGCCGAACTCGGCGGCACGCTGGCTGGCAAGCTCGGCATTGGCTTCACCGAGATGCACAAGGCGGACCGGAGGGACATCACCGAAAACCGCACGGACCGAATTCCACGCCAAGGCATGGCATTTGCCCATGAACCCGGTTCCGATCAGCCCTACACCCAGTGCGCGCGCATTCCCATGACCCGACATGTCTTCACTCCCACGACATTTGAGGATGTCTGCATCTCTTGCAGATGCTGATTGAAGTAATCTATAACGGATGAAAATGGAATAACTGATCCGTTTTGCGGAATGGATTATTTTGGTAGTCTCGCCATCCGTATCGCAAAACCAAGGGGAACGATTCGCAATGGGCAGCACGGCCACAGAAGCAACTCTGCCGCAGGACTTCGATGCCTTGCGCACGCTGATCCTGGATCGCCGCCAGCTCCTGCCCAAGCGGCTGGCACAGATCGCAGCCTATGCCCTCGGCAATCCCGATGAAATCGCCTTCGGCACGGCGGCAAGCATTGCCCAGTCGGCCGGCGTGCAGCCCTCCACGCTTATCCGCTTTGCCCAGCATCTGGGTTTTGACGGGTTTACCAGCCTGCAATCGGTGTTCCGCGAACGCCTGCGGGAACGGCAGGGCTCGTATGAAGAACGGCTGTCGGGCCTGCGCGGCGATACGCCAGGCCTTTCCAAGAACCGCGTCATTCTCAATGGGTTCCTGTCGGCGGCCAGCCAATCCATCCAGACCATTTCCCGCAGTGCCGAGGAGGATGTGCTGGAGCGCGCGGTGGAAATTCTGGCGCATGCGGACACGATCTATCTCATCGCCCGCCGCCGGTCCTATCCGATCTCCGCCTATATGGCCTATGCCTTCGGCAAACTGAAAATCCGCAATCAGCTGATTGAATCGACGGCCGGTATCGACCCGGAAATCCTTTCCTTTGCCCGGCCGCAGGACGCGGCGATTGCCATCAGCTTTTCGCCCTATGCCTCGGCAACGGTCGAGCATGCGGCAGCGCTGGCAGCGCGCGGTGTGCCTGTCGTCGCCATCACCGACAGCGCGTTTTCGCCGCTGGCACAATCGGCCAGCGTCTGGTTCGAGGCGGCGGAAGGAGATTTCTCTGGATTCCGGTCTCTCTCGGGGACAATGGCGCTCGCCATGGCGTTGACTGTGAGCGTGGCGGAACGGCGCCGCAGCCTGTAACAGCGCCAAATGAAATGCGGGAAATCTAAAAAGAATATACATTCCATGTTGACGATTTGATAGAATTATTATTTCATATGCAAAAATTCCCGGCCTGTTTTCAGCGGGATGGATCAGCATATCGGGAGGATCGTCATGGGCAGCGCTGCAACAGGCAAAAAGCTTGATGTCATCACAATTGGCCGCTCGTCGGTGGATCTCTACGGCCAGCAGATCGGCTCCCGCCTTGAGGATATCGCATCCTTCGCCAAATCCGTCGGCGGCTGCCCGGCCAATATCGCCATCGGCACCGCCCGTCTCGGATTGCGCTCGGCACTCCTGAGCCGCGTCGGCGACGAGCAGATGGGCCGTTTCATCCGCGAGCAGATGCTGCGCGAAGGCGTGGCCGTCGATGGTGTCATCACCGATGCGGAACGGCTGTCGGCACTGGTCATCCTGTCGGTCGAGAACGACAGGAGCTTTCCACTGATCTTCTACCGCGAGAACTGCGCCGACATGGCGCTGAACGAGGACGATGTCGATCCGCAGTTCATCCGCTCGGCCCGCGCCGTGGTGGTGACGGGCACGCATTTTTCCAAGCCCAACACCGATGCCGCGCAGCGCAAGGCGATCCGCCTGATCAAGGAAGCCGGCGGCAAGGTGGTGTTCGACATCGACTACCGGCCGAACCTCTGGGGGCTTGCCGGCCATGGGGCAGGCGACAGCCGCTATATCGCCTCCGATGCCGTATCGAGCCATCTGAAGACGGTGCTGGCCGACTGCGACCTGATTGTCGGCACGGAAGAGGAAGTGCTGATTGCCTCCGGCGAGGCTGATCTGCTTGCGGCATTGAAGACAATCCGCGCGCTTTCCGCCCATGCCACCATCGTGCTCAAGCGCGGTCCGATGGGCTGCATCGTCTATGAAGGCGCGATATCTGACAATCTTGAAGACGGCATTGTCGGCAAGGGATTTCCCATCGAGGTGTTCAACGTGCTGGGCGCGGGCGATGCCTTCATGTCCGGTTTCCTGCGCGGCTGGCTCGGCGGCGAAAGCCTTGCCACGGCGGCGACCTGGGCCAATGCCTGCGGCGCCTTTGCGGTGTCGCGTCTCCTGTGCTCGCCGGAAATTCCGACATTCGAAGAGCTGCAGTTCTTCCTTGAACATGGCAGCCCGCAGCATGCCCTGCGCAAGGACGAGGCGATCAATCATGTGCACTGGGCAACCACGCGCCGCCATGACATCCCTTCGATGATGGCCTTTGCCATTGACCATCGCGTGCAGCTTGAGGACCTTTCCCAGAGGCTTGGCGCGGATATCGGCCGGGTGCAGGCATTCAAGGAACTGGCCGTCAAGGCCGCCGCACGGGTTGCGGATGGCCGCAGCGGTTATGGCATGCTGCTCGATGAAAAGTTCGGGCGCGAGGCGATGTTCGAATTTGCCCGGCACAATTTTGACTGGCTCGGCCGCCCGGTCGAACTGCCGGGCTCGCGCCCGCTGCGTTTTGAATTCTCGCAGGATATCGGGTCGCAGCTGGCGGAATGGCCGGTGGATCATTGCATCAAATGCCTGTGCTTCTATCATCCGGACGATCCGGCAGACCTGAAGGCAGAGCAGCAGGCCAAGCTGCGCGCCCTGTTCGAAGCGGCGCGCAAGGTCGGACGCGAACTGCTGATCGAGATCATTGCCGGAAAGCACGGGGTGCTCGACGACATGACCATTCCGCGGGCGCTGGAAGAGCTCTACGCGCTTGGCATCAAGCCGGACTGGTGGAAGCTGGAGCCGCAGGCTTCGGCCGCCGCATGGAAGAAGATCGAGGCGGTGATCGAAAAGAACGATCCGTGGTGCCGTGGTGTCGTCCTGCTCGGGCTGGAAGCGCCGCAGGATGAGCTGGAAGCAGCCTTCGCTGCCACCGCCAACGCGCCTGTCGTCAAAGGCTTTGCAGTCGGGCGGACGATTTTCATGGACGCCGCCGAACAATGGCTGGCGGGAAAGATATCCGACGAGGCGGCCATTGCCGACATGGCCGATCGTTTCGAAAAATTGACCAGGGCGTGGCTTGCCAGCCGCAAGCAACAAGCGGCATAGCATCAGGCCGGGAGGAGATTGACATGACCAAGACGATACGCCTGACGATGGCGCAGGCATTGACGCGTTTCCTTACCAGCCAGATGACCGTGATCGATGGCAGGAAGGTGCCGGTGTTTGCCGGTGTCTGGGCGATTTTCGGCCACGGCAACGTGGCGGGTCTCGGCGAGGCGCTGTATCAGGTGCGCGACGAGCTGCCGACCTACCGCGCCCATAACGAGCAGGCCATGGCGCATGCCGCCATCGCCTTCGCCAAGGCCAGTTTCCGCCAGCGCATGATGGCGGTGACGAGTTCCGTCGGGCCTGGCGCAACCAATATGGTGACGGCGGCGGCACTTGCCCATGTCAACCGCCTGCCGCTGCTGCTTTTGCCCGGCGATGTCTTTGCCAACCGTATTCCCGATCCGGTGCTGCAGCAGGTGGAAAGCTTTGGCGACGGCACGGTTTCGGCCAATGACTGCTTCCGTCCTGTCTCGCGCTATTTCGACCGGATCACCCGGCCCGAACAGATCATTCCGGCACTCGCCCGCACCATGGCGGTGCTGACCGATCCGGCCGAGTGCGGCCCGGTGACGCTGGCGCTGTGTCAGGATGTGCAGGCGGAAGCCTATGACTATCCGGAAAGTTTTTTCGACGAACGCGTGTGGACGACGCGCCGCCCGCGCCCGGATCGCGCGGAATTGGCTGCCGCCGTCGAACTGCTCACATCGGCGAAAAAGCCGCTGGTCATTGCCGGCGGCGGCGTCATCTATTCGCAGGCATCGAACGAGCTGAAAGCATTCGCGGAAGCGGCGGGTATTCCCGTCTGCGAAACGCAGGGTGGCAAGTCCTCCTTGCCTGACAATCATCCCCTGAACATGGCGGCCATCGGCGTGACCGGTACATCGGCGGCCAATCGTCTGGCGGAAGAGGCGGATGTCATTCTGGCCGTCGGCACGCGCCTGCAGGATTTCACCACCGGTTCCTGGGCGCTGTTCCGCAATGGAGACAAGAAATTCATCGGCCTCAACGTGCAGGCTTTCGATGCGGGCAAGCACCGTGCAGCGGCTCTCGTCGCCGATGCGCGGGAAGGGCTGCTGGAACTGGCTGCCGCGACCGCCGGTTACAAGGCGCCCGTGAGCTGGGCCGAAAATGCCAGACAGGGCAAGGCGGAGTGGCAGAAGGCCGCCGCCGAGGTCACCGGACCGACCAACGCGGTCCTGCCATCGGACGCGCAGGTGATCGGCGCCGTGCAGCGGACCATGGGCAGCGCGGCGACAGTCCTGCATGCGGCGGGCGGCTTGCCGGGAGAAATGCACAAACTCTGGCAGGCGGGCGCACCGGGCTCCTATCACGCCGAATACGGCTTCTCCTGCATGGGCTACGAGATTGCGGGCGGTCTCGGGGCGAAGATGGCCAAGCCGGATGACGAGGTGGTCGTGATGATCGGCGATGGCTCCTATCTGATGCTCAATTCGGAGATCGCCACCTCGGTGATGCTGGGCAAGAGGATCACGATCGTGCTTCTCGACAATCGCGGATTCGGTTGTATCAACCGGCTGCAGATGGGCACGGGCGGGGCGAACTTCAACAACCTCTTGAAAGACTCGCGCCACGAGGTTCTGCCTGACGTCGATTTTGTCGGCCATGCAAAAAGCCTCGGGGCCATTGCCGAGAAGGTTGCATCGATCGCGGAACTGGAATCTGCACTTGCACGCGCTAAACAGAACGACCGGACCACGGTTGTCGTCATCGATACGGACCCGCTTGTCTCTACCGATGCCGGCGGCACCTGGTGGGATGTGGCTGTGCCAGAGGTCAGCCCGCGCCCGCAGGTCAATGCCGCGCGCAAGGCCTATGAAGAGAAGCTGAAACTGCAGCGCGTCGGCGATTAACCCGATTTGTAGATAAATAGTGCGTGGTTCGACAAGCTCACCATGAGGGACGTAGATGATGACAGGAAGTCATATTCTGCAATCTTTGCGATTGGTGTTGCAGCCAACCCACCTTCCTCATGGTGAGCTTGTCGAACCACGCACCCCGCACACAACAACTGAAGGAAGACAAGAATGATCCGTATCGGGGCGAACCCAATCGGCTGGTCCAATGACGACATGCTCGAAATCGGCGGCAATATTCCTCTGGAAACCTGTCTGGAACAGGCGAAGGCGGCCGGGTTCACCGGCATGGAGCTCGGCAACAAGTTTCCGCGCACGGCGGACAAGCTGCGCCCGATCCTCGATGCGTTCGGACATAGTCTTGTCAGCGGCTGGTACTCGACAGAGCTGCTCGTGCGTGATGTCGACGCTGAACTCAAGGCTGTTGTCGGCCATGCCACGCTCTTGAAGGATATGGGCTGCAAAGTCCTCATTGCCGCCGAGACGTCGAACGCCATCCACTCCAACAAGGATCTGCCGCTGTCGGCCCGTCCGGTTCTGGAAAAGTCGGCGTGGGCTGAATTCGGCAAGCGCTATACGGCCTTTGCCGAAGCGGTGAAACAGACCTATGGCCTGCAGGTGGTCTATCATCACCACATGGGCACCGTGGTGCAGACCGAATCCGAGATCGACCGGTTCATGCAGGTAACGGGCGACGCGGTGCATCTGCTGCTCGACACCGGCCATGCCACATGGGGTGGCGGCGATCCGGCACGTCTCGCCCGCCATCATAAGGCGCGCATCAGCCATGTGCATTGCAAGGATATCCGCGAAGCCGTGATGTGGCAGTCCAACCGCGAAGACTGGTCCTTCCTCGATTCCGTCCTTGCCGGCGTTTACACGGTTCCCGGCGACGGCATGATCGACTATGTTCGTGTTCTCAAGGAACTCCAGGGCTATAGCGGCTGGGTGGTTGTCGAGGCAGAGCAGGATCCCGTGAAGGCTGATCCAGCCGTCTATTCCAAGCTTGGCCATGCCAATCTCAGCCGCTTCATCAAAGAGGCAGGATTGGTTTGACCAGCGATTCCAAGCATCCGTTCTTTCGTCCCCTGTGGCGGCGCATCGCTGTCGTGGTCTTCTGCGTGGCATGGGCCATTTTCGAGTTCGTCACGGGCACGCCGTTCTGGGGGACGATAGCGCTTGGTTTCGCCGGTTATGGCGTCTGGCAGTTTTTCATCGCTTTTGACCCATCCGAACCGGCCAAGCCGGCGGATGCGGACGGGAAAGAGGAATAGGACCATGTCGAAATTGTTGCTCAAGGCGCAAACCGGTACCGGCCGCGTGGCGCATGTCACGCCGGAAACCGCCGGCTGGACCTATGTCGGCTTCGACCTCAATCGCGCTGCGCCCGGGCAGACCATTGCCGGGCGCAGCGGCGACACGGAAGTCTGTCTTGTCTTCGTGACGGGCAAGGGATTTGCTCAAGTCAACGGTCACGACCTCGGTCTGCTGGGCGCGCGCATGTCGCCCTTCGAGGGCAAGCCGTGGTCGGTCTATATGCCCGCCAATTGCGACTGGTCGGTGGTGGCCGATACGGCTGTCGAACTTGCCGTCTGTTCGGCGCCAAGCCTCGGCGGCGATCTGCCGGTACGCGTGATCGCGCCTGATGATCTCGGCCAGGAAACGCGCGGCAAGGGCACCAACACGCGCTATGTCACCAACATCCTGCCGGAAAGCGAACCGGCGGATTCATTGCTCGTGGTCGAGGTGATCACGCCGGGCGGACATACGTCGAGTTATCCGCCGCACAAGCACGATCAGGACAATCTTCCGGCGGAATCCTATTTGGAGGAAACCTATTACCACCGGCTCAATCCGCGCCAAGGTTTTGCCTTCCAGCGGGTCTATACGGATGACCGGTCACTGGACGAGGCGATGGCGATCGAGGATGGCGATGTGGTCATGGTGCCCAAGGGCTATCATCCCTGCGCTGCCTGTCATGGCTATGACCTCTATTATCTCAATGTCATGGCTGGTCCCAAGCGCACGTGGAAATTCCACAACGCGCCCGAGCATGAGTGGCTGATGAAGTAGGCTCCTGGCTACAATCTACCACCGCAGAATGAAGCGGCCGGCAATCGCGCCGATCAGGCCGGAGGAAATCACCCCGAGCGTGTACCAGATGGCGATGAACGGCATGGCGCTTTCGTCGCAGTGGAAAGAGTAGATAAGCGCTGCAATCGACCCCGCCGCAAGGCCTGCCGCGATTCCGGCAACCGTGGGCCGCGTCGGCGCCAGGCCACGCAGCACCCAGAAGGCGCCAAACAGCAGCGGCAGCGACAGCACCACGATGTTGAAGGTGCAGACCGTGATCGTGTGCCCCTTCATCATGTTGGCGTAGTGATCGCGCGGCGACATGGCGAGCTGGGCGAAGGCAAGCATGCAGATGAGGGCAATGGCGACCGCCATCACGGCAAGGCTGATGCGGATGCTGCCAAGCGGGTAGGCAATGCGCTTGACCGCCCAGGCGCCGCCGACGGCAAGCGCGAGCGTATAGGTGAATTTGACCCAGAAGGCCATGGTCCCCGCCGCGGTCATCAGGTCCGGGCGCATGCCCAGCCACGACCACATGAGAATGGCGGAGGCGACCGAGCTGATGCCAAGGCCGATGCCGATCCGCCGCAGCACGGCTTTGCGCGATACCGGCTTCAATTCGCTGGCGAGACGCTCGATCAGATCATTTGTCGTCATCGGCTGCCTGTCCTCTCAACTTCGCGGCTATGGCCTTCAATCCCCTGTGAATGCTGACCTTCACGAGCGATTCGGAAAGGCCGGTGCTTCGGGCCGCTTCCGCGATCGACTGCCCTTCTATCTTGGTCCGGTAAATCAGATCCCGTGATTTTTCCGGTATGGTCTGCAACAGCCTGTCCACATCCATGCGGTCTGCGGCGGCGTCTGAATTGTCCTGCAGAAACAGGTCTTCCACATCGTCCAGCGGCACGGTTGCCCGGATGCGGTTGCGCCGGAAATGATCGATCAGCTTGTAGCGCGCAATCGCATGCAGCCACGCGGTGAAGGGCCGATCCGGCTCATAGGTCTGCCGCCGCGTGTGCAGGGCGAGCAGTGTTTCCTGCACCAGATCGTCCGCGTCGCCCCGGTGGGCATCGGCCAGACGGCGCAGAAAATACCGGCGCAAAAGCTTGGCCACCTCATCGAGCAGCACACGATAGCTCTGCGCGTCGCCCGCAAGGCTTGCGAGCATCAGTTCCTTCAAACGCGCTTCGACCGAATGCACCCTGGTTCATTCCTTTATTCGCAGCAACGGCGAAAAGGTTACAGATGCGCCGATCATATCGACAGCGGTTACCGCATGCCAGTGGCCGCTGGCCGAACTTTTCGATCACCAATCCGTGATCGGTGTAACCAAATTCCAGCTTCCGGCGAATTGCCTGATGTGACCGGCCGACAGGTCCGGATCACGCCACGGAAATCAGGAGGCCGTTATGGGGTCGCGCAAAAATATCGGATATGTGTCTGCAGTGTCTGTGATTGCAGGATTGCTGAGCCTTGGCGCCAGCACCGCCTTTGCTGGCAATGGCAAGCCGTTGACTGTCGTTGAACTCTTCACCAGCCAGGGCTGCTCGTCCTGCCCGCCTGCCAATGCCAATCTGATCGAGATCAGCAAGCGGCCGGATGTTCTGGCCCTCAGCTTCGGCGTAACCTATTGGGACCGGCTCGGCTGGAAGGATATCTTCGCCGCACCTGAATATACGGACCGGCAGGTCACCTATGAAACCCCGCTCGGCCGCGACGGGCCGTTTACCCCGCAGATGGTCGTCAATGGCCGCGCGGATGTCGTCGGCAACCGCATCGGCGAGATCGACCACCTGATCGCCACGGCGCCAAAGCCCGATCCCTTGTCCGTGACGATCACCGGCAATTCCCTCGCCATCGCTGCGGGGAAGGCACCGGCAAGCGGTGCCGATATCTGGGTGGTGACCTATGATGACAAGACCGTCAACGTTCCCGTCAGCCGCGGCGAAAATACCGGCCACACGCTGCCGCACAAGAACGTGGTTCACAGCCTTTCCAATCTTGGAAACTGGAACGGCAAGGCGGTCAGCCTACATATTTCACCGGCCAAGCCCGGCCTGCGCACGGCCGTCCTGATCCAGGCGCCGCATGGCGGGCCGATCCTGGCCGCCGCCACCAACTGAATTCCGCGGCTGCGGACAAAGAATTCCTGGCATGAACAGCTGTGAGACACGCAGCGCGATGCCCAGGAAGTGTGGATGACCGCATGGCATCCGAAACTCAACGGCACGCAGATACGTGTCTTATTCAAATCGAGGAGACCACCATGAACATTCTAGCACGCCACATTGCTCTGTCGGCTTTCGTTCTCGCTTCCGGACTGGCCGGCATCAACAGCGCTCTTGCGGAAGATGCCATGAAGGCAGACCCTATGAAGACGGAAAGCATGAAGGCTGACTGCATGAAAAAAGCCGGCATGGAGAAAGACTCCATGAAGAAGGATGCCATGACCAAGGAATGCGACAAGCAGGCCATGGCCAAGGATGCGATGAAGCCCGATGCCATGAAGAAAGATGCGATGAAACCAGCCGACGCCATGGCACCGAAAAAGAACTAAAATCCCTCCGGTGCCGTCTCACTGACGGGACGGCACCGGATCCATTGCCCGACAGCCAAGGATAGCATCATGACGAGCGTAACTGATCATGAAACGGCACGGCCCAGGAAAATCCTGTTCTACCGGCATTCGATTGCCGTGCGGCTGACCCACTGGCTCAATGTCCTGTGCCTCAGCTTCCTCCTGATGAGCGGTTTGCAAATCTTCAATGCCCATCCCGATCTCTATTGGGGACAGTATGGTGCGGATGCCGACCATTCCTTCATCTCGATCGGTGCCGTCAGCGATGGCGACACGATCAAGGGCATCACCCGCGTCGGTTCGATTTCCATCCCGACGACAGGGGTTCTCGGCGCATCGACGGTCGAGGGAGAGCTGACGCCGCGCGCCTTTCCAAGCTGGATCACCATCCCGGGTTATCAGGACCTGGCATCCGGGCGGCGCTGGCATTTCTTTTTTGCCTGGTTCTTTGTCATCAACGGCTTCGTCTACCTGCTGTACGGCCTGATCGCCGGACATTTCCGCAGGGATATCGTGCCGACGAAGGACCAGTTGACGCCGCAGCATCTGGCGCATGAGATTGGCGAACATGCCCGCCTGCGCTTTCCCAAGGGCGAAGAGGCGCGGCGCTACAACAGCCTGCAGAAACTGACTTATATGGCGGTCATTTTCATCCTTCTGCCGCTGATGGTGCTGACCGGCCTTACCATGTCGCCGGGCTTCGATTCCATCTTCCCGTGGCTGCTCGATGTTTTCGGCGGACGCCAGTCGGCGCGCACCATTCACTTCATCACCGCATCGCTGCTCGTCGCCTTCGTCATCGTGCATCTGGTGATGGTGCTGGTATCCGGCGTCTGGAACAATCTGCGCTCGATGATCACCGGCTATTACGGCCTGACGGTCGAGACCGACAAGGAAACAGTGAAATGAAGTTCGAACTCTCACGCCGCCGTTTCCTCATCGGCTCCAGCGTTGCCGCGACCGGGCTTTTGACCGGATGCGACGCTCTGGTGGAAAATACCAGCGTCAACAATATCCTGCAGAAGGCCGAAGCCCTGACCATGGGCTCCCAGCGTCTCATGCAGGCGCACGAACCCCTGGCGCGCGAATTCACCGAGGCCGACCTGTCACCCATATTCAAGGCCAACGGCACGCAGATGCCGGACAGCGAAGACTATGCGAGGCTGATGGAGGGCAATTTTGCCGACTGGCGGCTGGTGGTCAACGGCATGGTGCGCACCCCGCTCAGCCTGTCGCTGGCCGATCTGAAGGCGATGCCGTCACGCACGCAGATCACCCGGCATGATTGCGTTGAAGGCTGGAGCGCCATCGGCAAATGGACCGGCGTTCCCCTCGGCCTTGTCCTGCAGAAGGCGGGCCTTGCCCCCGGCGCGCGCTATGCGGTGTTCTATTGCGCCGATGAGTACGAGAAATCACTGGATGGCAGCGGCCAATATTACGAGAGTGTCGATCTCATTGATGCCTTCCATCCGCAGACCATCCTGTCCTACAGCATGAACGGCAAAGACCTTGAGGTGGCGCACGGTGCGCCCCTGCGGCTGCGGGTTGAACGGCAGCTCGGTTACAAGCATGCCAAATATCTCATGCGGATTGAACTGGTCGACAATTTCAGGGGCCTGTGGGGCGGGAAAGGCGGTTTCTGGGAAGATCGCGGCTATGAATGGTATGCGGGCATCTGAGTGGTTTGACCGAGTTCAGGCAGCGGCGATGACCTCGATTTCGACGAGCCAGGCTTCGGACAATGTCTGGGCGGCAATGGTTGTCGTGGGGATCGTGCGGCCACCCAGCGCCGCCACCCGCGCATTCTGGTTGGCTTCGGCAAAGGCGGGATCGCGCAGGTAACTCGTCGTCCTGACGATATTGTCGACCGTCATCCCGGCGCTCGCAAGAATGGCCCGGATGTTGTTCCAGACAAGATCGAGCTGTTCCGCCAGGGTCGTGCCGGCTACGCCGTTCTGGTCGAGGCCCATGGTACCGCTGATGTAGAGGAAGCGTTCCGGCTGCTGCACTTCCAGTGCATGGAGATAGTCCGGTGTTGCCGGGTAAACGCCGTTGCGGGGATTGCGCGGGATCAGTTTCATGATCTCAGTTCCTTTCGTGGCACGTTGCAGGATGTCTTGGGCCGATGGGGCTCGGATTGCCGGTCGCAGTGCTGGGGATGCGCAGCGCGCCGGGAGGCAAGGCGGGTTCCTCGCTCCTTGACGGACCGGGGGAAAAACTATCACGGCCGCACCCCTTCGCAAATGGGCTGTTCCATTGAAAGTGCTGACGGGTACCCTCACATCCGTGGTAGAACACAAGGCGGAGAAGACCGGAGGAAAACACCATGGACATGAACGCCACACCTGCCGATGCCTTGGTGCCGACCCTCCATCGCCTGCGAACCGCATGGCTGGCGAAGCGGCCCGATTACGCCCAGCGCCAGGACGATCTGAAACGCTTGCGTGCGGGGCTGAAGGACCGGCTCGAACCGATGGTCAAGGCGATCAGTGCGGATTTCGGCCATCGCTCACGTCATGAAAGCATGCTGGGCGAAGGCATGACCGTCTTTGGCGAGATCGACCACATGCTCGCGCATCTGAAATCCTGGATGAAGCCGCAGCGCCGTTCGGCCGGCTGGCACATGTGGCCGGCCCGGGCGGAAGTGCGTTATGTGCCGCTTGGGGTTGTGGGTGTCATCGCCCCGTGGAACTATCCAGTCAACCTGGCGCTGACGCCGCTTGCCACCGCCATCGCTGCCGGCAACCATGTTTACCTCAAACCCTCCGAACACACGCCGCGCACCAGCGAGTTCCTGCGGGAACTGCTCACCGATGTCTTTCCGCCGGACCGGGTTGCCGTGGCGCTGGGCGGCGCCGATGTGGGCGGGGCGTTTGCCGGTCTGCCCTTCGATCACCTGCTGTTCACCGGCTCCACCGCCGTCGGCCGCAAGGTCATGGCATCGGCTGCCCCGAACCTGACGCCCGTCACCCTGGAACTCGGCGGAAAATCACCCGTATTCATTGGCGCGGACGCGCCCTTGGCCAAGGCGGTGACGCGCATTGTCACCGGCAAGCTCTACAATGCCGGCCAGACCTGCATCGCGCCGGACTACGCGCTGGTGCCGGAGGCGCGGCGTGATGAATTTGTCGAGGCCGTGCGGGCGGAGGTCAAGTCCCGCTATGCACAGCTCGATGCCAATCCAGACTACACCCATATCGTCAATGAGGGGCAGTATCGCCGCCTGCGCGGTCTGCTTGACGATGCGCGGGCACGCGGATTTGACGTGATGACGCTGGTGGAGCCGAAAGATGCGGCACGGGCGGCAAACGAGCGCCTGCTGCCGCCGACGCTGGTGCTCGATCCGGGCGATGACAGCAAGATCATGCAGGAGGAAATCTTCGGGCCGATCCTGCCGGTCAAGACCTATCGCAGCGCCGATGAGGCCATTGATTATATCAACGGGCATGACCGGCCGCTGGCATTCTACTGTTTCAGCAATGACAAGGCGGAAACGGAAAAAATGCTGGCGAACATTGTGGCCGGCGGCGTCTGCGTGAACGAAACGCTGTTCCACAATGTCTGCAACGATCTGCCGTTCGGCGGTGTCGGCGCCAGCGGCATGGGCCATTATCACGGCCGCGAAGGCTTTCTGACCTTCAGCAAGATCATGCCGGTCCTGCATCAGGCCAGGATGCCGCTGACCGACCGGATCAAGCCGCCCTACAGGGGATTGGCAAACATGGTGGTCAGGCTTTTCGCGCGCTGAAATTCACGGAAACGGCCGTGTCGATGACCTTCAGTACCGTGCCGGCTTCAAAGGTTCGCGGCGGTCGCTTCGCTCAGGCGTTTCCTCGGCCCGAAGATCAGGAAGCTGATCACCGCCAGAACCCAGACGCCGGCACCGCCATAGAGCATGATCAGGCCAAAACCGTGGATCAGCGCATCATGGACAAGCGTTCCGTCCGGGTCCAGAGCCGTGAGTTCCGGAAAGGACTGCGGGAGGCTCGCAAAGTTTCCGGCGGCGATTTTTTCCGCCAGCAGGCGCAACCGGGATGGGTCGAACGACCCGGCAAAGACGCTTTTCAGATAAGACAGCGTGCCCTCCAGCAGGATAAAGCCCATCAGCGCGATATTGATGGCGAGCGTGATCAGCCGGGCGCTCATGTCGATGCCTGAGGCCATGCCGGCGCGGGTGCTCGACACCGAACCGGTGGTCGTGTTGGTAACGGGTGTATTGGTCAAACCCAGCCCGATACCCGCCAGCAGGCAGCCGGGCAGCATGGTCAGCCAGCTTGCGTGGTCAACGCTGCTGCCAACGCGCATCAGCATGAAGCCGAGGCCGATGGTGAACAGCCCGAGCGGAATGACGATACCGGGCCGGTAGCGCAGCGAAAGGCGCTCCGCCAATGGCGGGGTGACCAAAGTAGGCAGCGTATAGGCCAGCAACGACAGTCCAGCCGCGACAATATCGTAGCCGAGGCCGCTCTGAAAATAGATCGGCAGGTAGATCATCAGCGGCCAGAAGCTGAAATTCATGCCGATGGAGCCGAGGATAGCCCCGGAAAAGTTGCGGATGCGGAAGACGGAAAAGTCGAACATGGGATGGGGACTGCGGTTTTCCGCGACGATGAAGGCGATGAAGCTCGCCGCCGATGCGCCGATGATGGTCAAAGCAGTGATGCTGGTAAAACCGAGGTCGGGGCCCTGCGTGATGAAATAGGTGAGGCCGAAAACCGCCAGCGACAGGGTGGTGATGCCGAGGACATCCAGTTTTTTCGCTTCGGGATCACTGGATTCTTCGATGCTGCCGAAGACGAGAATCAATGTCAGGATGGTGAGGGGTACGTGGACCAGGAACACCCATTCCCAGCTCGTCAGCGCAACGATGATGCCGCCGATGATCGGCCCGAAACCGAGGCCGATGCCGAAGACAATCCCCCATATGCCGAAGGCCTTGCTGCGCTCGCGCCCTGCCTGAAACTGATGCGACAGAATGGCAATCTGGCAGATCAGCATGGCACCGGCGGCAATGCCCTGGAGAAAGCGGCTGACGATCAGAATGGCGGCATCCTGCGCCAGCCCGCACACGAAGGACGTGATGGCAAACAGCACGAGGCTGATGACGAAGATGCGTTTGCGGCCATAGCGGTCAGCCAGGGTGCCGACCGCCATCAGCACGGTGGTGCAGGCAATGGTATAAGCGTTCATGATCCACTGCATGTCCTTCAAGGTGCCATGCAGGACCTTTTCCAGGGTTGGCAGAATCACCGGCACGCTCGAAATTTCGAGGCCGAACATGAGGGACGACAAACATATGGCAGCCAGCGCCACCATATTCTTGCGGGACGAGGAGAGCGACATGGAAGGTTCTTTCCAAGGTTGCACCTGGCAATAGAACGCACCTTCCCCGGCACGCATGCGGTGCCGGTGAGTTCCGGGCCAAGTCAGGACGAAAAAGCACCGGCACGGCGGGATGACCGGTCCGATGGTCGCCGAAGCGGATAATGCACCCACTTTAGGTCAGTTCGTATCATGACAAAAATGATTTAATTTACTAGAATAAATTAGTGATTGTCATTAATCTGCTGACATGGATTTCGACCCCACACTGTTACGCGCCTTCGTGGCTGTCAAAGAAGCGGGAAACTTTACCCGGGCGGCCCGACGGCTGAACCTGACGCAATCGGCTGTCAGCCATCAGATCCGGCGGCTGGAGGAGCAGGTTGGCCGGTCGCTGCTCTACCGCACGACGCGCAGCGTCAGACTGACGGAAGATGGCGACGATTTCCTGCGCTATGCCTGCCAGATCCTGCATTCGCTCGATGCTTTGAGCCGCCGCTTTCAGGCATCGCCGGTGTCCGGCATCGTCCGCTTCGGCGTTCCGGAGAATTTCATCGGGGACCGGCTGCCGACATTGCTGTGCCAGTTTGCCCGCACCAATCCGGAGGTTCAGCTGGACGTGAATGTCAGCATGAGCCTTGATCTCCATGCGATGGTCAAGGCCAGCGAACTCGATCTGGCCGTCGTGCTGACATTGCCGGAGGCGGCCAACGGCAAAGTTCTCAAGCAGACGCAGTTCGTCTGGGTGGCGGCCGAAACGTTCAAAGTGCTGCCGGGCACGTCATTGCCTTTCGCCTTCATCCCGGCTCCATGCCTCAACCGCAAGGTCGGCGTCGAAGCGCTGGACCGGACGTCGATCGATTGGCACGTCGTCTTCACGTCGGCGAGCATGCAGGGGATCCGTGCCGCCGTGCTGTCGGGGCTGGCAATGACCGTGATGACCCGGGATGACCTTGAACCGGGAATGAAGATCCTTGACGGCCAGTATGGCTTGCCGCCGCTGCCGACGGCGGTGTTCAGCCTGATCTGGAGCGAAGAGGGGCAGACGCCCGCCACCCGCGAATTCGGTCAGCTCGTCGTCGACATGCCGGAACAGGCGGCTGCGGCAAAACTGGTCAGAATCAGCTAGCCAAGGACCCGCCCGCGTTCATTTTGCCGCCATCAGACCGGCGGCAACGATGAGCAGCCCGCCAGCGCCGCCTTCGACGATTCTCCGGCGCCGGTCGCTGAAACCGCCGCGTCCGGCCAATCGCCCGATGACCAGGCTGAGAATCACATAGACCACGCCGCACCAGAAGACGAAGACAGCCGACAGGGCCGCCGCCTGCAGCGCAATGCTGCTTCCGGGCTGGATGAATTGCGGCAGGATCGCAAAATAGATCATCATGCCTTTGGGATTGAGAAAGGCCGTGAGGAAACCGCGCTGGAGCTGCCGGCTCGCCGGTCTGGCGGCGACGGTCACCCGCCCGGCCTGCAATGCCGACGCGATGAGCTTGCAGGCGAGATACAGGAGATAGGCGATGCCGATCCAGCGCAGCGCTTCAAACAGCAGCGGCGACGCCGCCACGATGGCCGCAAGGCCGAGGGCGACGAGGGTGGAGTGGACGAGATAGCCAAGGCACACGCCAGCTGTCGCGCGCATGCCTGCGGCGCGTCCGCCCGCAATCGCCTGCGATGCAACGAACAGCATGTCCGGTCCCGGCGTACAGATCAGCGGCAGCACGGTCGCCGTAAACAGCAATAGCGTGTGTATTTCCATGATTGGAACAGTACCGCACACGGCGCGCAATCGGATTGCGAGTATATCACGGCATGGTGTTTTCCTGATATAATTGCTGTATTCTATCGGAAATATTGGCAGGAAATTTCAACGATGCTGGATGAGATCGACAAGCGTATCCTTCGCGCGCTTCAGAAGGACGGGCGCATGCAGAATGTGGAACTTGCCAGGGAGGCCGGCCTGTCGCCATCGCCCTGCCTGCGCCGCGTGCGGCTGCTGGAGGAGGCCGGTGTCATCGATCGCTATGTCGCCGTGCTCAATCCGGCCAAGGTCAATTTATCGCTTTCGCTGTTCGCGCGGGTGTGGCTGACAGCGCAGGATGCCGAAACGATTGATCATTTCATGGATGCCATGAAGAGGCTGCCCCAGGTGGTGGAATGCTACATCATGCTTGGAGAGAGCGACGCGCTGCTGCGGGTTGTGGTCGCCGATCTTGACGACTACCGGCACTTTCAGGCCTCTCATCTGACGCGGATCAACGGCATCCAGAATGTCAAAACCGATGTGCCGAGCCAGATTGTGAAGCAGACCTATGCTCTGCCGCTCGATTGACCGGTAAAAAGCCGAAAATCGCCGGTATTTCAATGGATTACCTCGGCAAGAACGGGAACGGCCAGCAAAGCTCTCTTTCGCGCGCGATCTTCACAATGTCACTCTGATTGGCAAGATATCAATGATCGTAACGGCGAAGTGGTCAATCTATTCCGCATTCTTCAGCGCCACTATCCGCATTTCATGGACGCAATGCTTTTCCAGATATCGTCCCGCCGCGAGTTCAACCGGCTGAAAGCAAGCGATCCTGCGACACTGACCGATTTAGAGCGGGCTCCTCGGTTCAACCTTAATCGTTCGTGCGCCTCTGCTGGAGGATGCGCCGAACGATTAGCTGGTGTCATCCTTGAGAACATGGACTGGATGGAGTTCATCAGTCGCTATGATGGGGCGGGAACTTTGTCTTATCTCGATCCGCCATATTGGGGATCGGAAGGCGAATATGGAAAGGCAACGTTCAGCCAGGATCAGTTTGAGCTTTTGGCATCACGTCTGAGTCCATTGAAGGGACGTTTCATAATGCCGATCAATGACGTGAATGAGATAAGAGAGCTTTTTAGGCTCTTTGAACAGACGGAGGTGTCATTGACCTACTCTCTCAACGAGGGCAAAGGTTCGGATGCTCGTGAACTGATAATTGTTGGTGGTGCGCCTGCTTCCATTGAGACAAGACGGAAAGGAATTTAGTGGTGACGGATAATTCTGTGATCAGCGATTTGTTCGATCGATGGGAACGAGTTTGGCACGAGGGCCAGTACGATCTCGTGCCAAGCTGCGTCGGGGAACACTATATTCGGCATGACGAGGCAGGTGACCGGACGGTGACGCGAGAGGCCTACGCAGCAGAAATTGCGAAAGTGCGGGAAGATCGACCAGATATACGTGTCGTCGTGTATGATCACTCCTTCGAAGGTTGCCGCGCGTGGTTTCGCTTTGCTTTTAAGTGGACTGATAGAGAAACGGGGGAGCCGCGCAGTCGGGCAGGTATGCAGTCGTATCGAACCGAAGCGGGCAAGCTCGTGGAGACCTGGTTGTCAATGCAGCCACTCGGCTCGTCGTGGACCGGCAACGCACAGGAAAATTGGACGAGTCCGGCTTCAACCAAGTGAAGCTGGCTGAAGTTCAAAATTGAATTTGTACAACAAAGAGCCCTGAAACCAGCTTTGAGGGCTCTTTGAATTTTCGATCTTGTGAAGGCACACGAAATACCCAGAGCGTTTTAAAATGGCATTGTTCTAAATTCTGCTGTCCAAAAATCAGTTTTTCGCGACCGGCTACAGTGGCAAACCGCAATTCGCGCCGCGCCGATCTGAAAACCGCCTTCTTTGGAAAGACAATGGTAGCGAAGGACTGTTTGCAGTCCGATAGCCGACATCAAGTTATTGATCTTATTGATCTCGGAACTTGGCGCGCCGCGATGATCAAGGCACTCCAAGAATATAGCCCCTCCACACAGGAAACATAATGAGAATCCTATCAATCCGACCCTTGGATGGGCCGGGCGCTTTGGCGCGCGTTGACGTTGAACTCTCGGAGTACGTCAGACTTTACAGCCTCCTTCTCAAGAAGAACCAGGATGGCAAAGTCAGAATTCACGCCCCACATTCGTGCGGCAAACACGTTGCAACTTTCCATCCCGTTATCGCAAAGGAAATCACAGACGCGGCGATAGCCGCCCTGCGGGAGGCGACAGCCTATGACATCGGAAGATAAAAGACCCAAACCTGAATCGCTGGAGGCAAAGTTCAAGCTGCTGCAACTGCTTCCCTATGATGCTCGTGCGAAGCGTAAGCACTGCCTCGTGTTCGGCTTCATTCTCGACTGGTACCACTCAAAATACGGTGATGCGCTTGCCAGTGTGCGCCATATCGTAAGTACAACCAAAGATCGGGATCCGTCCGGCAAGGGCCTCTATGCGGGTGACGTTCACCAGGCACTGACTGACCTTGTTTCATGGGGCTACCTAAATCAAGAAAAAGGCATCGGTAGCCGTGCCAGCCGCTATGTCCCAATTTGGGAAAAACTCTCTAGCGTTCATAAAATTCCGAACACTACGGATTACGAAATTAGCGTTCGGGAAAACACTAACACATGCGTTCGGGAAAATACGAACACTACGGCGGTTAGCGTTCGGGATTCTATGAACAAAGACCCATCTACCTCGACCCGGGTACCAGACCCGGAGACGAGAGTAGATGGCAATGTGCATGTTCCGCCTGTGGCTGCCCTCACGGGCGCCCCGGCGAACACGCAGATAAAGAGTCCATTCGACGAACTATGGTTTGCATATGGCGTGAAGAAAAACCGCGTCGAGGCAGAATCTGAATATGCAAAGCTGGAACTGGACGATGAACGGCAGGCTGTACTGGTTTCTTCGGCAACAGCTTGGCGCGAGGCCTGGGAAGCCCAAGGCAAGCCTGACGCTCCCCGGAGACATCTGCACGTGTGGATTCGCGATCGGCGTTATATGGAAGACCCGCCCACCGGATATGCGAAAAAGGAACGCATCCCCAAGCCAGCCAATAGCAACAGGCCTTCCACGACAGTACAAGCTGCCGAACCAAGGGAAGAAGAGATCACAGCCACGCTTGAGGTTGTCACTACAGCGTCCGATGAGGGTGTCGACTATATGGATATGTACTTTGATGATGAGTCAGGACTCGAATGCCATGAGATTGTTTTGCAATCCCCAAATGAGGCAGAACAGTTGCGAGGGCAGCAGGAGCTTCAAAAGCTTATTTTGAGCCTTGGGATTATCGTGGATGATGACACCGACCCAGGAGATTGGGACGGAATGAAAGTCCGTGTTCTCCGAAAGGGAAAGCGCGTTATCGAGTGGCTGCCCAAGATGGGGCTGGCCGCGTGAACAACGCCCCACCGAAAAACCACCACTTCCAGTGGATGGATCAACAAACGGTTGTTAACAGGAAAAATGTCGGTCGTTGTCCGTAATCAGATCGACAGACACCCAACCATGTTGCGAAAAGCGCACCGAAGTGTAAGGTGAGCTTAAGTTTCAGTCATACTGAAATTGCAAAAGGGGACCGGCGCCAACCGATCCCCCCAGTCCCCGCAGTGGGAGCCAACTGGAATGATGAGGCCTGCGGTTTAAGTCAGTTGTTAGCGGACGCCGTAGGTCTCTTCCAGTGCGAATCAGGTTCGGTGATTCATGGTAGAATCGCAAGGCTGCAATCGGGGTAATACCCAGCTCATCCCAGTTATCCAGTGCTCTCCGCGTTTACTTTATCATAAAACCACCGCTTGGCTCTGTCCGACGCCACTATCCTGCAAATGCCCGGTGGCATGCGCGATCCTCGCACAGTCACGCTTGACACCCTGCGCTGAGTCCCTTGTTCGTTAGATGGTAGCCCCATCACCACCAAAACATTCCTCGCACCCGTTTGCACAATTTTGCGCGAGCACCCGCATACTGACCATCAATCGCTTACCAGCCCGACCGTGATCGGCGGCGGGATATTTCATGATGACCAGGAGCCGACCAAGCCCATGCCCAAATTAGTCTCGCCGCACAGCGCGGACAATGACAATGTCCCGTTCAACCGCGTTGAGCATTTGCTCTATTGCCAGAAGCTTTATTCCAATCACGAAGACGCCGGCCTTCTCGCTGGGGTGACCACAAAGCCTCAGCGTAAGAAGTTCGATGAAGCAGAAGAAAAGTATGTTCCTGTATCGGGTGCAGAACCCCTGAAAATCACTGTCCCCTATGACGAGTTCCGCGCAATCCTTCGAAAGGAACGCAACCAACTTGCAAAAGGTTCGGCAAAGGTTGGCTGCATCACAACCGACCCTCTCAACTTCCGATTGCCCGAAGAACGCTCACTGAGCCGCGCGCGCATTGAGATAAAATCTAAGGTTGAAAGGCTGCTGATGGACCGGGAACGAGCGCGGATCGTCATGCGTCAATCAATTGGACGGCTCAGGTACCGGGAGGCGAACGACAACATCGACCTTCCCATCGTCAAGCTTCTGAAGACGGAAGGCGAGGCCGATTTTCTGAAGTTGGTTCTTTCCTATCGCAAGCTTGTTCGGGACTGTGCATATGAGTTGCGGGGCCAAGATATACCGGCTGGTACATCACAGCTTGTTCACAAGGGCAAACTCGATGAAACAACAGGGAAAATTGATTACAAGGGTGTAAAACTCATCACCGGCAAACGTGCTCTGGTCGCAACGTCAGCGACGACCGCAACACCGACTACAGCCGAAACAAGCAACCCAGCGAAGAAAAAAGCCAAGCCTGTAGCGAAACCGTGGAATGGCGACGACGCCATGAATGCCGCCATTGATGGTCGGAAAACTCTGGAACGTTTGCACGCAGCACTTGGCCCGCTAGTTGAGCCATTCGAAGAGGCCGTACTGGATAGCGCAACACTCAGAGACATCGGAGAGCGCTATGGGTGCGGCAACGATAAGGCGGCCAAGGGTGGCGGGCGCGCCATGCTATGGTTGGCCCTGGTGACGCTGCAAGAAGCATGGGGCGGGACGAACCTGACGGCACGCGCTGCTTAGGGGTACCCCATTTCTGCGTCCCAATAGGTATATATGAATAGTGAATTTGGGGGCTCGCTTCGGCGGCCCTTTTTCGTTTCAGGGCTTGTCCCTGACGGAGGGAGTGCCTGCGGGTTGCGCCCTTCGACATATTGCGCGGCTGCTTTGGTCGGCTCGTCGCGTAATTCATTCGGGCTGCGGCGCCTCGAAAGCATCAGCATCCACGCTGCCAATAGGGTGCTGATGCGCCTTTTTTCACACTGAAACATTACCGATAAACGAAAGGAGCCACGCAATGGCAACTGCACGTCAAGCTACTGAGTACATCGCCGATGCGCTGCGCATTCCCATCGGCATCGTCACGGATTGCCAAGAGGTCGTTCGCGCCGCTGGTCTGATTCCAGCAACACCCGGCATCCCGGCACAGATCGAAACCAAGCATATCGCAACAATCCTGCTTTCCGCATTGCTCGGCAACCAGTGGGCAGACGGCCACGCCGAACGTGTTGCCGATTATTGCTCCATGCGCCCGATCGCGGGCAGCGCCACATTTGGCCAGACATTGGCCGCGTATATCGACAATCCGCACGATCTCTTCGAAATCAGGATCGACGCGCACGTCCCTGGCGCGACGATGACATATCGCCAGACAAACGGCGGAATGGCCGTTACCTCGTTCGTCATCGACACCCCGCAGCCAAGACCAGCCTTTGGTCGGGAGGTCATCATCGGACCTGAGCCGCTTATTAGTCTGGCCGCAGCAATCGAAACCGCACCGGCAGTCAAGGCTGGCCGCCCGCGCGAGCGGGACCGCTATCGCCGCACAGAACGTGCCGTCCTCTATAATTGAAAGGAACACAATGTCTCTACTAAGCAAAAACAAACCCACACCATCCACGCCCCGCGTCCGCAGTCTCGCTGAGGCTGATCAGACCTACGCCGCAGCGTTGGCGTTGGTGCACACTCTGCAGGACAAAATGGCAGTCCTATACAGTGAAGAAACCGATCTTCTATATCGCATTGGCAACGAGAAGCAGGACGGACAGAAGGCGCAATCGGCCAAGGTCGCAGCCCTGCTTGGCGAGGAGCCGGACGATCTGCCCGTATCTGGACCGCGTGCGCGTTTGACGGAAATCATGGTTGAGCGCCGCGATCTAACAACTGCTATCGATATCGCGCAATCCCGCGTCCAAAAGGCACGACACGCAGCCTCAGTAATCATTTGCGAGGAAGTCCGCAGCGAATACACAGCCCGCGTCCAAGCTATGGCTGAAGCCATTAAGGCCTTCATAGGTGCGCACGCCGGATTGGCAGCGCTGACCAACGATCTCGAATCTCACGACGTGGCATGGGTAGGCCATCTCCGCCCGCTCGGCGCGGACCGCATCGTTAGCCGTGCTGAAGGGTGGCTTGCCGAGGCAAGGGAGTATGGATTCATCGAAAAGGATAAAAAATGACCATCCGCACGGTACCAACCGCAGCCCGCGGCATCGAGCATGCTACGAAAGGCGCCAAGCCCGAAGGCCTGCGCCGCGTCACCGTTAAAACCGCAACCGGCAGTCGCAGTGAGTTGTTGCCATCCGATCCGCAAGAGGTTGCTCGCATCCTCACCGCGCGTAGGGCAAAGAAAACACCTGCGCAACGAGCTATCGATGACATGGTTGCCAACATGAGGCGGCGCGGCATTGTCTGACGAAGGGCATTCCGTAACAGGAAGGCGGATGGTGGGCTATGCTCTGAAATGGGGCCAGCCTGCCTGGGTGACGGTTGATGGCAAGGTCGTTGAGGAACGGTTCGCAAAGGGAGCGTTTCTATCGTCTATTGCAGGCGGCAAAGTCCGGCTATGCGTTGATCACTGTTGGGATGACATCGTTGCCCGGCAAGACGACGGTTCCCTTCACTTGGTTGAAGACAGCGTCGGTCTGCGCATCACCGCCACTGCCAATCACACTGATGCTGGCGATGTTGCAATGGAAGCAGTGCGCACGCGGTATCGTGCTGGGTTATCCGTGTCGTTTAATCGCCCGTTGGTTGAATGGCAGAATGGTGAAGATGGCAGGGTTCGAATGATCACCTCAGCGCGCTTGTTAGAGGTGTCTGTGTGCCGCAATCCGGCATATCGGTCCAGCGAAATTCATGCAGGCAAGATGCGGATTGAACGGTTCACGGCAAGCCTGCCTGATCCACGGCTTGAGAGGTTGGAAGCTGCCGAGGCTGCAATGGCAAAGTACAGGTCGGCACCCTGACATCATTGTCACCAACCGCCCTGGCAGACGGGTGGCCGACCTAGGGAGGGGTACCCAAAAGGTTGGCGCGACCGATTCCCTAGGACCTGTGCCCCCGCTTTTCACGCGCATCCACAATTCAGAATATGACCCTAGTCAACGAGTTTTGAGGAGTCTCCTTGAGATCGTCGATTGATTAACTGCCTCAAACCCTGGAATTGTTCGCCAAGTAACAACATCCCAACCATTGCGCTCTCAACGTCTTGCCAACTAATGTCAATTGGAATGGACGATGTTTCGCGACGAGCATAATCAAATATTGATTCAGCGCGTTTATGTATGACCATCGCATTGAGCATGTACTCTTCCACGTTCGCACGAAGTTCGCTTCGCCGACTATGGGGGGATCCTTCAATGCTGGAGAACATGGATCGTACCCGAGCCTCACAGACTTGAATATTTGATAACAAGCGGGCAAAGATTTCGACCTCTACTGACGTTGAGAATTCTATTGTTTCCTTAAGTGAAGATATCACATCGTATGGGAAGTCGGGTAGAGAGGGCACTATCGCGTCAGGCTTAAATCGCTGCCCGTTGTACTGCTGATGGAGCATTCTCAACGAACCAATTAGTTCTCTTTCGTAGCCTGTAATGGATGATAACGTTAGTGGTAGAACGGCTCTCGCTGCTTCTTTCTTGCTTGATATACGTCGCCTCTCCAGATCTTCGGTTTGGTGGATTTGCTTCCGTATTGCGGAAACACCCCACCACGCTCCAGCAAGTGCCAGTAGAGCGCCTATTAGAGTCTGAAAGTCATAGATAAAGCTCCCAATGGCTTTGATAATATACGGGTACTTAGTACTCCAAGCCCCAAGCATGATCAAAAAAACACAACCAATAAGTACGAGAGGCACAACTCGATGCCTCATATCTAATTCCGTTGCCATAGGTGCCACTGCCCTCTCCATCTCGCCCGCCATCTCGTAGCAGGCCTTGAGACAAGTCGCCAAGCCCTCACACCTCACCTTTTCGCCCGCCTTTGAGCGGGTTTTTTCATATCAACGGAGGCCAAAATGGCCAACAACAACAACGATGATCTAATTATCGGTGTAAGCACCGACACTTCCACAATTAGTCGCGCACTCAACAAACTCGTAAGCGATGTCGGTGTGTCGGCGGCTCAAATCCAGAGCCGATTTGAAAGTGTAGGTAAGGGCGTCGACAAGTCGATGACCACGGCCCTGCAGAACCAAATCAACGGTATCGTTGGTGTCGGCGTCAAGGCCACCAAAGAGTGGTCTGGCGCCTTGGCTGATCAAGGCAAGCAATTCGATGACTTGCGCGCCAAGATCAATCCTGTCTTTTCTACCATCAGCAATTACAAGGCTGCCATCGCTGAGATTAAGACAGCCAACGCCCTCGGCGCAGTTTCTGCCGATGAAATGGCGGCTGCGATGAGTCGTGAACGTCAGGCCGCGTTGGCCAGCATTGCGGCGATCAAGGGGCGCAATTCCGCTGGTGGACACGGCTCCAGCCAACTGGGTCCAACGCAGATGATGGCCCTGCAGCACTCCGTGCGCAGTATCACGGAACAGTTAGCGCTCGGTATTTCGCCGGTACAGGCGCTTACAGGACAGTTGAGCCATTTGTCATATGTTGCTAGCGGGCCTGGCGGGGCGATGGGCGCCGTTCGGGCTGTTGGCGATATGGCCATGGGTATCGTCACAAAGTTTCCGTTGGCAACTGCTGCCGTAGCGGCTGGTGGCGCTGCATTTCTGGCCTATAAGCTGATGGCCGCGAAGGAGCTTCCAACCGTCGATGAGGTGCTCAAAAGGCATGGCGAGTATATCAAAGAACTAAAAGACTACTATGACGGCGCTAAATCCAGCGCCGAAAAATATGGCGCCACGGCATCCATCGTTTTAGACGCAATCACACGCAGGCAGGCAGAAGAGGCCAAAAAGGTCGCGGAGCAGAGTAACCGTGAATTCTTCGGAAAAGTCGCATTGTCGGGCTTCATCACCGGCTCTGACGATTTCGTTGTCGACAAGAAATTCAAAGCGGCTGAGCCGGCGATTCTGAAATTCAGGGAGCAGTTGGCGAAAGGTAAGGGCGACTTTGACGCTTTCAACGAAGCAATACAGAGTTCAGCGCTTAGTCAAAAGCTTAAGGGTGAGCTTCTAGAGGGTGCGCAGGGACTCCGCGAACTGAATGCCGCAGCCAATATTCAACCACCGAATGATTATCAAAAGGCTCTGGCCGATTTAAGCTCGACTGCCAACGGACTGAAGAATAGTGAGGCAAAGACTGCTCTTCAGGATATGATTGAAAAGTTCAAGAATGGCGAAGTATCGGCAAAAGACTTGATCCATGAGATTGACCTTTTGTCCGGGAAGTCTCTCGACCTGTCGAGCATGACCAGTGAGCTTGATAAGCTCATCAAAAAAGCGGAAGACGCCAAATTCTCTATTGGCACAATTTACGGCATGCCGTCGTCTTCCGTCGCCGATATTGCTGCAGGCCTTCGGGGGCCAAATGTTGCCGGTCTTACGGGCGATCGCGTTGGCAAGCCAAGTACAAAAGATGCGCTCGACCAAGCTCAGGCATTGTTTAAGACGCGCTTCAACTTTGAGCAAAGGTTTGGTGGTCCAGAGCTTCAGAAACTCGAGTCTTCCAACAAATCGCTCAATCACGTCGACAAGCCGAAGGTCGACAAGGACGCCAACGCCGAGCGCGACAATCTAAAGCGCGGGCAAGATCGTATCGACCGCATGAACGAAGAGATCAAGACAATTGGTCTCAACGGTACTGCACAGGATACGCTGCGATTTAAGTTGGATCTTCTGCAAAAGGCGACTGACAAGGGCCGCAAGCTCACGCCTGAATATCGCGCTGCAATCGATAAGCTGACAGAGTCGTACGGAAAGGCCGCGGAGAAGGTAGCTGGACTAAAACTGCAGCAGGATTTGACGTTTGAACGCGAACAGATGTTCAGGTCGCCCACAGAGCAGCGCGTCTATTCTCAGCTTAAGAGTGCCGGGCTGGACCCGAATTCCCCACAGGGTGAGCTGAATGCGAGCCTCATTCGTATGAACGAGTCGCTCGCCCAAAGCAGAGACCTGGCTTTGGATTTCGCAAGCGGATTCGTTTCTGATCTTCGCAACGGCGTGAAGGCCACCGAGGCACTTGGCAATGCACTGGGCCGGCTTGGCGACAAGCTCATCGATATGGCTCTGAATCAGGCAATCAACAGCTTGTTCAGCAATATCGCAGGCGCCACTGGCGGCGGCTCGTCAGGTGGTAGCATTCTAGGCGGCATCGGTAAGATTTTAGGCTTTGCTGATGGCACGGACAATGCGCCTGGTGGTCTTTCATGGGTCGGTGAGCGTGGCCCGGAATTGATGAACGTCCCGAAAGGCGCACAAATCATTCCCAACCACAAGCTACGTGGCCCGAGCATGCCCAGTCTTTCTTATGGCGGTGGTGGAAGTTCGCCCGTTTCAGTGACTTACGCACCGACCATTGATGCCCGCGGCGCCGACGTTGGCGCGGTTGCACGGATTGAACAAGCCATGGCGCGTGACCGTGCCGAATTGCCTGCGCACATCGTGACCACCGTGAGGAAAGCGCAGAAGTCGCGGGTGTTGTAGCTATGTTAAAATCCTGCCCACCTTTTATATTTGAGTATGAGGTGGGCAGAGTTTTCTCTAATTTGGGATTGCGATGCGATATTGTCACGAGTTAAGTGGCACAATTATGCGGCAATGCCATTACCTAAGGAGATAAATACTTGCACGCTCGTTGCCTTAAAGAATAACGTGGGAGAATAATATTTACGGGCGGAGAGAAAAGTGCCGAGAATTAAAAAGTTTGCGATCAAGAATTTTAAAGGCATTGAATCTGCTGAGTTTGATTTTCATAACCGTATAGAAAACAAGATTCTTACATTCATCGGGTTAAATGAAAGTGGGAAAACAACGGTGCTAGAAGCACTCTCACACTTCATCACATCCGATCGTACCAACAATCAACTTTTTGATGGACCGTATGCGCAACAGCACATTGCAAGTTTAATTCCCATCCACGAGAGCGCAGCATTCAACGGAAAAGTATCTATCTCATCAACTGTTGAATTAACAGAAAAAGATAAGGACGATATTGTTTCTATTTTTTCCGACGAAAAGCTTTCTCTTGATCGGAAAAGCATTCCCGACATGATGACAGCGGAACGTGCTTACTTGTTCAAAGATAGCACGTACAAAGAGTTTATGAATTACTGGAACGGTTTTGAACCAATAATTCTTCACGGGAAAAGCAAAAAACCTAAAAATTATGTACGACCGGATAAGGGTTCGTCCGAAAAAGATCTATGGATTGCCTCTGTAAATTCGATCAAGAATAAGCTTCCGAACATGGCATATTTTCCGACATTCTTGGTGGATTTGCCTCAAAAGATATACCTGTCCGAACATGAAAATGAAAAGCCGGTAAACCGATATTACCGATCAGTGTTGCAGGACGTTCTTGATTCTATCGATGGCGGCCTCAATCTCGAAACCCATGTTGTTAAGAGAATTTCTGATTTCAAAGCGCGAGACGCTACGCCTTCTTGGTTTCCCAAGTTTTTCGAAGACACTGACAAGCGCAGCGTTGAAGCAGTTTTTCATAAACTGTCTGCCGCCATTACAAAAGAAGTACTCGGCAACTGGCAACGGGTGTTCAATCGCCCAGTTTCCGCAAAACAGATTAAGGTTGATTGGAATATCGATCCTGGTTTCAATGACCTGCCGTATGCGACATTTAGCGTATCGGACGGAGAGTCTTTGTATCAAATTAATCAGCGATCATTGGGCTTTCGCTGGTTCTTTTCGTTCTTGCTTTTTACTAGATTCAAGTCAAGCGGAGGTAAAGTAACGTTATTTCTTTTTGACGAACCTGCTGCCAATTTGCATGCGAGGGCTCAGGCACAACTTTTGGAAAGTTTTGAAAGGATAGCCAAAGACGGAAATATAGTCTTCTACTCGACACACAGTCACCATATGATTGAGCCCAAATGGCTCTCAGGTGCATATATAGTGGAGAATGAGTCAGTCGACTATGATTCTGACGATTTTGCTACATCGTTTTCTTCGACACCAACGAATATTAAGGTGACGTCTTACCGCGATTTTGTAAGCCAACAACCGGACCGTGTATCCTATTTTCAACCAGTTTTGGAAAGACTTCAGTACCAAGAGCCAGCTCTTGTTGGTTCTGGGCCTCAAGTCTTCGTTGAAGGGATAAGCGATTTCAACGCATTCGAGTATGTATTGAGGCAGATGAAGAGACCAGGGGGTATGCGAATAGTCCCAGGCTTCGGTGCCGGATCATTGGGACCCGCAATTTCTCGCGCTCTGTCAGAGGGTCGCCAATTTCGCATACTTTTAGACGATGATGTTGCCGGGAAGAGGGCAAGAGAAAAGTACATAGCAGACTGGATATTATCCGACGGTATAGCATTAACACTTGCGGATATGGACAGCAGTCTCGCTGGTAAAAAATTAGAAGACCTCATTGCAGAGGAGACGAAGGAAAAAGTTCGCCAACGGTTTGATGGTAAATCTGGTAAAAAACAGCTGAATTTTTATCTGGCAGAAATTCTCGCGACGTCGGAGATAGACGGCATCGACCCTAAAACCGTGGCCAATATCTCCAACCTATTGTTGAAATTGAAAGATGGGATGGCAAAGTAGCTATTCCTCATTTGCTTCCAGTAGGAACCATCACACCCTCACACTTCAGTTGATCGCTGTCGGCCAGATATCGCTTGCGATTGCCGTGGCGCATGTCCTTATGCCGAGGGCAGGCGCCATTTGTCTTATGGGATTTACAAAGACCACATGCCGCAATCCGCGGGCGCTTCCGTTTGAAGTTCACGACCATCTCCGCAATCAAGCGGTGCGCCCTCATGGCGCCCGCACGTGTGGAGGTGATTTGAAATGGTGTTCATGGATGGACTTTACAGTTGGTGTCCCAGTTTGGGAAGGTGGTTGCCAATACACTAGGAGCTTTGATGAAACACCCCAACGCCGACAACGCAAAGCTAAATACTAGCTTCCTCTTGCTTGCTCAATACGGCCCAATGACAATCATTCCAGTGGAAATCTTATGTCGAGACTTCTTCACCCATTTAACCGTTGAGAAGTTCCTGAGAAAGGTCAGCCTTGGCGAAATTGTCCTGCCTCTTCTGCGGCTAGAATCCAGCCAACGAAGTGCGAGAGGTGTTCACTTACAAGATTTCGCAGATTACCTGGATGCTCGGCGTGCAGAGGCGTTGAGGGAGTACAAGCAACTGCACGGATAGGTGTCTTATATGCGTCGTATCATAGTTCGCAAAATTTCAGATTTTTGCAAAATCCGAGTTTCGGCATATTTCCCACCAAATGACGTTCAATCGCTTCAACAGTTTCTTAGCGAGAGCTATCTGGAAGCGCGATATCCGCCAAGGTTGGGGCACGGTTTCAACTGGTATCTCATTGGTAAGGCGTGCGACATCGATCCAGAAGGATTGATTCAAGCGTCAAAGGATATCAGCGCAATCTTTGAACTAGTTGTTCGTGAGATCAAGAAGCTACCGACGAAGCCTACCACGTCTAATAAAAGGCAGACGCTGGATGGCTCGGCAGCCGTGCCGATCGTCGTCAGCACAAAAAGAATTCGAATAAAGCCTCAGCATATTGTTCAGGAGGATCCTCTCGATCAGCTTTTCCCCGCCCGAATCAAACCGGGTACAAAGCCCAAATCAGTGGTCGAATTTCCGGAAGCTCTATGGGCTACGTGGGAAGATCCTGAAACATTTCATGGCGCCCTAAGGCTCCATATGGACAGACATGGCGACACGACTTGGTCATTGACCAGAGCCATAATTAAACCAAGTGAAAAATTTGACCGAAAAACTTTTTGGAGCTGGATGGCTGCTACCCGAGCGCCCAGAAATATAGAAAGCTTTGAGGTCCTTGAGCGTATCGAGCGTCGATATCAATTGCCTGCAGGCTATTTCAAAGCGAAGCTACCGCATAAATCACGTGCTGCTTATGGATTTAAGCCCGTAGAGATAGCAGATTCCGAACGTCGCCGTTTGGCATGGCATTTGCCCGATGATTTTGAATCGCGTCCTATAAATGAACAGGAAAAAATACTGGCTTGGGTTAGGGGGGTCATCGTAAGTGGCGCCACTGACTACAGGCGTTTTCAAGCTATCGCTATGAAGCAGCGATACGCAATTAGCTTTCGAAATCCCATAGATAGAGAGCGTCTTATTCTGGGCAAGGATGCAGACCCAGAGCTCGATCGAGCAAGCGTTGAAGCGCCTATCCATCTTAGGAATCAGATGAATGATCTGTTGCGATTCAAGACAGCCACATTAGTTGCGTATGGATACCAGCGAAATGGTATTTGGGGTGAGGAGACGGCATCTCAAAAAGTTGAACATCTTGGATTATTGTTTGGAGCGCTGGTCGCAAGCGAGAGTGGCCCCGTCCGTGGTCTAGGCGTTGCACATGCCAAATTAACTTTTGGCTTGCTTGCATTTCCCTCAGTCTGGGACTGGTATCTCCGATGGAGAGAGCAGCGAAGAGGATTCTACACGTCTTGGGAAATCGACATGTTACGGTTGGCGATTGCTCTGACACGCCCCGAAACAGGGTGGCTCCGTCAAACACCGTCTTTGGCGAAAACTCTTTCGGCTATTGATGGCCTGATAAGTGCAACTGACATAGAGAGTGCATCTAGCAATTGGCACTCAGTTTGCGATGCTTGCCACAAACACTGTTTAACCAGGGCAAAAGAAATACAGAAGGTAGCGCGCGTACATCGTGATGCATTTGAACCAATTTTACCAATCCTAGAGTCTGACAGTCCCGTCGCCGAATATCGAAAGATTACAGATGAGATAGTTAGATTGATGCCAGACGAGAAGCGGTATCCCAAATCTGCCGCCGAGTCTGTTCGCTCAATATTGATGTTACGGCTTGGCCTCCATCTGGGCCTCCGTCAAAAAAACCTGAGGCAACTGTTGTTGTGTCGGCGGCACGAATTACCTCGCAGCGAACGCCAGCTTGTCGAATTAAAGCGGGGAGAATTGCGCTGGAACAATAAGGAAATGGGCTGGGAGGTCTTCATTCCCGCAATTGCATTCAAGAATGCTGACTCGTCATATTTCGCGAACAAACCGTTTAGGCTCATATTGCCAAATCTTGCTGGGCTTTATGAATGCCTAGAACAATACATTGAACGCCATCGCGCATGTCTCTTATCCGAAGCGGCGGATCCAGGTACACTGTTCATCAAGACGGTCAAGTCTAGTTCTGAAGATGCTTCCTACGATAGAACCACTTTCTACGAAGCATGGCGTCTCATCATCCAGCGGTACGGCATTTACAACCCATTCACGAAACGTGGCGCCATCAAGGGTCTGTTGCCACACGGCCCCCACAATGTGCGCGATGTGCTCGCGACGCACATTCTTAAAAAGACCGGATCATACGAACAGGCCAGCTATGCTATCCAGGACACCCCAGACACCGTAGCCAAACATTATGGGCGATTCTTGCCTTTCGACAAGGCGGCGCTTGCCGCCAAAGTACTGAACGAAGTTTGGGAAGCGGGGTGACTAACGTCCCACCGATCCATTCGAGGCGACGCGATCCAGGACTGGCCAAAGCCGAGTAATGAGCGTGGTATAATGCGTCGCGCATTTTTTCTCGTCCCATGTTGACCGATAATTCCAGTGTTGTCCGTATGTATACAGGCTCCCGCATGCTAATCTCACTGGATGCTCTTCTGGCAATTTTTCCACAAGTTCAATCATAAAGACGAGCCAACTGTCGTATTGCTCTCCTCCCATCTGCAACTCGTTGGGCACCTGCAAAGTGCTATTGTGAATCACTTCCAACACTTGATCGATGGAAATATCTCCCGTCCGGTACGCTACACCAAATCGTCTCATCATCGATCCCTCAGCCTCACACCAGGACCATTGCCGTTCGGATCGATAAACAACACGCCTGCATCGACGAGGGCGCGTTCGATTGCCGCGAGATTATTCGCAATAGGTATCCGTCGAGAAGCTTCAAAATCTCGAATCGTTGACGCAGAGACGCCGGCCTCCTTCGCTAATTCAGGTTGCGTCCATTCCAACATTGCTCGTGCAGCTCGACATTGAGCAGGGTTCATCGCGCTATCCTCAATAAAAAACACCAACATCAATAAATAATGTTGACTTTGCACCAAGGTTGGTGTTTTTTACTGATATAGAAGTTTATTGCTGAACGCAACGAGGAGCCGCACTATGTATCTTGAAGAGTTTGCAGACAGACCCCGGATTTCATCTCGCATGCCAATTGCCGGCGTTGACTATGCGCACGGCACGCCTCTCGATTCTTTCATCCTTCCAGACACGCAGATCTCCTGGCAGGATTTCCACGAACTTGCTCGCGACACCATCAAGAATGCGAAGAGCCAGCAAGAACTCAAACTGGCTATCATGCTCAGTAATGCGATTGCCAACCGGATGGGCAATCCATGGGCTGGCGATACGAGCAGAATCCGCCGGCAAGCACAGGCTCGCATGGCGCTGCTGGAGCGCACCAAGAGCAAACATCGGGATGTGATTGTGGCGATGCTGCGCGCCGGATACGAGATCAACGTTATCGCTGATGTGACCGGCCTTCACGCGTCTTCTATACGCCGCTGGCGCCGGCAGGTGGCAGCGTACAACAGCAGGTTCCACTAATCACGACCATCAACGCAGTCACCACCTGCGCGAGGAGAACCACAACCGCCGCAACCTCCCCAGTGCGGCGAACCCGAGGAGCCCGGAATGAGACCATCGAAAAGAAGATAAGACGCGGGTGGCCACCCATCGACGCGGGTAAGTTTCAGCTTGCCCGCGTTTTTTATTGAAAACGGTCCGAAAAACTTTTGTTGGGGCCGTTTGCACAATTTTGCGTTTGGATCGAGATAATTCCGACTAGCAACCATAACCAGAAGGAAGGTGAGTCAAAGATGATATTGATTAAAGCCAAACCGCCTTTGCTAGCATCAGAGCCGCTCTTGAGCATGATCCGCACGATGGCCCGCCGACAGGCCCGCATCGACGCGCGCGCACCGGAGGCCGCAAACGATAATAGGCGAATGGCACCATGACTATGTGTTTCCATGCGACGTACGACATTCTCTTGGAAACACTTATATGAGCCGCGGACCCGGAAAAATCGAAAGGGCGGTTGAGAAAGTGTTTCTGGAGAATCCAGACAGCTCATTCACTGTGGAGGATTTAGCTGACCGCGTATTCTTCGGCGCAAATCGGATAGAGAAAAAGCACCGAGTGTCGCTGATCCGAGCCACGCGGAAGGTCTGCGCTCGATTGGATTGGGACTACTTTTTGGCGGGAAGCAGGGGCGGCACGATCGTCTATTTCAACCCATACGATGTAATCTCTTATGGATCGGCTCAAATTAAGAGCGGCGATTGCTTCAATCATTACCGCTCAAAGGATAATCGCATACCTGACCATTGGCGCACAACGGATGATGATGTTCGTAAGATGCTACAGCCGGGAGGCCGCAAACACGACTATGTAGCCGAGGGAGGGACATGGTGGAAGTTTGTAAAAATGAATGTCATTGTGCGGGACAAGGATTCATCTCCCGAAGCCAAAAAAATCTTTGAGGGCCACAACCGGTTCCGCGTGAGGTATGGCGCAAAGCCCTGGAATCTGCCTGAGCATTTTAACGAGGTCACAATATGAAGCGTGCTGCCATCTATGCGCGGTTCTCTACTGACCTTCAGAACGATAAATCAGTAGATGACCAGATCATGCTATGCTCGGAATACGCGGTGCGTATCGGGTGCAGCTTAGTTGCGTGTTACTCAGACAAAGCGCGCTCTGGCGCCTCGATGTTCGGTCGTCCCGGATTGGCTGATTTAATGGAATCCGCTCATGAGGGTGGTTTTGACGTTTTGATATCAGAGGCACCTGATCGCATCAGCCGCGATATGGAAGATCTAGCAGGCATACACAAGAAACTGAATTTCCGTGGCATTGAGATAAATTGCGTCAACGGCGGCAGGCAGGATTCTCTTCAGATCGGCATGCACGGCATTGTTGGCCAAATGCAGCGCGAGGAGGGGGCTCGCAAAGTAAAGCGTGGCCTCATGGGCGTCATTGACGATAAACGCAACGCAGGTGGCAAGGCGTACGGATATAGCCCTATCCTGGGGGAGGCTGGCGAGCTAAGCATTGTTCCTGCTGAGGCTGAAACGGTACTTCGGATATTTAAAGCTTACGCTGCTGGTCAAAGTCCGCGCGATATCGCGGGTACGTTGAACAACGATGGCATTCCTGCGCCACGCGGTCCGCGCTGGTCCGCTCCTACGATCAATGGCAATGGCAAGCGTGGTAATGGCATTCTACGCAATCCTATTTATTCGGGCCGCATCATCTGGAATCGTGTGCGCATGGTGAAAGACCCCGCGACCGGCAAGCGGGTATCACGGCCAAACGATCCCTCCGAGTTTCGATATGCCGATGTGCCGCACCTTCGAATTATCGACCAGACGCTTTTTGATGCTGTGCAGGCACGCAAGGAAGCTGTCGGCGGGGTGCATGCTAACCATGCACCAAGGAACAAGCGCGTACTTAGCGGGCTGCTGAAATGCGGTGGATGTGGAGGCGGTCTGGTTATGATTGGCCATGACAGGAGCGGCCCGCGTATTCAGTGCAGCACATACCGGGAGTCTCGTTCCTGCAGCAATTCCGCGCGATACTATATCGAGAAGGTGGAAACCCATGTGATCGATGCGTTACGGCTCCAATTCGCAGATCCGATAATCATCGCGGAATACGTCAAAGCCTATCGTGATGAGCGCCGGCGAATAGAGTCGGAGGCTCGCAGAAGTCGCGGTACAACCTCGCAGAAGTTGGCAGAGACGCAATCCAAACTAGACAGATTGATTGGTAAGATAGCTGCCGATCTAATATCCGATGATGAAGCCAAGCCGCTACTTGCCTCATTGAGGGCGGAGAAAGATAGGCTTAACGCCGATCTGGCAACTGCCGGTGAAGACACCAATGTCATTGAGCTTCATCCGCAGGCCGTAGAGCGCTTTCGGGAGAACATAGAGAATCTGGCCTCCATCCTTTCACAGGGGGATGTTGCGCCCGATAGTGAGCTCATAGGTTCGTTCCGTGAGCTGGTTGCAGAAGTAATCGTCATGCCTCGCCACAAAGGTGACGAATACGTAGTTCAAATAAAGGGGTATCTATCCAGTCTTCTGGGAGCCGGCTTGTCGGCTGTGACAATGGTAGCGAAGGAGGGATTCGAACCCCCGACACAAGGATTATGATTCCTCTGCTCTAACCTACTGAGCTACTTCGCCCCATATGTCATGCGACCCGTGAACGGCTAGCCTGCAAGTGAGGACCGGGGGACGCGCTGTCAATTGACAGGGACGGGGCGGATATATGTGGGGAGCAACGGCCTGTCAAGCAATCTTCTCCGTATCGAAGACTTGTGTTCGTTTCTTCCTGCGGATAATGGATGCCGATATGAAAAAGGCTGAAAAGATGGCTCCACGGATTGCAGTGCTGGGTTGCGGCTATTGGGGCAGCAATCATATCCGGACATTGAAGAGTCTCGGGGCGCTGTTTGCAGTCTCCGACCAGAACACCGATCGCGCCGCCGGCTTCGCCGCGGAGCAGAATGTTCTGCACATTGAAGTCGACGATCTTTTCACCCATCCGGAGGTCGATGCCATCGTCATGGCCCTGCCGCCGCAATTTCACGCGGCTGCGGCGATTCGCGCCGTCACCAATGGCAAGGACGTCCTCGTCGAAAAGCCGATTGCCCTGACCGTTCCCGATGCGGAAGCCGCCGTGAAGGCCGCGCGCGACAACGGGCGCATCTTCATGGTCGGACACGTCCTGCGTTTTCATCCGGCATTCGAACGGCTTCTGGAGCTCATCAAGGCGGGCGATCTCGGCGATGTGCGCTATATCCATTCCCATCGTCTCGGTCTTGGAAAATTCCACACGGAAAACGATGCCCTCTGGGATCTGGCGCCGCATGACCTGTCGATGATCCTGGCCATCACCGGCACCGAACCTTTGGAAGTGCGCGGCGAGGGCGCGGCGGTGCTCGATCACCTCAGCGATTTCGCCCATCTGCACATGCGCTTTCCCAATAATATTCGCGGGCACCTTTTTGCCTCGCGGCTCAATCCCTATCGCGAGCGCAGGCTTACGGTGGTGGGAACCAAGGCCATGGCCGTTTTCGATGACATGGAGCAGTGGGACAAGAAGCTTGCCGTCTACAAGCATTCGATCTGGCAGGATAACGGCCAGTGGGCGTCGACGACGGAAGAGCCGACCTATGTCAAGATTGCGCAGGGCATGCCGCTGACCCGGGAATGCCAGAATTTCATCGACAGCATCAACACGCGCAGCGAGCCGGTCACCGATGGTGAGGAAGCGATTCGCGTCCTGCGGATTCTGACCGCCGGCACGGTCGCGCACGACAAGGCGAGCTGATCCGTCCTGCGGCCCCACAAGTGCTGCAAGATTGCGCTCAGTGTAAAGCGTTGTTACAAGACCGGACAAACTTTGAACGACAACGTCTGGCAGACCTCCCACGGCCCTTCTAAAGAGTTGTCTTGACCGTTTTCCGCGACGGATTCGCGGAACAATTGATATTGGAGCAATGATGCAGTTCATCGATCTCGGCGCACAGCGTGAACGGATTAGCAGCAAGCTTGATGCGGCAATCGCCAAAGTGGTGCGTGAAGGCAAATATATTCTCGGACCGGAAGTTGCCGAGTTCGAAAAGCGTCTTGGTGCATATCTCGGTGTCGAGCATGTGGTTGCCTGTGCCAATGGCACGGATGCCCTGCAGATTCCGCTGATGGCCCGCGGCATCGGTCCGGGTGATGCGGTGTTCTGCCCGAGCTTCACCTTCGCCGCCACCGCCGAGGTCGTGGCGCTTGTCGGAGCGGAGCCGGTTTTCATCGATGTCGACGCCGACACCTACAACATCAATGTCGAGCAGCTGGAAGCGGCGATCAAGGCCGTCCTGGCGGAAGGCCGGTTGCAGCCAAAGGCCATCATCCCGGTCGATCTGTTCGGCCTCGCCGCCAACTACACCTCGGTATCGGCGATTGCCGACAAGTATGGCCTGTTCGTGATCGAAGATGCGGCGCAGTCGATCGGCGGCAAGCGCGACAATGCGATGTGCGGCGCGTTCGGCCATGTCGGCGCGACCAGTTTCTACCCGGCAAAACCTCTGGGCTGCTATGGCGACGGCGGTGCCATGTTCACCAATGACGCGGCGCTGGCCGACCTGTTGCGCTCCATCCTGTTCCACGGCAAGGGCGAGACGCAGTATGACAATGTGCGCGTCGGCATGAATTCGCGCCTCGATACGATCCAGGCGGCGGTCCTCATTGAGAAGCTCGCCATTCTCGAAGACGAGATGGAAGCGCGCCAGATCGTGGCCAAGCGCTATGCCAACGGCCTGAAGGATGTGGTCAAGGTCGCCCTTATGCCGGAGGGTTCACGCTCGGCCTGGGCGCAATATGCCATCGAGACCGAGAACCGCGACGCGCTCAAGGCGCATCTGCAGGCCAACGGCATTCCTTCAGTGATCTATTATGTCAAGCCGCTGCATCTGCAGGAAGCATATGCGCACTATATGCGCGCGCCGGGCGGCCTTGCCGTGTCGGAAACGCTGCCGAAGAACATCCTGTGCCTGCCGATGCATGCCTATCTGAGCGAGGCTGATCAGGACCGCATCATCGGAACCATTCGCGAGTTCAAGACCAAAAGCGCTGCCTAAGCGCTTTTGGGGCTGCATCGCTGACAGAGGTTTGTGCGATCAGGCGACGGCCTGGCCCTGTTGTGCCAGGCGCTTGAGCATGGCTTCCGCCTGCGGGGCCCGTTCGGAGCGGCCGATGAAGCCGCCGCCATAGACACGGGCGGTGTTGCTGTCATCGGAATAGAGAACGCAGGCCTGGCCGGGGGCGATGCCGCTTTCACCATCGACCAGCTCGACCCAGGTCTCGCCGTCGCGGTGGTGCATGACAGCCGGGCGCGGCGGACGGGTCGAACGGACCTTGGCATATACTTCAACGCCGCCTTCCGGAATGCTCTCGAGCGCATCATCTCCGAGCCAGTTGACGTTGCGCAGGAAAACCTTGCGGGTTTCCAGCGCTTCGCGCGGGCCGACGACCACACGTGCATTGGCCGCGTCGAGATGGACAACGTAGAGCGGGTCGCCCGTCGCCACGCCGATGCCGCGGCGCTGGCCGATGGTGTAGTGCACGATGCCCTCATGGCGGCCAAGCACGCGTCCGTCGATATGGACGATATCGCCGGGATTGGCGGCCTCGGGCTTCAGCTTGGAAATAATGTCGGAATACTTGCCCTGCGGAACAAAGCAGATGTCCTGGCTGTCCTGCTTGTTGGCAACGGACAGGCCGAGCTCTTCGGCAATGGCGCGGGTTTCCGGCTTGGTCAGTGATCCCAGCGGGAAGCGCAGGTAGTCGATCTGTTCCTGCGTGGTTGCAAACAGGAAATAGCTCTGGTCCTTGTCCGTATCGACCGGGCGGTAGAGCGCGCGGTGCGCGCCATTGGCATGGCTGCGGATATAATGTCCGGTGGCGAGCGCATCGGCGCCCAGATCCCTGGCCGTCTGCAGGAGATCGGCAAACTTCACCGTCTGGTTGCAGGATACGCAAGGGATAGGCGTTTCGCCGCTGACATAGCTGTTGGCAAAGGGATCGATCACGGCCTCGCGGAAGCGCGCTTCGTAGTCCAGCACATAATGCGGAATGCCAAGGCGTTCGGAGACGCGGCGCGCATCTTCGATATCCTGCCCGGCGCAGCAGGAGCCCGCGCGGTGGGTCGATGCTCCGTGATCATAGAGCTGCAAGGTAACGCCGACGACATCATAACCCTGACGTTTGAGAATGCCCGCCACAACAGAAGAATCCACGCCGCCAGACATGGCGACGACGATACGTGTGTCTTCCGGCTTGCCCGGCAGATCGAGATTATTCAGTGTCATAAGCGGATCCGGTTCTTGCAGCGACATAACGGCGCAGGGATATTCAAGGCCCCTATATAGGTCAATTGACTCGATCTTGCCAACAGGAAGTGGCAGGCGGCGCATTTTTCTCACGCAAAGGTGAGCGATGTGTCGCTGTGGCCACGGCCGGTGACACCGGTCAAAGCCGGCAAAATGGTCATTTTCAACAATCTCCTGGAATTTGCAGAAGTTACCAGAGAATGACTCGCTGTTTAGGCAATTATTAAAGCCCTGCCTGTAATGTCGGCTGCGATAGGTCTTGAAGTTTAGTGTAGAGAGTACAATGACCGATCTTGTTCGACCGAGAGTAAAATATGTAATCGGCCCGGATGGCAGCCCGCTGACCATCGCCGATCTTCCGCCCGCCAATACGCGGCGTTGGGTTATTCGCCGCAAGGCTGAGGTGGTTGCCGCTGTGCGCGGTGGTCTTCTTAGTCTTGAGGAGGCTTGCCATCGCTATACATTGACGGTGGAAGAGTTCCTGTCCTGGCAGTCCTCGATCTCCGATCATGGCCTGGCTGGACTAAGAACAACCCGGATACAGCAATATCGTCATTAGATGATGTCGCCTTTGAGTTTGGCTGAGGCTGGTCGTTGAGACCAGCCTTTTCCTTTTCACGGGAAGCATGAACGCGTTGCTGCCAAGATGTTCCGCTGAGCCACAAAACCTGATCTAACTGATCACGGATGACGGCAAGGCACTTCTTGCGTCAAGGAGACGTTGAATGGCAGACGATATCAAAATTACCAAGGAAGAAACCGCCAAGGGCGGACGCTATGTGACCGTCGTCTCGGGGCACGAGGCGGAGATGACGTTTTCCCGGGTGAATCCCGAACTGATCATCGTTGATCACACGGGTGTGCCGGATGCGCTGCGCGGCCAGGGCGTGGGGCAGGCGCTGGCGCTGCATGCGGTGGAAGATGCGAGGGCAGGGGGATGGAAAATCATTCCCCTATGCCCGTTCATGCGCGCCCAATCCCTGCGGCACAAGGATTGGGCCGATGTGGTGCGGCAGAGCTGAAACAGACCCGGCTGCCGTTCCCGGTCAGCCGATCATGGCGCGTTTGTCGGCGACCGGCATGTCGTCTATATCGCGGACCTTGCCGTCGCGCTGTTCCAGCGCCTCGGCTTTCGCCAGTTCGGCTTCTGATTCGGCCAGTGCCGCCTCGGCATCGTCCTTCTGAGCCTTCAGATCACGGATCGAATCAAACAGATTGTCGCGACGCTGGCGCGCAGCCTTGGCGAATGTCGGGTAGGCAAAATGCGACGTGTCGGTAATGCCCGCCTTCTTTTCCTCGGACATAATCTGCGCGTCCAACTCAGCAGCCATGCGTTCGAATTCACCCATCATGAGATCAAGCTGGCCGAGCTGGCGGCGCTTTTCCTTGACCTGAAACAGTTTCAATCGAACCAAACCTTCATGCGACTTCATACTCACTACCCCCACAAAGCCGGTACGCAGACCCTTCAACAGGAGTCATCCGGCTGGCGTTTCACCCGAATCACTTCGGGAAAATGAAACAAAAACTTAAAGGTTGCCGCGTCTGGTAACCTTTCCTTTACGTTCAGCATTAATCATACGCCTTAAGACTTAAAGCTCGGTAAATCGAAGTCGGCCGTGTCTGGCTAAAAATTTATTGAGTCGAATGAATCGCTTAGGCGCAGAACCTGAAGCTTTGGCTGATGGTTTCTGGCCGGGTGACTCACCTTATGAATCAATGCGGTGCCTGTGATTTTTAACTTATGAGTCAAAGACACTTGCAAAGCGGAATTAGATTTTGTTAACCATTCGGTGGCAATCTTAACGTTATGGAAACGGCTTGTTTCGCGACCTGACTTCGGGATTGCACGGCAACCCATTTCAGCGGCGGGAAAAGGGGAATGATATGCGGGTTCTTTTAATCGAAGACGATAGTGCGACGGCCCAGAGCATCGAGTTGATGCTCAAGTCGGAAAGCTTCAATGTTTATACGACGGATCTGGGCGAAGAGGGTGTCGATCTCGGCAAACTCTACGACTACGATATCATCCTCCTCGACCTCAACCTGCCGGATATGTCCGGCTATGAAGTCCTGAGGACCCTGCGTCTGTCCAAGGTCAAGACGCCCATCCTCATCCTCTCCGGCATGGCCGGCATCGAGGACAAGGTGCGCGGCCTCGGTTTCGGCGCCGACGACTATATGACCAAGCCTTTCCACAAGGACGAACTGGTTGCCCGCATCCACGCGATCGTTCGCCGCTCGAAGGGCCATGCCCAGTCGGTCATCACCACAGGCGACCTGATCGTGAACCTCGATGCCAAGACGGTTGAAGTCACCGGCCAGCGCGTTCACCTCACCGGCAAGGAATACCAGATGCTGGAGCTGCTCTCGCTCCGCAAAGGGACGACGCTCACCAAGGAAATGTTCCTCAACCACCTCTATGGCGGCATGGATGAGCCTGAATTGAAGATCATCGACGTTTTCATCTGCAAGCTGCGCAAGAAGCTCGACAGTGCTTCCGGCGGTATCAACTACATCGAGACCGTCTGGGGCCGCGGCTATGTGCTGCGTGAGCCGGATGCGTCGGACATGCGCGAAATCGCCTGAGCCTTCGTCTCGGGTCATTCAAGCAAAAAGGCTCCGTCAGTGACGGAGCCTTTTTGCGTTTTGCATGTTTGATGCGGGTCAAACGGCCATGTCCAGCTCGCGGCTGCGGCCGATGCGGGCCATCCATTCGAGATAATTCGGCTCGCGCTTGATCTGCCAGCCATAGTGGCGGCGCAGTTCATCGACCAGCTTGCCATTCCGGCCCAGGAGATCATCCGCATACTGGATCATCAGGGAATTCGGCCAGGCCTGCGGGCGTATCTGCCGCAGGCGCTCGAACAGCCGGACTTCGGATTCATCGGGATAGGTCTGGGCGAGGAGGGAGAGCATGGCTGCTGTCGAGCGGGATATGCCCATGTGGCAATGGATCAGCAGGTGGCCCTCGGCGCCTTCCGCCTTTGATTCAGCCAGCGCCTTGCCGAAGTTCAGGATTTCCGCAACGTGTTGCGGCTGCGGCAGGATCTTGCCTTCATCGGCGTCGATGATGTCGTGAAAGTTCAGTGTCGTGCGGTGATGGGTGCCATAGGCCCGGAATGCCTCGAGTTCCGGCCAGTTCGGGTCGAGAATGGACAGGACATGGGTGACGGTGCGTCCGCTCTGGGCGGGCAGTTCATCAATGCCGCAGATGGTCAGCGTGGAGATGGACAAAGGTTTCATGGGGAATCGGTAATCCTGATGCTTGTGTGGCGCCAATCGCATTGTGGAAGCGTTCCGCGGCGATGGCAAAGATTATCCGAGGTTTTCCGGCATATTTACGACGCGGACTGGCAAAGGCAATTCATCTGGGCTGCATCAGTTCGATGCGGTTGCCGAAGGGATCGTGGACGAAGCGCCGGTCGTATTTTTCCAGCGGCTGGTCTTCGGCAATGGCATAGCCCGCCGCTTCCAATGCGTGGACCAGCGCAGCAAGATTGTCCGTCAACAGCGCGGGATGCGCTTTTTTCGCGGGAGAAAAATTCTGCTCGACGCCAAGATGAAGGCGGACGCTGCCGGTTTCAAACCAGCATCCGCCGCGCCCGGCGAGCGATGCGGGCTTGGGCACTTCGGGGATGCCGAGAAGGCCATCATAGAATGCGCGTGCCGCCTGTTCTTCGCCCGCGGGCATGGCCAGCTGGATGTGTTCAATTCCGGTTATCGCCATCGTCTTCAGCCTTCGGACTGCTTGCTCTTGAGATATCAACCTAGCGAGCACGCGGCGGGGCGGCAACAGGCATGGTCAGGTGGTCAGAATGACACTGCCCGTTGTTTTGCCCGCTTCCAGATCCGCTTGTGCCCCGGCTGCATCGCGCAGGTGATATTCCGCGCCTATCGGGTTGCTCAAGCCGTCCTGCAGGGCGGTAATCAGGGCTTTTGACCCGCGCTGGTAGAACGCCGGATCGTTGACGGCAGCAATGACGCTTGGGCGCATGACCGCGATGTTGCCCAGGTCTTCGAGCCGGACCGGCGGCACCGGGCCCGCCGGCTGGCCGATGGAGCCCAGGATGCCGAAGGGCCGGATTGTCTTCAACGTTTCCATGAAGATCGATCCGCCGATACCGTCGACGGCGAGGTGGACACCCTTGTTGTCGGAGATGCGGCGGACGTCATTGGCCCAGTCGCCTGATTTGTACAGCAGCACCTCATCGGCGCCCGCCGCCTTTGCGGCTGCGATTTTGCCTTCCGACCCGACTGTGCCGATGACATTGGCTCCCAAACGCTTCGCCCAGCGCGAGACCAGCTGGCCGACGCCGCCTGCCGCCGCGTGAACCAGCACCCATTCGCCCGGCCTGACAGAGCGGACCTCGTGCAGAAGCATGTAGGCCGTCAGGCCGCGCAACAATGTGCTTGCGGCGACGCGATCCGAAACCGCATCCGGCAGCTCGATCAGGCGTGACTGCGGGATCAGCCGCACTTCAGCGTAGCCGCCGAGCGGCATGCCGGCATAGGCAACCCGGTCTCCGGGTTGGAGATGGCTGACGTTTTCCCCGATGGCGTCGACAAAGCCCGCCCCCTCGAGGCCAAGCACGGCGGGCAGGCTTGGCGGGAAATAGAGACCGCTGCGGAAATAGATATCGACAAAATTGACGCCGATAACCGTTTGTCGGATGCGCACCTCATCCGGTCCCGGATCGCCAACAACGATGTCCCTTGCCCGCAATACTTCAGGGCCGCCGGGGCCGGTCATTTCGATCGTCAGTGCCATGATGTTCTCCTTTGGAATAAGGGCATTCGAGCACATTGCGGGATGTGAGAAAATTCTGTGTTTTGTCTCCATAGATGTGCAATAATTCACCAATGATCGATTGGCAGGATTTGCACTATTTTTCCGTTCTGACCCGGACAGGGTCGCTGTCCGCCGCCGCCCGCGCGCTTGGCGTCGACCATGCGACGATCGGGCGGCGCGTTGCATCGCTCGAACAGGCGCTTGCACTGCGTCTTGTCGATCGTCTGCCGCGCCGTTCGCCTTTGACGGCGGAGGGAAAGGCGATTGCCGAACTTGTCGAAGACATGGCGCGGCTGACACAATCCATTGAGCGGCGTGCCCGAGGCTTGTCACTCTCGCCGGTCACAACGGTACGCATCAGCGCACCGCCGGCGGTTGCGGCAAGGCTGATTGCACCGCGCGTGGTGGAGTTTCACCGCGAACACCCGGACATAACCCTGGCGCTTGCGGGGGCGACGCAGAACGCCGCACTTGATCGCAGCGAGGCCGATCTCGCCGTCCGCATGGCGCGGCCCGTGGAGAAGGATCTGCTCATCCGGCGGATCGGGGCCATGCGCTTCGGGCTCTATGCCACGCGCGAGCAGGCGGCCCGGCCGCCGGAAGCGCTGGCGTTCATCGCCTATGATGCAACGCTGGATCACGTGGCCCAGCAGGTCTGGCTGCGCTCGATCCTCGCCGGACGCCCGATCATCTTTCAGGCCAGCGATCTCTTTGGCCAGCAGGAAGCGGCGCGCGCTGGTCTGGGGGCGGCTGTCCTTCCCTGCTTCATGGGGGACAATGATGCAATGCTGGTCAAACTGCCGGTCGAGGAGCTGCCGCCAGTCCGCGATCTCTGGCTGACGGCCTATCCGGATATCGGCCGCTCGCCCGTCATGCGGACGGTGATGACCTTCCTCGCCGATATCATCGGCAGGGAGTGTCCGCTCAGAATAGCATGACCACTGGATTTTACCCGACGGACGTCGACGGCAGGATTTCCGAGATGGACTCCCGGTTGAAGGGTTTCAGGAGATAACCATATGCCCCGGCCCGTTTGGCCCGCATGATCTTGGTCACATCGATTTCGGCAAGGCAGAGGTAAATCCGGCTTTCCTTGCCGCCGGGCAGGGCGCGAATCTGGCTGATGATGTCGACGGACGGCATATCCGGCAGTGCGCAGTCCAGAATGATGATGTCAGGCATTTCTACGCTGCAGGCCGAAACCGTTTGAAAGCCCGTGTCGGCTGTGGTCACGACAACGCTGTCGCTTGCGAGCAGACGCGTCGCAACTTTCCTGACCACCGGCGCTCCATCAACGACCATACAACGTAACACGTGCCAACTCCCCCCGGAATCACTGCGACATTGCAGCTGCTTCAAGGGAGAGTATCAGGCCGATTGTGAAGAAATGGCCAAGGCGGATGGTAAATTTTTACCGCCTCAGACCGCCGAGAACACGATCTCTTCCGGTGTAGCGTGGATGGAGATCGTCATTCCGGCCTCCTGCGCCAGCAGCAGCGTGTAGTAAGGCTGCACCGCATGGGCGTCGATCGGCTCTTCCGGTGTCTTGCCGCTGTGCAATTCAAGGAATTTCGGCGGAACCCGCAGCATCGGGCCGCGCGATGTCAGGACGAAGCGCGGTTCGGTTTCCGGCGTCTCCAGCGCAACATTCAGCGTGCCGCCGCGCGGCAGGGCTGCATTGGCGATCAGCACGAGATTGAGCAGCAGCTTGACCTTGTTCTTGGGCAACAGGACGCGATTACCAGTCCAGGTGAACTCGGCTTTCTCGCCCTTCATATATTCATTGGCCACGTTCTGGGCATCGCCGGTATCGATCTGGACGCCGGCTGACCCGGCGGCACCGAAGGCAATACGCGCAAACTGCAGACGGGCCGAGGCGCTGCGCGCGCTCGATTTGATGAGGTTCATCGCATCTTCGTCGGCGCCGCCTTCTTCCAGAAGTTCCAGCCCGTTGTTGATCGCGCCCACCGGCGAAATGATGTCGTGGCAGATGCGGCTGCTCAGGAGGGCTCCGAGGTCCGTTGCCGAGAGAATTACGGGCAATGTCATGAGAGAAACTCCTAAGGATTTGGCTGACGGTTGGAATCTGCGTATTGGGGTTATGCCGAATCAGATGTTCATGCCGAATCACTCTGATGGCTGCTGCATTTGGATACATAGCTCGGTCCGGATCGGCAAGAACGACGTCAACGATACCGGTAGATGCTGAATTCCTTATCTTTTTCCCGTCCCCGGCAAGCCATTGAAATGCCAAGATCGATTCATAAACTTTTATACAAGGTTTAGACCTTTAAATGGTGCTTCAATTACAAGGCGAACACAAGATTCGCATCTGGCGTCGGACAAAGAAGCGAACAGCCAAAAGGAATTATGATGGCGTCTCTATTCTTGTCTATGAACCGTTTTTTTCTCCTGATCCTGACGATGGTGTCACTGGTTGTCGCACAGCCGCATGCGGCCAATGCAGCGCAGGACCAGTTCTCCATGGACGAGATCGTCAATTCGGGGCAGAGATTCTTCGGATCGACGTCCGGTGGTTTGGCATCGGCGGTCGAGAAGATTTTCCAGAGCTACGGTCTGCCGAACGGCTATATCCTGGGTGAAGAGGGATCGGGCGCCATCATCGGGGGCCTCACTTATGGCGAGGGCACGCTTTATACAAAAAATGCCGGGGATCACAAAAGTTTCTGGCAGGGGCCATCGATCGGATGGGACTTCGGCGGCCAGGGTTCCCGTGTCATGATGCTCGTCTATAATCTCGACGATATACAAAATCTCTATGGCCGCTTTGTCGGCGTCGCAGGTTCAGCCTATCTCTTCGCAGGTGTCGGCTTCAATGTGCTCAAACGCAATCAGGTCTTGCTGGTCCCGATACGCACCGGCGTTGGCGCGCGGCTCGGCGTGAATGTCGGTTATCTCAAGATCACCCAGTCTCCGACCTGGAACCCGTTTTGATCTTTCTCCTTTGCTGACGTTTGGGCAAGACGCGGAAGCCGTTCCGCGTCTTTGCCGTTTGATGCCGGACCGGCATTGTGCCAGATTTGAAGCAGAGGACGTTCCGCTCTATCCTCTGCGCGATCTTCCAACAGGACCCTTATCGTGATCCAGACCGCACTTTATCTCGCCCTCGGATTTTTGAGTGCCGTCCTGCTGGTGCTGATCTTCGCGCCTCCGGTCTGGCGCCGCGCCATGCTGCTGACACGCAGGCGCGTCGAAGCGGAAACACCGCTGACGCTCAACGAAATCCAGGCGCAGCGCGATGGTCTGCGGGCAGAGCACGCCGTGAGTGAACGCAAGCTGGAAATGACCCTTGCGGGCATCAAGGAGAAAGCGGCGCAGCAACTGCTGACGTTCAGCGAGAAGGAGCGGCAGGTCCGCCTGCTCTCGGCCGATCTCGCCGCCCGCGATGCAACGATCGCTGAATTGCAGGCATCCCTTGCGCAACGCGACCAGGCACTGGAAAAATCGGCGGGGGAACTTGGCGGTACCGTGCAAACCCTCGAGCAGCGTTCGGCAGAGCTTGAACTCCTGCATCGCCGCCTGAACAGTACGGAGACGAAAGCCGACAGCCTGCAGATCGATGTGGCGGCACAGACCACCCGTATCGAGAACCTTTCGGACGAGCTGAAAGACGCACGCCGGGCCAAGCGGGACAGCGAAGAACAGAAACACAAGCTGGAAACCGAGCTCAAGGCATTGCAGCATTCGCTCGAACAGGAAACAAAGCGCGGCAATAGCGCTGAAACACGGGCAAGCGAACTGGTGACGAAATTATCGGACAACGAGGCCAAGCTTTTGCGGCGGGAAAAGGAAGTCGAACGCCTCAACGAGCGGTTGCGCAGCATCATCGCCGAAGGCCGCAAGCAGGGCGTTGCCGCGGACCATGCGCCACGCGGCAAGCAGGCGCTTCTGCAGGCGGAGGAAAGCAAACGGTTGCGCGAGGAGATGAATGCGCTGGCGTCCCAGGTGGTCGCCATGGTTGCCCGGCTCGAAGGGCCGTCCTCCCAGGTGAACAAGCTCCTGGCAACCGCGGGCGGTGACGTATCGGCGGCCTATGACGAGAACGGCGAGGCAATCATGAGCCTGGCTGATCGCATCCGCGCGCTGCAAAAAGCAGCTTCTCCGGTGGAATCAAATACCGGAGAACCGGCTAAATCGTGACAGCGCTATGCCTGAGGCCGTGGCCACGTTCAGGCTGTCAAATGTTTCGGACATCGGGATTCTGATGGTCTTCAGCGTCTGCATCAGGGCTTTCGGCAGGCCTTCGCCCTCGGTTCCCAACAGCAGTGCCGTGCGCGATCCCGGTTGCGCGGCATAGAGACTTTCCGTGCCGGATGGGCTGAGCGCGTAAATGTCGAATCTGGCCCGCTGCAATTTGGCGACGAGATCGTCGATCGAGCCCTCCCGCGCGAACGGAACCTTCAGCGCGGCACCCACCGAGACGCGGATCGCCTTGCGGTAGAGCGGATCGCAGCTGGTTTCGTCCATCAGGATGCAATCGGCTTCGAATGCCGCGGCATTGCGAAAGATCGATCCCATATTGTCATGGTTGGATATGCCGCACAGCACCACGGCAAGCGAGGCGGCCGGCAGGGCATCGATCAGCTGGTCGGCTGAAGGGGGCGCGCTGCGCCGGCCGACGGCAAGTATGCCGCGATGCATGGGGAAGCCGGCAATCGCATCCATGACGGCGCGCGATACGCAATAGACCGGCACGTCCTCCGGGCAGAGGGCTATCTGCGGCGCGAGGCCGGCAAGCCGGTTTTCCAGGACCAGAAGCGACTCGACCGCGAACGCCGCATTGGCAAGCAGCACGTTGAGCACAACCTTGCCCTCGGCAATGAAACGGCCTTCCCGCCCAACCAGATCGCGTTCGCGGACGTTGCGATAGGGGCTGAGGCGCCCGTCGTCGGCGTCATCGATGCGCGTGATGCGGTGTTCCAGCCAGCCTTCATCCTGTCGCGGCATCGTGTCAGACCGTTTCGCCTGCAGAGGCCAGGCCTGCCCGCGCTTCACCGGCCATGCGCACCAGGCTCATATGCATGTCCCTGGCCGAGGTCAGCGGTGCCGGAAACCAGACGCGCTGGACATCGTCGCCATCGGCGATATCGAAACCATCGGCGTCAATTCCAGTCATGCGCCAGTTGCCTGCGGGGGCTTTGGCAAAGAAGCGGGCGTAGAGCGATATGGCGTTGGCATGATCGGCGTTCATGTGCTCGACCGCGGATTTTTCCGCCGCCGCCAGCTCGTCATTGGCGGGATTGCTGGTGAGCAAATCCTCGGCCGTCAAGTGATAGGCCTTGCCAAAGCCGCCATTGAGGCTGGCGCCCGTGGGCTCCAGCCGGAAGAAACGGAAGTCACCCAATCCGGCATAGAGTTTTGCCTTGGGTTGGTGCGAGAGGTAGCGCCATTCAATGCGGGCGTGTTCCGCCGTATCGCGGGCAATTTCCCTCGCCCGGGCAAACACGGTCACGCGCGGATGGGCAAGGGGATCGCCCTTGCCGGTCTCGCCGGCAAGCAGGGAGCAGCGCGGATCGGCGAGCAGGGCGGGGGTGTGGGCGGAGAGAGCGGAGACCAGAATGACCGGCGTTCCGTCATGGTCGGTGGAGAGGCCGACGCGGGTGGCGATCGGACCGCCGGTTGCGGGATCGAGTGTCGCGATGACGGCATGACGCGCCTTGCGAATCAATGTCTGCGCGAGCCTGACGGCTTCGGCATCGGTCTCGCGCAATACCTCTTTTTTCTGCGTCACAACTCATCCCTCGCATTGCTGGTCTCGTGGTGCTGGGCGAGAGATAAGGACTTGGCGGGTGCCCGGCAAGCCATTTTCACGGGGGGAGGGATTATGCGGCGATGGATCGGTTGTCGTTGAGGCCCACATCGTTCATGCAATCGGCAAGCAGGTCGAGATCGACCGGTCCGATCGTGCACAGCACGGGCGCAAACTCCTCGGCCGGTACCTCAAGCGCCATCAACTCGACGAGCGCTTCCATCAGTGCTTCACGCGTGTCATACCTTGCGGAATAGTGGGGCATGATTCTGTCTTTCGAGCCGGATCAGTTGCGTAAACCTTACTTCAAATACGGTAAACAAATTCTTAATTTTGCCATTTTTAGAAATTTTTTGCTTCTTTTGTGAATAAAATAACGTCATGATTTCAAACAGATGGCAGATTGTGATCACCCATTAGCTATATCTGCCATTGTTTGGCCCCAAATGACCTCAATCTGTGGGCAACTTCACCAGCAGGAAAAACAGCGATGAGAATTGCTTCGTGATCGGCGCAAGGAAGTGGAAAACCCCCTCGATTGTGGGTGTCATTGCCGCCATTGGCCTCGTCAGTGGGTGTACCACACAGAATGCCCAGCATGCCGGTAAGGTGAAGGCAAATCTGACAAGCAGCAATACGACCGTCTCCAAGACGTCGACCTATGCCTATACGCCGAAGGACAAGGAATGCCTGGAACGGGCAATGTTCTTCGAGTCCAACCGCTCGAGCAAGGATGGCCTGCTCGCGGTGGGTACCGTGGTGATGAACCGTCTCGATTCCGGTAAATATGCCAATACGATTTGCGGCGTGGTGGGCGAGAAGGGGCAGTTTGCTCCCGGCGTTCTTTCGCGGCCCATGCAGTCGGCGGCGCTTCCCGATGTACAGCAGGCGGCGGATGCCGTGCTCAAGGGCCAGCGCCATCCCAAGGTCAAGGAAGCGATGTTCTTCCACACGGCCGGTCTGCGTTTCCCCTATCGCAACATGCACTATACAGTTGTTGCCGGTGGTAACGCTTTCTACGAGAAGCGCGACAGGTACAATTCGCCGGATCTGGGCAACAAGGTTGCCAGTGTTGCCATTGCGAATGCCTATATCGCCAGCATGAAAAATACCAACCCGGCGTCGGTCAACAACATCATGGTTGCCAGCGCGCAGCCGACGATGACAACCGCGACATCCGGGCGTGTGACCAACCAGCCTTTTGCCGTGGCGCAGGTCCAGCCGGTGCATGCGGCGGCTCCGCAGCAGCTTGCTTTTGCCAATGTCGCCGTGCCGGTTGATCCGCCAGCACCGGCCATGGTTTTCACGGCGCCCGCACAGGCACCGGCAAAGACGGCAGCCATCCCGCAGAATGCGGAGCAGGCGGTGCTTGCCTTTGAAGCGCCGAAGAGCAAGTCGGTCGATGCCATCGGGCAGATGCTGCTCGCGCAGGACCGTCCGGGCTTCACAAACTAGACAGGCATGGAATTTGGCTCCGGCGTCGCCCAGGCGGCGCCGGTCACGATTCGTTTACGGCACGAGATAGTGCTGTGCCCACTCGCTGTGGGGAACCATCTGTCCAATCGCATATTGAAACGTCAGCACGGTCATATGATCAGGCGAGGTCGTGCACGTGTAGGAGAGGTGGTACCACTCACCCTTGCTGCGGAAGGCTGCACCGGTGGACTGGATCTTGTCGCCGGTCACCAGGGGTTCCTTGAAGGCATAGGCGACGAGTTCGTCGGGCACCAGCTTGACCGGATCGTGGTGGATACGCTCCATGGCTTCGAGATCGCAGCGCTGTTCCAGCCGGGTCTCGGGACTCAATCCTTCCAGCTCTTCGGCCTCGGTTGAATCCATGGCTCTGGCTGAGCCCATCATGGCTGCCGTCGCCAAAAGCATGGCCAGAACTGATTTCATCGATGCCGGGCTCTCCGAAAATGAGAAGAAGGACAATGGTCCGTGTCCGGATGCATGGCCGGTTCCGACCCTAATGTCTCCCGGATTGGGACCAAATTATGAAAAACGCTACGTCTGCTTCCGGGCGGCCGGCTTCTTGTCGCCATTGGCTTCGATATAGGCGTAGATATAGGCAAATGACGGCAGGGCGCTGTTGGACGGCTCGACAAGACCGGCAACGCTGCCCAGCGAGGCGGCATAATTGTTGCAGTTGAAACCGAACATCGTCCACTTCGGCGGATTGGCCAGATTGGCGCGTACCTTGCCGAGAAGGCTCTGATACTGCGCTTCCGTCAATGAAACGCGATAGGCCGCGCCGGTGGCGAAATGGCAGTCGGCATAGCTGGGCTTCAGTTCCGCGGGCATGGGAATGAGGGCGCCGCCATAAAGGCCCAGCAGGCTGCCCTTGGGGAAGAGGCCGTTATACTGGCGCGTGACGGGATTGCCATTGGCATCGAGCCTGCCGAAAACCGCATACATGTGGCCGCTTGGAATGCCGGGCGACAGGCGCTGGCGGAATTCGATATAGGCTGGATCACCGGGCCTGGTCCGGTTGGCGGTCAGCTTCACCGCTGATCCGCTGACGCTGCCATGGGCGGCGCAGGTCAGTTCCGGCATCTCCGCCGCATAGGCCGATGGGGTAACGGACACGCTGGCTGGCGGGGTCGACTGGCAGGCCGCGAGGGAGAGGGCAAAGGCCGGTGCGAGGAACATCTTGAACGAGGTTGATGCGTTTGAAGCGGTGTTCAGCAAGATAATTCTCTTTTCAATCCTGTGATGGCTTTGCCGCGAACAACGGCACAGCTTTCAATAGACCAATGGCAATACGCGCCATGTTCTGGCGCGATATTGGCGATACTCTTCCCCGAAGGCCTCTTCCATCATCTGTTCCTCCGCCCCAATTCTGGAGAAGAACAGGAAACCGAACCCCGCCAGACCCGATAGACCGGCGATATAATTGGGCAAAAGCAAGGCCTGGGTCAATGCCATGAGCCAGAAGGCTGTGTACATGGGATGCCGCAGGCGTTTGTAGATGCCCGTGGTAATAAGTTTGTGATCCTGCTTCAGTTGCAGGGAGACCGACCACATCTGCCCCAGGGCCTTGTGCGTGAGCCGGAACAGCAGCAGTGCGGCAATGCCGGTCAGGATACCCAGGGTGAAGAGGACGGGGCTTGGCGTATAGGATGCGAATCCCGGCCGACCGGTGGCGACGTAGACGGCCGGAATGATGCCAAGACCGGTCAGCGATATGGCAAGCCGCAGCGTGTCGGCGCCCTTGCGGCGGTCGACGGTCAGTTTCGCGCGGCGCGCGCGCCTGTCGAACGGGCGGCGCAAGAGATACCAGGCGACGATAAGAACGACCCACAGGGCCTTTCCGGCAACGGCAAGTGACATCATATGGTGGCAGTTTCGGCTATTTTCATGGGTGAGGAGGACTGGGCGGCGCATTCGCATGGCAGCCCGCCGCGTGCGGCGACATCGGCAAAGCTTTCCGGTCCGCAGAGAATCGCATGCCAGGAATAGGCCGAGCGCTTTTCGACGCCATAGACAAATTGCCGGTGCACGCGAAAGAAATTCCGCCGAATGGACCTGTAGGTTTCATCGCATAACTGGCTGCGAAAGCGGACCTTGACCAGGACAGGCGATTCCGCATCCGCGATGTTCAGATCACGGACGGGATTGGATTTGTAGAAATTCATCGGGTCTGTCAGCGATTGCGCGTCGACCCAGATGGCGCGGCTGCGCGCGACGGCTTCAACGCTTGCCCGCAGGGCTTTGGCGGCCGGATGCAACGCCAGTTTGAGCAGGCTTGAACCCACGGTCAGCAGGCCATAGCGCCGGGAATCATTCTGCTGCAGGGCAGCATCGAGAATATGCAGGGCGCAGATCGCCCCCATGCTGTGGGCGGCAACGACAACTTCGGTCGCTGGCGCCGCCTGACTGATCCGGGCCGCGGCATCGCTGATGACCTGGTGCAGTTTTGCCGTGATGTCGGGACGGCGGTTGCGTGCCATGTCACGCGCGAATGTCCAATCGTCCATGATCAGCAGGAAGTGCATCTTTTGTGCCGCCACGACCAGCAGAACGAGGGCCGTCGCCAGGCCGACGACAACGGCAACCGCCGCCTGCTGCGTCAACCCCAGGGCAATGCGCCCGGTGCCGTAGGACAGCGCCGCAATGGCACCCATGATGACGAGCGGATAAAGGAAGAAAAGCGCATAGCGCCAGCTTGTCGACAGGAAGCGAAAGAACGTGCCGCTGACAATGAAATCGATCAATGCGGCGATGCCGCTGAGAACGCGAATGGCAGGGTTGCGCGCGGCGTAGAAATGGTTGATGTCACCGAGGCCGTAAAGGACAAAATCAGTTCTGGCGGACCAGTTCGCACCGGCGGTTGCAAGCGTGAACTCTCCCACGCTGACGCCGCCTTCCGCGGACGATACCTTCAACGCGCCATCCTCCTGCAACGACATGTCATAAACAGGCGCTGTCTTGGCTGCCTCCCGCAGGAAGCGCCGATGATGGGCCTCGACCGGCATATGTTCAAAGCCTGGCAAGAGAACGACCAGGCGATTGATAACGGACATCTGCCACCTTTCCAGGTTCCGATTGCGACGGTGTCAGCGCTCTCAACTCAATCGAGCCAAGAAGGAATTTAGATGACCGACGTTAACAGAACGTCGTCAAAGGCAAAGAGTTGCAATGGTTGGTACCATGGCAGCTTTTTGGCGTATTCGCCTTCAACCTGAACCTGTCCAATCGCTGTTATTTAGGCGCCATGCGTATCGCGCCGTCAAGGCGAATCGTTTCACCGTTCAGCATGGGGTTGTCGATGATATGCAGGGCCAGGGCCGCATATTCCTCGGGTTTGCCGAGGCGGGAAGGGAAGGGAATGGAGGCTGCCAGCGAATCCTGGACCTCCTGCGGCATGGCCAAAAGCATCGGCGTGCCGAATATGCCGGGTGCAATGGCCATGACCCTGATGCCGAAACGCGCCAGTTCGCGCGCAGCGGGCAATGTCAGGCCGGCAATGCCTGCCTTCGAGGAAGCATAGGCCGCCTGGCCGATCTGGCCATCGAAAGCCGCAACCGAGGCGGTTGAAATAATCACGCCGCGCTCACCCGTATCCAGCGGCTCGAGCTTGGCGGCCGCGTCGCTGACCAGCCGCAGCATGTTGAACGAACCGATGAGATTGACCTCGATGACCCGGCGGTACAGGTCCAGATCATGCGGGCCGTCGCGGCCGACAATCCGCCCGGCATTGGCAATGCCCGCGCAGTTCACCAGAATTCGCGCGGTGCCAAGCTTGTTTGCGACATGGGCAACGGCACGCTGGGCATCGTCCGCACTGGACACGTTGCAGGCCACGGCCAGGCCGCCAATGTCATCGGCGACTTTTTGCGCTGCATCAATATTGATGTCGAAAAGGGCAACTTTAGCGCCTTTGTCTGCCAGCGCGCGCGCTGTCGCGGCACCCAGACCCGATCCGCCACCCGTAACAATCGCTGTTTGGCCCTGAACGTTCACAATGCATCTCCTCACTGATTTTCATGCGTTCTGGCACGAGTTTGGGTCCCGATCCAGTCGTTATTTATGATCGGAGCTGGGGGGAAACATGTTCTGGCCGGGATTGTGCAGATATAAAAACGCTGCTTCGCAAAAGTCGCCGGCGTCACATTTAGTGAATTTCGCTATTTTTGTGACTTTGTTAAAAAATTTCCCCAGAATCTTCGTTTCTTCGTGAGATGGCAGGTTGACTGCGAATAAATCTGCTTGCATTGCGACATTGCAAAGGCTTCCATGCAATCTCGGTTGCGGGCATGGGGGCCGGCAACACAAAAAACCTCTGAAGGTGGAAAAATGAAGACCTACAAGAAACTCCTTGCGGCGACAGCGCTTGCAATGTTGACGGGTGGGCTGATGGCAGGTGGAGCCTCGGCTAAATCTCTCGTGTACTGCTCTGAAGCTGCTCCCGGCGGTTTCGACCCTGCACTTTATACCGGCGGTGAAACGCTTGATGCGACTGGCCAGGCTGTTTTCAATCCATTGGTTGAATTTACGCCCGGCACATCGACGGTTCGCCCGGCGCTTGCAGAAAGCTGGAAGATCTCGGATGACGGCCTTGAATACACGTTCAAGATCCGCAAGGGCGTCAAGTTCCAGACCACGAGCTATTTCACACCAAGCCGTGAGCTGAATGCCGACGACGTGGTTTTCTCCTTCGAACGTCAGAAGGAAGGCAGCAAGTGGGCCAAATATGTCGAAGGCGCGACCTACGAATATTTTGAAAGCATGGACTTCCCCAAGCTGATCAAGGAAGTCAAGAAAGTGGACGATCTGACAGTCAAGATCGTGCTGAACAAGCCAAGCGCCCCGATGCTCGCAGGCCTTGCAATGGACTTCTCGTCGATCGTTTCGAAGGAATATGCCGACAAGCTCATGGCTGATGGCACACCGCAGAAATTCAACGAACAGCCGGTCGGTACCGGTCCTTTCCAGTTCGTTGACTATCAGCTCAACACGGCGATCCGCTACCAAGCCAACCCGACCTATTGGAAGGGCAAGGTCAACGTCGACAACCTGATCTTCGCGGTTACACCTGATGCGGCCGTTCGCGTGCAGAAGCTGAAGGCCGGCGAATGCAACCTGACGATCTATCCGGATCCGGCCGATGTTGATGGCCTGAAGGCCGACAAGAACCTGACCGTTATCCAGGAAAGCGGCCTGAACGTTGCTTATCTGGGTTACAACACCACCCAGGCACCTTTCGACAAGCCGGAAGTGCGCAAGGCGCTCAACATGGCCATCGACAAGAAGGCAATCGTTGATGCCGTCTACCTCGGCCAGGCCAAGCCGGCGATCAACCCGATCCCGCCGACAATGTGGTCTTACAACAAGTCGATCAAGGATGACGAATACAATCCTGAAGCGGCAAAGAAGGCCTTGGAAAAGGCTGGCGTGAAGGATCTTTCCATGAAGATCTGGGCGATGCCGGTTGTGCGTCCCTACATGCCGAACGGCCGCCGTACGGCTGAACTGCTGCAGTCCGACTTTGCCAAGGTCGGCGTAAAGGTCGAGATCGTCAGCTATGACTGGCAGGAATACCTGAAGCGCGCTTCCGATCCGAAGCATGACGGTGCGGTCATTCTCGGCTGGACCGGTGACAATGGCGATCCGGACAACTTCCTTGCCGTGCTGCTGTCGTGCCAGGCCGTCGGTCAGGCCAACCGTACCGCATGGTGCAACAAGGAGTTCACTGCACTGATCGACAAGGCTGCTGTGACTGCCGATCAGGCCGAACGCACCAAGCTGTATGAAGAAGCCCAGGTTATCTTCAAGCGCGAAGCTCCATGGGGCACGCTGGCTCACTCGCTCGTAACGACAGCCATGACCAAGAACGTGACCGGCTATGTAGCCAGCCCGTTCGGCGTTCATAACTTCGCTTACGTCGACGTCACCGAGTAATTTACTCCTCGCGGTACCGGCTTCGGCCGGTACCGCCTTTTATTGGGTTACCATGTTCCGATACATCGCTTCACGAGTGCTGCTGCTGATTCCGACCTTTATCGGCATCAGCTTTGTGGCTTTTATGTTCATCCGCCTGCTGCCTGGCGATCCTGTCATTGCGCTCGCAGGCGAGCGCGGCATGACGCCGGAGCGTCACCAGATGCTGCTTGAGCAGTTTGGCTTCAACAGACCGATCTGGGAGCAGTATTTTTCGTTCCTGTGGAATATTTTCCATGGAGATTTCGGCACGTCGATCGCCAGCAAACGCGCGGTCCTTGCCGATTTCCTGACCCTGTTCCCGGCGACGCTTGAGCTCAGCATCTGTGCGATGCTGTTTGCTGTCATCATTGGCATTCCCGCCGGTATTTTCGCCGCCGTCAAGCGCGGTTCGGTCTTCGATCAGTTGAGTATGGGGATCGCATTGGTTGGCTATTCCATGCCGATTTTCTGGTGGGGCATCCTGCTGATCATCCTGTTCGCCGGTATTCTGCACTGGACGCCGGTGTCGGGCCGCATGGATCTGATCTATTTCTTCAAGTCCACAACCGGCTTCATGCTGATTGACAGTCTCATTTCGGGGCCGAAGGGTGCGTTCAAATCCGCATTCTCGCATCTGATCCTGCCGACGATCGTGCTTGGAACCATCCCGCTCGCGGTCATCGCCCGCCAGACACGTTCCGCCATGCTGGAAGTGCTGGGCGAGGATTACGTGCGCACGGCACGGGCCAAGGGTCTCGCGCCGAAGCGGGTCATCGGCATCCATGCCCTGCGCAATGCCATGATCCCCGTCATCACGACGATCGGCCTGCAGATGGGCCTGCTGATGGCCGGCGCCATCCTGACGGAGACGATCTTCTCCTGGCCAGGCATCGGCAAGTGGATGATCGACGCCATCGCGAAACGCGATTACGTCGTCGTTCAAGGCGGCCTGATGCTGGTCGCGTTGATCGTCATGACCGTCAATTTGATTGTCGATCTGCTCTATGCGGTCGTCAACCCGCGTATCCGCGTAAAGTGAGGAACTGTGACTAACGAAGTTTCCCCTCCCGCACCGCTTGCTGCCGCCCCCAAAGAGGGCCGCATGGGCAGGTTTGCAGAATTCTGGTTCTATTTCAGCGTCAACAAAGGCGCTGTCATAGGGCTTGCCACCCTGATTTTTCTGGTCCTCGTTGCCATTCTCGGACCGTTCATTGCGCCGCATGCGCCCTATGAACAATATCGCGAAGCACTGCTGACGCCACCGGCCTGGCAGGAGGGCGGCAATCCGTCATTCCTCCTGGGAACCGATGCTGTTGGCCGCGATCTGCTGTCCCGCCTGATCTACGGCGCGCGCTTCTCGCTGTTCATCGGTTTGATCGTCGTGGCCATTTCCATGGTCACCGGCGTCATCCTCGGTGTTCTCGCCGGCTATTTCCGCGGCTGGGTCGATGCGCTGATCATGCGCATCATGGATATCATTCTCGCCTTTCCGCCGCTGTTGCTGGCGCTGGTGCTCGTCGCCATTCTGGGGCCTGGCCTGTTCAATGCGATGATCGCCATTGCGCTGGTTCTGCAGCCGCACTTTGCGCGTCTGACGCGCGCGGCGGTGATGAGCGAAAAGAACCGTGAATATGTGATTGCCGCCAAGCTTGCCGGTGCGGGCCACATAAGGTTGATGTTCAAGACAATCCTGCCGAACTGTCTGGCGCCGCTGATCGTGCAGGGCACGCTGTCCTTCTCGAATGCCATTCTTGAGGCTGCTGCTCTTGGCTTCCTCGGCATGGGTGCGCAGCCGCCCACACCGGAATGGGGTACCATGCTGGCGGAGGCACGCGAATTCATCCTGCGCGCCTGGTGGGTGGTCACATTCCCTGGTCTTGCCATCCTGATCACCGTGCTTGCGATCAATCTCGTTGGCGACGGTCTGCGCGATGCCCTCGATCCCAAACTGAAGAGGAGCTGAGATCATGGCGCTGCTTGAAATCAAGAATCTCTCGGTTGGATTCGACACCAGCTCGGGTCAGTTCATGGCCGTGCAGGGGATCGACCTGCACGTCGATGCCCGCGAAGTGCTGGCCATTGTCGGCGAGTCCGGCTCCGGCAAGTCGGTTGCCATGCTTGCTGTCATGGGGCTGCTGCCGAACACGGCCACTGTCACGGCGGACAAGATGGTCTTCAACGGCCACGACATGCTGACAATGACGACCAAACAGCGGCGGCAGATCGTCGGCCGTGACGTGGCGATGATCTTTCAGGAACCCATGGCAAGCCTCAATCCGTGCTTCACGGTTGGCTTCCAGCTGGAAGAAGTTCTGCGTTTCCATATGAAAATGGATGCCAGGACCCGGCGCACGCGGGCGATCGAATTGCTGAAGCAGGTTGGCATTCCCACACCGGAGGAACGGCTGAACTCGTTCCCGCACCAGATGTCCGGCGGACAGTGCCAGCGCGTCATGATTGCCATCGCCATCGCCTGCAATCCGAAGCTGCTGATTGCCGACGAACCGACGACGGCGCTCGACGTGACCATCCAGAAGCAGATTCTCGATCTGCTGGTCAGCCTGCAGGCCAAGCATGGCATGGGGCTGATCATGATCACCCATGACATGGGCGTTGTCGCGGAAACCGCCGACCGGGTGATCGTCCAGTACAAGGGCCGCAAGATGGAGGAAGCCGACGTGCTGTCTCTGTTTGAAACGCCGAAGAGCCCCTACACGCGCGCCCTTCTTTCCGCCTTGCCGGAAAACGCGACGGGTGACCGTCTGTCCACGGTCGCAGACTTCATGAAGAACGAAGCCGCCAATGCAGGAGCAGCAACATGAGCGAGATCGTTCTTGAAGGGCGCAACATTGTCCGCGATTACCACGTCAGCGGCGGCCTGTTCGGCAAGCCGAAGACGGTGCGCGCGGTCAAGGGTGTCAGCTTCACGCTGGAAAAGGGCAAGACCCTTGCCATCGTCGGTGAAAGCGGCTGCGGAAAGTCGACGCTCGGCCGCATCCTGACCCTGATTGATCCGCAGTCGGAAGGCGAACTGCTGATCGACGGCAAGCCCATCAACATTGCCAAGGATAGGGTAACGCCGGAAATGCGCCGCAAGGTGCAGATCATTTTCCAGAACCCCTATGGCTCGCTCAACCCACGCCAGAAGATCGGCGAGGTTCTCGGCGAACCGCTGCTGCTCAATACCAACAAGACGGCGGCGGAGCGGCGGGAACTCGCCATGCAGATGCTGGTGAAAGTCGGCTTGGGTCCCGAGCACTACAACCGCTATCCGCACATGTTCTCCGGCGGCCAGCGTCAGCGTATCGCCATTGCCCGTGCATTGATGCTGAGCCCGAGTCTGCTTGTCCTCGACGAGCCGGTCTCCGCGCTTGACCTTTCGGTGCAGGCACAGGTGCTCAACCTGCTGGCTGATCTTCAGGACGAATTCAACCTGACCTATGTGTTCATCAGCCATGACCTCTCGGTCGTGCGCTACATCGCCGACGAGGTGATGGTGATGTATTACGGCGAAGTGGTTGAGTACGGCACGCGCGACGAGGTGTTTTCGAACCCGCAGCACAGCTATACCAAGACGCTGTTTGCGGCGACGCCGAAATCCGATGTCGCCAGCATCCGCGCCCGTCTGGAGAAGAAAAAAGCCGCCGCTTGATTTTAGCGCGCGGTTCGTCCGTTAATGGCAGACCCGTTGTGCGTGGTTCGACAAGCTCACCATGAGGGATGTCGAGGATTGCAGGGAACTATATCCTGCAACGTTCGTCGTTGGCATTGCAACCAAACCACCTCCCTCATGGTGAGCTTGTCGAACCACGCACAGCACGATTTGCAGGAGGAACTGTTATGAGCGGACGTCAGCCGATTGCAACTGCCCCAAAGGACGGCAGCAAGGTTCAGGTTTTCTGGAAGGACGAGGACGGGCAGGAGAACGAATCCCTGGCGCAGTACCGGTCGCTGGACCGCCTGAAGGCGACCGGCGGCCAGTGGGATGAAACCGATGCGGGCTGGTGGATCTTCACCGATTCAAACACGCAGAAGAAAGTCACGCCGCATGCATGGCAACCGGCCGGTAAAAGCGGCGATGACGATGAGGACGGCGACGACAAGTAGACTTGTCTACGCTTCAAGCTGCCGCTGAAATCTCGAAATCGACGTGGATTTTGTCGTAAGGGAAGATCACCTTGCCATTCCCGGTCTTGGTGATGACCCCAGCATTCAGAAGCAGCGTCACATCAGCATGAACGCCTTTGAAATCGCGCTCAACCCGGCGCGCGATTTCGCGGATGCTCAAAGGGCCCGCTCCGGCCATCACCTTTACAATCTCCAATCGCTTCGGTGACAGAATTTTGTGCATGACCTCCCAGGTGACAAAACTGAACTGGGGTGTCGTCTCGGCCTCGCCTGTTTTCCAGGAGATCTCAACGTCATCGAGGACGGAGGCCAGCGTCTGAACCTTAAAGGTGATTGTTTTCATGGAGCCATCTTTCGACATCGTCTTTGAAATCCGCCAGAAGCGCTTCTATCGTCGAAAACGCGTAGGGAACTTCCGTTTCTCCAATATGCCTGTGATCGCCTTTACCGGCCTCGTTGTCATACCGTAGCACGCAGATATTATTGGCAACCAAAGCGAAACGGTATTTGCAGGTGTGTGCTGCCTCTCAGAGGCTTTGGTACGAGCCAGACAACAAGGTCGGCAATATGCCTTGATGAATGAAGACTCGCCGCGAGACGAGACTTTTCGCTCGTTCCATAAGTGTACCATCATCAAAAATCGATGTAAATCACACCATCAACAGGATGCATTTCATCGAATTCTAGGGATGTTTACACCTAATTTCTCTGATGCTTTAGTAGCCCCCGCACGATGTCGTCGGCGGAGATCATGCCGAGAATGGCGCCATTCTCGACAATGCCGACATCGCCACCGTTTTTCGACACCGCCTGCATGATCTGGCGCACGGGGGTGGCCAGACGTGCTGTTGCGGCAAAGGGACGGTTGGCGGGCCGGCTGCGGTCCAGCGGCACCATGATGTCGCCGGCGGTCAGCACACCCAGCGGATTCATGTTGGCGACGAAGTCGGCGACATAGTCATCGGCCGGGTTGAGCAGGATGTCCTGCGCCGTGCCGCACTGGATGATGCGGCCGCCTTCCATGATGGCGATGCGGTTGCCGATCTTCATCGCTTCATCGAGATCGTGGCTGACGAAAACGATGGTCTTCTTGAGCCGTTCCTGCAGGCTGAGCAGCTCATCCTGCAGACGGGTGCGAATGAGCGGATCGAGCGCCGAAAAAGGCTCGTCCATCAGCAGGATCGGTGCGCCGGTGGCGAAGGCGCGGGCAAGGCCGACGCGCTGCTGCATGCCGCCGGAAAGCTCGCTGACCTTGCGCTTGGCCCAGTCCTTGAGATTGACCAGCGCCAATTGCTGTTCCACGGCTTCCGCGCGCTCTTCCTTGGACACGCCCGACAGTTCGAGGCCGAAGCCGACATTTTCCTCGACCGTGCGCCAGGGCAAAAGGCCGAACTGCTGGAAGACCATGGAGACGAGATGTTTGCGCAGATCGCGCAGCGTATTCTTGTCCGCCTTGCCGACATCGACCGAACGGCCGCCATGATGCACGACGACGGACCCGCGCGAAATCGGGTTGAGGCGGTTGATGGCGCGCAGAAGCGTGGATTTGCCTGAGCCGGACAGGCCCATGAGCACGAGGATTTCGCCTTCGGCAATGGTGATCGAACAATTGTGGACGCCGAGCACATGGCCGGTTTCCGCCTGGATGTCCGACCGGCTCTTGCCCTGGTCGGCAAGTGCCAATGCGCTGTCCGTCTTCTTGCCGAAAATGATGCAGACGTTTTCGAGGGTGATCGCGGTCATTCACCAGGCTCCTTGCCGGGACGGAAGATACGGTCAAGCACGATGGCGACGACCACGATGACAAGGCCCGCCTCAAAGCCCAGCGCCGTATTGACCGAGTTGAGCGCGCGGACAACCGGAACGCCGAGCCCGTCGGCACCGACCAGGGCGGCAATGACCACCATGGACAGGGACAGCATGATGGTCTGGGTCAGGCCCGCCAGAATCTGCGGCATGGCGTAGGGCAGCTCGATCTTCCACAGAAGCTGGCGCGACGACGCGCCGAAGGCTTCGCCCGCCTCGACCAGATGCTGCGGGGTGGAGGACACGCCGAGATGCGTCAGCCGGATCGGGGCGGGGAGAACGAAGATCGCCGTTGCGATCAGGCCGGGAACCATGCCGATGCCGAAGAACACGATGGCCGGGATGAGATAGACGAAGGTCGGCAATGTCTGCATCAGATCGAGGACAGGCCGGATTGCCGCGTAGAACCGGGGGCGATGGGCGGCGATGATGCCGACGGGGACACCGATGCCCATGCACAGGATGCAGGAGGAGAGCACCAGCGTCAGGGTCTCCATGGTTTCCTTCCAGTAGCCCTGATTGAGGATGAACAGGAAGCCGAACAGGGTGAGCAGGGTCACGGCAATCGAGCGGCGCAGTGCATAGGCGACCGCGGAAAAGATGGCGACCATGATCAATGGGTGCGGGTATTTCAGAACGAACATGAGGCCGTCGATGAACGACTGCATGACGAAGGCGAGCCCATCGAAAAACCCGGCGAAATTGTTCGTGAGCCAGTCGACGACGGCCTTTGCCGTCTTGCCTACCGGAATCTTGTCTTGTGTCAGCCAGTCCAAGCGAAAATTCCTCTGTCGGTTGCAGTATCAGGCGAAAGAATCGCCCGGTGCGTACACCGGGCGACAATATCGGCAGGCCTTAAAGACCGAGCGACTTCTTGACGGCTGGCAGACCGTCCTTGCCGTCAACCGTCGTCACGCCGGCAAGCCAGGTGTCGAGAATGGCAGGATTGGCCTTCAGCCATTCGGAGGCTGCCTTCGGGCCGTCTTCGCCATCGTCGAGAATCTTGCCCATGATCTCATTCTCCATTTTCAGGTCGAACTTGAGATTGGCCAGAAGTTTGCCAACGTTCGGGCATTCGGTCGTATAGCCGGCGCGAACATTGGTATGAACGGTTGCACCGCCGAAGTCGGGGCCGAAGAAATCATCGCCGCCGGAAAGGTACTGAATCTTGAAGTTGGTGTTCATCGGATGCGGCGCCCAGCCGAGGAAGACGATGGGCCCCTTGGTCTTTGTCTGCTTGGCAACCTGCGCCAGCATTCCCTGCTCGGATGATTCGGCAACCTCGAAGCCCTTCAGGCCGAAGGCGTTCTTGGCGATCATGTCGAGGATCAGGCGATTGCCGTCATTGCCCGGCTCGATCCCATAGATCTTGCCGCCGAGATCGTCCTTGAACGTGATGATATCCTTGAAGTCTTTCAGGCCCTTGTCATAGAGGTACTGCGGCACGGCCAGTGTATATTTTGCGCCGGTGAGGTTCACACCGAGATCTTCAACCGTCTTGTTGTCGAGATAGGGCTTGAGATCGGCGGCCATGCTGGGTGTCCAGTTGCCGAGGAATACGTCGATGTCCTTCTTGCCAAGGGACGCATAGGTTACGGGAACCGACAGGACCTTCGTATCGGTTGAATAACCCAGTCCCTTGAGCACGGCGCTTGCCGCTGCCGTGGTCGAGGTAATGTCGGTCCAGCCGACATCGGCGAATCGAACGGACTTGCAACTCGCGGGTTCCGCGGCGAAGGCGGTGCCGGCGGTCAGCGTGAGAGCCAGTGAAATGGTCAGTTTGGTCAACATTTTCATCGATTGTTCTCCCTCTCCGGTTTTCTACCGGCTGTTAAGGGCATGAACCAAGCACCAATTTCGCAGGGGTTCAAGCATAGCCGCGCATAAATCCGGTCAATTCGCGACAGTTGTTGATATTCCGGCAAAAGTTGCACCCTCTGCACGGGAGAGGCTTCAAGCCTGACCTCAACTCTGATTAAACGCCCTTATGGCAAAACTCTATTTCAGCTACTCCACGATGAACGCCGGCAAGTCCACCATGCTGCTGCAGGCATCCTACAATTACCAGGAACGCGGCATGCGGACGATGATGTTCACGGCTGCGCATTATGCGGAAAACGGCGTCGGCGTCATATCTTCACGCCTCGGTGTGACGGCGGCCGCCGAGCTTTACCGTGACGAGGACAATCTTTTCGATCGCATCGCATCGGCGCATGGCGCGAATGCACTCAGCTGTGTTTTCGTGGATGAGGCGCAGTTCCTCACCCGGGACCAGGTCTGGCAACTGGCACGCGTTGCCGACCGGCTGCATCTGCCCGTGATGTGTTTCGGGCTTCGCACGGACTTTCAGGGCAAGCTCTTTCCCGGTTCGGCCGAATTGCTGGCCATCGCCGATACGCTGCGGGAGATCAGGACGATCTGTCATTGCGGCTCGAAGGCGACCATGGTGGTCCGGCACGATTCGACGGGCAAGGCGATCACTGAAGGAGATCAGGTATCTATCGAAAAATCCGTGTATGTCTCGCTTTGCCGCAAGCATTGGGAAGAAGAAACCGGGCGGATTGTTTCGGACCAATAGAGCTTGTTCCGGCCTAATATAGCCTGTCATTTTTCTATAGGCTTTTTTTCGTTAAATGCCGTGTCTATATTCGAACGGCAGATATATTTATGATTTTATCTTGGGCATCTAGGGGAGACACCAATGGCGAGCTTGCAGAGCTTTGATACCGAGATCGAAAAGACCCGGAATATGGTCAATGAGATGCGGACGAAAATTGACCAGTCCAGTGTCGTTCTCGACAAGTTCGCCAAGGCGGATGCTGCGATCGGAAATCCTGACTTCGATATCGAAAATGCCCGCATCGATGATGTCCTGCGCCAGCAGAAAGTCATGGAAGGCAATATTGCCGACCTGATCATCGGTCTGGAAGACGCGACCAATGTGTTCGGTTCCGAATTTGAAAGCATGAAAAGCTATTCCGGCTGGGAAAAGCTGGTCGGCGTTTTCTCCAAGGACAAGATGCAGCGCCTGCGGACGGATCGCGTGCGCAACATGTCGCTGGCCGGCAACCTGCAGGAACTGCTGTCGAAATCTGACCGGATCGTCGGCATTCTCAAAGAACAGAAGACCATTCTCGATGCGCGCTACAAGACGTCGGAAGCCAGCCTTTCCAACGTGATCGAGCGCCGCAAGACGGCAGTGGCGACACTCGAAGCCACGCAGAAGCGCATCGAAGAGCTGAACCCGCTGCTGCTCGACATTGAAAACCGGATTGCCGCGTCCACCGATCAGGGCACCCGCGCCACACTGGAGGGTGATCGCTCGAAACTGGCGACGGAATACAATGAGCGCCAGGCGAAGGAGCAGGAGCTTCTGGCGGAAAGCCAGACGCTGGAACGCTATACCTCGATGTTCCAGACATTCGTCGATTCGCTCAACAACCAGATCGCCGCGCAGAGCACGCTGATCAACAAGCTCTCCATCGATACGGAACAGCGCATCGTTCTCTACAAGGCGCTGGAGGATTCCTTGAAGACGGCGGCCCAGCAGGACGTTGCCCACAAGATCAATACCCTTGGCAGCCGGGTCGATACGGCGGCGGAAGAGACGATGGCCGGTGTCGGCGCCGCCGCGCAGAAACACATTGGCGACCTGCTCGAGATGCACGAGAAGAACATGGTCAGTACCCAGGATATCCAGCGCCGCAAGAAGCTCGCCGACGATGCATTCTCGCGCCGTTTCTCGGAAGTCCTGAAGAAACACAATTCCGCTGACTACGTGCAGAATTAATGGCCGGGAATGCTGATCTGACCGCCGCCGAACGCTATTTCGGTGCGATCCGTGCTGCGCTGGACGGGCTGGACGTGTTTCTCAACAATCAGCAGTCGCCGCTCTACAAGCACGATCTGGTTGCGCAGACCGTATCGGAATATCTGCGGCGGCTGGAAGCCTCCTTCGAATGCTGGCGCAACCGGATCGGTTTCACCGACCGGTTCCAGATTTCGCGCGCCGAAAGCGGCTTTCCGGTTTTCCAGAATGTGCTGGAACTGGAAAATGACAAGCGGGACACCAGGGCCCGGCTGGCAGCCATTCCGTCAGCGGCCGCGCTGCGCAATGAAATGGCCGATTTCATCCTGCGGCACCGCGCATTTCCGCGCGATCTGCAGAAATCGATGGCGGAGCGGATTTATCTGGAAACGGTCGAGCAGGGAGAGGTTTTCTCGCCTTTCATCCTGCCGGTGACCATTCGCGTTTCGGTCAATCCGAAGACCATGCGGCCGCTCTACGTGGTGCACTGGGGCGCCTTTGACGGCGCTTCCAATCTGCCGCTGATCTATATGGCGATCATCGAGGATTCGTCGGAGGGCCTCGTGGAAACCCTCGTGGGCAAGGATGGCAAGCTTAATCCCGGCGTGCGGATACCGCTGCCCGTCGGCGGCCTGCTCAATCCGGAGTTGGCACGGCGCTTTGATGATTTCGCCGCCAAGAATTCGGCCTATTCGCTGTCGCCGATCACGATTGCGACAAGCCTGGACACGGATTTTCCGGAACTCCACCCCAAGCAGCTGCGGCGCGTGGTTCTCGGGCCGTTCTACACGACGGGTATTACCGAACATAACCAGAAGGTTGCCGATGTCCTGGAACGCGTGCGCAAGCCGGAAGATGCCTGGCTTCTGACATGGACCATGCAGGAGGTTTTCTCCAAGGCGGAACGGCCGGGCAAGCGCGGGCTCTGGTCTTCGGAGCCGTCGCGCGAGGAGTTCTACATCAATACGGATGATCTGGAGGCGGCCCGGCAAGGCGTCAGCAGCTACGAACAGCATGCGCTGGTGCCGCACGAGGCCTATCAGGCGCTCTATGCCTCGGGTGAGGCCAGCCGCATTTTCAGCGGGTTCAAAACCCATATCCTGTCCAACGGCCAGGTCATCAGCGACATTTAGGGGAGCACGATCATGGATGTCGGTTTGACCACCATCGACGAGAAGGACATCACCAAGCATCTGCCGGTGGCGCAGGCCATGGTGACGCGTTTTGTCGTGTTGGAATCGGGCGATGCAAAATCCGGGACCGAGCTTGCCGGTACCGGGCGGCGGTTCGTCTCGACAGTTTCGACCGGCGGTCTGCGCTCAACGCGTGAAGTGGACCTGACAAAGACCATCCAGTCCGTGCGTCCCGACGACCAGATGCTGTCCATCGCCCAGCACACCCTGTTGTTCCGTGTGCGCCGCGGTGTGGCAGTCGCATTGGCCGTTGCCGATGTTTTTGGCCGCCAGAGCGATCTGGAGAACCTTCTGGCGCGCAATGCCTCGGCGCCCCTGCAGGGGGAAGATGCCAGCCATTTCAAGAAGCTTTTGTCCGCCGCCGCCTATGTCTCGGCCTTTGCGCTTGCTGCCTACCTCTCGCAACTGATCGAAGCGGATAGCCAGGCCGCCAATGACGTGACGGTTCCGGAATTCAATTTCGATACGGCGCAGGATGCCTTGAAATCGATCGTCGGCGGTTTGGACCGGGCCATTGCCGGTGCCGCCGATGAACAGACCATGCTGGCGCGGGCGAAAGCCTATGCTGCTGCGGCCATTGAAGGCCTGCTGCAGCGCAAGGGCCGTTTTGACGGGCTCGGCAGCTTTGAAGACACGCATCTGCGCCTCGACAGCGACGATTTCACGCTTGACGGCTTTGATGTGGCGCCGGGCAAGAAGCGCACGCCCTTGGTGATGACCTTCAAAAAGCCTGGTGAAGTCATCGGCAATCACATTGCCAAATATCAGGCGCTGAAGCTGTCAAAAATGCTGATGGCCTATGATTTCGACCGGCAGCTCAACCCGTTCGTCGAACTCGGCGGCTTTCTGTTCACATTCATCGGCGACGGCGCACCGGGGACGGGCAAGACGACGCTGATCCAGATGATTGCCGGTCTCGTCAACGATTACTGCCAGGTGGCGGGCTATGCCTTCCATTACGAGAATTTCGGCGTCGATCAGATTTCCTCCTATCAGGGAAAATCCGGACAGAATTGCCGGCAATTCGTCAACAACGTGCTCAATCCGCGCGTGATCGGCTTCGGCACCATCGATGATATCGATCAGGTTGCCGCGCGGCGTTCCGATGACCGGGCGTCTGCCGGCCAGCAGGAAATCACCGGCGTGCTGATGGAAGCGTTTGCGGGCGCATCCACCGTGGTGCGCGGCAACTGCGCGTTCGGCATGTTCTCCAACTATCCGGAGAATGTCGACGATGCGCTGCGCCAGCGTGCCGGAGCGCGCTGGCTGGTGGACGGGCCGCAGACCCGCAACGATTACATCGATATCTTTGCGCTGCTCGCCGGCAAGAACCACAGGATTCCGCTCGGCGAACACAAGCTGTTCGAAGACCAGCAGATCGAACGCGCCGTGGATGCCGCCTATGACCAATTGTCGAAGCCGCAGGAAGACGGGCTGAAAGCGGTGTATGAGCGCTTCATTTCTGAGAACGGCGAACCGGAAACGCTTGCCGATATCGGTACCTATCTGCACATGATCAAGGAACGCGAGCCGCGTTTCACCGGCCGTGCCATCAAGAACGTGACGGATGCGATCAAGATGCGCGCCATGGATATCGAACTGCCGGATGCATGGTTCGAAAAGCCCGAGACCTTCATGCACAAGCCCTATGATGAGAAAAAGGCAATGGTGGAGGAACTGCGCAAGCCCTTCACCATGGACATGGTGCTGCAGGAAACCAACCGGTATGCGGATTCGGAATTCCGCTATGCCGACAAGTCGGACGATGCCGCCGTGGAAAAGATCGTCCGCGATGCGCGCCTGCGCGAACGGGCGATCCGGGAAGTGGAAGCCCTGAAAGCGCGGGGGCAGTGGGACGCCTGATGGACCTTCTCTACGAAAACGAACTGATCTACGGGCGTTTGCTGACGATCGACCAGCCGCATCTGATCGAACGCTATAACCGGGCGCTGACGGCTTTTGGATTCAAGGCAACCGAACTCACCCGGTTCAATATTGACCGGACGGGTTTTTCGCCGGAAATCGCCGCTGAACTGAAGGACCCTTCCTATCTCGATCCCAATGGCGTCAACCGCCGCTTCATCATTCTGACGCCGGATCAGGCGATGCTGCCGGTGGTTCACACGCAGTTCTCCAACACGTCGCAGCTGATGTATGAATTCTTCAGCAGCAATGCGCGGGCGATCAACGCGCTGACCATCAAGGACGTGATCTTCGGCGAGATCGAGGACAGTGTTTCTATCGTCAACGACATCGAGGATCTGCTGTCGATCAACCAGGTCGAGTTCCGCGTCCTTTCGGCTGAAAATGTCATGGGGCAGGCGGCGGAACTGCGTCTGCTGGTGGACCGGCTGCAGAACGAGCCGAACACCTGGCGCGACGACGATCTCATCAACCGTATGGTCGAACTTGCCAAGGTCACCGGCGATATCCGCGAGAATTCACTGGTGCCCGACAAGGTGGTGTTCCGCCACAGCGCCTTCTGGACCAGTCATTTCGGCGGCATCTATATCTTTGTCGATGACAATACGACAACGGTCATCGGCGATCCCGCCGCTCCCGGTTTCCGGCGTTCGCGCCCCTGGCAGGTCAATTACATCTCGATTAAGGACGCCGACCAGGTGTTCCAGTTTCTTGCCGCGACGGGGCGCATCGAGTTGCCGCGCGGCTCGTGGATCGAGCAGTCGGGCTATCTGGAAAACCGCGGTGAGATGATCATCCGCCATCTCATCCGGACGCTTGAACCGGAACGCAATCTGAGCGGCATTGATCGTATCTGGCTACAGACTTGGATTCACGCCAATGCCAGCCTGATCAATCATGACGGGACATGGCCGTTCCTGAACGCCGTGAAACGTGAAATTGCCCAGACGGGGCAGATCAACCTCTCCGAGATCGACCCGGCGCGCCGTTTTCTGGTGGTGCGGGCGCTCCCAAGCCATCCCGATGCCTGGCTGGTCAATCAGCTGATCGGTGATTTTGTCCCGTGGGATTTCCTGTCGCGGTATATTTTCAACAAGCAGGGTTTCTACGCCGACTACGGCCGCTGGAGCCCCGCCTATCAGGAACACGTTGTCGATATACTCAAAACCACCTATTTGAAGGATAAGGAAGGGCTGCGCAGGCGGCTCTACGGTCTCACCTCCTAGCAAGGATGCACAATGCTCGATCCCGTCATCAACTTCTTCAGCCGGATTTTCTATCTGATCGGACGTGGCATCGGCTATGCGGTCGGTATCATCCTGTGGCCGTTCCTGTGGGCAGGGCGCTGGTACACCCAGCGCGGCTGGATCCTGAAGACGGTCGTGGGTGCGATACTCATTCTCTGGGTCGGGCTTTACGGCTATTTCTTCTGGGTCACGCAGGTCTGGACGAATTTCAATCCGGATTACGTCGCCGTCTATAATTTCGACAAGCGTGATGTTGCCGCTGGGGAACCGGTTGCTGCGCAAGCCGTCGGAACGGCGCCCAAGAGCTGCGCCCGTTCGGCCATTGTGGAAGTCACGGCTGACCTCACCGATTTCAATGTGAACCAGAATGCCTGGATTTCCTCCATGCTGCTGTTCAAGCTCGGCTTCTTCGGCATGTCATGGGACGATACGCCTTTCCTCGACAACAAGGCGGCGTTCCAGCGCGGCATCAACTCCGCCGTGCGCCGGACGGCCGTCGAGCTTGTCGACACGCTTGGCCGTATCCGTGGCACATCGCAGATCGACAATGATCTGCAGAAGGCCCGCGGCAATCTGCAGTTCACCGAAGATGCATGGTATTTTGGCCTGAACCCGTTTGGCCCCAAGACCCCGACCCCGAGCTATTACCGTTCGGCGGTCAAAGACCTCAGGACGTTCAATTCGAAGCTGGAAGCCTGCAATGCCGTATTCGATGCACGTGCCGACAATCTCATGCAGTTCATCGACCGTATTGCCAATGATATCGGCTCCACCTCCGCCATCCTGAAGGATCGCTCGGAGAAGAACAATTATGGCTGGTTCGATACCCGTGCGGATGACCGGTTCTGGTTCGCCTATGGCCAGCTCTACGCCTATTACGGCCTGATGAATGCGGCAAAGGTCGACTTCAAGCAGGTCGTGCAGCAGAAGAACCTGGCCCCCCTATGGGATGGCATGGACGGACAACTCCGTTCGGCGCTCAACATAACGCCATGGATCATCGCCAATGGCAGCGAGGGCGGTTGGTTGTTGCCCAACCATCTGACAACCATGGGTTTCTATATCCTGCGCGTGCGTTCCAACCTGATCGATATCAAGCAGGTGCTGCAGCAATAAGTGGACTTGGGCGGGTAAAATGCTATATTTAGTCTTGGAGTGAGGGCGAGCTTTCGCCCACCCTCTTTCCTGGTTATCTGAATTGGATCCGGATGGTCACCTGCCAGTGAGTCCGGATCCTTTTCATTTCCAGGGTGATGCTGAAGGGTTTAAACCACATCGTATCACCTCCAAGTTTGAGGGCATGGCTGATGCCGCAGCCGGAGCAGCCCATCTCCTCCGATACACCGCTGGCCCGGTGCTGTTGCTTTTGCCCTCAACCCGTCCATTGATGATGAAATGCGACCGGTTCGGCAACGAACGGGGAGTTGTGTCGCGATAGGTATCCGGTTGCAGGTCGATCAAACCGGCAGGTATGGAGTTTCCTTGACTTTTTTGGCAACGGGGGCGGTTGGTTGTTGCCCAACCATCTGACAACCATGGGTTTTTATATTCTGCGCGTGCGTTCCAACCTGATCGATATCAAGCAGGTGCTGCAGCAATAAGTGGACTTGGGCGGGTAAAATGCTATATTTAGTCTTGGAGTGAGGGCGAGCTTTCGCCCACCCTCTTTCCTGGTTATCTGAATTGGATCCGGAGGATCACTTGCCAGCGATTCCGGATCCTTTTCATTTCCAGGGTGATGCTGAAGGGTTTAAACCACATCGTATCACCTCCAAGTTTGAAAGCATGGCTGATGCCGCAGCCGGAGCAGCCCATCTCCTCCGATACACCGCTGGCCCGGTGCTGTTGCTTTTGCCCTCAACCCGTCCATTGATGATGAAATGCGACCGGTTCGGCAACGAACGGGGAGTTGTGTCGCGATAGGTATCCGGTTGCAGGTCGATCAAACCGGCAGGTGGGTGGTTTCCTTGACTTCCTCCATGACGGCATAGGTGTGCGTCTCGCGCACGCCCGGCAGCGACAGCAGGGCATCGGAGAGAAAGCGGCGGTAGTGCTCCATGTCCGCGACGCGCGCCTTGATCAGGTAGTCGAAACCACCGGCGACCATGTGGCATTCCATCACATCGGGGTTGCGCCGTGTCGCAGCCGCAAAGGTGGCAAAAACATCCGGGGTGGTGCGGTCCAGCTTGATTTCCACGAAGACCAGCATTGCGCGGTCGAGCTTTTTCGGCGACAGTCTGGCGGTATAACCAAGGATATAGCCGTCTCTTGTCAGGCGCTTGACCCGTTCCGTGGTCGCCGTTTGCGACAGGCTGATACGCTCGGATAACTCGGTGTTGGAGAGCCGCCCGTCCTTCTGCAGCTCGCGCAAGATGCGCCGGTCAAGGCTGTCCAGGTTTTTCATCTCTAAAATACCCCATATTTTTAGTTTTTTGCGCTGCTTTATGAGCGTTCATTGGTGAGAAGAACCAAGTGGAATAGATTATATGGGAAAAATCAATAAGGGGAAGCCTGATGACCAGACCATTGCCGTCTTCAAACGATTTTACTGCGCCATATGCTGTCGATGATCAGCAACTGGTCGCATCTTTGCTGAAAACCATCGTCCTGCCGGAAGACGTCAACCGCCGTATCGATGCACGTGCCAGCAAATACATCGCCACGATTCGCAAGGAAGCGAGTGGTATCGGCGGTGTGGAGGATTTCCTGCGCGAATATGGCTTGTCCACCCGTGAAGGGCTGGCGCTGATGGTTCTCGCCGAAGCCCTGCTGCGCGTGCCGGATGCGGCCACGCAGGACAAGCTGATCGAGGACAAGCTGAAGCAGGGCAAGTGGTCGGAGCACGAGCCGAGCGGCGATACGTGGTTTGTATCTGCATCAGCCTGGGCGCTCGGCCTTTCCGCCAAGGTGATCAAGCCGGGCGAGACGCCGGAAGGGGTGATTTCCTCGCTGGTCAAGCGTATCGGCCTTCCCACGGTCCGCACCGCCACCAAGCAGGCCATGCGTTATCTCGGCCACCATTTCGTTCTCGGCGAAACCATCAAGGATGCGCTGAAGCGCGCTGCTTCCAACGAAGCCAAGGGTTATCGCCATTCCTTCGATATGCTGGGTGAGGGCGCCCGGACGCGCAAGGACGCGCGCGGCTATTTCAAATCCTATTCCGATGCCATCGACGCGATCGGCCGGGCCACGGGCAACAAGAAGCTGCCGGATCGCATGGGCATTTCCGTCAAGCTCTCCGCCCTGCATCCGCGTTATCTCGCCACACATCATGATCAGGTCATGGCCGAACTGGTGCCGGACCTTTTGGCATTGGCGCAGAAGGCCAAATCCTACGATCTTAATTTCACGGTCGATGCCGAAGAAGCCGACCGGCTTGAGCTGTCGTTGGATGTGATCGACCGCGTCTTTGCCGATCCGTCGCTGGATGGATGGGACGGATTCGGACTGGCCATTCAGGCCTATCAGAAGCGTGCGCTTGAGGTGATCGACCACATCGACCGGCTGGCGGCGCGCCACAACCGTAAGATGATGGTGCGGCTGGTCAAGGGGGCCTATTGGGATACGGAAGTGAAGCGGACGCAGGAGCGCGGTCTGCCCGATTACCCGGTGTTCACCCGCAAGCCTGCAACCGATGCGTCCTACATGGCCTGCGCCAAGCGTATGCTTGACGCCCGGCCCCGCATATTCCCGCAATTTGCCACCCACAATGCGCTGACGGTCGCCATGATCCTGGAAATGGCCGGCGACGACAAGACAGGTTTTGAGTTCCAGCGGCTGCATGGCATGGGTGAAAGCCTCTACAAGCAGATCACGGAAAAGGACGAGAAAATCGCCTGCCGCATCTATGCGCCTGTTGGCGGCTATCGCGATCTCCTGGCCTATCTGGTTCGCCGCCTCCTTGAAAACGGCGCCAACTCGTCTTTCGTGTCGGTGGTCGGTGACAGCAATGTGCCGATAGCGGACCTGCTGGTGCGCCCGGCGGAAAAGCTCAATGACGGCAAAGGCTATCGTCACCCGCATATCCCGCTGCCCGCCAAAATCTATGGCAAGCGCACCAATTCGGCCGGCGTGGAACTGGGTGACCGCAAGGAACTGGCCGCCCTTTTGGGCGGGATCGCCAAGGCATCCCGCACGGTCAACGCTGTTCCGCTGATCGACGGCGTGAAAGCTGCGGGCAAGGCCCAGAATGTGATTTCGCCGGTCAACGGTGCAACCGTCGGAACGGTTGTGTTTGCGACGGCGGACGAAGCGGCAAAGGCCGTCGGCATTGCCAAACGGGCTTTCGTCTCGTGGTCGCGTGTTCCGGTGGAAACCCGCGCCAAGGCCCTGGAAAAGGCGGGTGACCTTCTGGAGAACAATCGTGATCTGCTGATGGACCTTCTCTCCCGTGAAGCGGGCAAGACGCTCGATGACGGCATTGCCGAAATTCGCGAGGCAGTGGATTTCTGCCGCTACTACGCTGCCGAGGCGCGCCGTCAGTTTGCAACCGACAAGGCCATGCCCGGCCCGACAGGCGAAGACAACAAGCTGCGTCATCGCGGTCGCGGTGCCTTCGTCTGCATCAGCCCGTGGAATTTCCCGCTGGCGATTTTCCTGGGTCAGGTCACGGCGGCCCTTGCTGCGGGGAACACCGTGGTGGCGAAGCCGGCGGAACAGACGCCGCTGATCGCCTATGAAGCCATCCGGCTTCTCCACGAAGCGGGTGTGCCGAAAGATGCCGTGCTTTATGTCCCGGGTGACGGCTCGGTGGGTGCGGCGTTGACATCCCATGCGGATATTGCCGGCGTGGCCTTCACCGGCTCGACCGATACGGCCTGGGCCATCAACCGTACGCTGGCGGCGAAGAAAGGCCCGATTGTTCCGCTGATCGCCGAAACCGGCGGCCTCAACGGGATGATCGTCGATGCCACTGCCTTGTCGGAACAGGTTGCCGACGATGTTGTCATGTCGGCGTTCCGTTCGGCAGGCCAGCGCTGTTCTGCGTTGCGAATTCTCTACCTGCAGGAGGATATTGCCGACAACATGCTCGAGATGATCGAAGGCGCGGCACGTGAGTTGACGCTTGGCGATCCCTCGCTGGCCTCCACCGATATCGGCCCGATCATCGATCAGACGCAACGCGACATGCTCGCAGCCCACATTGCCGCGATGCGCAAGAGCCAGAAGGTTCGCTATGCCGGCACTGCACCGGACGAAGGCCTGTTCTTTGCGCCGCATATTGTTGAACTCAATCATGCGGAAGCATTGGAGAAGGAGGTGTTCGGGCCGGTTCTGCACGTGGTGCGCTGGAAAGCCAAGGATCTGGACAAGGTACTCGACCAGATCGCCTCGACCGGTTACGGCCTGACCTTCGGTCTGCACACGCGCATTGAGGCGACAGTCGCCAAAGTCATCGACCGGCTCGACATCGGCAATGTCTATGTCAACCGCAACACGATCGGCGCGGTTGTCGGGACACAGCCCTTCGGCGGTTCGGGTCTTTCCGGCACAGGTCCCAAGGCGGGCGGTCCGTCGTACCTGACGCGGTTTGCGCTGGAACAGGTGGTCTCGGTCAACACGGCTGCAGCCGGGGGCAATGCCAGCCTCATCGCCATGGGCGAATAAGCGGGAAAACGGCTGAAATCAGATGCGCGATTGGGGATAGTGGGGCACTCACTATCCCCAATTCGCTTCTACGATGCTATTTGGCGTATTCAGAATGGTAACCGATAAATAGGGCGCAACCCTAAAATGGGGAGGATATGCCGATGGCTGTCGTGAAGTCCGATATTGAGATCGCCCGCGCTGCAACCAAGAAACCGGTTTTCGAGATAGGTGCAAAGATTGGCATTGCGCCGGAACACCTCGTTCCCTACGGGCACGACAAGGCAAAACTCTCGGCGGAATTCATCCGCTCGAAGCGCGGTGCTCCGGATGGCAAGCTGATCCTCGTGACGGCGGTCAGCCCGACACCGGCGGGTGAAGGCAAGACGACGACGACCGTCGGTCTCGGCGATGGTCTCAACCGCATCGGCAAGAGCGCGATTGTCTGCATCCGCGAGGCGTCGCTCGGGCCCTGTTTCGGCGTGAAAGGCGGCGCCGCCGGCGGCGGCTATGCGCAGGTCATCCCGATGGAAGACATCAACCTGCATTTCACCGGCGATTTTCACGCCATCACTGCGGCGCACAATCTGCTGGCAGCCCTGATCGACAATCACGTCTATTGGGGCAATGAACTCAATCTCGATACGCGCCGCGTGACCTGGCGGCGGGTCATGGACATGAACGACCGCGCGCTGCGCGATATCGCGTCTTCCCTGGGCGGCGTGGCCAACGGCTTTCCGCGTGAATCGGGTTTTGACATCACCGTGGCTTCGGAAGTCATGGCCATTCTCTGCCTTGCAACCGATCTCGAAGATCTTGAGCGGCGGCTGGGCGATATTATTATCGGCTATCGTTTCGACAAGACCGCCGTCTATGCCCGGGACCTCAAGGCCGACAAGGCGATGGCCGTCCTCCTGAAGGATGCCATGCAGCCCAATCTGGTGCAGACGCTGGAAAACAATCCGGCCTTTGTGCATGGCGGCCCCTTCGCCAATATTGCCCACGGCTGCAACTCTGTCGTTGCCACGACGACTGCGCTCAAGCTTGCGGATTACGTGGTGACAGAAGCCGGTTTCGGTGCCGATCTCGGCGCAGAGAAATTCTTCAACATCAAATGCCGCAAGGCCGGATTGAAACCGGCCGCTGCCGTCATCGTTGCCACGGTCCGCGCCATGAAGATGCATGGCGGCGTTGCCAGGGACGATCTCGGTCTTGAGAATGTTGCTGCGGTAAAGGCGGGCTGTGCCAATCTTGGCCGCCACATGGAAAATGTGCGGCAGTTCGGTGTGCCTGTTGTCGTGGCGATCAATCATTTCAGCGCCGATACCGATGCCGAGATCGAAACCGTGAAGAACTTCGTTGCGGCCCATGGCGCGCAAGCCATCCTGTGCAAACACTGGGCGCTGGGATCGGCCGGGATCGAAGAGCTGGCGCACAAGGTGGTGTCTCTCGCCGAGAGCGGTTCAGCCCAGTTCTCGCCGCTCTATGAGGATGAGCTCTCTCTGTTCGACAAGATCGAGACGGTGGTCAAGCGCATCTATCGCGGTGCGGAGGCGGATGCCGATGCCAGCGTGCGGGAGCAGTTGCGGCAATGGGAGGCCGCCGGGTACGGCCATCTTCCCGTCTGCATGGCCAAGACACAATATTCGTTCTCGACGGATTCGCACCTGCGCGGCGCACCGGTCAATCATGTGGTCCATGTGCGGGAGGTGCGCCTTTCGGCTGGCGCCGGCTTCGTCGTCGCGATCTGCGGTGAGATCATGACCATGCCGGGTCTGCCGAAATCGCCTTCGGCGGAACGCATTCATCTCAACGGGCAGGGTTTGATCGAAGGGCTGTTCTGAGCGATTTTCAGGCCGGTGATTTTTGCTGTTGCAAGCGCCGCCGCGTAACGCTAACAATCACCGCCATGAACACGCGCGTTATTATGTCAAATGGCTGGTGGTGGGCTCGCTGATCGCGGCCACGCAGCCTTTTGCACGCACGTAAAGGGATCAGGGCCGCAACGGGTTTTCCGGGCGGCCTTTTTGTTTGACCGCCAGAAGCCCGCAAAGCCAAATGCAACGGAGTGGAAATGATGATGCATAGAATTGAGGGCGACGTGGAAATATTCGACACGGCAGGCGGTGTTACCATCTCCCGGTCACGCATTGCGACTGCCTATGCCAGCGCCATCGACAGCTATGTCGACGGGCTGGATGAACGGCGCGGGGCAGTTTTCTCGTCCAACTATGAATATCCCGGCCGTTACACGCGGTGGGATACGGCCATTATCGATCCTCCGGTTGTCATCACCTCCAATGGCCGGCATATGACGATCGAGGCGCTGAACAAGCGCGGTGAAATCCTGTTGCGCCCGATCCACAGGGCGGTTTCTGCCCTTGCCGAAGTGTCGGTTTCCGCCGCAGGCGCAACGAAGCTTGACCTTGAAATCGCCCTGCCGAGCCGTCCGTTCACCGAAGAAGAGCGCTCGCGCATCCCTTCGGTTTTCACGGTGTTGCGCGGCATCGTCGCCCTGTTCTTCAGCGAGGAGGATGCCAATCTCGGCCTGTATGGCGCGTTCGGCTATGATCTCGCGTTCCAGTTCGATCCGATCCAGTACAAGTTGAAGCGGCCGGATGACCAGCGCGACATCGTGCTCTATCTCCCGGACGAAATTCTGGTCGTCGATCACCACGCCGCCAAGGCATGGCTTGACCGGTATGAATACGCGTTCGAGGGTGCTTCCACGGAAGGCCTGTCGCGGGAAACCGAAGCCAGGGCATTCAAGCCGACGAGCATGATCCCGGGTCGCGGCGACCACAATCCCGGCGATTATGCGGAACTCGTCAAGAAAGCCAAGGAAAGCTTCAAGCGCGGTGATCTCTTCGAAGTGGTGCCGGGCCAGACATTCTACGAGCGCTGCGAGACCAAGCCTTCGGTGATTTCGCGCCGTCTGAAAGCCATCAACCCGTCGCCCTATTCCTTCTACATCAATCTGGGCGACAACGAATATCTCGTCGGCGCTTCGCCCGAGATGTTCGTGCGCGTGGTTGGCCGCCGTATCGAGACCTGCCCGATTTCAGGAACGATCAAGCGCGGCGAGGATGCGATTGCCGATGCCGAGCAGATCATCAAGCTGCTCAATTCCAAGAAGGACGAGTCCGAACTCACCATGTGCTCGGACGTGGACCGCAATGACAAAAGCCGGGTGTGCGAGCCGGGTTCCGTGCGCGTCATCGGCCGCCGCCAGATCGAAATGTATTCCCGGCTCATTCACACCGTAGACCATATCGAGGGCCGTCTGCGCGAGGATATGGACGCCTTTGACGGCTTCCTGTCGCATGCATGGGCCGTAACGGTGACGGGTGCGCCAAAGCTCTGGGCCATGCGCTTCATCGAAGAGAACGAACGCAGCCCGCGCGCCTGGTACGGCGGTGCCATCGGCATGGTCAATTTCAATGGCGACATGAACACCGGCCTGACCCTGCGCACCATCCGCATCAAGGACGGCATCGCACAGGTACGGGCGGGCGCGACGCTGCTGTTCGATTCCATTCCTGAAGAGGAAGAGGCGGAAACCGAACTCAAGGCTTCCGCGATGATTGCGGCGGTGCGCGAGGCGCACAAGAGCAATATCCCCGTGGAAGAACGCGCCGTTGCGCGGGTCGGCGAGGGGCTGTCGATTCTGCTTGTCGACCACGAGGATTCGTTCGTCCATACGCTCGCCAATTATTTCCGGCAGACGGGCGCCACCGTGACCACCGTTCGCACGCCGGTGCCCGATGAAATCTTCGACCGTTTGAAGCCTGATCTGGTGGTGCTTTCGCCGGGGCCGGGCACGCCGGAGGATTTCGACTGCAAGGCGACCATCAAGAACGCGCGCAAGCGCGACCTGCCGATCTTCGGTGTCTGCCTCGGCTTGCAGGCGCTGGCGGAAGCCTATGGCGGCACGCTGCGGCAGTTGCACGTTCCGATGCATGGAAAACCGTCACGTATCCGGATTACAAAGCAGGGCAGGATTTTTTCGGGGCTGCCGAAGGAGGTCACAGTTGGCCGTTATCACTCGATCTTTGCCGATCCGGTGCGGCTGCCGGATGAGTTCATCGTGACGGCGGAGACCGAAGACGGGGTCATCATGGCCTTCGAACACAAGAGCGAACCGATTGCGGCGGTGCAATTCCATCCGGAATCGATTATGACCCTCGGGCATAATGCGGGCATGCGCATGATTGAAAACATCGTGGCGCATCTGCCGCGCAAGGCCAAGGAGCGAGCTGCCTGATGGAAGGTGAAAACGTCGTCCAGCGACTGGCATTCTGGTCGATTTTCGTCGGCATGGGCGTGCTGGCACTGAAATATGCCGCCTATCACGTCACCGGTTCCGTTGCGCTCTACTCCGACGCATTGGAATCGATCGTGAATGTCGTGGCGGCGCTTGCCGCCTGGTGGGCGATCCGTGTCAGCCACAAGCCCGCCGACCAGAATCACCCGTTCGGGCACCACAAGGCCGAGTATTTTTCGGCGGTGCTCGAGGGAGTGCTGATCGTCGTGGCGGCGCTCTTGATCCTGCGGGAAGTCTGGTCCGCCTGGGAGATGCCCAAGGTCATGGAGGAACCATGGCTGGGTCTGGCGATCAATGGCGGTGCCTCGCTTGTGAACGCCCTGTGGGCCACGCTGCTGATCAGCCGTGGTCGCCGGCACAAATCGCCGGCTTTGCTGGCGGACGGCAAGCACATCATGACCGATGTGGTGACCTCCATCGGTGTGTTCATCGGTCTCGTCGGTGCCGTGATCACCGGCTGGACGTTCCTCGATCCGCTGCTTGCGATGATCGTTGCGCTCAACATCCTCTGGCAAGGCTGGAGTGTGATCGGGTCGTCCGTGCAGGGCCTGATGGATGTGGGTGTTCCCACCGAGGAAACCATGCGCATCCGCGACGTCATCTCGGCCAATGCCGACGGTGCGCTTGAGGTGCATGACCTGAAGACGCGCATTGCCGGGCGGGTAACGTTCATCGAGTTTCATCTGGTCGTTCATGCCAGCATGAGCGTCGGCGACGCCCATGTCATCTGCGACCGGATGGAAAATGCGCTGATGCAGCAGATTCCCGATTCGAGTGTCGTCATTCACGTCGAACCGGAAGAAGAGGCCAAACTGCCGATCGGCACGGCTGCCGTTCCCTTCGCCTGAGCGATCCAACCTTGTGGGCGATGCGGGCAAGGCTCTTGGTTGGGACGGTAATCTGGTGTTTTAAATCCCCTTTTGCGTCACTTTGATTCCCGTTTTGTGTCTTGTAGAATCCCGTTTTGTGTCTTAGGGTCAATTTGCAAGTCGTTCACGCAGTTGGAAAATGTATCCGAGATTTTCTGCACAGGATATAAGGTCTGCTCTGACGGACAGTCGGGTGGTGCTGATTGCAGGACCGCGTCAGGCGGGAAAATCGACCTTGGCAAAGTCTGTGTCAGACTCGTCGAGGAGCTATTTTACGCTCGACGATGCAACGATATTGAATGCTGCCAAAGCTGATCCCAAAGGTTTCATAAGAGGCCTGGATCGCGTGACGATTGACGAGATTCAACGAGCGCCTGGTTTATTGCTCGCTATCAAGGAAAGTGTTGATGAAGATCCGCGCCCGGGACGCTTCTTGCTGACCGGTTCGGCCAACATCATGACGCTGCCAACAGTCGCCGATTCCCTGGCGGGACGGATGGAAGTGATTACGTTGATGCCGTTGGCGCGGGGCGAAATAAGCGGGCAGAAGCCAACCTTCCTTGAACTGGCTTTTCAAGGCCAGGTGGCGCCAGTCAAGGGAATATCTGTTTCAGGCCCGGAATTAATCGAGATTGTCCTGGCGGGCGGTTATCCCGAAGCAATTGCACGCTCCACGCCAGAGCGACGCACCAAATGGTATCTCGATTATATAAACGCGATCATTCAGCGGGACGTGCGCGACATCGCTGATATCACCCGTATTGGTGACATGCCGCGGCTGATACGTCTCTTTGCAAACTATTCGGCAAAACTCATCAATTTCAGTGAAATCGGCGTCGCTCTGGCGATGGATCGCAAGACCGTCCAACGCTATCTCGATATTTTCACGGCCTTGTATATCACTCACTCAGTGGAACCATGGCATAACAATCAGATATCGCGGCTGACCAAGTCACCAAAACTTCACTTTCTTGATAGCGGGCTCCTTGCTTCCGTACTCGGCGTTACAATGGATGGAATCAGGTCAGACCGGAATGTGTTTGGCCACTTGCTGGAAAGCTTTGTTTTTGGCGAGCTTCTTAAACAGGTCGGATGGATGCAGGCGCGAGGAATATCCATTCATCATTTCAGAACGACAACCAGGATCCAGGAAGAGGTTGATTTTGTTCTTGAAGGCAATCGGGGCGGGATAGTGGGTATTGAAGTCAAAGCATCGGCTACCGTGCTATCTGAGGATTTTCGTGGAATGCGTAAGCTTTCAGAGGTAACCAAGGGCCGGTTCATCGCGGGCATACTCATCTATGATGGCGATAAGATCGTTCCATTCGGTTCCGACATGTTTGCCGTGCCGGTCTCGCATCTCTGGAACTGATGGATATGGTTTGGAGAACTACAAAAACCGGTGCACGGCAGCAACATTTGTCACGCAATGTTTCGAGCTGTCATGATTTTGTTACAATTATATTGACATAGCAGAGCCGCTGAATGACACCATCATCAAGCAAAGCAATTTCTCCATCAATGATGCAGCGCCGGGGGCGTCAGTCAGGGGACACAGGATTTGGCGGCAAGCATCCATTCTCCAGGGAATCGAGCGCCGAAAACGCAGGCAGCGCCGGGCGGACAACCGCGGCTGTTTACAAAATTAGTTAACCTTTAACTGTCAGGATTAACTTATGGGTAAACCGACCCTCTACGCACTTCTCACCGGACTTTCATTGATGGCTGCGGCCTATCCCGCCAGCGCACGGATCATCATCGACTGTGAGAAGCCGGCGGCAGCGAAGGTACCGGCCCCGGCGAACCCGGTTGATCCGCTTGCGGTTACCGGTAAAACTAGCACGGCCGCCTGTGGGCAGAAGCTGCAGGCCGTGGTGCCCGCGCCAGAGAAGGCGCAGCCCATCAATATCGTTGCAACAGGCGGTGCAGGCATGTTGAAAAAAGCAGTGAAGGGCGAGATTCTTCCACAGGGCGAGAGCGCGCTGCGGGACGACCTTGCGTTCAAATACCGGCTCTACCGGCCAGATGAGCCCAATGGCGATGCGATGGTTCTCCTGCACGGTTCGGGCCAGGACGAAACCAGCCTTGTTTCCCTCGCCACCAAGATCGCGCCGCATGCGCTTCTGCTCGCCGTTCGCGGCCGGATCATGCAGGATGGCACCAGCCGGTGGTACCGCCGTCTGACGGCGGTCAGCTTCGACCAGAAGGACATTCATGTCGAGGCCAAGGCCTTCGCCGGTTTCCTGAAACAGGCGACGGAGAAGTACAAGATCGATCTCAACCGCACGACGTTCCTCGGCTATTCGAACGGCGCCAACCTGGTTGGCGCGGTGATGATGCTCTATCCGGATATGGTCAAGCAGGCGGTGCTGCTGCGCTCCATGCCGGTGCTGACGGAAAATACCGATGCCAATCTCGCGGGTGCGCGGGTTCTGACGGTTTCCGGCGTTGCCGACCAGACCTATGCGCCGTTCGCACCGGCGCTTGCGACCCTGCTGCGCGCGCACGGGGCAACGGTCGAGGCGAAGTCGATCAAATCCGATCATGGCCTCGGCAATGACGACGTGCGGGTTGTCAGCGAGTGGCTTTCGGGAACGAGCGCCGAGTTGAAGAAGAACTGAGTTCCCTGCGAACACCTCTTGCATCCGGCCGGACAGTCGTTTAATTGTCTGGCCCATGGAAACGCGCCAGACACATTTGTCGTCTTTTGCCAAATCCGCTTTTGCGGGTTTGACCAGCCGCGCCCATCTCCTTCCGCTTCTTCTCGACCTTATCGGCGATCGCCGGGCTCGTTGAGAGGAGCGTCCGGCGGTCGAAAGTGCCGCCAGGCTTTTTGCTCCTTACCCCTTTACAAGACCATTCCAACGCTTGAAAAAGTGCCGCACGAGCGCCAGAGATGCGCAGACGGCCGGAAACGAGAAGCAAATGACCGATATGACCGCTCCCCGCACCATGGGCATGCCCGATGCCCGCAAGAAATATGAACCGTATCCGCTGGTTGATCTGAAGGACCGGCAATGGCCGTCCAAGCGCATCGAAAAAGCGCCGATCTGGTGTTCCGTCGATTTGCGCGATGGCAACCAGGCATTGATCGACCCGATGGGCCACGACCGCAAGGTGCGGATGTTCGCCCTGTTGCTCGACATGGGTTTCAAAGAAATCGAGATCGGCTTTCCCTCGGCGTCGCAGACGGATTTCGACTTTGCCCGCTGGTGTGTCGAGGAAGGCAATATTTCCGACGATGTATCCCTGCAGGTCCTGGTGCAGTGCCGTCCCGAATTGATCACCCGTACCTTTGAATCCCTGCAGGGCGCAACCAAGCCGATCATCCATTTCTACAACTCGACCAGCGAATTGCAGCGCCGGGTTGTGTTCAACAAGGATGTCGGCGGCATCAAAACCATTGCCACCGATGCGGCCAAGATGATCACCGACATGGCGGCAAAGGCCGGCGGCGGTTTCCGCTTCGAATATTCGCCGGAAAGCTTTACCGGAACGGAACTCGACGTGGCGCTGGAGATCTGCAATGCGGTCACGGAAATCGTCAAGCCGACCCCTGACAACAAGCTGATCATCAATCTGCCGTCGACGGTCGAGATGTCGACGCCGAATGTCTATGCGGACCGTATCGAGTGGATGTGCCGCCAGCTCGACAACCGTGAAAACCTGATCATTTCGTTGCATCCGCACAATGATCGCGGAACGGGTATCGCCACGACGGAACTCGGTCTGATGGCCGGTGCCGACCGCGTGGAAGGCACCTTGTTCGGCAATGGCGAGCGGACGGGTAATGTCGACATCGTGACTTTGGCGCTCAACATGTTCACGCAGGGCGTCGATCCGGAAATCGACTGCTCCGATATCAACCGGATGAAGGAAGTCTACGAATATTCCAATCAGCTGGTGATTCCGGAACGTCATCCCTATGTGGGCGAGCTGGTCTATACGGCCTTCTCCGGTTCGCATCAGGACGCGATCAACAAGGGCATGAAGGCGATCAAGCAGGCCAACAAGACCCTGTGGGAAGTGCCTTACCTGCCCATCGATCCGCAAGACGTCGGCCGCAGCTACGAGGCGATCATCCGCATCAACTCCCAGTCGGGCAAGGGCGGACTCGCCTATATCCTGCAGGCTGACTATGGCATCAATCTGCCGCGTGGCATGCAGGTTGAGTTCCGCGATGACATCCAGCAGATCACTGACGAGGAAGGCAAAGAGATGCCATCCAAGCAGATTTATCAGCGGTTCCTCGAGCTTTATGTCGATCAGCCGGATGCCCGGTTGAAATTCGTCGATCACCACACCTATCCCGATACGGAGCACAAGGGCATGCGCATCCTCTCGGCGGAGATTACCGACCGCGGCGAGACAAAGCGGATCGAGGGCAGGGGAACAGGTCCGGTCGACGGCTTCATCGATGCCCTGTCGCACTATCTCGGTTTCAGGCTCTCGGTCGTCAACTATTCGGAGCACTCGCTCCAGCATGGTTCCGATGCTGCGGCTATCAGCTACATGGAAATCGAGCATCCGAACGGCAAGATTTTCGGTGCAGGCATCAACAAGAGCATTGTTGCCGCCTCGCTTGAGGGCATTGTCTCGGCGGCCAACCGCATCATCGGCAAATAAGCCGGACATCTGCAAAAGGCCGCTGCGAAGCGGCCTTTTTCTATTGGGAGCGTTTCATGCATCAGTTGCACGCAATCGAGATGGGTGAGGGGAATGGAACACCCGTCGTCTTCCTGCATGGGTTTGGCGGAACCGCCGCCGTCTGGCATGCCGTGCAAATGGCGATTTCCGCTGATCATCCGACCCTTGCATTCGATCTGCCCGGCCATGGTGCATCGCTGGATTACCCCGATGCGGTGACCGCCCGCCATTTTGCGCAGGCGGTTGTTGAGGACATCAACAGGCGCGATATTCCAAGGGTTCATCTGGTCGGCCACTCCATGGGCGGCGCAACCGCCGCGCTGGTTGCCGCCTTTGCCGCTGAAAAAGTGGCCTCGCTGACTTTGCTGGCTCCGGGCGGCTTCGGTCCCGATATCAATGGGCGGTTGCTTCGGCATTATGCGGCGGCGCGAATATACGACGCGCTTCAGGCGGCGTTGGAGGGCATGTTCGGCTGGCGCAATCCTGTTCCTGAAGAGATGATCCGGCGCGACGTGGACCTGCGCCGCAAGCCGGGACAGATCGAACGGCTCGATGCCATTCTCGCGCGCATGATGAAAGACGGTTTGCAGGGGACTATTCCCAGAGATTTCCTGCAGGCTTTCACCATGCCGGTCACCGTTGCATGGGGGCGGCTGGACAATGTCTTGCCGGTGTATCAATCGGAAGGGCTGCCGCCGCGTTTTTCGATACATCGTTTTGACGGGGCCGGACATATGCTGATCGAGGAGATTCCGGGCGAGGTCATCAGTCTCATTTCGACAACTGTGCGCACAGGCTGAATTCGGACAAGTTTGTGATGCAACGACGGACGCATATTGTTAATGATGCCTTAACCCCACCTTGCCGGAAACGCCTATGAGTGAGATGCACGACAAGATCAGCCCGATGGATGCCAGGCGCAGGCTGGGCGATGCCATTCGCGGTGCGCAGGTGGCAGCGGCCGACCGCGGCGATGTCGTTATCGACATGAAGGAAGCCGATCTCGCCCGGATCGAAATCCTGGCGCAGGATCTGAAGCCGGTTTTCGATGAAGTTCCTGCCGATGACGAGCAGTGGGATTTTGCCATTTCCACCGGCTTGCAGCCGCGCCTGTGGATCGATGCCACCGCGCATGTGATGATGGGCCGGGACAGGCGCACCTATCGCTTTGTCAGGGATACAAGGCTTGGGCGGAGCGTTCTGGCGGAGTCGCCCGAAGTGAAGCCGATCTCCGACGCGGTCACCACCTACATTGCCGAGCGGATCGTCGAACGGCAGCGCATGATGGAGGGCGAACGGGTCAGCCTGCGCTCCACGGCTGTTGCTGCGCCATCCGGTCCGGCCGAGCCCGCCCCGCAATCGGCGGCGGCACCGGCGGTCCAGTTTCGGCAGCACCGCTCGATGGCGAATGATTTCGTCAATGCGGTCATCTGGCTGCTGATCGGTGCTTTCGCGGGTGCGGGTGCACTGCTCGCCTTTTTCTGGGACCGGCTTTCACCCTATTTCTAACGCTCAGGCGGGCGCGGAAACAGCGCCGACATGAAGTTCGTGCTCGGCTATCGTCTCGACGGTCATGGCGGCATCCACGATGCCGCGCTCCGTCATGCGGCATGACCAGCCGGAAGCGGTCTTCGCGATGGCAAAGATGTTGAAACGGGCCGCTGGCTTGTGGCCGCCGAAGCTCTGGCTGGCGGAAGGCACGCAAACAACGGGTATCTTCCAGCCGGGGCCGTCGATTGCGTAGCGTGTCGCCAGATGCGTATGGCCATGCAGGACAAGTTCCGCCCCGTGCCGCCGCACGGTCCGCTGGAACAGGCCGATGCCGAGCAGCCGCTTGTGCGACGGCGCTGCACCGCGCACCGGCGGGTGATGGATCATGATCACCCGGAACAGGCCGCGCTTGGCGGTTTCATCGAGAATTTCGCCGAGGCGGCGTGCCTGCCGGTCGCGCAGATCGCCGGTTGCCATGAACGGTGCGGTGGCGCGGGCCGATGACACCCCGATCAGGGCGACATCGCCGCGAACCCGCAGGTAAGGGAACTCAACCGGACGCTGTTCGGCTGCCTCGCGGTCGCCCAGCATCCATGGTGCCCAGTAACGCCGGGTTTTTTTCAAAGCGCCGGGCACATAGGCGTCGTGATTGCCGGGGACAACGGACACGTCATGCGGATTGCCCAGGGTTTTGAGCCAGCGTTCGGCGGTCTCCAGTTCCTCATCCAGCGCCAGGTTGACGAGATCACCCGTCACCGCCAGATGGTCCGGCGCCTGCGCCTTCAGATCGGCAACCAGGGTATCGAGCGTGCCTTCCGTCATCGAGCCCTTGCGGTTGGACCGCCAGTTGATATAGCCGGTGATGCGTTTCGACACGAGCTCACGCAGGCTCAGCGCGGGCAGGGGCGACAGGTGAATGTCGGAGATATGTGCAAGACGGAACATTATTTCAGCTTTAAGAGAGTGTAGCGTAGGAATCCAGTGTTAGAACCTTTGTATCGTTACTGGGTTCCCATTTAGGACCGGTGAAATGGCTGACAAAAGCGTGAAATGGCGGCATCGCCTGTTTCACACCTATTTTCTCCTGCGGCGCCCGATGACGTTGGGCGCGCGTGGCGTGATCCTCGACGAAGCGGCGCGGTCGGTCTTTCTCATCAGGCATACCTATGTGCCCGGCTGGCAGTTTCCCGGCGGCGGCGTGGAAACCGGCCATACGATCGAGCACACGCTGGCGAAAGAGTTGATGGAAGAAGGCAATATCGAACTGACGGCCAGGCCGCAGCTTTTTGCCATCTATCACAATGCGCATGCCTCAAAGCGCGACCACGTCGCGCTCTATGTCTGCCGTTCGTTCCGGCAGACCGCACCGCGCCTGCCGGACCGCGAAATCGCCGAGACCGGATTTTTCCGGCTCGATGCCCTGCCGGAAGGCACCACCGCCGCAACGCGGCGGCGGCTTGCCGAAATTCTCGACGGCGCCGAGATATCGCTCACCTGGTGAGTTCAGAACCGGTCGCGGTCGTGGGGGGCGGCAAAATCCAGCTGCGGCCCCTTGGGGACGATGCCCGTCGGGTTGATGGTTTTGTGGCTGCCGTAATAATGCGCCTTGATGTGCAGCATGTTCACGGTCCCGGCCACATCAGGCACCTGATAGAGATCGCGGGTATAGTTGGACAGGTTCGGATAGTCGGCAATGCGCTGCCGGTTGCATTTGAAATGCCCGACATAAACCGGATCGAAGCGCAGCAGGGTGGTGAACAGCCGCCAGTCCGCCTCGGTAACCCGATTGCCCGCGAGATAGCGCTGCCTGCCGAGACGCTCTTCCAGTTGGTCGAGCGTGGCAAACAGCTGGTCGAACGCTTCTCCGTAGGCTTCCTGCGTGGTGGCAAAGCCTGCGCGGTACACGCCATTGTTGATATTGGGATAGACCAGCGCATTGACGGCGTCGATCTCGCCACGCAGGGCTTCGGGGTAGAAATCCCGCGATGCATCGCCAAAGGCATCGAACGCCGTGTTGAGCATGCGGATGATTTCGGAGGACTCGTTCGAAACAATGGTGTTCTGCTGCTTGTCCCACAGAACAGGTACGGTCACGCGGCCGGAATAGGAAGGGTCCGCGCGCGTGTAGATTTCGTGAAGCCGTTTCGAACCGAACAGATGATCCGGTGTGGCTCCATCCACGGCATGGAAGGTCCAGCCTTCGGCGCCCATGAAGTGATCGACGACCGAAACGGAAATGACATCCTCGAGCTTCTTCAACGCGCGAAAGATCAGCGTGCGGTGAGCCCAGGGGCAGGCATAGGAAACATAGAGGTGATAGCGCCCGGCCTCGGCCTTGAAACCGCCCTTGCCGGAAGGGCCGGCAGAGCCATCCGCCGTCACCCAGTTGCGGAACTGCGACTCCGAACGGATGAAGCGCCCGCCGCTGTCCTTGGTGTCATACCACTGGTCGTGCCACTTGCCGTCAATCAGAAGACCCATTTCATACTCCTTGGCGCGTAAACCTGCGTGCAACGGTAACTGCGTTTATTGCCGATTGCCTATACCTAGACACAAATGCCGTCCAAACCACCCCGGTCCAGGTGAACAGAGTGTCACTTTTTGCCATGGACGCGCGAAAATCGGTTTACGGCGGGCGGCTGAGATGCTACGCGGAAAAAAAGGAGACATTTTGTGACAGGATTCCTCTTCATCCGACGATGAAACCCGAACCGGCGCTTGAACAGCGCGGCGGACTTTCCTGTGTTGGCCAAAGGCCATTGTCTACTCCTTTATGAAGATACCCAGCATGCTGACCCATGTCGTGACCTACGCACCGGAAGAACCGGTGCATGACGCTGCCATCGAAGACATCAACAAGGAAGCATTCGGCCCTGGCCGTTTCACCCGTGCCGCCTATCGCATCCGCGAAGGCGGTCCGCATGACAGCACCCTGTCCTTTGTCGCACTGAACGGCGAACATGTCGTGGGGTCGGTGCGGTTGACGCCCATCCTGATCGGCAAGACACCGGCGATGCTGCTCGGTCCGCTGGCGGTCCGGCCGGCCTGGAAGAAGCAGGGCATCGGTGCGGCTCTCATGCGCATGTCCATGGAAGCCGCCCGGCTTGCCGGACACAAGCTTGTCATTCTGGTGGGCGACGAGCCCTATTATGCGCCGTTCGGTTTCCGCCCCATTGTCGGGCATCAGATCGAAATGCCCGCGCCGGTCGAGCCATCGCGGTTCCTTGCCTGCGAACTCACGCCGCGCGCCCTGAAAGACGTGCAGGGCCGGGTGCGGCATGCGGGGATTGACGGTCAGTAGGCCGGTCTTCACCGGCCTTCGCGGTACCACATGCTGCCAAGGACAAGGATCATTGCGGCAAGGCCGAGGAAGCCGGAGAACAGCGGCAGGCGGTTGACGCTTTTCAGCACCGTTTCACTGGTTGGGCGCAAGCCGATCCAGTTGTCGCCGCTGGCACTGGCAAAGCTGCGCGAGGCGACGATGCTGGGCACTTCAATCGATGTCTGGTCTGCGGTTGCCCGCAGGCGGCGGGCACCGCCGCCGGTTTCGCGGGCGAAGCCGTCGAGCTTGGCTGTCGTCGATATGTAATCGGCAAACTCCGGCGCATCGACCGGCCCGACATGGGCCAGCGTCGTCAGATCGCCATTGGCAACCTGAAACAAGCCGATTTCCGTTGTCGGTACCGAGGCGGTGAACACGCCGGGTTCGGTCTCGGTGAGCGGGATGTCCTGTTTCTTGCCGGATGGCGTGATGATGCTGGCCTGCTGGGCGGTCTTCTTCATCGTCTGACGGCGGATTTCCAGATTGCGGCCGCTGCCCGTTGCGGTCAGGGCTTCCTCTTCCAGTTCCGGTTCCTTCATCAGCCAATGGGCAATCCGGCGGTAGAGCGCGGCATGCGGGCCGCCGCCTTCAAAGCCGCGCGCCCACAGCCAGCCCTGATCGGACAGGAACATGCCGACCCGGCCTTCGCCCATACGGTTGAGCACGAGCAACGGCTTGTCGCCGGCATTCATCACCACCGTGCCATCCGGCTTGTTGACATCGATCACGCGGAACCAGCGGCTCCACTGTGGCGGTTCCTGCGTGCTGCCTTCAAGCCCGCGCGTCACGGGATGGCGCTTGCCGTCGTCGCTCAGGCGCGGATAGAAGGCTTTTTCGGTAACGTCGCCCGTCGGCGTAGCCGGCAGGATGGTCAGGAGCGGCGTGTTGGCGATGGAGACGTTGCCGGCATATTCGGGACCGGCGGCAATCAACAATGCGCCGCCCTTCTGCACATAGTCGTTGATGTAGTCGTAATAGAGCAGCGGCAGCACGTCCCGATGCTGATAGCGATCGAAGATGATGAGATCGAACTGGTCGATCTTCTCGACGAACAATTCCCGCGTCGGGAAGGCGATCAGCGACAGTTCATTGATCGGCGTGCTGTCCTGTTTTTCCGGCGGGCGCAGAATGGTGAAGTGGACGAGATCCACAGAAGCATCGGATTTCAGCAGGTTGCGCCATGTGCGCTCGCCATTGTGCGGCTCGCCGGAAACCAGCAGTACTTTCAGGTTCTCGCGGATGCCATCGACCATGGCGACGGCGCGGTTGTTGATTTCGGTCAGCTCATTGGGAACGGCATCGACTGCCAGCTCGACAATATTGACGCCGGCGCGCGGCAGCGTCACCTCAAGCGGCATTTCCTTGCCGATGACGGCATCCTGCGACAATACCTCGTTGCCGTTCACCCGCACGGTGACGCGCGCCCGGCCGCCCTGGGGTTCACCGGCGGCCGTGACCTTGTAGGTCATCTGCTGCGGCTTGCCGGTGATGCCGAAGCGCGGCGCCCGGACAAACTGGATGCGCCGGTCGATCTCGCCCGGCCTGCCGGTGATCAGGCCATGGATCGGCGCGTTGAAACCCAGCGCCGCAACATTGTTCGGGATATCGTGGATCTGCCCGTCGGTGATCATGATGGCGCCGCCGATGCGCGAGGGCGGAACATCGCGGAATGCACCGTTCATGGCCTGGAACAGCCGCGTGGCCGTGGCATCGTCGGTTTCGCTGGCGCGGTTGGTCTCGACGGTCCGCACCTCGAACTGCGGCAGGCGCGCCAGCGCGGCCTGGACCTGCTTGAGCGCCTCGGTCGTATCGGCGGTGCGGTCGCCGATATCCTGGCTCTGGCTGCGGTCGGCGATCACGGCGACGACGCTTTTGAGCGGCTCGCGTTCCTCGTTGATGACAACGGGATTGAACAGGGCCATGGCGAGCGCGGCCACGGCGAGAAGACGGATCACGCTGCCACGCTGGCGCAGGTACAGGCCTGCCAATGCTAGCGCCAGCAGAGGCAGGAGCAGCAAGGCCAGCAGCGGGGTCGACAGCAGGGGCTGGAAATCGAGGGAGAGATACATGTCAGTTCGCCAGCCGCTTCAGGAGATCGGGCACGTGCACCTGATCGGATTTGTAGTTGCCGGTCAGCATGTACATGACGATGTTGATGCCCGCGCGATAGGCGAGAACCCGCTGATCCGGGTCATTGGGGATCGTCGGGAGCAGGGGAGCGCCGCTGGCGTTGACGGCCCAGGCGCCCGCGAGATCATTGCCGGTTATCATGATGGGCGAAACGCCGTCGCCGACCCGCACCGGGCGGTCCTTGTTGGCTTCGGGTGCCTGCGAGGCCTGCACCCACAGCTGGCTGCCGCGGAACCGGCCGGGAAAATCCTGCAGGATATAGAAGGCCTTGGTCAGCACATGGTCATTGGGGACCGGTTCCAGCGCCGGTATGTTCATGCCGGAAAGAATGTCGCGCAAGCGCGCATTGGCCGGTGTCGAGCTGTTGTCAAAGCTGATGGCGGCGGCATCCTGATCGCGCGTGTCGAACAGAACGGTTCCGCCCTGCTGCATATAGGCGTCGATCTTGGCAATCGCGGCCTGCGACGGCATTTTGGCCGCGGGGTCGACGGGCCAGTAGATCAGCGGAAAGAAGGCGAGCTCATCGGTTTCAGGGTTGACGCCTATGGGCTCGCCGGGCTCCAGCGCCGTGCTGTCGGCAAGTGCCCTGGAAAGCCCGAAAAGGCCCGCCTTGCTGATGTCGTCAACGGCACGATCCCCGGTGATGATATAGGCGAGGTGCGTGGCATTGACCGCGTCCAGGATCGTCTGGTCGCCCGGTTTGCTGTCGTTCTGCTGGGCATGGGCTGGAGAGGGGCCGAATGCCAGGATGGCGGGAATGAGCAGGATCGCCAGGGAGGCGGCGGTAACCGTCTTGAAGCGGCGGCGCAAATGCCCGCCAAGCCAGAGAATGGCAAGCGCGTCGAGTGCCAGCAGCAGGGCGGCGAGCCCGAAGAGCGGGCCACGCAGCGGCACCGATTCATCGACGGCATAGCGTGCCGTGGTCACGGGAATGGCAAGCTCGGGACGGACCAGAGGCTTGATAACGCTGTCCGGCTTGAAAAGGTTGAGGGCAGTCATGGAATCCTCAACGCCATAAAAGCCGGGCGGATTGTCAAAGCTCACCATGCCGGTTTCGCCCGGCTTGAGGATAAGCGGTTTGGCATCCGCACCCGGAGGGGTCAAAGCCCCTTCGGCGTTCAATGTTAGATAGGGCGGAAAGGCGCGGGAAGCCCCAGCGCCGTTTTCCTGCGGCGACGGTCCGGTGTTGCGCGACAGGGTAACGATGCGGTGCAGCATGTCGACAAAACTGCCGCTGATCGGCAGGTTCGACCATGTGGCTTCCGGCGTGACGTGGAAGAGGACGAGCTGGCCGCGCCCGCGGGTCTCGCCCGTCACCAGTGGCGTGCCGTCGGCAAGATTGGCCCAGCTCTTCTCGAAGAGGTCGATGGCGGGCTCCGCCAGAACCTGGCGGTTGACGGTGACATCCTGCGGCGTCGGCAGCCCGGCAAACGGACCCGTATCCGGGAATGCGGCAACCGGCTGGGATTCCTTCCACGACAGGGCGCCGCCCAGGGAACGTTCGCCCTTGCGCAGGTTGACCGGCAGAAGCGGGTCGTGCTCGCTGTTGCCCGCAAGGCGTGGCCCGGCAAAGCGGATCAGTGTCCCGCCCTTGGCGACCCAGTCCACCATGGCCTGTTCGGTCTCGCCGGGCAGTTTGCCGATATCGGCCATGATGATGACGGACGGCTTCTGTTCCAGAAGTTCCGGAATGGCCTTGATCAGCTCCGCGTTGCGTGGCCGCAGGAGATCGGCGAAGGGCTCAAGCGCGCGCGAAATGTAGTAGAGCGGCGACAGCAGCGGCTGCGACTGATCCGCTTCGGAACCGGACAGCAGGGCGACGCGGCGGCGCTTGTTGTTGTCGTCGACAAGGAACGTGGCGCCCGCATGCGGGGCATTGTCGATGCGCAGGCTGTGAAAGTCGTTGCGCAGTTCGTAGGGCGCCGCGATGACGGCTTCGCCGGTCGCTTCATTGGCCCGGAAAACCAGTCCGGTTTCGGCGATACGGCGGCCCTTTTCATCATAGGCGCCGATGGTGATGCCGCCCGAGGCGCGGCTGTCATCGGAACGCACGGCGTGGACCGTGAGCCCGTTCGCATTGTTCTCCACCTGCCGTATGGCAGAAAGGGCCGCGATCGACGGCTGATACCAGATCACCGAGGCGATCCCGCTCCCTTCCATGGATTTGATGGCCGTCGCCGCCTGCGGGGTGTCGACACCGTCGTTGAGATAGGCGACGCGCACGCCTTTGACATTGGCAAGGACGGCCTTCAGCCGGTCGAAGGCTGCCCCGCGGTTGACGGGAATCGGCCGGACATTCAGCGCGCGCAGCCGCTCAAGCGCGGTTGCAGCATCGAACGGGCCAACATCGGCATTCAGTTTCTCGGCCGTACCCAGGATATAGATCAGCGCGCCGGAGGCATTGGCATCGGCGATGAGCCGTTCTGCCGTTTCCTTGCGGGCGGTCCATTCCTCATTGGAGGACCAGCCATTGTCGAGCACGATGGCGACCGGCTCCTTGCCGCTCAAGGTCTCGGCGCGCGGATTCCAGACGGGTTCGGCGAGCGCCAGAATGACGAGCGCAGCCAGCACAAGCCGCAGCAGCGTCAGCCACCACGGGCTGCGGTCCGGCGTTTCCTCTTTCTTGAGGATCTGGGCCAGAATTTTCAGCGGCGGGAAGGATTCCCGGACCGGCCGCGGCGGCGTTGCCCGCAGCAGCCACCAGATGACAGGCAGGGCCAGAAGGCCGAAAAGGATTGCCGGTGCACCGAGGGCAAGGGGAAAGGCACCCATCATAGGCCCGTCCTCTGATACCCGGCATCGGCGGTCATGTTCAGATGCACGGAAACCAGCGCTTCGGAGGCAAGACGGTCGGTGCGGTTGGCGGTGTAGCTCCAGCCGATCCGGCGGCAATAGGCGCTGAGTGTTTCACGCCGTGCAAGGAACAGGCGCTTGTATTCCTCGGCATAGTCCTGCGCCCGGCCGACGGTCAGCATCGCGCCGGATTCCGGATCGACGAATTCCGTGCGCCGCTTGTAGGGGAAATCCGCTTCGGCCGGATCGTAGATTTCGACCAGATGCGCGCGGGCGCCGCGCTGGGCAATCTGCTCGAGCAGGGCAAGGGTCTCGCTGACCGGCTCGAGAAAATCGCTGACCAGCACCACATCGGAAAAGCGCCGGACCTTGCTGAAATCCGGTTGCTTCGGCAGATCGATGACATGCGAGAGCGCAACCGCCAACCGCTCCGCGCCATTGGCGGCGGAGGTCGGATCGGTCACGTCGGGAAAGGCGATGCGCTCGCCGCTGCGCGACAAAAGTTCGGCCAATGCTAGGGTAAGCACAAGCGCGCGCGATTCCTTCGACACCTGCGCCATATCCGATTTGTAGAGCATGGAGGCCGAGGAATCGGCCCACAGCCAGACCGTATGGGCGGCTTCCCATTCCTGATCCCTGACATAGGTGCGGTCATCGCGCGCCGAACGGCGCCAGTCGATGCGCGCGATGGCTTCGCCGTCCGTGTAGGGCCGGAACTGCCAGAACGTCTCGCCGACGCCGCTCTTGCGGCGGCCATGCCAGCCGGTATTCGTGGTGTTGGCAATGCGGCGGGCTTCGACCAGAAGATCGGGCAACAACGCGGCGCGCTGGCGTGCACGCGCCAGCGCCTCGCGTGTCGCGGTCTTCTGGACCTGCGCGCCGATGGCTGCCATCAGAGTGCGGCCTTGGTCAGATTGGCGATGACCTCGCGCACATTCATGCCGTCGGCGCGCGCGGCGAAGGTCAGTGCCATGCGGTGCTGCAGAACCGGCTCGGCCAGCGCCCTGACATCGTCAATCGACGGCGCGAGACGCCCGTCATAGAGCGCGCGGGCGCGGGCGCACAGCATCAGCGCCTGGCTCGCACGGGGGCCGGGGCCCCAGGCGATGAATTTTTGCGCGATATCGTTGTCCGCACCGGGGCGGGCCGAACGCACGAGCTTGAGGATGGCCTCGACAACGCCTTCCGCCACGGGAATCCGGCGGATCAGCTGCTGCATTTCGCGCAGGCGCTCGGCAGTGATGGTCTTGGCCGCCCGGGCTTCCGAGGTGCCGGTGGTTTCGAGAAGGACGCGGCGCTCCGCCTCCAGCTCCGGATAAAGGATATCGATCTGCATGAGAAAGCGGTCAAGCTGCGCCTCGGGCAGGGGATAGGTGCCTTCCTGCTCCAGCGGATTTTGCGTCGCCAGTACATGGAACGGCGCGGGCAGGTCGTGCCGTTCACCGGCAACGGTTACATGGTATTCCTGCATGGACTGGAGCAGGGCCGACTGGGTGCGCGGCGAGGCGCGGTTGATTTCGTCGGCCATCAGCAGCTGCGCGAAGATCGGGCCTTTGACATAGCGGAACGAGCGTTTGCCGTGATCGTCCTGTTCCATGACTTCCGAGCCGATAATGTCCGACGGCATCAGGTCGGGCGTGAACTGCACGCGGCGCTCGTCGAGGCCAAGCACCGTGCCGAGGGTTTCGACCAGCTTGGTCTTGGCAAGGCCGGGAACGCCGACGAGCAGGGCATGGCCGCCGGCAAGCAGCGCGACGAGCGTGCGCTCGATCACGCTTTCCTGGCCGAAGATGACAGTGCCGACGGCAGCGCGTACCCTGGAGATATCGGCCAGAGCCTTTTCGGCCTCTGCGATCATGGCCTTCGGATCGGACGGTTCCCCGGTTTTGATGATTGTCATGGTTTACCTCGTCTCTGGCCTGCGGAGCTGGTTTATGGTCAGCTTCACACTTAAATGAGTCTAGATCACTATGACATGCAGACAAGCGGTTTAACGGTGACTATTTCGTGACGAATGAACAAAAAGGTCTTGGTATGGCACAGTCAGAGGGCACGTTGCGCGATGCGGCAGGGCTTGAAGCGCTGATTTCGCGCGCCGCGGCGCAAGGCAAGGGCTTGCCGCCGGTGGAAAAGTGGAACCCCGACTTCTGCGGCGATCTCGATATGGAGATCAAGGCTGATGGCACCTGGTTCTACATGGGAACACCCATCGGCCGCGCACCGCTGGTCCGGCTGTTCTCCACGGTGCTGCGCCGGGATGCCGATGGCAAGACCTATCTGGTCACGCCCGTCGAGAAAGTCGGTATCCGCGTCGAGGATGCGCCCTTCCTTGGTGTCGAGCTTAATGTATCGGGCGAGGGCGCCGATCAGGTCATGACCTTCCGCACCAATGTCGGCGATATCGTCGAGGCTAATGCCGACAATCCCCTGCGCTTTGTCATCGATCCGGCCAATGGCGGGCTTAAGCCCTATGTGCTGGTGCGCGGACGGCTGGAAGCGCTGCTGGCCCGCCCGGTCATGTACGAACTGGTCAGCCATGGCGAAGATATCGTCGTCGGCGGCAAATCCATGTTTGCCGTGCGTTCCGGCGGTACGGTCTTTCCGATCATGCCGTCGGGCGAACTGGAAGAGCAAAGCCTATGAACCAGACAGTATTGAGGGATGACGGCTTTTCCGCCCGGGCCTTTGCGCAGCGCGTCGCGGCGAAGGGCCATGAGACGCTGAGCATCGATCATGGCGACCACCTGCTCAATCCCGACCTCGATGCCCTGATCGCGGCGACCAAACTGCGCGAGGCGGCGGTGCTGATCCCCATCGTCGATCACGGGGATGAAGCGGGCGTCATTCTCACACTGCGCAATGCCAACATGCGCAAGCATTCGGGCCAGGTGGCGTTTCCCGGCGGCGCCATCGATCCGGAAGACGATTTCCAGCCGGAAAAGGCGGCGCTGCGGGAAGCGCATGAGGAGATCGGTCTGGAAGGGCGGCATGTCGAGCTGCTCGGCCGTCTGCCGCGCTATCTCACCACGACGGGCTATTCCATCACCCCGGTGCTTGGGCTCGTTCATCCGCCCTTCGACCTGACGCCCAATCCGGATGAGGTCGCCGATGTGTTCGAAGTGCCATTGTCCTTTCTGATGAATCCTGCCAACCACCGCAGGGAAAGCCGGATATGGCAGGACAAGGAACGCTTCTATTATACGATGCCGTTCGGCGACCGCTTCATCTGGGGCGTTACGGCGGGCATCATCCGCACACTTTATGAAAGGCTCTATTCTTGAGCATGACAGTATCGATTGCCGGCAAGGCCCCATGGCTGAAGAACGAGGCTTTGCAAAGGCTGCTCGCCGCCCTTTCCGCCGATGGCGAGGGCGCGCGCATTGTCGGCGGCGCGGTGCGCAATGCGCTCCTCGGGCAGGAGGTGTCCGATCTCGATATCGCAACCACCTGTGTGCCGGATGAAACGATTCACCGGGCGCAGGCGGCGGGGTTCAAGACCGTGCCGACCGGTATCAGCCATGGCACGGTGACCGTTGTCGCCGACAAGCGGCCGTTCGAGGTGACCACGCTGCGCGCCGATGTCGAGACTGACGGGCGCCATGCAGCCGTAGCCTTCGGCCGCGACTGGCAGGTCGATGCGGACCGGCGCGATTTCACCATCAATGCGCTCTACGTCGAAGCGGATGGCACGATCGTCGATCTGGTCGGCGGTCTTGCCGATATTGAAAGCCGGACCCTGCGCTTCATCGGCGATGCGGAACAGCGCATCCGCGAGGATTACCTGCGCATCCTGCGCTTCTTCCGGTTTTTTGCCTGGTATGGCCATGGCCGTCCAGAGAGCGAAGGCCTGAAGGCCTGTGCCCGCCTGAAGGACGGTCTGGCACAGCTGTCGGCGGAGCGCATCTGGTCGGAGCTGAAGAAGATGCTGGCGGCGCCGGATCCTTCGCGCGCCCTGCTGTGGATGCGTCAGGCGGGCGTGCTGACCGCGGTTCTGCCCGAGAGCGAGAAATGGGGCATCGATGCGATCCACGGTCTCGTCAAAACGGAAAAGGAACTTGGCTGGCCGGCTGATCCGCTGCTGCGCCTTGCCAGCATGATCCCGCCCGATGCGGAGCGCATCCATGCCATGGCGGTGCGCCTCAAGCTTTCCAATCAGGAGCGCGAGCGGCTGGAAGCCTGGGCTGGTGCCGTCCTGCCCAATGCCGAAATTTCCGAGGCGGGTTTTGCCAAGCGGCTTTATCGCAGCGACCGGCAGGGCATGATGGACCGCCTGCGCCTTGCGCTGGTTTCAGCGCGCATGGAAGCGCTCAACGACAATGCCGCCATGATGCGTGCCGGTCATCTGTCAAAATTGCTGGAATTTGCCGGACAGTATGAGAAGCCCAAATTCCCCGTTTCCGGCGGCGATCTCATCGCTGCCGGTCTGGAAAAGGGCCCCGACGTGGGCAAGCTGCACCGCGCGCTCGAGGATGCTTGGATTGACTCGGGCTTTAAGCTGGACCGTGATGAACTGCTTGCCAGAATTCCCGACCTGACAGGAAAGCCTGTCTAAGCAGCCTTGCCCTTTTCAGGCTGGATATTGGCCTTGATCGTTTCGAGCATGGCTTCGCGGATGGCCGTTTCGCCGTGGGTTTCGCGAAGGTGCTCGGTGGCGCGGCGGATGATCTCGGCTTCGGTGTCGTGACGGGTATGCCACTGGCAACCGGGAACGATGCAATGAAGTTCTTTCATGGCCTTTTCTCCCTGTTGTGGGCCCGGTGCGACGCGAGCCCTCTCCATCGAGATACGGCTTCAGATACCGTACCGGCAGCACCATAACGCATGAAAGCCGGGATTGATCCCTGAAAAAATCACATCACGGCCATTTGACCGTTGGCGGCATGGACGAAAGGATCGAATCCACGTTGCCGCCGGTCTTCAGGCCGAAGATCGTGCCGCGGTCGTAGAGCAGGTTGAATTCAACGTAGCGTCCGCGCCGGACCAGCTGTTCCTGCCGGTCTTCGGAACTCCAGTCCCGGTTGAAATTCTGCCGGACGAGATAGGGGTAGACCACCGAAAAGGCCCGGCCGACGTCGCGGGTGAAGGCAAAGTCGGCATCCCAGCCGCCATTTTCGTCGGAAGAATGCAGCCAGTCATAGAAAATGCCGCCCGTGCCGCGCGGCTCCTTGCGGTGCGGCAGATAAAAATACTCGTCGCACCAGTCCTTGAATTTCTCGTGGTTGGCGACCGCCGCATGCTTGTCGCAGACGAATTTCATCGCCTTGTGGAAGGCGGCGGTATCCGGGTCTTCCTGTGTCCGTTTGCGGTCGAGAACCGGCGTCAGGTCAGCGCCGCCGCCGAACCACTGGCGGGTGGTGACAACCATGCGCGTGTTCATGTGCACTGCCGGGACGAACGGGTTCTGCGGATGGGCAATCAGCGAGATGCCCGAGGCCCAGAAGCGCGGATCTTCATCCGCACCGGGTATCTGCTTACGGAATTCCTGGGAAAATTCGCCATGGACGGTGGAGGTGTGAACCCCGACCTTCTCGAAGACCCGGCCATGCATGATGGACATGATCCCGCCGCCGCCATTGCCTTCGTCGCGCTGCCATGGCGTCTGTATGAAACGGCCCGCCGGCCGGTCGGAGAGAGGGCCTTCCAGATCGTCCTCGAGTTGCTCGAAACTGGCGCAAATCTTGTCGCGCAATTCGGCAAACCACGCGGTGGCGGCTGTCTTCTTGTCTTCAAGTGCTTCGGGCAGGATGGCGGGAATATCCGGGCGGTCCATATTAGCGAATCCTTCTTGCTGTATACTTTATCACATCCGGGGCGCGGCAAAGGAAGGTGGTGTTTGGGCTATCCCAAAAAAATGACTCGTTTTCGGGGCGGGGTTTGATCTACTCTCTGCCGTACAGGGTTCAGGAAGGGATGCAAAATGGTCTCCAAAGTACCCAGGACACACTTTCCCAAGCCGCCGCTCGACGGCTTGCGCAAGCAGCTGAAGGAAAGCCGGGGCGAAGCCCCCCGGCAGCGTGGCGCATTCATCCGCGAGAGCTTCCGCCTGCCGCGTCTTGCCGCCCGGGAGAAGGCGAAGGAGTGGTTCGACCAATACCCGAAAGCAGCCTACTGGACGGAAATCGAAAGCTGGTACGAACGGCCTGGCGACATCATCGAATTCACCATGCGCCGTTTGCCCAATGCCGACTAAAATCGGCTGAAAAGACCGCTGCGCGTGCGGAAATCTCGAATTTCCAGGAAAAACCGGCGTGAATTGTCAACAACCGAACACTTTTCTTCATAAATGGCATCAAATTATTTCAATGATGGATTCAGGATTGTCATGAATCGTGGCTGACAGCCTGCCATAAAGACAGTAGAACTTTTTGCAGCGCCGGAGAATCTTCCGGCCGCGCAATCCGCGCAATAAAAAATTCAAGGAGGACACTATGCGCTTATCGTTGATCTCTGGCGTGGCGTTGACGGCTGTCATGGCGATGACTTCATTCGCCCGTGCTGACATCGTCATCGGCAACATCGCGCCTGTAACCGGCCCTGTGGCTGCCTATGGCATGCAGGTGAAGAACGGTGTTGCTGCGGCTGCGGAAGCCATCAATGCCGAAGGCGGCATCAAGGGCGAGAAGATCGTCATCAAGCTTTTCGATGATGCCGGTGAGCCGAAGCAGGGTGTGTCGGTTGCCAACCAGGTGGTCGGCGAAGGCATCAAGTTCGTGGTCGGCCCGGTCACATCAGGTGTTTCGATGCCGGTTTCCGATGTACTGGCTGAAAACGGCATCCTGATGATCACCCCGACCTCCACCACGCCGGATCTGACGACGCGTGGCCTGGACACCGTGTTCCGCACCTGCGGCCGCGATGACCAGCAGGCTGAAGTTGCTGCCCAGTACATTCTCAAGCACTACAAGGATAAGCGCGTCGCGGTTGTCTATGACAAGAACACCTATGGCACGGGTCTGGCCAACAATCTGAAGGCAACGCTCAACAAGGGCGGCGTCAAGGAAGTTGTCGATCAGGGCATCAATGCCGGTGAAAAGGACTACAGCGCGCTCATTACCCGCCTGAAGTCGGAAAAAGCCGACGTGATCTATTTCGGCGGTTACCATCCGGAAGGCGGCCTGATTGCCCGCCAGCTTGCGGATCAGGGCATCAAGGCCCAGATCATCGGTGCCGAAGGCCTGTCGAACACGGAATATTGGGCCATTGGCGGCGCTGCCGCTGCCGGTACGCTGTTCACCAACAGTGCCGATCCGACAAAGAACCCATCCGCTGCGAAGATCATGGAAGCTTTGAAGGCCAAGAACATTCCGGCTGAAGCCTTCACGCTCAATGCCTATGCGGCGCTGCAGGTCATCAAGGCCGGCATTGAAAAGGCCGGCTCCGCCGATCCGGCAGCGGTTGCTGCGGCACTGCATTCCGGCGCACCGGTTTCGACCGTCGTCGGCGACCTGACCTATGCAAAGACCGGCGATCTGACGACGCCGACCTTCGTTCTCTACAAGTGGGAAGACGGCAAGGCAGCCGAAGTCAAGTAAGCTTCCTGTCAGGTGAATGAGGACGCCGGTCAGAAATGGCCGGCGTTTTTCATGCGGGCAGCGAGAACTGCCGCAAGGCTTCACCGGTGGCGATGGCCGCGGACAGTGCCAGGTTGAGCGACCGCGCCCCCGGCACCATCGGGATGATCAATCTGGCATCGGCCGACTGGTGCACCTCATCCGGCACGCCGGCCGATTCGCGTCCAAGCAGCAGGATGTCGCCCTGTCGAAAGGTGAATTGCGTGTAGGGCACAGCCGCCTTGGTGGAAAACAGCAGCAGGCGGCGCTGTTCGCCCTGGCGCCAGTTCTGGAAGTGCTGCCAGTCGGCATGGCGGGTGAGCGCGGCCTGTTCGAGGTAATCCATCCCGGCGCGTTTGAGCGACCGGTCGGACACGTCGAAGCCCGCGGGCTCGATGAGATCGACCCCGATCCCGAAACAGGCGGCCATGCGCAGGATCGTGCCGGTATTGCCCGGAATATCCGGCTGGTAGAGCGCAATGCGCAGGTCGGGTTTGTTTTCAATCACAACCGGTGGGCTCCGTTGGCAATATTTTGCTCAGGCGCATGTATTTCCTGAGAATAGGCTCTCGCTTTTTCCGTTCATAATAGGTATAGGGTTTCGACCGCAACGCTAACTTTGCCAACACAAACTTTGGAGGTGTCGATGACTGAATTTTTCCGACTTCTTCCAAACCGGATGGTTTCTCCCGATGAAGCCGTGCCCGGTGTCGTTGGCGGTCTTGTGTCTGTTCTTTCCGCGTAGTTTTCTTCCCTGACACAAGTCGCAATCGTCCCATGGTTGGCGTTTGCATGTTTGTCTTTCTCTGTTTCCATCATGCTCCGGCAACCCAAGCGCAGTAACCGCCACGCTGCGTCGGAATCATTTTCGTCTCGCGCGTCATGCCGAGACCGTCGCCCGAAAGAGGTTTGATAATGTTTCGCTGGTTTGAAAAAAGGCTTGAGGCGTTTCCATCCGCCGAGCCCGGTGAGCCACCCAAGACACTGGTTGCATTCTGTTTGCACTACACGCGCGGCGTCTGGCCATGGCTCGCCGTCATGGCGGTGTGCACGGCGTCGATCGCCGTCCTTGAAGTGTCGATGTATGCATTCATGGGCAATGTCGTCGACTGGCTGTCCAACCAGTCGCGTGAAACCTTCATTGCGCAGGAAGGCTGGAAGCTGGCACTGCTTGCCGGTGTCGTGCTGATCGTCATGCCCGGCATCGTGCTGCTCGATTCGCTGGTCATTCACCAGACCCTGTTGAGCAATTACCCCATGCGCATCCGCTGGATGGTGCATCGCTATGTCGTCCGCCAGTCCATGACGTTCTTCCAGGACGAGTTTGCCGGGCGGATTTCCACCAAGCTGATGCAGACATCGCTCGCCGTGCGCGAGGCGGTGATGAAGCTGCTCGACGTCCTGAACTATGTGATCGTCTATTTCAGCGGCACGCTCATCATCGCCGCCGCTGCGGATCTGCGTCTCATGGTGCCGTTCCTGATCTGGCTGGCCGCCTATGTCGGGCTGATGTGGTATTTCATCCCGAAGCTGCAGGTGGCATCCAAGGCGCAGGCAGATTCGCGCTCATCCATGACCGGCCGCATCGTCGACAGCTATACGAACATTGCCACGGTCAAGCTCTTCTCCCATTCCAAGCGGGAAGAGAACTATGCCCGCGAGGGAATGGAGGAGTTCCTGTCCACCGCCTATAGGCAGATGCGCATGGTGACGGGATTCCATGTCATGCTCTATGCGATGAACTGCCTTCTGTTGTTCTCGGTGAGCAGCATTGCGATCTGGCTGTGGCTGGGTTCGGCCATCTCCGTTGGCGCCGTGGCGGTGGGCATCGGCCTTGTGCTGCGTCTCAACGGCATGTCGCAATGGATCATGTGGGAAATGTCGGCGCTGTTCGAGAATATCGGAACAGTGGAAGACGGCATTACCTCCATCTCGCTGCCGCGCCTTGTCACCGATGTCCCCAATGCGCCAGAACTGGCCGTCAGCGCCGGTGCGATCCGCTTCGAAGCCATCGGTTTCCACTACGGCAAGGGGGCGGGCGTCATCGACAGGCTGTCCCTCGACATTCGCCCGGGCGAAAAGATCGGGCTGGTCGGACGGTCGGGTGCGGGCAAGTCGACGCTCGTCAACCTGCTCCTGCGGTTCTACGATCTGGAGAGCGGCCGTATCACCATCGATGGCCAGGACATCGCCAAGGTGAAGCAGGACTCGCTGCGCGAGCATATCGGCATGATCACGCAGGATACCTCGCTGCTGCACCGCTCCATCCGCGACAATGTGCTGTACGGCAAGCCCGATGCCTCCGAGGAACTGATGCGCCAGGCCGTGCAGAATGCGCAGGCGGAGACATTCATCGAAGCGGCGTCCGATCCCAAGGGACGGCGCGGGTTCGATGCGCATGTGGGCGAGCGGGGCGTCAAGCTCTCGGGCGGCCAGCGCCAGCGTATCGCCATTGCCCGGGTCATGCTGAAGGACGCGCCGATTCTCATCATGGACGAGGCAACCTCCGCGCTTGATTCGGAAGTGGAAGCGGCCATCCAGGACAATCTTTACCGGCTGATGCAGGGAAAGACGGTCATTGCCATCGCGCACCGCCTCTCCACCATTGCGGCGCTCGACCGTCTCGTGGTGATGGACAAGGGCAGGATCGTGGAGAGCGGCAGCCATGAGGAACTGATTGCCGCCGACGGCATCTACGCCAACCTCTGGGCCCGGCAGTCCGGTGGCTTCCTCGGGCTGGATGACGAGCAGGAAGCGGCGGAATAGCTGCCTTCAACAGTCACACTGCACCAATGCTTCCCGGTTCCGCCGGGGAGCATTTTTCTTTGCCGGGAAATATCTGAATGAACTTTAATTTGACCGGCGAGGGGACTCGCTCAAGAGTATTCTTTCAGTCGCGCGCTGCACGTCTGACCCTGAAAGGCTCCTGATCCGATGTGCACCGCATGAGAAATATCTTCCGTCTGTTCGAAAGCTGGATCGATCCTTACGCCGCACCGCCGGCGGATCATGTCCCGTCGCGGCCGTTCCCGTTCATCTGGTTCTATGTCCGGCAGGCCAAGGCCGCGTTTTTCGCCGTGCTGGTGCTGGGCGGGCTGGTCGCTTTGACGGAAGCGGGCCTGTTCTGGTTTCTCGGCGGGCTCGTCGATATTCTGGCATCGGTCAACCCGGCAAAGGGCTGGCAAGGCCTGATGCAGGATCACGGCACGCCGCTCCTTCTGATGCTGGCGGGTGTCCTGATCGCCCGGACGATCATCCTGACGCTGTCGGCACTGGTCGAGGAGCAGACCGTCGTGCCGGGCTTCTTTAATCTGGTGCGCTGGCAGGCGCATCTGCACACCTATCGCCAGAGCCTCGCCTTCTTCCAGAATGACTTTTCCGGCCGCATCGTCACCAAGGTCTGGGCGACCGGGCAGGCTGTCGGCGATTTTATGATGACGCTTCTGCAGGCCATCTGGATCTGCATCGTCTACAGCGTCACCACCATCGCGCTGATCGGCGACCTTGACTGGCGGCTGGCAACGATCGTCGTCGTCTGGCTCGCTGTGTTCAGCCTGATTGCCCGCTATTTCCTGCCGCGTGTGCGCCGGGCCGCGGCGGAAACAGCCGAAGCGAGCTCCGTCGTCACCGGGCGGCTGGTCGATGGTTACAGCAATATCCAGACGCTGAAGCTGTTCGGCAGTGCGGAGCGCGACGACGCCTATATGCGGCAGGGCATGCAGCGCTGGCTCGATGCCATCATTCCGCTGACGCGCGGCCTGAGCGGCATCCGCATTGCACTCGGCGCAACCAGCGGTGTGATGATCTGCGCCGTGGCGATTGTTTCCATCGATCTGTGGTTGAAGTCGGAAATATCGCCTGGCGCCATCGCCTTCACCATCGGCCTTGTCCTGCGGTTAAGCATGCTTTTGGGACGGACCATGGCCAACCTCAACGGTCTCCTGCGCAATTACGGTACCATCCAGAATTCGATGGAACTGCTGGCGCGGCCGGTCACCGTTGTCGACAAACCCCGTGCGGCACAGCTTGCGGTACCCGCAGGCGCCATCCGTTTCGACAATGTGCAGTTCCACTATGACCGCTCGAAGCCGGTCTTCGACAATCTGTCGCTGAACATTCTTCCCGGCGAAAAGGTCGGGCTTGTCGGGCGTTCCGGTGCGGGCAAGTCCACCCTGGTCAACCTGCTCCTGCGTTTCTACGACGTGCAGGCCGGGCGCATTCTGATCGACGGACAGGATATTGCGGAGGTAACACAGGACTCGTTGCGCGCGCATATCGGCATGGTAACGCAAGACACCTCGCTGCTGCATCGCTCTGTGCGTGACAACATCCTGTACGGCCGTCCCGAGGCATCCGATGAACTGATGCGGCAGGCCGTGGAGAATGCGCAGGCCGACACCTTCATTGCCGCCTTGACCGATCCCAAGGGCAGGCGGGGCTTCGATGCCCATGTGGGCGAACGCGGCGTCAAGCTGTCCGGCGGCCAGCGGCAGCGCATCGCCATTGCGCGGGTCATGCTGAAGGACGCACCGATTCTCATTCTCGACGAGGCGACGTCGGCACTCGATTCGGAAGTGGAAGCGGCTATCCAGGACAATCTCTACCGGCTGATGCGCGGCAAAACCGTCATCGCCATCGCGCACCGCCTGTCGACCATCGCTGCGCTCGACCGGCTTGTGGTCATGGATGGCGGACGCATTGTCGAGAGCGGCAGCCACGACGCGCTGATCGCCGCCAACGGGCTCTACGCCGGACTTTGGGCGCGCCAATCCGGCGGCTTTATCGGGCGGCTGTGAGGCCGCTGCGAAAATGCAAACAGATTCATGGCCAAAGAGTGGAAAAGGTGTGGCGACTTATCCCTGCGACATCCTGCCCTTGTGGCTCTGTCAGGCTGGACAAGCTCATGCGACATGCTTAGAAACCACGCAATATGCTGGGGAATCCGCGAGGCTCATTCTATGGGCCAGTCGTGTATTGTGGTGACAAAGTGGACTCTCCTGCTGCGTTGTTATTCGGAAAGGAACAGGCCCCGTGAGCGCACACGATACGACCGAGCCAACACGGCGTGACTTCCTCTATATTGCGACAGGTATGGCCGGTGTGGTCGGAGCGGGAGCCTTTGCATGGCCCTTCATCGACCAGATGAGACCGGACGCATCCACGCTGGCAGTCTCGTCCATCGAAGTTGATGTTTCAGCGCTGACACCGGGCATGTCCCTGACGGTCAAATGGCGCGGTAAACCCGTTTTCATTCGCAATCGTACGCCGAAGGAAATCGAGGATGCCAAAAACGTCCAGCTGAGCCAGCTCAAGGATCCGATTGCGCGTAACGCCAATCTGCCGAGCGATGCCCAGGCGACCGATGCTGATCGCGGTGCAGGCAAAGGCAAGGAAAACTGGCTGGTCATGATCGGCGTGTGCACCCATCTGGGTTGCATTCCGCTCGGCCAGCAGGGGGATTTCGGCGGCTGGTTCTGCCCATGCCACGGCTCGCAATACGATACTGCCGGGCGCATCCGTTCCGGTCCCGCACCGGAAAACCTGCCCGTCCCGCCACTTTCATTCATTTCCGACACCGTCATCAAGATCGGCTAAGGTTCCAGGGGGAGACACGACATGAGCGGTGGACATTCATCCTATACGCCGAACACAGGTATCGAAAAATGGGTCGATGCGCGACTTCCGTTGCCGCGTCTGATCTATGATTCATTCGTTGCCTATCCTGTTCCGCGCAATCTCAACTACGCCTATGCCTTCGGTGGCATTCTGGCGATCATGCTGGTGGCGCAGATCATTACCGGTGTCGTTCTGGCCATGCATTATGCGGCTGAGACGGGACTGGCATTCAACTCCGTTGAAAAGATCATGCGCGACGTGAATTCGGGCTGGCTGCTGCGCTACCTGCATTCCAACGGCGCATCGATGTTCTTCCTTGCGGTCTGGGTGCATATTTTCCGCGGGCTCTACTACGGTTCCTACAAGGCGCCGCGCGAGCTGTTGTGGATTCTCGGCGTGATCATCCTTCTCCTGATGATGGCGACCGCCTTCATGGGCTACGTCCTGCCCTGGGGCCAGATGTCCTTCTGGGGTGCAACCGTTATCACCGGCTTCTTCACGGCGTTTCCGATCATCGGTGACCCGATCCAGCAGCTGCTGCTCGGCGGTTTTGCCGTGGATAATCCGACCCTCAACCGCTTCTTCTCGCTGCATTACCTGCTGCCCTTCATGATTGCCGGTGTTGTTATCCTGCACGTCTGGGCCCTGCACGTGACCGGCCAGACCAACCCGACCGGTATTGAAGTCAAGTCGAAGACGGACACGGTGGCGTTCACACCCTATGCAACCATCAAGGATGCATTTGCGCTGTCGCTCTTCCTGATCCTCTTTGCCTATTTCGTCTTCTACATGCCGAACTACATGGGCCATCCGGACAACTACATCCCGGCTGACTCGCTGAAGACGCCAGCCCACATCGTTCCTGAATGGTACTTCCTGCCATTCTACGCGATGCTGCGCGCCATCACCTTCAACATCGGACCGATCAACTCGAAGCTCGGCGGCGTTCTGACCATGTTCGGCTCGATCGCGATCCTGTTCATCGTGCCATGGCTCGATACATCGAAGGTGCGTTCGGCCGTCTATCGTCCCTGGTACAAGCTGTTCTTCTGGATCTTCGTTGCCAATGCCATCATGCTCGGCTGGCTCGGTTCGCGTCCTGCCGAAGGCATCTACACGATCCTTTCGCAGCTTGGCACAGCCTTCTACTTCGGCTTCTTCATCATCATCATGCCGTTGCTCGGCCTGATCGAAACGCCGCGCCGCATACCAAACTCGATTACCGAAGCTGTGCTTGCCAAGACCAAGAGCGGCGGTCAGCCCGCGGGTGTTGCGGCGGCTCCGGAAACCAAAGGCTGAGAAACGTGAAGGACTCTCCGATGAAAAAAATCCTCCTCGGTCTCGCAGCTGCCGGTCTCGGTACCATGCTGGCTTTCGGCGGCGGTGCGTTTGCGGAAGAAGCAGCCCACAATGCTGCTGAGCCGACGCACTTCCCGATCAAGCATCCGGAACAGATGAAGTGGTCCTTCGCCGGCCCCTTCGGCACCTATGACAAGCAGCAGCTTCAGCGCGGTCTGAAGATCTACAAGGAAGTCTGCTCCGCCTGTCATTCGATGAAGCTGGTGGCTTTCCGTTCGCTTTCGGAACTCGGTTACAGCGAAGCGCAGGTCAAGGCATTCGCCGCGGAATATGAAGTGAAGGACGGCCCCAATGCGGAAGGTGAGATGTTCACCCGCAAGGCTATTCCGGCCGATCATTTCCCGGCGCCGTTCGCCAATGAACAGGCAGCGGCTGCCGCCAACAATGGTGCCGCTCCGCCCGACTTCTCGCTCATCGCCAAGGCTCGTGCTGTCGAGCGCGGCTTCCCGCAGTTCCTGATCGACATCTTCTGGGGACAGTATCAGGAAGGCGGACCGGACTATATTCACGCGCTGCTGACCGGCTTCGGCGAAACACCGCCGGAAGGCATGAAGATCCCCGAGGGCACGCACTACAACCCTTACTTCATCGCCGCCAAGTCATTGGCCATGGCCCAGCCGTTGCAGGATGGCCAGGTGACCTATGATGACGGTTCGCCGCAGACACTGGCGCAGTATTCGAAGGACGTATCGGCATTCCTGATGTGGGCCGCTGAACCGCACCTGGAAGACCGCAAGAAGACCGGTTTCCGCGTCATGATCTTCCTTGTTCTGTTTGCGGGTCTCCTCTACGTCGCCAAGCGCCGAATCTGGGCCGACATCGAACATTGATCGGCTCTGACAATATCTGATCCGGAAAGGGCGCCTTGCGCCCTTTTCTTTTGCGGTGGTGGTCTATTAGACTGCACCGCTGTGCGCCTTGCAGGCACAAAGGAGTGACGACATGGATTCGACGCTGAAGCAGACGCTGGTGGATGCCATTCGGAATATCCCCGATTACCCCAAACCCGGTGTCATGTTTCGCGACATCACGACCCTGCTTGGCAATGCACGCGCCTTTCGCCGGGCCGTCGATGAACTGGTCCATCCCTATGCGGGCGGCAAGGTCGACAAGGTTGCCGGCGTGGAAGCGCGCGGCTTCATCATCGGCGGCGCCATGGCGCACCAGCTGTCCTCCGGTTTCGTGCCGATCCGCAAGAAGGGCAAGCTGCCGCATGACACGGTGCGCATCGCCTACAGCCTGGAATATGGCGTCGATGAAATGGAGATGCACCGGGATGCCATCGTGCCCGGCGAGAAGGTCATTCTCGTCGATGACCTGATCGCAACGGGCGGCACGGCCGAAGCTGCGGTGAAACTGTTGCAGCAGATGGGTGCCGATATTGTCAGCGCCTGCTTCATCATCGATCTGCCTGATCTGGGCGGGCGCAGGAAGCTCGAAGCGCTCGGCGTCAACGTGCGCACGCTCATCGCCTATGAAGGCCACTGAGGGCCTTCTGCGGCCCCTTACTAGGCTAATCCTATCAACGCGGCGCTGTTGAACTCCAGGACCTTCTGTTCGTTCTGGTTATAGGCTGCGGATGACATCTGCATCATCGCCCAGCCGGGGCGCGATTGCAGCGCGCGAAACCCGTTCAGCGTCCGGGTAAAACGGATCGTGTCCCCGGCATAAACAGGCTTCAGCCATTTCAGGTTTTCAAAGCCGGGCGAGGGGCCGAATTGCGGCGGCGTTTCGCCCCGCTCCATGGCCGCCTTGATCTGGCGTTTCATGTCCTCGACATTCAGCCGCATCCAAATGGCCGTCGTATGCCAGCCGGAGGCACACAGTGCCCCGAAATTGCTATGTTTGGCCGCTTCCGGATCCACGTGGAAACGCTGCGGATCGTACTTCCTGGCAAAGGTGACGATCTCTTCGGCGGTGAATGTGTGCGTGCCGAGATCGCGTTCGATCCCGATAAGGGCGGTGAGGGCTGCGCTCATGCTGCGGCGGGCTCCCGCAATGTGAACATGCCGGTGTTCTGCAGTTCGCAGACCACTTCGCCATGCTGATTGGAGATGGCGTGGTGCAGAACGATGAAGCCGAGGTCCGGCTTGGATTTGGATACGCGCCGTTCGATGACCGTACTCTTGCCGGTCAGCGTGTCCCCGGCAAGAACCGGCTTCTTCCACTTGGCGTAGTCGATGCCCGGCGCACCCTGCGATGTGGAATCGAGGAGATAGGCATCGCACATCATGCGCATGAACATGGAAACCGTGTGCCAGCCGGAGGCGGCAAGGCCGCCAAGGATGCTGGCCTTGCCCGCAGCCTCGTCCAGATGGAAGGGCTGGGGATCGAACTGGGTGGCGAAATCGATGATTTCACCGGCTTCGACGGATTTCGCGGGGAGCAGCCATTCGCTGCCGACCGTGAAATCCTCATAGGCATATCGGGGATTGTAGTCGCTCATGCCACCATAATAGGCATGAGCGCATTTGGTTCAAGAGGCAGAAGCGCGTCTTATGTATTGAAACGGAACAGCATGATATCGCCGTCCTGCACTACATATTCCTTGCCTTCGTCGCGCGCCTTGCCGGCTTCCTTGGCGGGCACTTCGCCGCCGAGGGTGACATAGTCATTATAGGCGATGGTCTGCGCGCGGATGAAGCCGCGCTCGAAATCCGTGTGGATGACGCCGGCGGCCTGCGGCGCCTTTGAGCCGCGTTCAACGGTCCAGGCGCGGGCCTCCTTCGGTCCGACGGTGAAATAGGTGATCAGGTGCAGGAGCTTGTAACCGGCACGGATCAGGCGATCGAGACCGGGCTCGTCCAGGTTCATCGCGTCCAGATATTCTTTGGCCTCTTCATCCGGCAACTGAGCGACTTCCGCTTCGATGGCAGCGGAGATCGTCACCGTCTCGGCGCCCTGGGCCGTTGCCATTTCCTCGACGGCTTCCGTGTGTTCGTTGCCGGTTGCCGCATCGCTTTCGGCGACGTTGCAAACGTAGAGCACAGGCTTTGAGGTCAGGAGATTGAGGCCCTGCAGAATGAGGAGGTCGTCCGGCGCAATGCCGTTCAGCATGAAGCGCACCGGCTTGCCGCCCTGCAGCAGGGACAGTGCCTGCTCCATGACGGGAAGAACGGTGAGGGCTTCCTTGTCCTTGACGCCAGCGCGCTTGCGGAACTGCACGATGCGGCGCTCGAGACTATCGAGGTCGGAAAGCATCAGTTCCGTCTCGACGGTTTCCGCGTCGGAGACGGGATCGATCCGGCCTTCCACATGGGTGATGTCGTCATCTTCAAAGCAGCGCAGCACGTGCACCACGGCGTCGACTTCGCGGATGTTGGCAAGGAACTGGTTGCCGAGGCCTTCACCCTTGGACGCGCCGCGCACGAGGCCAGCGATATCGACAAAGCTGATACGGGTCGGGACGATGTTGGCGGATTTGCCGATCTTGGCGATGGCCTGCAGGCGCGGGTCAGGCACGGCAACTTCGCCGGTGTTCGGCTCGATGGTGCAGAACGGATAGTTCGCAGCCTGCGCGGCAGCTGTCTTGGTCAAGGCGTTGAAAAGCGTCGATTTGCCAACATTGGGCAAGCCAACGATGCCGCATTTGAAACCCATAATCTGCGATCCTTATTCTTTCTTGCCGAAGAGCTTGTTCAGCATGTCGGCCATCGGGCCGGTTTTTGGAATGTTGACGTTCGGCTTGGCCGGACGTGCCTGCCGGATATGGCTTTGACCCGCCGGTTTTGCAACCGGATTCGGCTCGTTCCTGTGGCCGCTGCCGGTGGCGAGCGCCACACGGTTCATGAACCCGGCATCGTCCTTGTTGACGAGCAAACCCGTATTGTCGGCGATGGCCCCGAGAATGGGTTCGACCCATTCCCCGTCCGCCTTGGAAAAATTGCCGAGGACATGGTGTGTCACCATCTCCTTGACGCCGGGATGACCGATCCCGACACGAATGCGCCGGTAGTCCTTGCCGCAATGGGCATCGATGGACTTGATGCCGTTGTGCCCGCCCGAACCGCCGCCCGTCTTCACGCGCAGCTTGCCCGGCGGCAGGTCCAGTTCATCATAGATGACGACGAGATCGCCCAGCGCCAGCTTGTAGAAGCGCATGGCCTCGCCAACGGACTGGCCGGACAGATTCATGAACGTCTGGGGTTTGATCAGAATGACCTTTTCGCCGTCGATCGTGCCGTCGGCGATCAGGGCCTGGAACTTCTTGGTCCAGGGAGAAAAACGATGGCGACGGTGTATTTCATCCGCCGCCATGAAACCGATATTATGCCGGTTTGCAGCATATTGGGAGCCGGGATTGCCAAGACCTGCGATGAGCAGCACGGTGCCATAGCTCCCAATAGAGACGATTACTCGCCGTCTTTTTCTGCCGTTTCAGTGGTCTCGGCTGCTGCCTCAACGGTCTCGTCTTCTGCAGCGAGAACAGCCGGAGCGGCAATCGTGGCAATGGTGAAGTCACGATCGTGGATAACCGATGTTACGCCCTTCGGCAGTGTAACAGCGGAAATGTGGATCGAGTCACCGATCTGCAGGCCGGTCAGATCGATTTCGATCGCATCCGGAATTGCATTTGCCGGGGCATGCAGTTCGACATCGTGACGAACGATGTTGAGAACGCCGCCGCGCTTGATGCCTGGGGACAGTTCTTCGTTGAGGAAGTGAACAGGGACGTTCACGTTCACAACCGACTTTGCCGACACACGCAGGAAGTCAACATGCACTGGCTTGTCGCTGACCGGATCGAGCTGGAAGTCCTTGGGAAGGACCTGAATGGTCTTGCCATCCAGCTGGATGTTCGCGATCGTCGTCTTGAAGCCGCCGCCGTGAATCTTGTAGTAGAGTGTCTTGTAGTCGAGGGTAATCGAGATTGGTGCCTGCTTGTCACCATAGATGACTGCTGGCACTTTACCGTTGCGGCGAATTTCCCGGGAGGACCCCTTACCAACCCGTTCGCGCGCCTCGGCCTTGAGCTCGTATGCTTCGCTCATGGCATTTCCTTTCGAGGTTCAAATCTGGAGTGTTTTCCGGGTTGTCTGCAAAGAAAGCCCAAAAAACATGAAGCGGTCGCATGGCCATCCGGAACCGGATGAAATGACCGCCCCATTCCGCGTTGCCTCCAAGGGTGTCTACGCGGATGGCGGCTCTATAACGGAAAGAGACGCTATGTGCAAGTTTGTTGCTTGACCGGTATGCCGGGAAAGTCTGTCATTCCACCGTCATAGGCGCTGTTTAGGGCGGGACAACGGAACAGGGACGGGCGATGGCCGGGACAATAGCGCTGGAACAGCAAAAAATCGAGGCGCGCGACGCGTTTTATACCTTCGGCAAGATCGGCCTTCTGTCCTTCGGCGGTCCGGCCGGCCAGATCGCGATGATGCACCGCGTGCTGGTTGATGAAAAGCAGTGGATCAGTGAGGAACGCTTCCTGCATGCGCTGAATTTCTGCATGCTGCTGCCCGGTCCCGAAGCGATGCAGCTTGCCACCTATCTCGGCTGGCTGTTTCACGGGGTGAGGGGCGGTGTTGTCGCCGGGCTTCTGTTTATCCTGCCGGGCGCGTGCGTGATGCTGGCGCTGTCGGCGCTTTATGTCAGTTTCGGGCAGGTGCCCGTCGTCGAAGGGCTGCTGTTTGGTCTGAAAGCGGCCGTGCTGGCGATTGTGCTCGAGGCCCTGATCAAGGTCGGCAAGCGCGCCCTGACCGACTATCCCGCCTATGGCGTCGCGGTTTGCGCATTTGTCGCCATTGCCCTCATCAAGATGCCGTTTCCGCTGGTCATCCTGATCGCGGGGATTTTCGGCTTTGCGCGCTATCGCCTGACCAACAGAGTGTCCCCGTCATTGCCCGACAGAACCATTGTCGAACCCGCGGCGCGCGGTGCTTTCCGGTCCGTCCTGATGTGGACCGTGCTCTGGCTGGGGCCGCTTGCGCTCTTGCTGGCCGGGCTGGGGCAGAGCAATGTCTTTGCCGCCGAAGCAGCGTTCTTCTCCAAGATGGCCGTCGTCACCTTCGGCGGCGCCTATGCGGTACTGGCTTATGTGGCGCAGCAGGCGGTGGACTATTATGGCTGGCTGAAGCCTGACGAAATGCTCACCGGGCTGGGGCTGGCTGAAACCACCCCCGGACCGCTCATCCTGGTGCTGGCCTTTGTCGGTTTCGTCGGCGGCGCGCGCCTGTCCGGCTTCGATCCGCTCACCGGCGGGCTGCTTGGCGGGCTGACGGCGCTGTGGTTCACCTTCGCACCGTGTTTTCTCTGGATTTTTGCCGGTGCGCCCTTTGTCGAGCGGCTGCGCCATGTCGGCTGGCTGAAAGCCTCGCTGGCGGCGATCACCGCCGCCGTCGTCGGTGTCATCGCCAATCTTGCCGTATGGTTCGGCCTGCATGTGCTGTTTGGTGCGTTTCAGGAAAGGCTGGTTGGGCCGCTGCATCTGCCGGTATTGGACCTCGCCGCCTTTGACTGGGCGGCGGCAGCCATAGCGTCGGGAGCGGCAGTCGCACTGATTGCGCTGCGCTTCAACATGCTTGTTGTGCTGGGATTGGCAGCGCTGGCCGGAATCCTGCTCCGGCTCTAGTCGAACAGGCTGGAAACCGATTCTTCCGAGGCTGTGCGCGAAACCGCTTCACCGATCAGATCGGAAATCGACAGGACACGGATATTGTGCGCCGCTTCGATGGCCGGTGTCGGCTGGATGGAGTCGGTGATCACCAGTTCCTTCAGCTTCGAGCCGGCAATACGGGCGACCGCACCGCCGGAAAGCACGCCGTGGGTGATGTAGGCGGTGACGCTGGTAGCACCCTTGGCAAGAAGCGCTTCGGCCGCGTTGCACAATGTGCCGCCGGAATCGACGATATCGTCGAACAGCAGACAATCCTTGCCGGTGACTTCACCGATAACGTTCATGACTTCCGATTCACCGGGACGGTCGCGGCGCTTGTCGACGATGGCAAGCTGCGCGTCGATGCGCTTGGCCAGCGAACGGGCACGAACCACACCGCCGACGTCGGGCGAGACGACCATGACATTCGATGTGCCGTAATGAGCGCGGACATCGCGGGCGATGACCGGAACGGCATAGAGGTTGTCGGTCGGGATATCGAAGAAGCCCTGGATCTGGCCGGCGTGCAGATCGAGCGTCAGCACGCGGTTTGCACCGGCTTCGGTGATCAGATTGGCAACCAGCTTGGCGGAGATCGGGGTGCGCGGACCGGGCTTGCGGTCCTGGCGGGCATAGCCGAAATACGGAAGGACTGCGGTGATGCGCTTTGCCGAGGACCGGCGGAAGGCATCGATCATGATGAGCAGTTCCATCAGGTGATCATTGGCCGGGAAGGACGTCGACTGCATGACGAAGACATCTTCGCCGCGCACGTTTTCCTGGATCTCGACAAATATCTCCTCGTCGGCGAAGCGCCGGACGCTGGCCTTTCCAAGCGGAATATTGAGATATTTGGCGACAGATTCAGCGAGAACGCGATTGGAATTGCCCGCGAATAGTTTCATGCCCGTATTTTCCCCGGTGCCAGCCAAGTGAAGGATATGCGGGGCCTTTTACTGTGCCTGACGCACATTGCAAGCGGGCAGGGCAGATTCATGCACAGTTCCTCGCTAATATCGCGTCAAACGCGTAAATATGTCACGTCTTGGCGCCGGATACCCATTTCAGATAGCCGTCGATGGCCTTGTCGGCGATTGATTCCATCACCTTCGGCGGCACGGTGCTCCAAGGGTCCGTTCCGTTGCCGGGGACGATTTCCTGTCCCTGGATACGGTGAAGCCGGGTTCCCGCAGGGTCGAGCACGTCCCAGACATAGATGATCGTCGTCTGGTTGCCGTCAGGCAGGGCGGAGAAGTAGCCCTTCATGATATGCGTGTTGTCGGTATCGGCGGCCGTACCCAGAACGATGCCCTTGGCCTTGGCCAGCGCCGAGAGCCGTTGCGACAAGGGTGTGGCGGCGGCAATCGGGGCGCCGACGATCGGGGCGAAACGCAGTTTTGCCGTGCGGGACACACCCGGCTGCGCGGCGCCCGATGCAACGGCGGTGCCAGCGGACGTTGCGGTTCCCGGTTGCGGCGTTGCTGCGGGTGTCCCTGGCGCCGTGGCCGTCGGCGTCGCGGTGGTCACCGTTGCCGGCGTGGTGCCCGGCGTGACCGTTCCCGGCGCTGCAGCTGTGCCTTGCGCTGCCGGAAGGTCTTTCTTTGTCACGCCCATCGGCGATTCGGCGCTGTTGCAGGCACTGAGGCCAAGAGCCGCCAGCGCCACACAGGTATAGGTCAGTGATTTGCGAGACATCATCTTTGGTCTAACCCCATCATGAGCCATAGTTGTGCCATCTCGAAAAAACGAAAGCTGACAAAAGTTTTATTTTACGATCAAGTCAAGAGGTTGGCGCGAAAGTGGCTCGGCAGCGCCATTGGTCGTGAGGTAGGTCCGTCCCAATGTCATGGCCGTACCGCTGTCGGAATCCATAATGATCATATGGGCAAAAAGCGTCATGTCGGGCTGTATCCGCTCCGGATTGCCGGCATAGAACATCGGCATGTCCATCCATGAGGGTGTGAAGCGCGCGCCTTGCGAATAGCCACAGGCATTGAGCCGGTGCCGCGTCAGGTCATGCGCCTCCATCACCTGGGAATGCGCGTCAAACACATCACCGAAAGTTGATGCCGGAGTCATCGCCTCTTCAACTGCCTCGAGCGCCTCGCGGGCCGCGTCATAGAGCTCCAGATGGCGTTTCGACGCCTTGCCGGTCAGCACGGTGCGCATCATTGCCGCGTGGTAATGGCGATAGACACCGGCCCATTCCAGCGTGAGCTGGTCGTTTTTCGTGAGCTTGCGCCGCCCGGCCTTGTACCGGCACAGCAGGGCATCTTCGCCCGAACCGATGATGAATTCGTTGGCCGGGTAATCGCCGCCGCCGGCGAAGATGGCGCCCTGCATGGCCGCGAGGATGTCGCCTTCGTCGGCACCGGCCTTGATGAGCTTCAACGCTGCATCCAGCGCCTCGTCGCCAAGTTCGGCCGCCTTGCGGCTATAGGCGATTTCAGCCGGGCTTTTCAGCACGCGCAGCCTGTCGACAAGACCGGATGCGTCGACGATTTGGCCAAAGGCGGCGAGTTGCTCATCGAGCTTGCGGCCATTGGCGGCGGTCAGGCCATGGGTCTGGTATTCGACGCCGATGCGTTTGCCGAGCAGGTCGAGATCGTTGAGGAGTTCGCGCAAATCCGCTGCCGGATTGGCATTGTCGCGGTCGGCCCAGATCACGATGTTTTCGATGTTCGAGGTCTGGCGGGCCTGGCGCAAATCGGCCGAGCGGGTCATCAGCACCTGGCTGCCATCGGACTTGACGACGAGACACTGGAAGAAGCAGAAGCCGAACGTGTCATAGCCGGTCAGCCAGTACATGCTCTCCTGCGCGAAGAGCAGAATGGCATCCAGCTTCTGCTCGGCCATCACCATCATCAGGCGGTCGCGGCGTGCCGCAAATTCCTCGGGCTCGAAATGAAGGGCCATCATTGTTCCTCTAGAATGGTGATCGCCGAGATCTGGCGACCATAGTCCGGTTCCTTGCGGTGGGTGGTGCGCCGGTAGGAGAAAAACTGGTCTTCCTCGGCATAGGTGCATTTCTCCAGTGCGGCGGCGTTCACCCCGGCATTGCCCAGCCGCATGGTGATGAAAGCCCAGAGATCGAACATCTTGTGGTTTTCTTTGGCGGAGTCGCGGAAAAAACGGGTGTAGGACGGGTCGGTTCCGGTGAACTGATCATAGAATTCCGCGCCGACTTCGTAATTGTCGGGGCCGATCGTTGGTCCCAGCACCGCCTGGATGTTGCCGCGTTTCGCACCGAGCGCAATCATCGCGTCGATGGTGTTTTCCAGTACCCCGCCAAGGGCGCCGCGCCAGCCCGCATGGGCCGCGCCGATGACTTTCGCATCGCGGTCGGCAAACAGGATCGGGCCGCAATCGGCCGACAGCGCACCGATGACAAGGCCGGGTGTCGCCGTCACCATGGCGTCGGCCTTGGGCCGCTCGCCGGTGAGCGGCGCCGTAACCGTGATGACATCGGGCGAATGCACCTGATGCACGGTGACGAGATGAGAGAGGTCGGCGCCCAAAGCATTGGCGACGCGCCTGCGGTTTTCCCGGACATGGTCCTGATTGTCGTTGGAGCCGCTGCCGACGTTCAATCCGGCGTAGATACCTGTGGAAACACCGCCGATACGGGTGAAGAACCCGTGAGCGATTCGATCTTTCTCGGGAGACCCCAGCAGGGAAGCGTGCAGCGCTACTGGTTTTTCAGACGTGATCATGCCGGATTGCTCTTTCTCAAGGCTGCGGATGGTGGTGGAGCATCGACGCGAAGTCAATTGCTTCCGTCATATGGATTCGAATGGAAACAAATGTGTGGCGGAGTCCGCGACGCAAAGCACCTTGAACAGCGTGCCCATCTGATCGGGGCCTGCCAACCGCTCGACATCGGCGCGGATCTGCTCCTGGAACGCCGCCGGCTTGCCGCGGCCGAGGGCACCGGCGCGGTCGAGCAAGCCCATGGCGATGAGAAAATCTCCCTGCGTCATGGCATTCGCCGTGCAGCCTTCAGAACGCGCGGCCTTTGCCAGCATGGCAAAATCCACATGGCTGGTCAGGTCGGCTTCACCCGGCGTGTCCAGCACATCAACAGGCGTATGGCTGCGCAGCGCCTGCAGCGTATCGCCGAAACCCTGCTGCAGATGGCCGTAGTCGAAGAGCAGCGCCGCGCCGCGCGCGCGGTGCAGGCGTTCGGCGATATCCTGCATCAGCGCGCTGCGTGCCGGGGCAATCTCGACAACGCTGCCATCGGGTGCCGTGCTGTATCCGGCGGGCAAGAGCGCCGTATCGATCGATCCGCTTCCCGCCGCAAATGCCAGGTTGCCGCCGTCGTCGACGGTGACGATGCGGTCGACGAAACGCCCGCCCGATTTGACGTACTGGCGGACCGGAATGGCATCGAACAGCTCGTTGGCCAAGAGAACCAGCGGACCGGATGGCAAATCGCCGAACTGCGCATGCCACTGGATTTCTAGGCCCGATGGCGCGAGTGTCTCTTTCTGGATCTGCACGAGGCGCGGGCTGATCTCGACCATGCGGATCTGTGCCGCCGCGATGAAATCCGGAGCAAGCTTTAATGCCGTGCGCAGCACGTCCTGCATCAGCGTGCCGCGTCCGGGCCCCATCTCGCACAGAATGAATGCGGCGGGCGATCCCATCGCCTGCCAGGCACTGACACACCAGACGCCGGCAAGCTCGCCGAACATCTGGCTGACTTCCGGGGCGGTGATGAAATCGCCCTCGCGGCCGAACGGTTCGCGCGTCGTGTAATAGCCGGCATCCGGATCGAACAGGCACAGCGCCATGTAGTCGGCAACGCTGATCGGGCCGGTCAGCCCGATCTGCCGGATGATGCGTTGTTTCAGTGTCATCGTCCGGTGGAAACTTCCGGGTTGCGGGCGGTCAGCAGCGCCCACAGGCCGACAAGCACCATGGGAACGGACAGGATCATGCCCATCGTCAGCCAGCCGCCATAGAGATAACCGAGCTGGGCATCCGGCTCGCGGAAGAACTCGACAAAGATGCGCGACAGGCCATAGCCGGTGATGAAGGCGCCGCCGATAAAGCGCGGGCTCTTCAGCTTGCGGCCGTAAAAGATCAGCAGCGCCAGGGTGGCGAACAGGACGATGCCTTCCAGCGCCGCCTCGTACAGCTGGCTCGGATGGCGGACGAACGGGCCGCCGGTCGGGAAGATCATGCCCCAGGGCACATCGGTGATGCGGCCCCAGAGTTCGCCATTGATGAAATTGGCAACCCGGACCAGCCCGAGGCCGACAGGAACGCCCGCGGCGATGGTGTCGATCATGCTGAACACCTTGATCTTGCGCGAGCGGGCGAAAAGAATCATCGCCAGCGTGGTGCCGATCAACCCGCCATGGAAGGACATGCCGCCTTCCCACACCTTGAAGATGTCGAAGGGGTGGCTGATGTAGCGGGCGAGATCGTAGAACAGGATATAGCCGATGCGTCCGCCCAGAACCACGCCGAGCGCAGCCCACAGGACGAAGTCGTCGAGATCGTTGGGCTTCATCGGCGGCGTGTTGTTGGCCCATAGGCGCGGCTTGCTGATGAGTCTCTTGCCGTACCACCAGGCGAAGAGAATGCCGACGACATAGCCGAGGCCATACCAGTGAACGGAGAACGGCCCGATGGAAAAGATCACCGGATCGATATTGGGAAATGCGATCGCGGCCATCGTCGGGACAAGTATTTCGCTCACAATAGGCACTCCGTCATCATCTGGTTCATCGGCGCGGACCATGCGCGAGGGCAGGAACAGCGTCAAGCCGCCTGTCCGGTAACATTTGCGCAATTATGACCTTCGCTTGCAATCGCCTGCCGCGGCGATTATTTGATGGGGAAAGCAACAGAGGTATCTGCCATGACCAATGGATCAAACCGCGTTCTTGATGAACTGGCCAAGCTCGTGACCGACGCCGCCGGTGCAGCGCAGGGCGTCCGCCGCGAAGTCGAAACCGCTTTCCGTGGGCAGGCTGAACGGCTGCTCAACACCATGGATGTGGTGCAGCGCGAGGACTTCGAAGCGGTGCGCGAAATGGCCATCCGTGCCCGTGCCGAAAACACGGCGCTGCTCGCCCGTATAGAAGCGCTGGAAGCGCTCGTCGGTCACAAGGAAAAGCCCGCCGCCGATGCGGCAAAACCGGCAAAGGCAGCGGCGTCCGGCACGCGCGCCAAGAAGGACTGACCGTCAAAAGAATCGCATTTTTGCAGGCCCATTGCCCGTGTCCGGGCAGTGGGCCTTTTGCATTTTTGACCGCTCCGGAATCGCGGACACGCTCTGCGGGGCGCACGGGCGCCGTTTCGCGGTGATTTATCCGGCATATTCGGGCTGTCCCCAAAATAAATCTTAAGAAATTATCAACAGGTGGAAATCGCCGAAAATCGTTTTCTTAGAGTCAGTTAAAGGCTGGTCGTGAATCATTTTCATAACATCTGTCCACACCCATTCGCGCCATTTGGTCAAAAGGGGACTGGCGCTCGGACTCAGCATCAATACACTGAAATTACAGCATGATTCGTTTCAATGGTCATGCAGCGGGTAACAAGTTCATATCCGTGGTCCGGCTGGTGCGTACTGCCTGCCGGTGAGTTTTCAAGCGTTAGGTGTCCTTTGGGTGGGTGCGCTGTGCTCCCGCAGCGTCAGATGAGATTCGATTGAGCAGGTAATGGCGATGAGCCTTCTGGAAATAGAGATTGCGCGTGATTTGCATCCGGTCGATGTGATTGAACATGTGGCCCATGCCAATGAATGGGCTTTCGAGCGCACCGGGGACGACGAGATTGCCATTACGGTCGAGGGCAACTGGACCGATTACCAGATTTCCTTCTCGTGGATGGAAGATTTCGAGGCGCTGCATCTGGCCTGCGCCTTTGACATCGCGGTCAGCGAACCGCGCGTCAACGAAGTGATGCGATTGCTGTCGCTGATCAACGAACAGCTGCTGATGGGGCATTTCGATCTGTGGCGCCAGGAAGGCGCGGTGATGTACCGCCAGTCGCTGCTTCTGTCCGGCGGTGCGGAACCGACGAGCAAACAGGTGGAAGTGCTTCTGTCCAGTGCGCTGGATGCCTGCGAGACCTATTTCCAGGCATTCCAGTTTGTTGTCTGGTCGGGCTCGACAGCACGGGAATCGCTCGATAGCATTCTGTTCGAGACGGTCGGTTCCGCCTGACCTGAAGCATGTCGGTTTGTTTGAGTTGAATATGATGACCATCAGTTTTGATGATTTTGAGAAAGTGGATATCCGCGTCGGCACCATCGTCGAGGCGGAAACCTTCCCGGAAGCGCGCAAGCCGGCCTTCAAGCTCAAGATCGATTTCGGCCCGGAAATCGGGGTGAAGAAGTCCTCCGCGCAGATCACCAAGCACCATACGCTGGACGAACTGAAAGGCCGCCAGGTGATGGCGGTGGTCAACTTCCCGCCGCGCCAGATCGGCCCGTTCATGTCGGAAGTTCTGACACTGGGTTTTCCGGACGAGGAGGGCGGCGTTGTTCTGGCCGCCATCAGCAAGCCGGTGCCGAACGGCGGCAAGCTGTTCTAAATACGAGCTCTTGATGAGATTCATGGGCGCAAAAGTCGGCTTTTGCGCCCAGAGCTTTTTCAGTTCCTAAAACTAGATCGTCTTCGCCGCCATCTCCTTGGCGATGTAGTCCGCCTGCCGGATGGCAAGCGTGACAATCGTCAATGTCGGGTTTTCCGCCCCGCCCGAGGTGAATTGGCTGCCGTCGGAGACGAAGAGATTCTTGATGTCGTGGCTCTGGCCGAACTTGTTGACCACGCCATCCTTCGGCTTCTCGCTCATGCGGTTGGTGCCCAGATTATGGGTTGACGGGTAGGGCGGTGTCGGCAAGGTGCGGGTTGCGCCGACGGCCTTGTAGAGGGCCTGACCCTGTTTGTAGGCATGGTTGCGCATCGCGGTGTCGTTGGGGTGGTCGCTGAAGTTCACATTGGCGATGGGCAGGCCGTACTGGTCCTTCTCCTCCTTGTGCAGGGTGATGCGGTTGTTCTCCTGCGGCATGTCCTCGCCGACGATCCACAGGCCGGCCATGTTGGCATATTCATCGAGCGCCGAGGTGAAGGAACGGCCCCAGCCGCCCGGATCGAGAAACGCCGCCATGAAGGGCAGGCCGAGCGACAGCGTTTCCATTTCATAGCCGCCGACAAAGCCGCGCGCCGGGTCATGCCGTGCCTCGTCGCGGATGATACCGGCCATAGTGGTGCCGCGATACATGTGCACGGGCTTTTCGAAGACGCCGTAGACCGAGCCGGTGGTGTGGCGCATGTAGTTGCGCCCGACCTGGCCGGAGGAGTTCGCCAGTCCATCGGGGAACATCGTCGAGGCGGAATTCAGCAGCAGGCGCGGACTCTCGATCGAATTGCCGGCCACGGCAACGATGCGGGCCTTCTGCACATGCTGCTTGCCGTCCTTGTCGACATAGAGCACGCCGGTCACCTTGCCGCTCTTGTCGTGCTCGATCTTCTGCACCATCGCATTGGGGCGGACTTCCAGCCTGCCGGTGGCTTCCCCCTTGGGGATTTCCGTATAGAGCGTCGACCATTTGGCGCCCCATTTGCACCCCTGGAAACAGAACCCTGTCTGCTGACACGCCATGCGGTCATCCCGCTCGGCGGAGTTGATCGCCATGTTGCCGGTGTGGCATTCCTTGTAGCCGAGCTTGTCGGCCCCGGCTTTCAGCACCTTGAAGTTGTTGTTGCCCGGCAGGCCGGCAATGCCATTGGTGCGGGTCACGCCCATCTTGTCCTCGGCCTTGGCGTAGTAGGGCTCGAGCTCCTTCAGGGTGAGAGGCCAGTCGAGCAGATTGGCGCCCTCAAGCTTGCCGTAATGGCTCAGGGTGCGGAATTCGTGCTCCTGCAAACGCAGCGAGGCACCGGCCCAATGGGTGGTGGTGCCGCCAACCGACTTGACGATCCACGCGGGAAGGTTGGGAAAATCCTTGGCGACCCGCCAGTCGCCGGATGTGCTGCGTTTGTCGACCCAGGCAAGCTGGCCGAAACTGTCCCATTCGTCATTGATGAAGTCTTCATATTCATGCCGGGCGCCGGCTTCGAGTATGACGACGTCGATGCCCTTCTGCGCGAGTTCGTTGCCAAGCGTACCGCCGCCGGCGCCGGAACCGATGATGACGACAACGTGGTCGTCCTTGAGATCATAAGGTGCAGCCATGGTTTCCTCCCGATAGGCTGAAGAACAATGTGCGATGGCCGAGACGGCTCAAAGCCACTCGATGTCGCTGAAGCCGCGGGCGATATAGCCGCCCTTCGAGTAGGATTCGCCTTCATAGCCAAAGAGTGGCCACAGCTCCTTCTGGTTGTAGAGCCCGGTGACAAGACCACCTCGAATTGTCTGGAAGAACGGCGTGTCCTCGATCTGGCGCAGCAGTTTCAACCGGTGCTCTTCCCAGTCGAGACCGAGATAGCCGCCTTTGCCGGCCCGCCTGTCGAGGTCGGCGATGCCGGTCTCGATCAGCTCCTTCTGCTTGGGATCGGACCCTGCCTTGGCGTCGTAGGGTTTGACGGCAATGGCGTAGAAGCGGTCCGGAATGTTGTCATGCGGGTAGATATCGCGCGCCAGCTGGATTAGCGTCGCCATGGTCTCGGGCTTGAGACTGGATGTCTCGAGGCCCCAGGCCTGCTGCGGATGGATGATGGAATTGCCGCTGATGACCAGCAGAGCGCCGAGGCTGGCCATGCCGCCCCGTTTGAGCAGTTCACGCCGCGACAGGCCCGCCTGCGCGGCGCTGCCGGATTTGCCCGGCTCCGCGGCCTTGCGGTTGAATATCGTTACCATGGATTTCCTCCCTTGCTTGCTATCGGCGCTCTCCCCCGAGCGCGCCCTTGCTGGCTGATGGCGTCCTCCAACGCCGTTCAGCCGGTTTCAGACGAACCGGCCCTGTTGTTGCAGGACTTCAATCTTGTAGCCGTCCGGGTCTTCGACGAAAAAGAACCGGGCCAGCAGCGCGCCCTCACGCTTGAATTCGACAATGTCACGGATTGTGAAATCAAGACCTTTCAGCCTGACATGCTGGGCGTCGAGATCAGCGACGCTGACCGCGAGATGGCCGTAGCCGTCACCGAGATTGTAGGGTTCGGTGCGGCCCTTGTTGATTGTCAGTTCGAGCTCGAATGCCGTTTCGCTGTTCCGCAAATAGACGAGCGTGAAACTGTCGAAATCCAGCCGGTCGGCGACTTCGAGGCCGAATGCCTGTTGATAGAATGATACGGACCTGTCCTCATCGAGCACGCGGATCATGGAATGGATGGCTTTTGCCAAAAAGACCTCCTTTGACGTTGCGCCCCGCGGCAAAACTTCGGTTGCAGTTGCAGGGCATGTCGGCGATTATGGACCCGGGAAAACAGAATGGGTGGCAATCGGCTACCACACCGCCGGAAGAGCGGAATAATTTTCGCCGGAAACCGATCCGGTGCGCAAAATTTCACCTGCCGGGATGAAGCGCATCAAGGGGATGGCCGAGGGCGAAGCAGAAAAGGGAGGTTCGTTGGATGTGTAAGGTATTTGCAGAACAGGATCCGGAAGGCTACCGGCAGATCAACCGTTCTGTGCGCATTGCCGGGCATTCCACCAGCATCCAGCTGGAAGTCACGTTCTGGAAGCTTCTGGACGAGATCGCCGTCAGTCAGAACATGACGACGCCGCGCTTCATCTCGACGCTCTACGATGAGGCCCTGCAGGCCAATGGCGAGATTCCGAATTTCGCCTCGATGCTGCGCACCACCTGTGCGCTGTATTTGCGCGGTGTCCAGGCAACCGCCGAAACCTCCTGCGTGACGCCGATCGGCAACCGGGCCGCCTGACGATCAGGCGGGAATACGCACGACGGCGCGCAGGCCGCCCATGGGGCTTTCGTCCAGGGTGATATCGCCGCCATGGCTGCGGGCAATGTCAAGCGCGATGGCAAGCCCGAGCCCGGTGCCGCTGGCATCCTGATTGCGCGCCTCATCCAGCCGGAAGAATGGCTTGAACACCTCGTCGCGCATCTCCTTGGGGATGCCGGAGCCGTCATCGTCGATGGTGATGCTCAGCCAGCCGTCGCGGTGATCGGCGGTGACGACGACATTCTTGGCATAGCGGAACGAGTTCGATACCAGGTTGGAGATCAGCCGCGAGAAGGCATTGGGCCGGACCTGAATCTCCGGTTCGCCGCGAATGCTGGACTTGAAGCCGCGCTCCAGCAGGGTGCCTTCCTCTTTCAGCTTGGCGAAGAGGCGTTCCAGGTTGAAGGTGCCGGTTTCTTCCTCCGCCTCGCTGCGGGCAAAGGCGAGATAGCCCTCCAGCATGGACTGCATGTCCTCGATATCCTGCTCCATCGCTTCCGTATCGACCTTGTGGCCGACCAGCGCAAGCTGCAGCTTGAAGCGGGTGAGGATTGTCCGCAGGTCGTGACTGACGCCGCTCAGCATGGTGGTGCGCTGCTCGATCTGGCGTTCGATGCGCTCGCGCATGACGATGAAGGCCGCGCCCGCCCGCCGGACTTCCTCCGCGCCGCGCGGCTTGAAATCGGGCGGTGTCGCCCGGCCCTTGCCGAAACTGTCGGCGGCCGCGGCCAGTTGCTGGATCGGCTTGATCTGGTTGCGCAGGAACAGGATGGCGATCGCCAGCAGCACCAGCGCCGAGCCGGACATCCAGACCAGGAGAATCAGCGTGTTCGAGGCATAGGCCTGGCTGCGGCGGGCAAAGACCCGCAGAACCTTGCCTTCCAGCTGGATGCGGATTTCGACGAGATCGGAATCGCCTATTGTGTCGATCCAGAACGGGCGGTTGATCTGCTTGGTGATCTCGGCGCTCAGCGGTTCGTCAAGAATGGAAAAGAACGGCTTCGGACCGGGTGCAGGCAGGGGGTCGGGCGGCAGGATGGAGATGTTGAGCGACAACCTCTCGCGCGCAATGCGGATGAGGTTTTCATAGCCGGGGTCCTGCGGATAGGTGTCCATCAGGTCGATGATGCCGGAGATGTCGCGCACCACGGCCGTCGACAGGCGCTGGGTGACCGTCTGCCAGTAACGCTCCATGAACACGAAGGCGATGACCGACTGCAGCAGCACCATGGGTGCGATGATGATGATCAGCGAGCGGGCATAGAGCCGTTTCGGCATCCACTGCGCCAGCCAGCGGGAAAATTTCCGCCAGGGGCCGAGCAGCGTGCTGCGGCGGCGGCGCCAATGCCGCTGCCTGACTGCCAATGCGCGTTTTGCACTGTCCGTTTGTGCCATATGATCGGTGCCCACTCGCGCATTGGTTATTGCGTCCTGATCCCGCGGATCGGGACGTTTACTCCACGCTCAATTTATAGCCGACGCCGCGCACCGTCTGCAACCAAACCGGATTGGCCGGGTCATTTTCTATCTTGCGGCGCAGCCGGTTGATCTGCACGTCGATTGTCCGTTCACCGACATCGCCTTCCTGGCCGGTCAGCTCATGCCGGGGCACGGTTTCACCGGCACGGGCCGCGAATATCGCCATGATATCCTGCTCGCGGTCGGTCAGGCGGATCAGTTCACCCGAACGCTTCAATTCGCGCTTGGCGATGACGAAGGTGTAGGGCCCGAAAACGATCTGCTCGATCTTGGCCTGCGATGCCGGGGCGCCGCGGCGCAGGATATTGTTGATGCGCAGGATCAGTTCGCGCGGATCGAAAGGTTTCGGCAGATAATCATCCGCACCCGCTTCCAGACCGCTGATGCGGCTGTCGGTTTCCGATAGGGCCGTGAGCATCAGGATGGGAACGCTCTTTTCCTGGCGCAGGGACTGGGTGAGGGCCACGCCGCTTTCACCCGGCATCATCACATCGAGGATCAGCAGATCATAGTCAATGCCGGCAAGCTTGCGCCTGGCCTCGTCCGCATTGGCAGCCACCGTAATGCGAAAGCCGCTGCCGGTCAGATATTGCGACAGCAAGTTTCGAATCCGGGTGTCATCGTCGACAATGAGCAGGTGCGGCGCATCGTCTGAAAGCGGAAGTTCTTCACTCACCAAAATCATTCCTTCTCTCTCCGGGCATTGGCGCCCGCCCTTGGTCCCCGGACGTCCCTATCCGGCATAAACTAACCTGCCTGTGGCAGACTGTCGATCTGTTGCCTTTGGCCCGGATTGACCATCGCTTTGAGGAAATGTTCGATCACGGCCCGGTCAGCCAGACCGATTTGCTCCAATGCACTGCCAATGCGGCGTGATTGCGGTGCGGCAAGCTCAAGCGCGAGTTCTCTGCCCTTCATGGTGGGATAGAGTTCGCGCTGCCGCCGGTCGCGCGGGCCGGGTATCTGCACGACATGGCCCGTGTCGATCAGCTGCTTGAGAACACGGGCGAGACTCTGCTTGGTGATTTGCAGCACATCCAGCAGTTCCGCAACGGTCATGCCCGGCTTACGGTTGATGAAGTAGAGAACCCGGTGATGGGCGCGGCCGAAAGCCAGCTTTTCCAGAATCAGATCCGGGTCGGCGGTGAAGTCACGGTAGGCAAAGAAAAACAGCTCGATGAGGTCGAGTTCGCGCGCATCCGCCTTGGTCAGGGCTGTCTCAATATGCCGATCCGGTGTATAAGGTTTCATGCAGGGCTCCCGCTCTCATTCATGTGTCGCCGAATAATATGTCAGTCTTGTTGACTTAATTTTAGACTGCTGATAATTTTTGGCAAGCTGTTGGCCGCATTTTGAATGAAACGAAAAGCCAATAAGTGTTTCCGGGACATTTTTCCTCATCGAAACGCCTATTGCTGCCACGCATGGTCCGAAAATCGGTACGATTTTCATCGGGGATCAGGCGTGAATTCGAAATGGACAGCATCCTTTGCGCGTTCAAGAAGAACGCGCGGCGCTGTCGGGAGCCAAGGTTCACCAATTGTGAAACGGGAACAATTGGCGTCGTCTCAAACCCGTCAAACGATCAGGAATCAAACGCCTGGAGGAAAACATGGCATCCGTACCATTTGATCAGCTTGAAGGTTACATCTGGATGAATGGCGAATTCGTTCGCTGGGCAGATGCTAAGGTTCACGTGCTGACTCATGGCCTGCATTATGCAAGCTCGGTCTTTGAAGGTGAGCGCGCCTATGGCGGCGAAATCTTCAAGCTCAACGAACACACGGAGCGTCTGCACGAATCGGCGCGTATTCTTGGCTTCACCATTCCCTATTCGGTCGAAGAACTGAACGATGCCTGCCGCAAGCTCCTTGCCAAGCAGGGCTTTCAGGATGCCTATGTGCGCCCGATCGCGTGGCGCGGCAGTGAGTCGATGGGCGTTTCGGCCCAGAACAACAGGATCAACGTGGCCATCGCCATCTGGCAGTGGCCAAGCTATTTCGACCCGGCGCAGAAGCTCAAGGGTATTCGTCTGGATATGGCGGAATATCGCCGCCCGGATCCGAAGACGGCTCCCTCCAAGTCCAAGGCCGCCGGCCTGTACATGATCTGCACGATCTCCAAGCACGCCGCTGAAGCCAAGGGCTATGCGGACGCGCTGATGCTCGACTGGCGCGGCCAGGTGGCCGAAGCCACCGGCGCCAACGTGTTCTTCGTCAAGGACGGTGTCATTCACACGCCGAAGCCGGATTGCTTCCTCGACGGCATCACCCGCCGCACGGTCATCGAGCTGGCCAAGCGCCGCGGCTATGAGGTTGTCGAACGGGCGATCATGCCGGAAGAACTGGAAGGTTTCGAACAGTGCTTCCTGACCGGGACGGCTGCGGAAGTGACGCCGGTCTCGGAGATCGGGCCACACCGCTTCACCGTTGGCGAGATCGCAATCAACCTGATGAACGATTACGCCGCCGAAGTAACACCGAAGAAAGCAGCGGCGGAATAACTCGCAGTATCAGAGCGCAAATAAGGCGCGCTCAGCCCGATACTGCAAGCTTGCTAACGAAAACAACCGGTTGATACCTCTTTATTGAGGCATCAACCGGTTTGACATTGCCCAAAACTTAGTCAACATGCCAGTGTCAGGCATGAGTCTGACGCGAAACGTTGACGGGGTGTCAATTATGGGTGCACTTCTTCCTCTCATCATCCAACTGATCTCAGGGGCTGTCGGCGGCAATATTGTCGGCGGTATTCTCAAGAACCTGACTCTTGGCCCGACTGGCAACACGATTGCCGGCGGCGTTGGTGGACTAGTGGGTGGCTACTTGACGCAATACCTTGGCGCCGGTGGTGCCCAGCTCGTGGCAAACGCAGCATCATCGTCGGGATTGGATCTCGGCTCAATCATCGGCAATGTTGCCGGTGGCGGTGTTGGCGGTCTTATCCTCACTGCAATCGTTGGTGCGATCAAGAACGCGCTGGCCAAATCCTGATCATCACAGGACGCAAGCGATTTTCAAGGGCGGTCCCATTGGCCGCCCTTTTTATTTGGGCTAAAGCCTGATGTACGAGATTTCCGAAAGCATAGGGTTGGAAGAAAATGGGACAATTGCAGGCCGGTATTATCCCCGTGACGGCCTTTCAGCAGAACTGCACGATCCTCTTCGACAGCGATGACAAGCATGGCGTCCTGATCGATCCGGGCGGTGACAATGATCAGGTGCTCCATGCCATCCGCTCCAACGGCATCACCATCGACGCCATCTGGATCACCCATGGCCATATTGATCATGCGGCAGGTGCCATGGATATGAAGGAGGCACTCGGCGTCGATATCATCGGTCCGCACCAGGCGGATAAATTCCTTCTTGATTCAATGGAGGAGAAGGCGGTCCAGTACGGCATCCAGGGCAGCGGCGTGCGCAACTGCACGCCGGACCGCTGGCTTGCGGATGGCGATACGGTGTCCTTCGGGTCGCATGTGTTCGAGGTGCTGCATTGTCCGGGCCATGCGCCGGGCCATGTGGTTTACTACAACCGGGCCGCCAAGTTCGCGCATGTCGGCGATGTCCTGTTCAACGGCTCGGTCGGCCGCACGGATTTGCCGGGTGGCGACCATGAGACCCTGATCAACTCGATCAAGAACAAGCTGTTTCCGCTTGGCGACGATATCGGCTTCATCTGCGGGCATGGCCCCGGCGGCCGTTTCGGCGAAGAGCGCCGCACCAATCCGTTCCTGACCTGACAAAAAGGCCGCCGGAACGATCCGGCGGCCTTTTTTCAATCCGGCTGATCAGCGATCAGTTGGCGTTGCAGAAATATGCACGTCCGTCATAACCGCGGAACGTACCGGTTTCTGGATTGAAAGAGCGGTAGCGGTCGGCGCAATAGCGATACCAGGCGCGTGACCACGGCTGGGCGCTGCCATAATAGACCGGGCGCACTTCGCGATAGACGCGAACCGGCGCGGCGCGATAGACGGGACGATCATCGTAGTCGCGATAGATCACGTCGGGTTCGCGTGGCTGGGCGAGTGCGCCGCCGATGAGCGCACCTGCGGCAAGGCCGATAGCGCCGGCTGCGAGTGCATCGCCGCCGCCGCGATGATGATGACGGCGCCAGCCCCAATCATCAGCCGATGCCGACGAAGCAAGCGGAACGGCGATCGTTGCAAAAGCTGCCGTCGCAAGAATGGCAATCTTCATACCTTTAAACATCTGTGCCTCCTTTGAAGCATCCTTGGCGGAACTTTTGGAGCCGCCTGATCGTGTTGGGCTGGACTTTCAGTGGGGGCGCCAGCCGTGATGTGTGTTTTAAACGTTCCAGAATGAATGCAAGCTGAACGGAAAGCGGGCACTTTCGTTCCCTGCACCCCATGCGGGAAAGGCACATCGACATCATAATATCAGCAAATCCATGGCAAGAAACGCGCGAAGGGTGCCCAAACTGGATAATTGGGGGGAATTTCCACGCAAAGCATCCGCTTTGCGGACGCGCAGCCATCGCCGCGACCGGGGAGGTGGACTTTCAGGGAAAACCCCCGGGCGTGTCCGGGGGTCCCGAAGCGGCTTGCGCCGCCTGAATTATTCCGTAACCGTGATGTTGACGGCCTTGGGGCCTTTGCCACGACGGTCAGGCTCGGTATCGAAGGAAACCTTCTGATTGTCTGCGAGACCTGTGAGGCCGGATGCCTGAACGGCGGAGATATGGACAAAAATGTCCGCTGCGCCATCATCCGGTTTGATAAAGCCAAAGCCTTTTTCACTGTTGAAGAATTTGACCGTACCGGTCTGTGCCATGCTCCGTTCCTTTTCCTTACTTACCGCGTTCCCCTCCGGGCTTGCGGGATTGGTAGTGCCGCCTTTTGTAAGATACATCCGGCGTAAATCATGCAGGCAGTTCTCGAATTCAGGAAAGGAGCCGATCATTGCCGGGATTTCTCCCGACCCGGTATTCTTGCGGTTCCGGCGCGCCGTTCTTCCAGTCTTCCAGTGTTCGCAGATGCCCGAACGCTTTGAGACTGCTAGAATAAGTGTTTTTTGGCAAGCAAAAGTTTTTCCATCGTTTAGGCGACTATATCGAACAGCTGTGCAGCCGACATACTTCGCCGCGCAAAATCGTTGCCTGCAACCCATGTATTAACCGCGCGGGCCGCCGCAATTCGAGGTTGTATGCGGTAGTGATGCCGCATAAAACTGTCCAAATGGTCAAATTTTGGCTTCTAACTCTAGCGGTTGCGCAGAACAATACATGCGCCGCCGGCGCCATGCAGCTTGGCGCAGATGGCATTGGCCTCGCCGCGCGTATCGGCGCCGATGCGCACGGCATAGATGCCGCGCCGGCCCATCGGCGTGCGATAGCGGCTGATGACCGGCTCGTGCTGGTTCAGGATGGCCGGAAAGGCGCGGCGCAGCCGTTCCATCTGGTTCACGGCGGCTGAGCGGCGGAAGTTTCCGGCAATCTGGATGCCCCAGGGTTTCGGCTTGATCTGCGCCATGGAGATCGTCGCCGAGCGGACAACCGGCAATTGGCGGCACGCGGTATCGAAGCCCAGTTTGACATTGAGCGGCGCAGCGCCGATCTCCGCGCCCGCCGCAAAGTCATCGGCCGGACGCCCCGTGATATCAAGCACATAGTCCTCGGTTTCGAGTGGCAGGAAACCGCCGCTCGACAGCCATTTCGACACGCGTGTCGGTCCGGCATTGTAGGCGGCCGCTGCCAGTCCCCAATTGCCGAAGGTGGCGCGCAGATCCTTGAGCAGCGCCGCCGATGCCGGAAGCGCCTGGGCGAAATCGAAGGGATTGGCCAGTTGCCGCTCCCGGGCGGTGCCCGGCATGAACTGGGCGATGCCTTGCGCGCCGACCGGGCTTTCCGCCTGATCGTCGAAGCGGCTTTCCTTCCAGATCAGGCGGGCAAAGAAGTCGCGCGGCACGCCGTGGCCGTCGGCCTGGGTGGCGATGGCGGCGCATATCTGGCTGACGGTCGGGGCGGGCGGCTGCGGCGGTGCCGGTACGGACGGGTTATCGGCCGCAAGCACAATCGATGCGGTCAGCAAGGTGAGTGATGCCCCCAGAGCGATCTTACAAAGTGCGTTCACCCAGCCCCCATTCGTCACGCATTCCACTGATGAGCATAAAGCACAGAGACATTGCGGAGGAAAGTCTGGAGAGGCTGTCGATCTAGACAGAAGCTGCTCTGGCCGGTGTTGCCGGAGCAAAGACCCGGATTGCCTTCTCCCGTATGCGGAAATGCGCAGGGGTCCAGGTGGTAAGGTCGCCGTCGGTGTTCACGGGGCGCGGTTTACTGGTTTTGATGGTGACTTGCGTCGTCTGGAAGGCCCGCACATCGTCCCAGCGGCCGTGGGTGCCTTTGCGCAAGCTGGGCAGGAGACCCAGCAACCGCCACCAGTGATCCACCTCCAGACTGTAGAAATCCAGCCGCCCGTCGTCGGCGGTCGCGGTTTCCTCTACGGTCATGCCACCGCCATAATGGCGGCCATTGCCGACGGAAACCTGCATTGTCCGGATTGTTTCGACCGAGCCGTCATGCTCGACATAGGCGGTGAACAGCCGGGAGCGGGCGAGGAGGCGGGCGGCAACCATGGCATAGCCGAGCTTGCCCCAGCGCTTCTTGGCCTTTTCCGTCAATTCCGCGGCCAGTTCGGCACTGAAGCCGATGCTGGCAACATTGAAGAACAGATTGCCGTTGACTTCGCCGAGATCAATGGGGCGCGGTTCGCTGGAAAGGATCAGTTCCACCGCCTTGAGCGGGACGGGTGGCAGGCCGATCGTCCGGGCGAAATCATTGGCCGTGCCCAATGGCAGGACACCCAGTGGCAGGCCGGTCTCGACAAGACCGGCAGCGGCGGCGTTCAGCGTGCCATCACCGCCGCCGATGATCACGAGATCGCATGCATCCTGCATGCGCCTGATGAGGTCGGAGATGGATTCGTCCTTGTCCGGTGACGCATCGACCAGCGTCAGCCCGCCGGTTTCCAATGCCTTGCGGATGGGATCGATCGGCTTCCGGCCGCTGCGCGCATTGGGATTGACGATAAACAGGGCGCGTCGTGGCGGTTTGGCTTGGGTCAACAGGCTGGTGCTCCGGTTTCCAGTCCGCCGCAGGTGGGGTTTGATTTGTGGCGAAACAAGGCAACGTCTGCCCCGGCTGGTGGATTTTGCCGGTGGCAAGCGCTACACAACTAGGATCACCATTTCGGCAACGCATGAGAGTTCGAGAATGACCTCCCTCACCACCATCGGTTTTGACGCAGACGATACGCTCTGGGAAAACGAACAGTTCTTCCGCCTGTCGGAAAAGCATTTCGAGACGCTGCTTGCTCCCTACACGGATGTGCCCGACCTGTCGGACCGGCTTCTGGAGGTGGAACGGCGCAATCTCGATCTCTATGGCTTCGGCATCAAGGGTTTCACCCTGTCGCTGGTCGAGACGGCGCTGGAGGTGACGGATGGCAAGATACCGTCATCCGTGCTCGGCGAAATCCTGGCGGCGGGGCGGGACATGCTGCGTCATCCCATCGAAACCCTGCCGCATGTGCAGGACACGCTGGAGCACTTGGCCGGGCGCTACCGGCTGGTCCTGATCACCAAGGGCGATCTCTTCGATCAGGAGCGCAAGCTGGCGCAATCGGGCCTTGGCGATTTTTTCGATGCGGTTGAGATCGTCAGCAGCAAGGACCGGGCCACCTATGAGCGGATTTTCAGCCGCCATGGCGATGGCCCGGAGCACAGCATGATGATCGGCAATTCGCTGAAATCGGATGTGGTTCCGGCCATTCAGGCCGGCGGCTGGGGCATCTATGTCCCGCATGCGTTGACCTGGGTGCTCGAACATGTGGATGCGCCGGTGGCGGAGCCGCGCTTCCGCCAGATCGACCATCTCGGCGATCTCGCACCGCTGCTGGCTGAACTCGGCTAGAGCCTTTCCGGCTTAAACAGAACCGGTTCTATTTGAGCAGGAAAGGCGCTAATCCAAGCGGCATCTTTCCAAGTTTGTCAGGCTTGGGGTATGGTTTGTTTCCCCAAGGAATTTGCCTTGAGGGGGTGTCCCGTGCGGACATCCATATATGTTTTTGAGAATATTCAATATTAGTTACGTAATAACATTAATTTATAGGAGTCATAATGTCGTTTATTTTTATGAAGTCTCCCTTTGGAACGCTACGGTTGGGCCTCCTCATTTTATGGCTGTTTGCATTGCTGCAGCAGGCCCATGCACAGGATGCAGTGCCTGTGGTGAAGGAAGAATACATCTCCGCTTCGGATGTTATCACGGTTGAGAAGGATGGCAGCTACACCGTGGAGTGGCAGACAACGCGCCGGCTGCTTGATGCCAGCGGCCGCGACAGTTTTGCGAAGAAGACATTCAGCTTCAACGATCAGCTGGCAAGCCTTGACATCATCGAGGCGGAAACCATCAAGGCGGACGGGCGGCGCATCCAGGTGCAGCCGGATCAGATCCGGCTGCAGGAGGACCCGGCGGCGACGGGGCAGCCGGTGTTCAGCACGAGCAAGCAAAAGACCATTATTTTCCCCGACATCGAGATTGGCGACAGCGTTCGCTATCGGGTGCGGAAAATCCAGAGGGAACCGGATTTTCCCGGGCATTTTGCCTATGCGGATTCTTTTGCTCCGGACGAACGGGTGCTTGCCTACACGCTGGTGTTGAAGGCTCCGAAGTCCCTCGATCTGCGCAGTGAAGCCCTGGCGATGAACGAGGTGCGGGCGACGGATAAAAAGGGTGACGACGTTTGGAGCTGGAGCTTTGCCCAGCCCGACACCAGACCGCTTGACCACGGCAAGGCGGACGTCTTCGTAAACAGTCCGCATATCATCGTTACGAGTTTTGCCGATTGGAATGCCATCGCCCAGGCCTACCGGGCGCGCGCCGACGACAAGCTTGCGGTAACGCCGGAGATTCAGGCGCTTGCCGACGAACTGACGAAAGATGTTCCCGGTCGGCGCGAGCAGACGCAGCGGATCTATAACTGGGTGCGCGGCAATATCAGGTATGTCGCCCTGTATCTGGCACAAGGGGGCTACGTGCCGCATCCGGCCGGGGACATTCTGCGAAACCGCTATGGCGACTGCAAGGACCACGTTGTCCTGTTCGAGGCGCTTCTGCGCGCCAGGGGGATTGAAAGCCATGGCGCTCTCATTGCTTCGGGCGATCTGTTCAGTCTGCCCTCTGAAGCGCTGCCGGGCTATTTCGATCACATCATTACCTATGTGCCGGAATTTGATCTTTATCTCGATTCCACGGCCGAATATCTGCCATTCGGTTTGAAAGGCTATTGGCTGTCGTCGAAAGCTGTCTTGCACGTGGATGGCTTGACGGGCGTCCGCACAACGCCCGCCATGACGGCGCCGGAGAATTCATTGTCCACCAGCACGACCTGGTCACTCAACATGGATGGATCGCTGCAAGGCAGGATTGTGGAAATTTCGCGGGGCGGCATATCGATTGACCGGCGCCGCGCCGTCGCGGGCGTCGATCCCCTGCAGCGTGCCGGTCTCGTGCAGCAGCTTCTTGCCCGCAACGGCTTGAAGGGCAAGGGCAGCTACACTGCGGACGATCCGAAAAGCGATGCACGGGATTACAAGATCGATATCGATTTCACCGTCGATCAGACCGGCCTCGATCTGTCCGGTCCCGAGGCGTTTGCCATCACGCCCCCCTTGGCGTTGGGCTACTCCATACCGGACATGACCAGCTTTGCCATGGAGCGCCCCGAACCGCACTATGCAACGTCCTGTGCGGCCGTCGAGCTCGACGACACCTATGATGGAACCATTCCGGAAGGCGTCGGCGTCCGCTCCCTGCCAAAATCCGTGTCGCTGGCCGAAGGGCCCATCCGGTATGATGCCGCCTACGCGGCGGAGGGACGGAAAATCCACGCAAGACGTCACTACGTCATGTCCATCGACCGGGGCTATTGCACGCCGAAAGATGTGGAACAGATGGCGGAGGCTGTGGGCAAGGTGCGCCAGGATCTGCAGCGGAAAGTTCTGCTGGCACCCGCCAGCGATTGATCGGAAACGGAGCAGGCCTCTTACTCGGCGGCGTGCTGGTCCTGCGCGCCGTCATCGGGACTGTTGGGATCGCCCGCCATTGTCTCGCAGCCGAGATCGGGGAAGGCGACGACGCGGTTTCCGGCAAAATCGGTGCGGACGACCACCAGTCCCTGTTCCTCGAAATAGGTCAGGAGCCGCCGGGCGCGCCGGGCGGAATGGGTGCCGTAGGCGCGGGCAAGCGTTGCATCGGACGGGCAGGGATTGCCGGTGACCGCAGCCTGCGCGACAATGAAGAACACACCCTGCACATCATCGGGCAGGCTCTTGGACAGTTCCAGCGCCTGCTGCCACGGCTCGCTTTGCGCGGTTTCACCGTCAATGCCTGCACGCGCCACCGCCAGCTTGCGGCGGAAGGCGGGCAGTGACAGCGCGTCGCCGGGGACGCGGCGGATGCGGCAGCGCACCAGAAAATCCTGATAGAGCACCGCATCGGTGCGGAAACCGGCATCCGGGTCGCCCAGCATTTCCTGCATGACCGCATCGATCAGCGCGCTGCGTTCGGCTTCGTCGATTTCCGGGAACAGCGTCAGGGCGGGCGCTTCCGCTTCGGCCATTGCCTTGGCTTGGGTCAGCTGCGCCAGGATGTCGGCCGTTGGGGTGGGTGGCGGCGGCGTGGGCGCGCGCCGCACGACCGGGCGCCGCTCTTCGGGCGCCGGCGTGAAGATCAGCTCATGCGCGTCGTCGGCCTGCTGCGGCAGCGGGGTCAGCTTCGGGCTGGACGAGCGGGCGGAGGTTTCGACCGGGCCGATGGTGACCGGCAGCGGGCGGCGCGACAGCGCGGGTCCCAGGGCAACGAAGTGTCCGCGCGCCAGATCGCGGAACTGTTCCGCCTGCCGCCGCTCCATGCCGAGCAGATCGGACGCGCGGGCCATGTCGATATCGAGGAAGGTGCGGCCCATCAGGAAGTTGGAGGCTTCGGCGGCAACGTTCTTGGCCAGCTTGGCCAGCCGCTGCGTGGCGATAACCCCGGCAAGTCCGCGCTTGCGGCCGCGGCACATCAGGTTGGTCATGGCTCCAAGGGACAGCTTGCGCGCCTCGTCGGAGACCTCGCCGGCAACCGCCGGGGCAAACAGCTGCGCCTCATCGACCACGACAAGCATGGGATACCAGTAGTCGCGCTCGGCATCGAACAGGCCGCCGAGAAAGGCCGCCGCGCAGCGCATCTGCTGCTCGACATCGAGGCCTTCGAGATCGAGCACCACGGACACCCGGTGCTGGCGGATACGCGCGGCAATGCGGGTCAGTTCATTCTCGGTGCGGGCGCCGTCGACGACCACATGGCCGTATTTGTCGGCAAGGGTGACAAAGTCGCCTTCCGGATCGATGACGCATTGCTGCACCCATTGGGCGCTCTGTTCGAGCAGGCGGCGCAGCAGATGGGATTTGCCCGAGCCGGAATTGCCCTGCACCAGCAGGCGCGTGGCCAGAAGCTCTTCCAGGTCGAGCATGGCTTTTGCGCCTGCGGGCGCCGCTCCCATGTCGATATCGACCTTCATTGCTTCTCCAGACCGGTGGTGATTCCGCGCACGGTCAAACGCGCGCGGACCTCCTTAGCATTCCTTTTCCGCTCGTGCGCGAGCGATATGCCGCTTCTCCCCGGAAACCCACAGATGGTTTTCCGCATCGGTGCGGCGCAACACCGCGCCGAACTCCTGCATCCGCGCAACCACATAATCCGGTTCCATCAGACCGTCGGGGAAATACAGCCCCGGTGCCACCTTTTCCCCGCCGGAAAGGCCAAGCAGGCGCTCGACTGACAATGCCACATTGAGGGCAGTCAGAGGTGCCTGACCCTGCGGATGGACGATATCCAGGCGGGTTGTCGTCTGCTCGCCGGTGTTCAGTTCGCCACTGATTTCTATGACGATCTCGGTGGAAAAGGGCTCGCCCCGGCGGCGGCTGGCCGATTCGCCATACGCCATGTCGAAGCGGATGGAGTGCGCGCCGGTGGCAACGCCAAGGCTGAGGACGTCGAAGGGGGAATAGGCGCTGGCTTCGATCTGCTTACCGTCGATATCCGTGAAACTGCGGGTGGCTTCCGCGCCCGTGACCCAGCGCCATTTGCCGTTCTTGAGCGCCAGCGGATTGGGGGCGGATTGTGTCAGCCGTTCGAAATCGGCAAAGGCGGCCGGCCCGCCCATGTCCTGCTCGTCCAGCACCACCGCAATCGTGATTTCGTCTATCCGGCGGAAGTCTCGGGCGACCTGAAGCACGGGGAAGGTGGCCGACCCTGCCAGCCATGTACTGGCCATGAGAATCGCCGAACTGTTGGGTTTGTGGATGTAATGCGCCATCTCGGGGCCGACTTCGAACACTCCGCTGGAAACGCTGAGATAAGGCAGCTCACGCGCCTGCGCGAATTTCAAGCTGTTGAGCGTCTCGTCTTTCACGAACAGCACGACGGCGCTGAAGGCCTTGCCGGCGGGCTGGCCGAGATCGGCCCGGTCAAGATCAATGGAAACCGCTTCGGCACCGCCGAGAGTGTCGGCGACGGATTTTGCTTTGGCCAGATCACGTCCGCCGATGGCGATGGGCAGATCCAGGTGGAGCTTGCGCAGGGTTTGTGCGGCTTGCGAACCGACGATACCGGATCCGCCAATGATGAGGACAGGGGCTGCAATGGTTGTGGACATGGGAATTCCCTTCATGTTACTATAAGTAAGTTACCTTTAGTAATATATGGGCGTGCGATTGCAAGTCAAGGGGTTGGATTGCTAATCTGGTGAAAAAGGGAATCCGCATGAGCAAGACCGCAGCCGCCAAGAAAATGCCGAAAGCCCAGCGGCGGGAGCAGCTCATGGAAACGGCGCTGGAGATCGTTCGCACACAGGGAACCGATGCGCTGACGCTTGGCTATCTGGCGGAGCGCGCGGGGGTGAGCAAGCCGATTGCCTATGAGCATTTCGGCACACGCTCCGGCCTGCTGATCGCGCTGTATCAGCAATTGGACCAGCAACAGGTCGATGATTTGTTGGCGGCGCTGGAACAGGCACCGAAGCAACTGGCGAGCGTCGCCCGGCTGATGAGCGAGGCCTATATGGCCTGCTACCGCTCCATAGGCCCGGAATGGCACGCCATCTCCGCCGCGCTCAAGGGCGATGAGGAGATGGAAGCATTTCAGAAAGCGCTGATCGACGGCTATGTCGATCTCTACCGCACCGCGCTGGCACCCTATTCGGCACTTTCTGCCGATGATCTGCGCCTGCGCTGTGTCGGTATCATCGGCGCAGCCGAGGCCATTTCCCGGGAAATGACCTGCGGCTGCGTTGACGAAGCCACCGCATCCGCCGCCCTGGGATCGCTGATCCTGCAATGGGTGGCCAACTGATACCGGATTTGCATCGAGGTGTTGCGTGGTTCGCCCTTCGACAAGCTCAGGAAGCTCACCATGAGGGAGGTGGTTTGGTGCAAGGCAAATCACAATCGCTGCAGACTATAACTCCCTGCAATCCTCAACATCCCTCATGGTGAGCTTGTCGAACCACGCACTACAGTTTTTGCTTTAGATGCTCACTGTACGCCCAAGAAACTCCCGCATCAGCACGGCGACTTCTTCGGCATGATCTTCCAGAAGAAAATGCCCGCCATCGAAAATATGCAGCTCAGCATTGGGCAGTTGTCCGGCATAGGCCCTGGCCCCGGCAAGCGCGAAGAAGGGATCATGCTTGCCCCAGGTGATCAGCATGGGCGGCTGATGCTCGCGGAAATAGGCGTGGAAATGCGGGTACTGCTTGAGGTTTGACTGGTAATCATGGAGCAGGTCGAGCTGGGCCTCGGCAATGCCGGGACGGTCGAGGCCGTTCTGCGCGTGGGTCCAGGCATCGGGGCTGATGCGGGCCGGATCTTTCGCGCCGAACAGGTATTGGCCTCTTGTGTCCTCGATCGAGAGGTGGCGGCGCATGGCGGTCTCCGTCTCCGCATTGCGGTCGGCCCACAGGCGGCGCGCGGCGGCAAAGCCGTCCGACAGGCCTTCTTCATGCGCCACGGCGTTCTGTACGACAATCGCCGTCACCCGTTCGGGATGGCGGGAGGCGAGGCGGAAACCGACGGGGCCGCCGAAATCCTGCGCATAGAGGGCGTAGCGCTTGAGGCCAAGCTTCCGGGTGAATGCGTCGATGATGTCGGCGAGATGATCGAACGTATAGCGGAACGCCGTGTGGGACGGGGCGTCGCTATAGCCCGAGCCGGGATAGTCCGGCGCGACAACGTGGTAGCGGTCGGCCAGCAGCGGAATGAGATCGCGGAACATATGCGACGAGGTGGGAAAGCCGTGCAGCAGGAGCAGCGTCGGCGCGTCCTTCGGCCCGGCTTCGCGGTAGAAAATCTTGAGACCGTCGATCTCCTCGGTCCGGTAGCTGATCACCGGGCGTGCGTGTTCGTTCGATTGTGACATCGTTTCTGCTCCTATTGGATGAGTGGTTTCACCGTCTAAATTACATTTTGATGGTTACTCAAATAGAGTAACTTGTCAAATTGAATTTTGATGGTTACTTCTAGGGGCGAAAGGACATGCGATGCCGTTCATTTTTCTGGGCAATGCCCTCTGGCTGGATTTCGTCAACACACAGATCATCGATGGCGCGCTCATCGATCTCATCGGCAATGACGGTGCGTTTCTGCAGTGGGCGAAGACAGCCGATCTTCAGGCTGATGAGGACGATACGGCCACGTTCGACGCGGCCTTGACCGAGGCGCAGACGTTCCGCGCGCACTTGCGCGCGGCGGCGGACAGTCTCGCGGCCGGGACGGCGCTCAATCCTGCCTTTGTCGCCGATATCAACCGGCGCATGGCGGAGCATCCGGTTGCAACGGTTCTGGAGAATTCAGGGAGCGGATGGGCGACCAGCGCAAAGCCTGTCACCAGCGGGCCGCAAAGCGTATTGGCTGCAATCGCCACTGACTTTGCCCGGTTTGTTTCCACCGAAGCGACGAATGTCCGCCACTGCAGCAATGAGCGCTGCTGCATCGTGTTCTACGACACCAGCAAGAATCACACGCGCCGCTGGTGCAGCATGGAAACGTGCGGCAACCGGGCTAAAGCTGCCGGTCGCCGCGCGCGCGTTGTACAGTAGTCTTTACTGCTCGAGTCGCAGAAGCCTTGCGGCTTAATGCGCGATGGCGGGTTCGCCGACGCGGTCGTCCTTGCTGCTCTTGCGGATGGTCAGCGCCAGCAGCGCGGCGATCAGGCACAGGATACCGGCGGTGAAGAAGGCGGGGAGATAACTTGCATATTCCGTGCGGGCAAAACCGCCGCCATAGGCTGCCGACGCTGCTCCAAGCTGGTGACCGGCAAAGACCCAGCCGAACACCATGCCGGCCTTTTCACGGCCGAAACGGTCCGTTGCCAGCTTGACCGTCGGCGGCACGGTGGCGATCCAGTCGAGACCGTAGAACATGGCGAACAGTGACAGGCCGTAAATCGAAAAATTGCTGTAGGGCAGGAACAGCAGCGAGGCGCCGCGCAGGCCGTAGTACCAGAACAGCAGCCAGCGGTTGTCGACGCGGTCGGACAACCAGCCGGAGCCGATCGTGCCGAAGAAATCGAAGAAACCCATCATGGCCAGCACGCTGGCGGCGGTGACGGCCGCAAGCCCGTAATCACCGCAGAGCGCGACGAAGTGGGTCTGGATGAGGCCGTTGGTGCTGGCGCCGCAGATGTAGAAGGTGGCAAACAGCACCCAGAATGTGCTGGTGCGCGATATTTCCTTGAGGGTGGCCAGCGGCAGGATGATGAGCGACAGCAGGCCGCCGGTAATCGGCGCGGTCTTCGCCACGTCCTTCTCGCCATAGGCGGGCAGGCCGACATCGGACGGGCGGTCCCGCATCAGCAGGAAGACCGCGACGGCTGCGACGGCGAGCAGGGCGCAGACCATCATGGTCGCCGCGCGCCAGCCGTAGTTTTCACTGATGGAGGCCATGAGCGGCATGAAAGCCAGCTGTCCGGTGGCCGAGCTTGCGGTCAGCATGCCCAGCACCAGCCCGCGCCGGTCGGTAAACCAGCGGGTGGCAACAGTCGCACCAAGCACCATGGCGGTCAGGCCGGTGCCGAAGCCGATCACCACGCCCCACAGCAGGATGAGCTGCCAGATCTGCGTCATGCCGAGGGACAGGAAGGAGCCGCCCGCGATCAACGCAAGCGCCACACACACGACCTTCCGTACGCCGAAATAGTTCATGAACGCCGCAGCGAACGGGCCCATCAGCCCGAACAGCAGCAGCCGGATGGAAAAGGCGGTGGCGATCTGTTCCGTCGTCCAGCCGAATTCCTTTTCCAGCGGCACGATGAGCACACCGGGAGCACCGACCGCTGCCGCCGTCACAAGCATGGTGAGGAAGGTGACGGATACGACGACCCAGCCATAGTGGATATTGCGCCGGGCGAGCGCGGCAGCGAGAGGCGATGAAATCATGTTCGTGTTCCCTGGAGGGTAATCGGCCTTTAGATGACGGTCATCATGTTGACTATTGATGACGGTCATCATATAAATTGTCAATGCAGTTTTTTTGAAGGATTGTTTCATGCGCGTCAGCAGGGACCAGGCAGCACAGAACCGCGCCCGGATCATAGAGATCGCCGGACAGCAGTTCCGCGAAAAGGGTTTTGACGGCATCGGCGTCGCCGATGTGATGAAAAGCGCGGGGCTCACCCATGGCGGTTTCTATGGTCATTTCAATTCGAAGGATGACCTGATCGCCGAGGCCTGCGCGGCGGCCATGGCTTTGTCGGTCCGGCGGTGGACCAGCCTGTCCGAGGCCTCGCCCGACGATGCGCTCGGCGCGATCACCCAATCCTATCTGGCTGGCGACGCCCATGGCGAGGGACAGATGAGCGGCTGCATGATGGCAGCATTGGCGCCGGATATCGCGCGGCGCGGCGGTCCCGTCCGTTCGCGTTTCACCGAGGGCACCAAGGCGCTTCTCGATATTCTCGTCAACGCCGTGACCGGCCGCAGCAAAGCCCGGCAGCGTGAAAAGGCCATTGCCATCATGGCGGGGCTGGTGGGCACCGTGGTGCTGGCGCGCGCCGTGGATGATCCTGATTTCGCCCGGGAGATCAAACGGGTCGGTGCGGCTGTGTTCGGCAAAGACGCGGAGTAGGGAGGGGATTTACACCCCCCTCTGCCCTGCCGGGCATCTCCCCCTTGTGGGGGAGATCAGCTTTCAGAACCTTTCAGCCAATCTTCGGCATCGAAAATAACGCGAAACCATTGATGCCGACGTGATCTCCCCCCTTGTGGGGGAGATCACGTCGGCAGCCCAGAGGGGGGTGAGTATTCTGATCTACCGCCCCGGACGTCCCGTTTTGCCCGGTCGGCGCTTCTTGCGCGCATCGTTTGCGTCCTCATAGGAGCCGATGCCGCTGCGCTCGCGGCGGATGATGGCATCGTCATTCCGGTTGGTAGCACCGGGAAGTGCCGGTTTTTCCGGCACGGCGCCGCGTACCGGCTTCTCTGTCCGGCCAACAGTCATCTCATCCAGCGTGTTCTTGCGGAACAGCGGCGAGTTCGGATCGCTGTTCTCGTCGGTGACCACGCGGTGCATGGCGCGGCCGGCATTGTGCCGGCCCTTGGTGCGGCCGCTGACCGGGCTTTCCAGTTCCACTTCGCGCGCCATCGGGTCGTCCGATATGGCCAGCTCCGTCTCGCGCAGCCGCTTGATTTCGTCGCGCAGCCGTGCCGCCACTTCGAAGTCGAGATCGTCGGCGGCTTCGCGCATCTGCTTTTCCAGATGTTCGAGGTGCGATTTGAGGTTGTTGCCCATCATCGCGCCGGACTCGGCAAAGCCTGAAATATCCGCCCGGACGTGATCGCGCTCGTAAACGCTGTTGAGGATATCGCCGATGTTCTTCTTGATGCTGGCGGGCGTGATCCCGTTGGCCGTATTGTAGGCTTCCTGCTTTTCGCGGCGGCGGCTGGTTTCGGCCATGGCCCGTTCCATCGAACCGGTCACGTGGTCGGCATAAAGAACAACCTTGCCGTCGACGTTGCGGGCGGCGCGGCCGATGGTCTGGATCAGCGATGTCTCGGAGCGCAGGAATCCTTCCTTGTCCGCATCGAGAATGGCGACAAACCCGCATTCGGGAATGTCCAGGCCCTCGCGCAGCAGGTTGATGCCGACGAGCACGTCGAAGGCGCCGAGCCGCAGGTCACGCAGGATTTCGATGCGCTCGAGCGTGTCGATGTCCGAGTGCATGTAGCGCACGCGGATGCCCTGTTCGTGCAGATATTCCGTCAGATCTTCCGCCATGCGTTTGGTCAGGACGGTGACCAGCGTGCGGTAGCCCTTTGCCGATGTCTCGCGGATTTCGCCGAGAACGTCGTCGACCTGCGATTTGGCCGGACGCACCTCGACCGGCGGATCGATCAGGCCGGTCGGCCGGATGACCTGCTCGGCGAACACGCCGCCGGCTTCTTCCATTTCCCAATTGCTCGGGGTCGCCGAAACCGCAACGGTCTGCGGGCGCATCGCGTCCCATTCCTCGAAACGCAGCGGACGGTTGTCCATGCACGAGGGCAGGCGGAAGCCGTACTCGGCCAGCGTTGCCTTGCGCCTGAAGTCGCCCTTGTACATCGCGCCGATCTGCGGAACGGTCACATGGCTTTCGTCGATGAAAACAAGCGCATTGTCGGGGATATATTCGAACAGCGTGGGCGGCGGCTCGCCCGGCTTGCGGCCGGTGAGATAACGCGAATAGTTCTCGATGCCGGCGCAGGAACCGGTCGCCTCGAGCATTTCGAGATCAAAGGTGCAGCGCTGCTCCAGCCGCTGCGCTTCCAGCAGGCGTCCCGCCTGGTTGAGTTCCACCAGCCGGTGCTTCAGCTCTTCCTTGATCGACTTGATCGCCTGGTTCAGCGTCGGGCGCGGCGTCACATAGTGCGAGTTCGCGTAAATCTTCACCTGGCTGAGATCGCCGGTCTTCTGGCCCGTCAGCGGGTCGAATTCCGTAATCGTCTCGATCTCGTCGCCGAACATGGAAATGCGCCAGGCCCGGTCCTCAAGGTGGGCAGGGAACAGTTCGATCGTGTCGCCGCGCACCCGGAACGAGCCGCGGGTGAAATCCATCTCGCGCCGCTTGTACTGCTGCGCCACCAGATCGGCGAGCAGTGCCCGCTGGTCGAGCCGGTCGCCGATCTTCATCTCGAAGGTCATGGCCGTATAGGTCTCGACCGAGCCGATACCGTAGATACAGGAGACGGAGGCGACGATGATCACGTCATCGCGTTCCAGGAGCGAACGGGTAGCCGAGTGGCGCATCCGGTCGATCTGCTCGTTGATCGACGATTCCTTCTCGATGAAGGTGTCGGAGCGCGGCACATAGGCTTCCGGCTGGTAGTAATCGTAATAGGAAACGAAATACTCGACCGCATTGTTGGGGAAGAAGGATTTGAACTCGCCGTAGAGCTGTGCCGCCAGCGTCTTGTTGGGCGCGAGGATCAGGGCCGGGCGCTGGGTTTCCTCGATGACCTTGGCCATGGTGAAGGTCTTGCCCGAACCGGTAACACCCAAAAGCACCTGCGTCTTGTCATCGTCGGCAATGCCGGAGACGAGATCGCGGATGGCCGTCGGCTGGTCGCCGGAGGGCTGGAAATCCGTTTCCATGCGGATGGCGATGCCGCCTTCGGATTTCGAAGGGCGGGCAGGGCGGTGCGGTTGCCAGGCCGTGCCGTTCTTGAACAGCGGATTGCCGCTTTCGATCAGGGCGGAGAGCGCGGCAACGGTGGCGGTGGCGCCGCCTGCGGGCAGGTTGGCGGTGTCTTCAAGCGCAATATCCAGGCCGGCGACCGGGTTCAGTCCGGCCGCGGCGCGCGTCTTCGGATCGCTCGATCCGCCGATGGAGGTGCCGCGCGAGGTCCTGGAACTGCTGGTTGGCTTGGCGGCTGCCTTCTTCGGCTTCGTCACCTTGGGCTGCGGCTTGGCCGTTTCCTCGGAAATCTGCTTGGCCCAATCGCTGATCGAGCCGGAGAGCGGTGTGCCTTCCAGTTCCGATTGCGGCGCTTCGCCGAAACCATCCGCGTTATATTTGTCAGGAGATTTAACCATGAGTTGAATATGGTGGGAGTCCGGCAAAATGGAAAGAGCCAAGTCCGCAAAAGTCGCCGGAAACGGCAGGCTCCTGACATAAGGTTGTCAGGAGGATTGTCAGGGTCCGTCCTGTTCCGGGGTATCAGCCGTAGCGCAGCTTGAGGCCGAGAATGGTCAGGATCAGCAGCAGCGTCGTGGCGTTTGCCGCGATGACCGGCCAGGAACTGATCATGATCCCGTAGAACAGCCAGAGCAACACGCCAAGTGCCAGCGAAGCATTGCTGATGAGCGAAATGCTGCCGGTTTCCCGGTGCCGAACGATCTTGATGATCTGCGGAACCCAGCACAGGGTGGTGATCAAGGCAGCAAGACTGCCAACGAGCTCGATATGGAGAGGCACGGACCGATCTTTCAGAAAAAGAGAGAATTGATATATGAGCGAATTCTTCAAAAAAATACAGCGGAATCATGACTTAACCAACAATCCGCGATAAAAATTTATGTCGCGGATTGTTGGTTTCGCGTCTCCCGCCGCCGGCCTATTGAACGGCGCCGAGAAGCCGGGCGGGAAGATAGATCACAAGCGACGCTGCGCCTGTTATGACGGAGGTGCCATCGGCGAGAACGGACTGCCCGGCTGGTGTCTCATCACCGGACAGCACTTTCTGCGACAATTGCCCGCTGCGCACCATGTTCATCAGCGTCGGCGAGCTTGCGAATACCCCATGCGACCCGCCGTCGAGGTCGGACGCATCGAGGACGACGATGCCGAGTTTCTGCAGCACGGCGATGCTGGAGCCGTCGCCGACGCGCGGGTGGCCGCCGGTAATCCGTCCTGACACGCTCAGGGCACTGTCGGCGCGGGAAACCAGCACCGTAAAGGGTTTTGGTAGTTCGCCGATATCCCGGACCTGTCCCTGAAACACGTCGATATCGATGTCCGGCGCCGCCAGCATGACGCCCGACAGGCGGCGGAACACGTCGCGATGGCCGGTCTGCGCCAGTTGGCTCAGGGCTTCCATGACCACGAACGAGCCCATGGAATGGCCGACCAGCAGGATTTTCGTCGCCTTGGTCGCCGCAGCCAGTTGCAGAAGTTCGGCAAGACCGTCGCGGCCATAGGTGGCGCTGTCGCGGTCATAGACGTAAAGGCCGAGTGAACCTGCCGACGGCCAGGAATAGTGGACGGAAACGGCGGGAAGGCCGTAATCATAGGCGAACTGCGCCTGCCGGAAGACGCTGTCGGCAAAATTGTTGTTGTAGCCGTGGACGAAAACAAACAGCTCGCGCTGGTTGGCGGGACGTTTGGCCAGTTCCGCGTTGATCTTCTCGACGAAGACCTGCTTGCTGCCATAGGGCTGGAACGCCGTTGCGGCAAAATCCCGGGCCGGATTGGGTTTGCTGCTGCTCTTTTCCACTTCGCCGCGCTTGTGGTTCGGCGGGATGCCGACATCGACGCGGGCAAAATTGAGGGTTGGGGAGCGCTTGGCCGAATAGGGCAGGGAGAGATTGTCCGACCGCTCGCGGCTGGTCGCGACGAAAATCGGAATGACGGCCTTGGGTCCGGTCTTGTCGTTGAGCACCGGCGCGGGCACCGCCGCATTGGCCTTGACGACGTGTTGGGACGTGAGACCCAGCACAGCACGACCACCGCACCCTGTCAGCACAAGCATGACGAGCAGAAAGGCCGACAAGCGGGATACGGTCATGAACACACTCCGGACAGCACTCCGGAAGTTAGAACCAGTATTTCGGCCGCACTGCAACTTAAAAGCACCGCCCGGCCGGCGGCAGGCACGCCGAACTGCCGCCGGCGTGACAATTTTTCAACAACCGGGTGCTGCCGCGGTCAGACGATCAGCGGGTCGCGGCCCATGTTCAGATGCAGTTCGTGGCCGTCATAGGCATGGGCTTCGGCCACCGCTTCGTCGAGTTCGACGCCGAGGCCCGGCGCCGTCGGCGGGATGACATAGCCGTTTTCCCATTCAAGCGGCGTCTTGAGCAGCTTGGCATGGAACCCGCCAAAGGCCTGGATGCATTCGAGAATGAGGAAATTCGGGCTGCAGGTGGAAAGCTGGATATTGGCTGCGCCGACGATCGGTCCGCAATAGAGATGCGGGGCGATCTGCGCATGAAACGTTTCAGCCATGCCGGCGATCTTCTTGGCTTCCAGGATGCCGCCGACGCGCCCCAGATCCATCTGCAGGATATTGGCGGCGCGGTTCACCAGCACCCGCTGAAACTCATATTTCGTGGCGAGGCGTTCGCCCGTCGCCACCGGGATCGTGGTGTGCTGCTGCACATAGGCCATGTTCTCCGGCATATCAGGCGGGACAGGTTCTTCGAACCACAAGGGATCGTAGGGTTCGAGCCGTCTGGCCAGCCGCACGGCGCTGGTCGGTGTCATCTGGCCATGGGTGCCGAACAGGATATCCGCCTTGGAGCCGACAGCCTCGCGCACCAGACGGACAAATTTTTCGCCGAGATCGAGTTCTTCGAGTGAAAGCTGGCGCGGGTCGAAGGAGGTGTAGGGCGCGACCGGATCGAATTTCACGGCGGTGTAACCCTGCGCCACATATTCCGCGGCGCGCTCCGCCGAGGCTTCGGCATTCCAGTAGATCGCCGAAGTCTCGCCCAGCTCGGGTTTGGGATAGAGATAGGTGTAGCTGCGCAGCCGCTCATGCACCCGCCCGCCCAGCAATTCGTAGACGGGCTTGTCGGCTTCCTTGCCGATGATATCCCAGCAGGCCATTTCCAGCGCCGATACGGCGCCCATGATGGTTACGTCAGGACGCTGGGTGAAGCCGCCGGAATAGGCGCGGCGGAAAAACCGCTCGATGTGGTGCGGGTCCTGGCCGATGAGCCAGCGCTCGGCGACATCCTCGATCACCCTGCGCATCACCTGCGGGCTGACCGTCGAATTATAGGCCTCGCCGTAGCCGACAACACCCGAATCGGTGGTGAGCTTGACGAAGATGAACCACGTGCCTCCAAACGATGGCGGCGGGTTGCCGACGACGAAGGTTTTTATATCGGTGATTTTCATGGCCTGCTCCGGTGGTTCACTGTCCGCCCGACCCTAAGGGAGAGGGCGCGCATGTCAAAAACCGTGCAACGACCCCGCATGTCGGCTTTCTGACAGTTCTTGCACGGAAGGTCTTTCCATTGCCTCTATTGCACTGCATCATAAGCCCACATGCACATGCCTATGGAGACCGGACGTGAGTGAAGAAACCAAGCCGATCGGCGAACTGACCCTGCGCACGCTTGCCATGCCTGCGGATGCCAATGCGGCCGGCGATATTTTTGGCGGCTGGGTCATGGCACAGATGGACTTGTCCTGCGGTATCCGCGCGGCGGAACGGGCGCGCGGCCGGGTGGTGACGGCGGCGGTAAAGGAAATGGCCTTCGCCAAGCCGGTCAAGATCGGCGATACGCTGTGCGTCTACACGCATATCGAGCATGTCGGGCGCACCTCCATCACGCTGAAGGTGGAAGCATGGGCACAACGCTACCTCTCCGACCTGATGGAGCGGGTCACCCATGCGGATTTCGTCATGGTGGCACTCGATACATCGGGCAAGCCGACGCCGGTGCCGCCGGAAACCAAGGCCTGAGGTCCAGACCCTAGCCTCCGATCATATACTTGTCCCAGAAACCGGCCTGCGGTTCGCTCTGCTCGACAATGTCGATCCACAGGCCCGAAGGATCGCGAAAACCGAAACGGCGCTGGCCGAAAGGCTCGTCGGTCAACGGATATTCCACCTGCAATCCGCTTGCGGTGACCTTTTCGAAAGCCGCCGCCGCGTCATCCACCTGCAGCTCGAAACACATGCCCTTGCCGCCAAAGCTTTCCGGGCCGGGCGGCGCTGACGGATGGTCCGGCGTCATGAAGGCGATGGAGGCCGTATGGTCCTCGCCTGCAAGCCAGCAGAACCATGTGCTGTCAAAACCGCTGGTGAAGCCGAGATGCCGTATCCAGAAATCGCGGCAAGCCTCTTTTTTCTCGGTGACGATGATCGGATAGCGGTCCGTGAAGCGCATGGTAAGCCTTTCCCAATGGTGGTGATTTGCAGCATTAGAGGCAGTCGGCATGGCGATGACAAGGGCGTTTTGTCAGTAGTCTTCACACACCCGCTTGCGGGATACACGCACCATCCTGTGGTTAATATCGCAAAAGGCTTGGATTGGCGGCATTAATCAGGCAGCGTTTTTCAGGGTCTGATGTTGGAGGGCGATGCATGGCACTGTCTGGGGCAATCCGGAATTACGCGCGTATACGGGGCGGGAGCGACAGCGCGAAAGTCGATTTCGTCGAGTTGTTCTTCGATCTCGTCTTCGTCTTTGCCGTCACCCAGATTTCGCACTTCCTGCTGCATGACCTCAGCCTCAAGGGGCTTGGCGAAAGCGCTCTGCTGCTCGCGGCGGTCTGGTGGGTGTGGGTCTACACGGCGTGGGTGACCAACTGGCTCGATCCGACGACGCCGCCGGTGCGGGCGATGCTGTTCGTGCTGATGCTGGCGGGGCTGGTGCTGTCAACGTCCATACCCACGGCCTTTGCCGGCCGCGGGCTGGTTTTTGCCCTGGCTTTCGTCACCATGCAGCTGGGCCGCTCGCTCTTCGTCATGTGGGCGATGCGCCACCACAACCGCTCCAACTACCTGAACTTCGTGCGCATCTCGGTCTGGCTTGGCGTTTCCGCCGTATTCTGGATCAGCGGCGGGCTGGCCGATCCGGAAAACCGGGTGTTTTTCTGGCTGGTTGCGCTGCTGATCGAGCTGGCGGGTCCGGCGCTGGGCTTCCGCACCCCCGGCCTTGGCGCTTCGACGACGGCGGACTGGGATGTGGACGGCGACCACATGGCCGAGCGCGCCGCGCTGTTCATCATCATTGCGCTCGGCGAATCCATCCTTGTATCCGGCGCGACATTCGCCGAGCAGGAATGGACCTTCATTGCGTTCTCGGCCTTCCTGACGACCTTCGTCGCTTCGGTGGCCATGTGGCTGATCTATTTCAATGTCGGGCAACTGCGCGCGCACCACAAGATCGCGTCGACCGATGATCCCGGCCGGATCGCCCGCGTCGCCTATACCTATATCCATGTGCTGCTGGTGGCGGGCATCATCGTGGTGGCCGTTTCCGATGAACTGGTGCTGGCGCATCCACTCGGCCATTCCGCGCCCTCGGTGCTCTGGACCTCGATCGGCGGAACGGCACTCTATCTCATCGGCAACCTGCTGTTCAAGGGCTATGTGGAGGGCAGGCCACCGCTTTCGCATATGGCGGGACTGGTCCTGTGCGCCGTTCTGGCCTTTGCGGGCGGTGCGCTCTCGCCGCTCGTGCTCGGTGCTGCAACCAGCCTGATCCTGATCGTGGTGACGATCTGGGAATATGTCGGCCGGATCGAGGAACCCGGCCACCATTAGGACGCGCTAGCGGCAGGCGCGATGGCCGTTGCGCCGCTGCATCAGGTCGAAGTGGAAATGGTCGCGGTGGAAAATATCGTAGCCGGGGCCGAGCACCGTGGTGAAGTAGTCGCAGGCGTCGGAGCGGACATTGTTGAGCAGGCCGCGCTGCCGGAAGGCGAAGAACCCCGGCTTCTGCACCTTGATGTCGGTGCCGTTGTTCAGGGTGATCTTGGCGATATCCAGCGCATTGCCCTTGGAATGTTCGGACATGTTGGCGCCCGGCCGGTTGCTCATGGTGCGGCAGGAATAGCTTGAGGCCTGATGAATGGTGTTGACGCCGGAGAGATAGCGCAGCCGCGTCGACGGCTGCAGGTCGCCCTTGACCCAGCGGGCAAAGGCCAGAGTCATCTGGCAGTTCAGCGTCGCACTCGGTTTCAGCCGGATCTGGCCGCTGGCGAAGCCGCTGACCGTCAGCGGGTTGTCGATACGGCACACGCCGCCATCATTGATCGGCGCGTGTTCCTGAAAGACGACGCCAAGCTGCTTGAGCTGGGTCCGGCAGGCGATTTCACCGGCGGGTATGGCGTAGCGGCTTTCGCTGCGCGCCATGGGGTCGCGCAGACCGCCACCGGCATAGCCGTAATTCTGTTCGCGGCTGGTCAGCGCGTGGTTCTCTTCCGTCATCACGGGCTCTGCAGCGGCGAGGTTCTGTTCCTGCGCCACCGGCTGGTCGGCTTCATTGTTGGCAATGCGGTTTTCTTCACCGGCCAGGGAATTGTCAGCCATTGTATTGTCGGGGGCAGCCGTGTCGGGTGTCATGTCCGCGGCGGGCGCCACCGCTATATAGTCGCTGGACTCCGCAGGGCTCGCGCCATGGCCGACATTGGCCTGCGGACGGCGCACATCGCCCATGCCGCAGGCGCTGAGCGCGGTTGCCGTGCACAGGACAAAGACGGTCGCAAGGCGCCGCAAGGGCACGGCGGACGACAACGCAAAACTCATGTCACCACATCCTTTTCGCCTGAAACCAAGCGCAGACATGGATAAAATAAGACCAAAGTGTAAAGGAAAGGTCAGCGGCGGCGGTAATGCCTGTGTCGGCAACAAGGCAGGAATTGCACCCTAGGCGGCATCCGTCCGGTTGCGCAGGGCCGGGACGATTTCAACCGTGATCATGGCGATGAAGATCAGCGCACAGCCGATCATGCCGTGGACCGTCATGCGCTCGCCGAGGAGGATGGCACCGAAGAGCGCCGCGAACAGGGCTTCGGAGGAAAGCATGATGGCCGCCTGCGGTGCGCTGGTATAACGCTGGCCGACCGCCTGCAGGGTGAAGGCAATGCCGCAGGAGAACACGCCGCCGAAGAGGATGGCCGGCCAGGACAGCATGACCGATGGCCAGTTGAACGGTTCCATGAACGCGGCAAGGGTAAAGCCGAACACGGCGCAGGTCAGGAACTGCACGAAGGAAAGCATGAAGGGCCGGCCGTTTTCATGCGCGAGACGGTTGATGAAGATGATCTGCAGCGCCCAGAAGACGGCGCACAAAATGGTCAGCCAGTCACCGGTCGTCAGGTTGTTGAGCTGTCCGCCCGACAGGAGATAGATGCCGCCCAGCGCCGTCAGCGCACAGGGCCAGACGATCGGGCTCGGCCAGCTCCAGAACAGCATGACGCCGAGGATCGGCACCATCACCACATAGAGGCCGGTGAGAAAGCCGGAATTGGTGACCGTTGTCGTGGCAAGACCCATCTGCTGCAGAACCGAGCCGATGGACAGGAACAGGCCGATGAAGATGAAACTGCCGTAATCACGGCGGGTGAGGCGGTGTTTCGCCAGCCGTGCTTCGCGCCATGCCAGCGGCGCAACGGTGAGGCTTGCCAGGGCAAAGCGCAGTCCGATGAACAGAAAGGCGCCGACATTGCCGACGGCGCTCGCCTGTGCAACAAAACCGAGGCCCCAGATGGCGCCTGCGACAAGCAGCAACAGATTGGCACGGCCTTGCGTCATGATGAATCCACAGAATATCCGCGGTCATCCCTTGCCCGCAACCTGCTCTATCGATTGCCGTGATGGACTGCAAGAGCCCCGAAGGCAGCATTGCTAACCGGCGATACAGGGAAAACTGGCCGATCCGCGACATTTTCTACTTTCTTCGTGAAATCGCCGGAAAGAGTGCTATATTAAACGACGAATGACTGAACGGTTCCGAAGTCTTGAGCTTCGGTGACCGTTTTCTTTTTGTGTCGCGCGGCCCTGGCGGGGCGCATTTGACACTTGACTGCGAAAGGAGAGGGCATGGAAAAGGTCCCGATGACTCAAGGCGGATTTGACAAGCTCAAGGAAGAATTGCGCTGGCGCCAGCAAGAAGAGCGGCCTCGCATCATCCTGGCAATTTCGGAAGCGCGCGCCCATGGCGACCTCTCGGAAAATGCCGAGTATCATGCCGCCAAGGAAGCCCAGAGCCACAATGAAGGCCGCGTCAGCGAGCTGGAAGGCTATATCGGGCATGCCGAAATCATCGATATCTCGAAATTGTCCGGCGACAAGATCAAGTTTGGCGCCACCGTCCAGCTGATCGACGAAGATACGGAAGACAAGAAGATCTACCAGATCGTCGGCGATCAGGAAGCTGATCCGAAAGCCGGCCGCATTTCCATTTCCTCACCCATCGCCCGTGCCTTGATCGGCAAGAGCGAAGGCGACACGATCGAGGTCAATGCACCGGGCGGCGCCCGTTCGTATGAAATCGTCGGGTTCAAGTTCGCCTGATATCGTGCCGGAACCGGTAAGCAACGTCGAGGTGATCGCTCCGAATTTCAAGCGCAAGCTTTCCGGGGTCACCTCGACTATCGTGCAGCTCATTCCGCTGCAGCGGGCCAACGGGGTCAAAATCGTGGCCATGGGGCCGGGTCTTCCCGACACCCTGCCGAAAATCGGGTGGCGTTCGCTGCCCGGTTTCTGGTTCAGGCCAAAGACCAGACCCTTCCGAATCTGGCATGCCCGCCGCAACAACGAGATGCTTGCGGGCATTCTGATGCGCCATGTCCTGCGCATGAAGCTGTCGCTGCTCTTTACCTCGGCAGCGCAGCGCGACCACAAGCCCTTCACCAAATGGCTGATCCGGCGGATGAATGCCGTGATTGCCACCAGCGCCAAATCCGGCAGCTATCTGCAGGTGCCGCACACCGTGATCATGCACGGGGTGGATACGGACACGTTCCATCCGCCGGCAACGCCTGAAGATGCCTTTGCCGCCTCGGGCCTGCCGGGCACATATCTTGTCGGCTGTTCCGGGCGTATCCGCCATTCGAAGGGCACGGATCTTTTCGTCGATGCCATGATCAATCTCCTGCCGCGCTATCCCGCGTGGACGGCCGTCATGACGGGCCGGACAACCGCCGAACACAAGGGGTTCGAGCAGGCGCTGCGCGAGAAGATTGCCACGGCGGGATTGCAGGATCGCCTGCTTTTTCTGGGCGAAGTGCCTGACGTGAAACTCTGGTACCGCCGCATGAGTCTCTATGTCGCGCCGTCGCGCAATGAAGGTTTCGGCCTGACGCCGCTGGAAGCCATGGCCTCGCAAACCGCCGTTGTGACCAGCGATGCCGGCGCCTATGCGGAGATGGTGGAGCGCGCCACGGGCACTGTCGTTCCGGCGGGTGACCGTCCGGCACTGGAAGAGGCCATCGAACGCTATCTCGCTGATCCGGCAAAATGCGAGGACGCCGGAAAGGCCGGGCTCGAACATGTGCGGGAACATTTCCCCCTGCAGAACGAAGCGGAGAAAATCCTGACCGTCTACGAGCGCCTGTTCGCGGGCAGCAACCGGGCCGGATCATGAAGGCTGCCGCGTTCATCATTCACCTCAAACGCGCTGAAAAACGCGGCGCGCATGTCAGGGCATTGATGCAGCGGTTACCGGTTGCAGCGGAGATTATCGACGCCGTCGACGCGCAGCAGCTCAGCGAGGCCGAAATCGCAGCGGTCTACAGCCGGACATCCCGGCATTTCCCGCCTTATCCCTTCCCGTTGCGCACCACCGAGATCGCCTGCTTTCTCTCGCATCGCAAGGCGTGGCAGGCGATTGTCGACGGCAATCTCGATGCGGGCCTGGTCATCGAGGACGATGTCGATATCGATCCGGGCTTTGCCGACCAGCTGACGCTGGCGATGGAGACGGTGCGGCCCGGCGATTACATCCGCTTTCCGCGCTGGACGCGGGGCGAAAAGGGCGGCGAGATCGCCCGCCAGGGCGGCAATGCCGTCATGCAGCCCGCATTGCCCGGCCTCGGCATGCAGATGCAGCTGATCGGCCGTGATGCCGCGATTGCGCTGCTTGCAGCGACGAAGCGGTTCGACCGGCCGGTGGACACAACGCTGCAGATGCGCTGGCTGCATCCCGTGCGCATGCTGTCCGCCCGGCCCATCACCATTCGCGAGATCGATTTCAATCTCGGCGGCACGGTCGTCCAGGGCAAAAAGACTCTGTCGGACAAGCTGAAGCGCGAAGTGCTCCGGCCGTACTACCGTGTCTTGCTGTTCTTCTATTCGAAAATTCGCGGTTAGAGCACCATCAATGGTTCGTTCTTGACCGCACGGATCGTCAGCGACGTGCGGACGGAATCGACATTCGGCGTCGACGTCAGGTCTTCGATGACGAAATTCTGGAAAATGCTGATGTCGCTCGCCACGCAATGCAGCAGGAAGTCGGATTCGCCCGACACCATCCATGCGCGGCGCACGATGGTCCAGCTGTTGGTTTTTTCGGCAAAGCTCTTCAGGTCGGCGTCCGATTGCCGGTGCAGCCTGATCATGCAGAAGGCGACGATATCCTGGCCGAGGATCGAACCGTTCAGGATGGCCCTGTAGCCCTGGATGATGCCGCCTTCCTCCAGCTTGCGCACCCGGCGCAGGCAGGGCGGTGCCGATATGCCGACACGTTCGGCAAGCTCCACATTGGTGATGCGGCCATTGTCCTGAAGCTGTTTCAGGATTTTCCAGTCGATCTCGTCCAAGTCCGCCTTCAAAGGCATGGTCTGATTATATCCCTGTCAAAAAGGCGCTTACGGCGAGCACCATAGGCGATTCCTGCCGCTGTGTAATGCATTCGCATCCGGTTACAAACAGGTTCATAGCATGGACCTACCGGCTCCAGAAGCTGCGCGTAAACAGAATGACGACGGTGATGATTTCCAGCCGGCCCGCCAGCATGAGATAGCTCAGGAGCAGAAGCGAGGGGTCGCTGAGCGTCGAAAAGTTGCCGACCGGCCCGATCGTATCGCCGAAACCCGGCCCGACATTGGAAAGCGCCGTCAGTGCCCCGGTGATCGACGTGCCGAGATCGTTGCCGAGGATCGTCAGCGCCGTGGCTCCAACGATCAGGGACGACATGTAGAGGAAGATGAAGAGCAGCGCGGATTGCGCCACCTGCGGGCTGATTTCCGCGCGGCCGTAGCGCATTTTGATAACGGCATTCGGCATGATCAGCCGCGTCAGGCTGGCGGATGCCAACTGCCAGAGAATGATCAGGCGATTGAGCTTGATGCCGCCCGACGTCGACCCGGCACAGCCGCCGATGAACGTCACGATGAAGAAAATGCCGAGGGCTTCCGGCCCCCAGCGCGTATAGTCTTCGGTTGCAAAACCTGTGGTTGAGATAATCGAGACGAGATTGAACGCGGCTGCAATCAGGGCATCGCCAAACCCGATGCCGGTTTCCAGCGTGAGCCCCACCGCCAGGAAAAAGCTCAGGCTGGCGACGATAACGAGGAACAATGTCACCTGCGGGTCGGCGAGCGAGGTCAGGCGCTGCGGCATGACGGCCTTGATGTAGAGCACGAAGGGCAGGGCGCCGAGCATCATGAAGATGGTGGCGATGACGAGAATGGCCCGGTTGTGGGCATAGAAGCCCAAGGATGAATCATGCGTGGAAAAGCCGGCGGTGGCAACGGTTGTCATGCCGTGATTGACCGCATCGAACATGCCCATGCCGGCGGCGAAATAGGAAAGGGTGCACAGCACCGTCAGGCTGACATAGGCGATGATGATGCCGGTGGCGATCTGGTGGATGCGCGGCAGGATTTTCTCCGACTTGTCGGAGGATTCCATGTGCAGGAGCTGGATGCCGCCCACGCGCAGCGACGGCAGCAGCAACAGGCCGAGGCCGACGAAACCGAAACCGCCGAACCAGCACAGCAGCGAGCGCCAGAGCAGGATGCCGCGCGGCATGGCATCGAGCCCTGTCAGCACGGTGGCGCCCGTCGAGGTGATGCCGGACATGGATTCGAACAGCGCCTTGGCGAAACTGATCGGCAGCGTCGAGAAATAGAGGGGCAGGGACCCGAGCAGCGCCGCCGTGAGCCAGACGGAAACGATCAGGAGAAAGCCGAGGCGCGGGGTAAACCGGATATCGGGATTGTGGGTGGCAAGGGCGACAAGCCCGCAGAGCACACCGGTGAAAATCGCCGATTCCACGAAGGTGATCCAGTCCCGGTTGCCGATATGCAGATCAACAGCGGCGGGAATCAGCATGGCTGCCGCCATGACCAGACCAAATCGCGCGCAAATATTGATGATGGTGCGAAAAATGAGCGGACCTCAGAACGGGAAGAGAGACATGGGAATGTTTCATAACCGGTTCCGTCAGGCGCCACAATGCGCGCCAAACGGCAAAACACCGCGTACAAGCTGTGGCTAACCGGCCTATATCACGCGCAGACCTTGCAACGGAGGGGGCTGACCCACTACCTTATGGCATTGGAAATGATCATAAGTCTGCTCCCAACCCGTTCTGGCTGAACATCTGTTTATAGGTCTTGATATGTCACAGCGCCACGTGCCCGTCCTCATTATCGGTTCCGGTCCTGCCGGCTATACCGCAGCCATCTATGCGGCCCGCGCCAACCTGAAACCTGTGATCGTTGCCGGATTGCAGCAGGGTGGCCAGCTGATGATCACCACGGATGTCGAGAACTATCCGGGCTATGCCGATCCGGTGCAGGGCCCCTGGATGATGGACCAGATGCGCATCCAGGCCGAACATGTCGGCGCCGAGATCATTCACGATATCATCACGGAAGTGGACATTTCCGTCCGGCCGTTCCGTCTCGTCGGTGATGGCGGCACGCAGTACACCTGCGATGCGCTGATCATCGCGACCGGCGCGCAGGCGAAATGGCTTGGAATCCCGACCGAACAGGCCTTCATGGGCTTCGGCGTTTCCGCCTGTGCCACATGCGACGGTTTCTTCTACCGCAACAAGGATGTCGTCGTTGTCGGCGGCGGCAATACGGCCGTCGAGGAAGCGCTCTATCTTGCCAATCTGGCAAAGTCGGTCACGGTCGTGCATCGCCGCGATCATTTCCGTGCGGAAAAAATTCTGCAGGACCGCCTGTTTGCCCGCGAAAATGTCAAAGTCGTCTGGGACAACGTCATCGACGAAATCACGGGTACGGAGGCAAAGCCGCCTATGGCAGCATCGGTTTCCGGCGTCCGCCTGAAGAATGTCAAGACGGGCGAGACGACGGACATTGCGACGGACGGTGTTTTCGTGGCGATCGGCCATGCACCGGCAGTTGAACTGTTCAAGGGGAAACTCAAGCATAAGCCGAATGGCTATCTGTGGACTGCTGCGGATTCGACGGCGACCGATGTTCCCGGTGTTTTCGCCGCCGGCGATGTCACCGACGATATCTATCGTCAGGCCGTGACAGCGGCCGGAATGGGCTGCATGGCGGCCCTTGAGGCCGAACGCTGGCTGGCGGCACAGGAACCGGTGCGCCAGGCTGCCGAATAAGGGCGTTTGAGATAAGGCCGGTTGCGATATGCGGAACCGGAATGGGGGAGAGACTGCGCCATGTCGCTTGACTGGGACAAATTGCGAATATTCCATGCTGCGGCGGAGGCTGGGTCATTCACCCATGCCGCCGAGACGCTGCATCTGTCGCAATCGGCCATCTCCCGCCAGGTGAGCGCATTGGAGCAGGATGTCGGCGTTCCCCTGTTTCACCGGCATGCGCGCGGCCTGATCCTGACCGAGCAGGGCGAGGTGCTGTACCGCACGGCGCATGAAGTGCTGATGAAGCTGGAAAACGTCCGCTCGCGCCTCACCGAAAGCAAGGATCGCCCATCGGGCAAGCTGCGCGTCACCACGACAGTCGGTCTCGGTTCCGGCTGGCTGATCGAGCGCGTGCAGGAATTCATCGAACTCTATCCGGAAGTGCAGCTGCAGCTGCTGCTCGACAATGAGGAGCTGGATCTGACGATGCGCCACGCGGATTGCGCCATCCGCCTGCGTCAGCCGCAGCAGCCTGACCTGATCCAGCGCCGGCTGTTCACGGTGCATATGCACGTCTACGCCTCGCCGGGCTACATCGCCAAATATGGCAAGATCGAAAACATCGACGAGATCGATTCCCATCGCATCGTCAGCTTCGGCGAACCGGCCCCGTCTTACCTGACCAACCTCAACTGGCTGGAAGGGATCGGCCGGTCCGACGGCAATCTGCGGCCTGCCGTTCTGCAGATCAACAACCTCCTGTCGATCAAGCGCGCCATCCAGAAGGGTGTCGGCCTCGGCGTGCTTCCCGATTACATGGTCGAGAAGGATTCGACCCTCGTGCGCCTGCTGCCGGAGATGGAGCTGCCATCCTTCGATACGTTCTTCTGTTATCCCGAGGGAATCAAGAACGCAGCGAAATTGCACGTGTTTCGGGATTTCCTTTTCTCGAAGGCGCGCACCTGGTCCTATTGATCGGCTGTTTTCGCATTTTTGCGGAAAAATTTTCTTTCGCAAGCGGGCCGGTTCGGAGCATGATCTTGCCGGATTGCACCGCAAACACGCGCTCTCATTTCAAAAATGCCGATAAATTGTCGGTATGCATTTGGTGCATGGGTGCATTGCACAATTGGGGGATTGCAAGAAACGGTTAAAGGGCCCATATCCACATCACTAGCCGATGCGTCTCCTCCTCCCATTGCGCATCCGCTAGTGTTCCCCTCTGGAGGTTTTGCCAGAAATGGCATCCTTCAAAACTTAAGGCCGGGCAATTGTCCGGCCTCTTTTCTTTTCCGGGGTATGTTTCCAAAAAATCAGCGATAGAGCGTTTCGTTTTCGAGCCCCGTGTAGAGGGACGCGACCTGATCGCCATAGCCATTGAACAATAGCGTCGGCACGGTTTCACCCGTGTGCAGCACACGCTCCTGCGCCTGGCTCCAGCGGGGATGCGCCACTGCCGGATTGACATTGGCCCAGAAACCGTACTCGTTCGATGCCAGTTCCTCCCAGAAACTTACCGGCCGCTTGTCGGTGAAGGTGATCCTGCGGATCGACTTGATCGACTTGAACCCGTATTTCCATGGCAGAGCGAGGCGGATCGGCGCGCCGAACTGGTTGAGCAGGGGCTTGCCATAGGCGCCCGTCACCAGGAAGGCGAGCTCATTGGCCGCTTCCGCCATGGTGACACCTTCCACGTAAGGCCATGTATAGAGAAAGCCGTTCTGGCCGCTGGCCATGGACGGATCGTTGAAGGTCTCGAAGCGGATGTATGTGGCCGAGGCGAGCGGTTTTGCCAGCTCAACCAGCTTGGCGAGCGAAAAGCCGGTCCATGGGATGGTCATCGACCATGCCTCAACACAGCGATGGCGATAGAGGCGCTCTTCCAGCGGGATTTTTGCTTCAAGATCGGCAAATTCGATGGTGAAAGGTTTTTCCACCATGCCGTCGATGTCGATCGCCCATGGGTTGGTGATCAGGCTCTGCGCTTCCGCATAAATCCCCTTGTCCGATCCGAATTCGTAGAAATTGTTGTATGTCGCGTTGATCTCTTCCGGTGTCAGGCTGCGGTCGAGCGTATAGGCGTCATTGCGTCTGGCCGGATAGAGCGCCGGATTGCCGGCGGGTTTATGCTCCGCTGCGGCGCGCGCTGCCTTTGGCAGTGCCGTGAGCGCAGCGGTTGCCAGCGCACCAAGGCCCCAGGCCTGCAGGATCGACCGCCGGTTGAGGAATGCCGCCTCGGGGGTTGCCAGGGCTTCGGCTATCGCCCAGGCGGGCTTGCGGTGAATGGCGGCCATAACTGTTCTTTCATCTCTGCGGCGTTGCGGTGGAAATATGCCATTTCCGTGCAAGAACGATCAACACAAAGCCGTGAAGCTTTTGCGGCAAAGAAAAGGGGCCGATGGGCCCCTTTTGTCTTCAATCCGGTCGTACGATCAGCGCAGGCTGGCGCAGAAGCGCTGGATGCGCTTGCCGGCTTCCTCGAGCTTGGCATCCGATGTCGCATAGGAAATGCGCAGGTTCGGTCCAAGGCCGAAGGCCGAGCCATGCACGGCGGCAACGGCTTCGCTCGACAGCAGTTCGCTGACGAAATCCTCGTCGGTTTCGATCACCTTGCCCGACGGCGCTGTCTTGCCGATGGCGGCTGCGCAGGACGGGTAGACGTAGAAGGCGCCTTCCGGCTTCGGGCACTGCAGCAGCGGTGCCTGGTTCAGCATGGAAACGATGAGATCGCGGCGGCCTTCGAACGCCTTCTTGAACACCGGCAGGTGTTCCTGCGTGCCATCCAGTGCCTCGACGGCGGCCCACTGCGAAATCGCACTGGTGCCGGATGTCTGCTGCCCCTGCACCATGTCCATGGCGTTGATCAGTGCCTGCGGTCCGGCGGCGTAGCCGATGCGCCAGCCGGTCATGGCATAGGCTTTCGACACGCCGTTCATGGTCAGCGTGCGGTCATAGAGGCTTGGCTCGACCTGTGCCGGGGTGACGAACTTGAAGTCGCCATAGGTCAGGTGTTCGTACATGTCGTCGGTGAGAACCCAGACATGCGGATGACGGACGAGAACGTCGGTGATCTTCTTCAGCTCATCCCAGCTGTAGGCGGCGCCCGAAGGATTGGACGGCGAATTGAGAATGACCCATTTGGTCTTCGGTGTGATGGCGCGTTCCAGATCTTCCGGCTGCAGCTTGAATTCATGCTGCTGCGTGGCCGAGACGATAACCGGCGTGCCGCCGCACAGCGCCACCATTTCCGGATAGCTCACCCAGTACGGTGCAACGCAGATGACTTCGTCGCCGGGGTTCAGCGTGGCGAGCAGCGCGTTGTAGATGACGTGCTTGCCGCCCGTGGAGACGATGGTCTGGCTCGGCTTGTATTCGAGTTCATTTTCGCGCTTGAACTTGCGGGTGATCGCCTCGCGCAGCGGCACGATGCCGGAAACCGGGGTATATTTGGTCTCGCCGCGGCGGATGGCGGCAATGGCGGCTTCCTTGATGTTGTCGGGCGTATCAAAATCCGGCTCGCCCACGGAGAGCGAGATCACATCCCGGCCCTCGGCTTTCAGATCTCGTGCTTTCTGGGTGATCGCAATCGTTGCGGAAACCTTCACACGGGAAAGGGCGTCGGCGAGGAATGCCATGGTATCGTTCTCCTGAAGCGGGTGTTTGACAAGGGGTAGCCGGTGTGCGGGTCTGCTATGTCGCAACAGGCGCGGAATCGCAAGCAAAAGCGTGCGCAAAAGGCTTCACATCGCGCTGTTTCTATGCAGGGTGTGACATGAAACATTCAAAGCATCACCGCCGTTCATGCGATGTTTCACGCAAACCGATGAGACCGGACACCAGCGGCGATTTTCGCCCGCCACAGGAGACCAGCCATGCCGATACTTTACTCGCAGCTCAGCTCCGGAAATTGCTACAAGCCGCGCCTGCTGATGGCGAAGCTTGGCCTGCCGTTCGAGCATGTGGCCATTTCATCGACGGACGGATCGACGCGAAAACCGGAATTCACCGCCAAGAACCCCAATGGCAAGGTGCCGCTGCTGGAGCTTGACGATGGCCGGTTCCTGGCGGAGTCCAATGCCATCCTGCTCTATCTGGCTGAGGGAACCCGGTTCATCCCCGATGATGCCTATGCGCGCGGCCTGATGTATCAATGGCTGTTCTTCGAACAATATACGCACGAGCCCAATATCGCGGTGCGCCGCGCCCTGCTTGTCTATCCCGAACGGGCGAAGGATGCGACGCCGGAACGGCTGGCGGCAACGCTGGAAGGCGGCAACAAGGCGCTGCTCGTCATGGAACAGCAGCTGCAGAAGACGCCCTATTTCGCCGGTGACGTCATCAGCATCGCCGACATCGCGCTCTATGCCTATACCCACGAGGCCAACCAGGGCGGCTATGACCTTTCCGCCTATCCGTCCGTGGCGAAATGGCTGAGCCGGGTTGCCGGTGACGAGGGCCACGTGCCGATCACCTGGCTGCCGGAGGCGTCAGGCGGCTGATTTGATTTCGCCGTCCGTGCCGGTCATGCCGGGCAGGCGGGAGGCGAGGGCGTCGATGAGTACGCGCATGCGCGCCGGCATGAAGGGCGCCCGCGGCCAGACGGCATAGGTGTCGAAAACCAGCGGTTCGACGTCGGGCAGAACCCGGACAAGACTGCCGCTGTGCACCCGTTCGCGAATGAGCCAGCAGGGCAGCCACGCGAGCCCCATGCCCGCGACCGCCATATCGGCGGCGGTATCCAGATCATCGAGGATCAGCCGGGTGCGGGCCGGGGCCGCATAGCTACCGCCCTTGCCGTCAGGGAAAAGCCAGGGCCGGGTGTTGCCGTCGCGGCCATAGACGATGGAGTCGTGCCCGGCGATATCCTCGATGGTGCGCGGGGTTCCGCGTGCGGCGAGATAGGACGGCGCTGCACAGATGGTCATGCGCTGGCGTGCGATGCGGCGGGCGGTGAGGACGGCGCTGTCCGGCAGGACCGCGTTGCGGACGACGAGGTCATAGCCTTCCTCGATCAGGTCCACCGGCCGGTCGGTGAAAGACACGTCGAAGCGCAACGCCGCGTATTGGCGGGAGAGGTCGGCGATGACGGGCGCCACGCAGTAACGGCCGAATATCACGGGAACGCTGATGCGCAGGCGGCCAGCCGGTTGTTCCCTGTCGGAGGCCAGGGCGCCTTCCGCCATGTCGAGTTCCGCCAGGATGCGCACACAATGCGCGTAGAAGGCGTTGCCGTCGCTCGTCAGCGTGAACGCCCGCGTGGTGCGATGGCAGAGACGCACGCCAAGCCGCTCCTCCAGCCGGGCGACCGCCTTGCCGACGGCCGAGCGCGACAGGTGCAGTTTTTGCGCGGCGGCGGAAAATCCGCCGGCATCCACCACCGTGACAAACTCCTGAATACCTGCAAGCCGGTCCATTCTTCGCTCCATTGTAGAATAGAACGATACAATAATGGGTGGAATGGGCGCAACTGCATCGTGTTGCGATCATATAAAACGCTGTTCTCACCCCGGCTGGCGGGGCATGCAAGGACAGAGATGATGACGAAGACGATGAAACGCTGGACGCTGAATGGCGCCGGACGCGACAATCTCAAGCTGGTCGAGGCCGAGGTGCCAACGCCGGGGCCCGGTGAAATCCTGGTCAAGGCCGCAGCGGCTTCCCTCAATTACCGCGACAAGCTGCTGGTCGATCTCGGCTTTGGATTGCCGGCACCCCAGACGGAACCGCTCACGCCGCTGTCGGATCTGTCCGGCACGGTTGCGGCGGTCGGCGCCGGCGTGACGCGCTTTGCCGTGGGCGACCGCGTCATCTCGACCTTCCTGCCCGACTGGATCGATGGCAATGGTCCCGGCACGGCGCGCGATCCCAATGGCCGCACCCTTGGCGGGCCGATGCAGGGGGTTCTGGCCGACTATGTCGTGCTGCACGAGGACTGGGCGGTGCGGGCGCCGGACACGCTGACCGGTCTCCAATCCAGCACGCTGCCCTGCGCCGGCCTCACCGCATGGACCGCCCTGGTCGAACGCGGCAGGCTCAGGGCCGGGCAGACCGTGGTCGTCATCGGAACCGGCGGCGTGTCGATCTTCGGCATGCAGATTGCGCTGATGCATGGGGCAGAGGTTATCGTTGTCTCCGGCGACGACAAGAAACTCGCCTGGGCCCGGGAACTTGGTGCCCATCATGGGATCAACCGCCAGAAGGAGGATTGGGTCGAAGCCGTCTACCGGCTGACCGGCGATCGCGGCGCCGACCACATCCTTGAGACGATCGGCGGCGTCCATCTCGACAAATCCCTGCACGCGGCGGCGGTCGGCGGACGCATTTCGCTGATCGGGGTGATCGACGGTTTTGAGATATCCGGCGGCTTTGGCCCGTTTGCCCGCAAGCGTGTGGTCGTCGAGGGCATTCAGGTCGGGCACCGGCGGGCATTGGAGGATCTGGTTGCCGCGTTCGAACTGTCGGGTGCTACCCCCGTCATCGATGCCGTTTACACCATGGCGGATTTTGCCGACGCGCTCGATCATCTGGACCGCGGACCGTTCGGCAAGGTGGTTGTCGAGATCGGCTGAGGGCGCCGAGATTCACAATCGGCAGGCTCGATCCGAGCTTGCCGATTGTATGCAGTGAATATCCTGAACGAACGGTTGCATGGGGCATGGTTTCATTCTGCCAATGGCCAGGCTCCGTTCTTGACAGCGCCCCGGGTTGGGGTACCATCCTGTTTTATTGCATTTGAACGAATTTTATTGCCTCTCATTTTCAGCACGAAGGTTGATTGCCATGAAATTATTCACGCCCGCAAAGTCTTCTTCACCGCAGCGATTTGTAGCCGAAGCCATTGATGACGTGCTTGAGCGCCGTCAGTTCCTCAAGACCCTATGTGCCTGTTGCGGATTGTTCGCGCTGGGCGTCTCGCCACTGCACGCCGCATTGAATATTGAGCCCGCCCCGGCGCGAAAGATACACGGCGTCTTCGATGTGCAGGCGCGTGACATCGAAGAACGGATGATTGCCTGGCGGCGGGATATCCATGAAAATCCGGAACTGGGCAACCAGGAGGTCCGCACCTCGGCGCTCGTGGCGCAGCACCTGAAGGCGCTTGGCTATGACGTCCGGGAGAAAGTCGCCACCACCGGTATTGTTGCGGTTTTGAAAGGTGAGGCGGGGGCAGGTCCGGTCATTGCCCTGCGTGCCGATATGGACGCCCTGCCTGTCGAAGAAAAGACCGATGTATCGTTTGCATCCAAGGCGCGGGCAATCTGGGATGGCGATGACGTGCCTGTCATGCATGCCTGCGGTCATGATTGTCACGTGGCCATCCTGATGGCCGCCGCTGAAATCCTCGCGCAGAACAAGGCACATCTCAAGGGAACGGTAAAGCTGCTGTTCCAGCCTGCCGAAGAGAAACTGCCGAGGGGTGAGGTCGGCGGCGCTCGAAAGATGCTGGAAGAGGGCGCCTTCGCTGATCCGAAACCCGATGTTGTGTTTGGCTTGCATGTCGGCAGCAATCTTGCTGCCGGAATGGTTGGTTATTGTTCCGGTCCTGTCACTGCAGGGTCCGATGCTTTTCGGCTGACGGTGAAGGGCAAGCAGACGCATGCCGGGGCCCCCTGGAATGGTATTGATCCCATCGTCATCGCTTCGGAAATTGTATCGTCCATGCAGACGCTGGTCAGCCGTGAAACCGATGTCGTGCGCGAGCCGGCGGTTCTCAGCGTCGGCGTGTTCAAAGGCGGGACACGCTACAACATCATCCCTGCCAAGGTGGAACTGGCAGGCACGCTGCGCACCTCGGCCGAGCGGCAACGCCAACACATGATGGAGCGCTTCACCGAACTGGCGACGCTGGTCGCCCAGGGCATGGGGGGTGAAGCAGAGGTTATCTGGGAGGCGAACGGCTATCCGCCTGTCATCAACAACCCGGAACTGACAACCAGGATGGCCCCGACGCTTGCCCGTGTTGCCGGGATAGACAACACGAAGCTGGTCGAGCGCGGCATGGGCGGCGAGGACTTCTCCTATTTCGCGCAGGCCGTTCCCGGCTTTTTCTTCAGGGTCGGGATCACGGGCAAGGGGCTGGATCCGCGCGAAGTGCCGGCCAACCACTCCGATCTGTTCCTGGTCGATGAAAGCGGCCTCATCGTCGGCTTGCGCGCCATGCTGCAACTGGTGGCTGACTACTCCGAAAGCGATATCGTCTGAGCCAGCCCGGAAATGCAAAAAGGCGGGATCAAAATCCCGCCTTTCCAAATTTGTATATTCGAAAACCTGTCGATTTTCGCGTGCGGCGATTAGCCGGCAACGCTGAGGTTGTCAGCGGACGACTTGCCCGAACGACGATCCTGTACGATTTCGTAGTTGACCTTCTGACCGTCATTGAGGCCGCGCAGTCCTGCGCGCTCAACAGCGGAGATGTGTACGAATACGTCTGCACCGCCGGTGTCAGGCTGGATGAAACCATAGCCCTTAGTGCTGTTGAACCATTTCACTGTTCCCGTAGCCATGGGAAATTCCTTTCAGAGATATAAGACAGGCAACATACAGCTATGCTGCCCAGGGAATCGAACCTATGCAATGGAGTTCATCAGGAAGCGCAACGGGTTACGCAGGTCGCAAAGTCACTCGACCGATAAATCGATGCGGGATACATAAGACAGAATCGGAGCCGAAACAAGCGGGATTCAAATCAGCCGCATGTGCCCGTCACGCGCCCGCCCTTGACCGGGCGGAATTCAGCCTTACTTCCCTTGGGTAAATCCGGCGCTTTATCCGGTGCAATCCAATCAACAATGATAAAGTGGAGAGGCCGAATCACGGTCGTCCACGGGGGCTAGCTCATGGCGGAAGACAAACAGAGCAAGACGTCCGCCATCGCCGTTGCCGGCGAAGTACAGGCGGGCCTGCTTTCTCAGCTCCGCGTTATCTTGCATGTCTACTGGATATCACCCGTCCGCAACCGGCTCGTCCTGCTGCTGCTCAGCATGTTTGCCATCATCATCATCACCTCCGCCGGCCAGGTTCGTCTCGTGCAATGGAACGGGCGCTTTCTCGACGCGCTTTCCCATCGCGATTTCACCGCGTTTCTCAACGAACTGCTGGTTTTTCTGGGCATCGCCATCTGCCTGTTGATTCTGGCTGTCGGGCAGACCTGGTTCAATCAGATGACCCGCATGAAACTGCGCGAAGGTCTGACCCGCGACCTCATCGGCGAGTGGCTGGTTCCCCGGCGGGCCTTCAAGCTGTCGAATTCCGGGCCGATCGGCGTCAATCCGGATCAGCGTCTGCACGAGGATGCGCGCCATCTTGCCGAAATGTCGACCGACCTCGGCTTCGGCCTGTTGCAGGCCTCCATTTTGATGATGAGCTTCATCGGCGTGCTCTGGGGCCTGTCCAGCGGCTTCATCTTCAACGTCTCCGGCCACAGTTTTTCCATTCCGGGCTATATGGTGTGGGCGGCCATCCTCTATGCTGGATCCGCTTCATCCATCAGCTGGTTTGTCGGGCGCAAGCTGATCAAGCTCAATGCCGACCGCTACCAGCGTGAATCCGACCTGCGCTTTTCGCTGATGCGCGTCAACGAGCACATCGATGCGATTGCGCTCTACCGGGGCGAACAGGATGAAAAGGTCCGGCTTGGCCTGGATGTCGATTCGCTGCTCGCCGCTATCCGCCAGCTGGTAACGGCCTGGACGCAGCTCGTATGGGTGACCTCCGGCTATGGCTGGTTCACGCAGGTCGCCCCCTATCTGGTGGCCGCCCCGGTATATTTTGCCGGTAACCTGTCATTCGGCGGTCTGATCATCGCCGTCGGCGCCTTCAATCAGGTCCAGGCATCGCTCAAATGGTTCGTCGACAATTTCAGCGCCATTGCTGACTGGCGCGCCACGCTGTTGCGCGTGACGTCATTCCGGCAGGCGGTCCAGTCGATGGACACGCTGAACAGCGTCGAGCAGCGCATCAAGTTCTCCCAGTCGGAAGGCAACCAGCTTGTTTTCGATACGCTCAAGATCACGGCGCCGCTGGCAACCGTGCGCCTGAAGGAGAAAAAGGCGGTCGTCAATGCCGGCGAACGGGTGCTGATCACCAGCGAACCCGGCATCGACAGGACATTGCTTTTCCGTGCGATTGCCGGTCTGTGGCCATGGGGTGCCGGCAATATTGCCCTGCCGAAAGACACGGCGATCCTCTATATGCCGCGCTCGCCCTATTTTCCGCCGGGCAGCCTGCGCGAAGTCATGTCCTATCCGCTTGGGAAGGATGCCTTTCCCGACAGCGAACTCATTTCGGCGCTGCATGAGCTCGGCCTGGACCGCCTCAAGACCATGCTCGACTTCCGCTCGCGCTGGGACCGCGAACTGAGCGACGACGAGCAGCAATCCCTGGCCTTTGCCCGCCTGATGCTGCACAAGCCGGATTGGGTGGTCATCGACGAGGCGCTGGATGCCATGGAAGCGGGCGCACATGACCGGGTGATGGCCGTGCTGCGCGACAAGCTCGCCAAGTCCACCGTGGTGCATATCGGGCGCGAGGACATGAGCAACCACGTCTTTTCCAAGGTGCTGCACTTTGTCAGCGATCCCACGGGACACGGCATGGAAGCGGAAGGGCTGAGCGGCGTCTAGGCGCTTTGCCGCTGCGCCATTTGTGGTGCGTGGTTCGACAAGCTCACCATGAGGGATGGAGTCGGCTGCAGGGAGCTAAGTTCTGCAACGTTTGTGATTAACCTTGCACCAAACCACCTCCCTCATGGTGAGCTTGTCGAACCACGCACGCCAAATAACATGCCGTCTTGCTATTGCCTCACATGAACAGCGGGGCATGCTCCTTGACCCAGTGGCTGAAGCGGCGGGGCGGGCGGCCGATGACCTGCTGGACGCTTCCGGTGACGGCACGCCCTTCCGGCGGCGGATTGCTGTTCCATGCCACGACATAGTCGATGACGTCTTCGCCGATGCCGAGTTCGCGCATGGATTGCCGCGTGTGCTCCTCGCTCACCTCGATATAGCGGATCGGCTTGCCCGTCACCGCGCTGATCGCTTTGATTTTGTCCGGTATGGTCAGGACTTCGCAGCCCGTCAGCTTGAGGGTCCTGCGGGCGTGGCCGCCATGGCTGAGAATCCGGGCGGCGACCGCTGCCACATCCGCCTCGTGGATGAGGGTTCTTGCCGTGCTGCCATAGGGCTCGCGCACGATATTGGCCGACTTGATGCTCTTGATCCAGCCAAGCGTGTTGGACATGAGGTCGACGGGCTGCAGGATGGTCCATTCCAGATCGCTCGCCTCCACCGCCTCCTCGACGCTTCCGGTCCGCCCGTCGCTGAGCACGCAGATGCGCTGCACACCCTCCCAGCGCGCCAGCTGGATAATCTCGGCGCCGTTGTCGAGAGGCGTGTAATCGTCGCCGCCGATGGTGATGAGATGCATGCCGGCCACGCCGGCAAGCGCCCGTTCGAATGTTTCCGGCCGCGTCAGGTCGCCCTCGACCACCTCGACGCCCGCGGGCAGATTGGCGCGCCGCGCATCGCGGGTGAGCGCCCGCACGAGATAGCCGTTTTCCAGCAGTTCATTGACGACGTGCCGGCCGACATTGCCCGTCGCGCCTGTCACAAGAAACCGTTTTGCCTGAAACAGCCGGAGAAACTGTGCGTCTGTAAGTCGTTCGATATCGGTCAACATGCGTGCTCCTGAGTGGATGGATTCCGGGCGGAGTGAAGCTTATAAAACCTCAACTTAAGTTGAGGTCAATCGCGGATGCAGGTCATTTTGTCCAAGCTCCGGCGGGTCTGGTTTCCGCTCTTTGCTGCCGTTACCATCGGCGTGCCGAATCTTGACAAGGCCCGGGCTTTGCAATATTAAACTATTTAGTTATTTAACCAATAGGTAATGTAAAAAATATGACGCCTGACCGTCTCAGTGGCATTCTGGCCGCGCTCGCCGATCCGACGCGGCGCGCCATTCTGGCGCGGCTAGCCGAAGGTGAAACATCCGTTACCGAACTGGCGGCGCCGTTCGATATGAGCATGCCTGCGGTTTCAAAACATCTGAAGGTTCTGGAGCGGGCTGGGCTGATTGCCCGCGGCCGGGCGGCGCAGTGGCGCCCCTGCCGTCTGGAAGCCGGGCCGTTGCGCGAAGTGTCGGACTGGCTCGACCATTACCGGCGTTTCTGGGACGAGAGCCTCGACCGGCTCGAGGATTATCTGCAGGCGCTGCAGAAGGGCGACCCCGAAGGAACGCCCAACTGAGTGAGGGAAAATCCGGTCACGGCATGGGCCGCGACCGGAGCAAGTGTCAGAAATAATCCTGCAGCGGGCGCACTTCGAGCGAGCCTGCCTTGAGTGCCGCAATGGCTTCGGCCACCGCATCGGCACCCGACAGGGTGGTGTAGTAGGGCACCTTCTGCATCAGCGTGGCGCGGCGCAGCGATTTTGAGTCCGAGATCGCCTTGGCGCTGTCGGTGGTGTTGAACACCAACTGCACCTGCCGGTTGCGGATGGCGTCCTCGACATGCGGACGGCCTTCCTGGACCTTGTTGATCTTCTGCGCGGCAACGCCGTTTTCCGCGAGGAAACGCGCCGTGCCGCCGGTCGCCAGCACCTTGAAGCCAAGATCTGCCAGCCGCTTGACCGGCGCAAGAATGCGCTGCTTGTCCTCGTCGCGCACCGAGACGAACAGGGTGCCGTCACGCGGCAGGTCGACACCGGCACCGAGCTGCGCCTTGGCAAAGGCCAGCGCATAGTCGTAGTCGAGGCCCATCACTTCGCCGGTCGAGCGCATTTCCGGTCCGAGCAGGATGTCGACGCCGGGGAAACGGGCGAAGGGGAAGACAGCTTCCTTGACGGCGATGTGCTTGCGCGCGGTGCCGGACGGCTTGCCGCCATAATTGGCCAGCGCCTCGTCCAGCGTTTCGCCCGCCATGATGCGCGCGGCGATCTTGGCGATCGGCTTGCCGATGGTCTTGGCAACGAAGGGTACCGTGCGCGAGGCACGCGGGTTAACTTCCAGCACATAGATCGTGCCGTCCTTGATGGCGTATTGCACGTTCATCAGGCCGACAACGTTGAGGGATTTTGCCAGCGCGGCGGTTTCTGCCTCGAGCTGGGCAACGATGTCAGCCGAAAGCGAATGCACCGGCAGCGAGCAGGCGCTGTCGCCCGAGTGAATGCCGGCTTCCTCGATATGTTCCATGATACCGGAAACCCAGGTGTTCTTGCCGTCGCACAGGCAATCCACATCGACTTCGATGGCTTCGCTGAGATAACGGTCGAACAGCAGCGGGTTCTTGCCGAGCAGGGTGTTGATCTGGCCGGTCTTGTCGTTCGGATATTTCTGCTTGATGTCTTCCGGCACGAGTTCGGGAACCGTGTCGAGCAGATAGCTCTGCAGGGCACGCTCGTCATGGATGATCTGCATGGCGCGGCCGCCGAGAACATAGGACGGGCGCACCACCAAGGGGAAACCGAGTTCACCGGCAATGGTGCGGGCCTGTTCCACGGAATAGGCGATGCCGTTCTTCGGCTGCGTCAGGTCGAGCTTGATCAAGAGCTTCTGGAAGCGGTCGCGATCCTCAGCCAGATCGATGGCATCCGGCGAGGTGCCGAGGATCGGGATTCCGGCCTTCTCCAGCGCATCGGCGAGCTTGAGCGGTGTCTGGCCGCCGAACTGGACGATGACGCCGTGCAGTGTCCCGGCGGTCTGTTCGGCGCGCAGGATTTCCAGCACGTCTTCGGCGGTCAGCGGCTCGAAGTACAACCGGTCCGAGGTGTCATAGTCCGTTGATACCGTCTCGGGGTTGCAGTTGATCATGATGGCTTCGTAGCCGGCATCGCGCAGGGCGAAGGCGGCATGGCAGCAGCAATAATCGAACTCGATGCCCTGGCCGATCCGGTTGGGGCCGCCGCCGAGGATGACGACCTTCTTACGGTCGGAAACCTGGGCTTCCGAGGCGAGGGCACCGGCGAAGGGCACTTCATAGGTCGAGTACATATAGGCGGTCGGCGAGGCGAACTCGGCCGCGCAGGTATCGATGCGCTTGAAAACGGGGTGCACGTCAAGCTTCTTGCGCAGCTTGACCACCTCGTTGGGGTCGACTTTGGCCAGGCTGGCGAGACGGGCATCGGAGAAGCCCATGCCCTTCAGCATGCGCAGGTTCTGTGCGTCCTGCGGCAGGCCGTGCTCGCGCACACGCTCTTCCGTGGCGATGATTTCCGCCATCTGCTGCAGGAACCACGGATCGATCTTGCAGCCCTCGTGCACTTCCTCGACGGAAAGGCCGAGGCGCAGCGCCTGGGCCACCATGCGCAGGCGGTCCGGCGTCGGCGTGCCGATGGCGGCGCGGATGGCATTGTTGTCGCTGCCTTCGCCAAGGCCGGGAATGGCGATTTCATCGAGACCGGTGAGACCGGTTTCAAGGCCGCGCAGCGCCTTCTGCAGCGATTCCTTGAAGGTACGGCCAATGGCCATGACTTCGCCGACGGATTTCATTGCCGTGGTCAGCGTCGGCTCGGCGCCGGGGAATTTCTCGAAGGCAAAGCGCGGGATCTTGGTCACGACATAGTCGATGGACGGTTCGAACGAGGCCGGGGTGGCGCCGCCGGTGATGTCGTTTTCCAGTTCGTCCAGCGTGTAGCCGACGGCGAGCTTGGCGGCGATCTTGGCGATGGGAAAGCCGGTAGCCTTGGACGCCAGCGCCGAGGAGCGCGACACGCGCGGGTTCATTTCAATGACGATCAGGCGGCCGTTTTCCGGATTGACGGCGAACTGCACGTTCGAACCGCCGGTCTCGACGCCGATCTCGCGCAGCACCGCAATCGAGGCGTTGCGCATGATCTGGTATTCCTTGTCCGTCAGGGTCAAGGCCGGGGCAACGGTGATGGAGTCTCCGGTATGGACGCCCATCGGATCGATGTTCTCGATGGAGCAGATGATGATGCAGTTGTCCGCCTTGTCGCGGACGACCTCCATTTCATATTCCTTCCAGCCGAGAACCGATTCCTCGATCAGCACTTCGGTGGTCGGCGAGGCATCGAGACCGCTGCCGATGATTTCGTAGAATTCTGTGCGGTTATAGGCAATGCCGCCGCCGGTGCCGCCCATGGTGAAGGAGGGGCGGATGATGGCGGGCAGGCCGACATGGTCGAGCGCCGCACCGGCCATGCCGAGCGCGTGCGAGACGTAACGCTGCTTGCGGTCGCCTTCGCCCAGCTGCCATTCGGTTTCGAGCTTGTCGAGCGCCGCATCAAGTTCGGCGCCGGAATATTTGGCCTTGACGATTTCGCGCTGCTCCTTGTGCAGGCGGCGGTCGAGGTTTTTCACGTCGGTCGCATTGGCCAGCATGGATTTGGGTGTTTCCAGGCCGATCTTGGCCATGGCCTCGCGGAAAAGCGCGCGGTCCTCGGCCTTGTCGATGGCTTCGGCATTGGCGCCGATCATTTCGACATTGTAGCGGTCAAGCACGCCCATGCGGCGCAGCGACAGGGCGGTGTTCAGCGCGGTCTGGCCGCCCATGGTCGGCAGCAGGGCGTCCGGACGCTCCTTGGCGATGATCTTGGCGACGACCTCAGGGGTGATCGGCTCGATGTAGGTGGCATCGGCCAGTTCCGGATCGGTCATGATGGTGGCCGGGTTGGAATTGACGAGGATGACGCGGTAGCCTTCCTCCTTCAGGGCCTTGCAGGCCTGCGTGCCGGAATAATCGAACTCACATGCCTGACCGATGATGATCGGTCCTGCGCCGATGATCAGAATAGATTTGATGTCGGTGCGTTTTGGCATGGCTTCTTCCTATCAACAGCGTGCTGCACAAAAAACCGCACGGACTTGACCGTACGGGCAGACACAAAATTCCTAATGCGAGGCTAAGGCTGCCTTATAGGCAAAGCGATCGGATTACGTAACCCCAAAAACGCGCAAATCCATGCTTTTTCGCCGCAGTTTCGGATGGAAAAGGAATGCGGCGGCGCTTTGTGCTCATCCTGCTCCGAAACAACGGGCGGACTCTGCATTATTCGGTCATGAAAATTGATTGGGAATCCATTGCAGCCAGCAGTTGAAAATAGCATCGTGCATGGAACAAATAAGGAGCTATACTGTTGATGTGCAACATATCGGCGGCATGGCCGAGGGTTCATCTGGAGGTGGGGAATGCGCTGGCAAGGCGGTAGGCAAAGTGACAATGTTGAGGACCGCCGCACCGATGGTGACGATGGCGGCACACCCGGCGGCATGGGCAATGGCGGCGGCTTCCGCTTTCCCAGCGGCGGCGGCATACAGTCCGTGCGCGGCGGCGGCATATCCGGTATCCTTGTCCTTGCGGCCATTTTCCTGTTCCTGAAATTCTGCACCAATATCGATCCGATGCAGATTCTGGTGGATGGCGGCATGATGGATCAATCATCGCCGGGACAAAGCCAGAGCCAGTCGCCCGCCTCGCGCCCGACGGCGCAGGCCAATGACCAGATGACGCAGTTCGTCAAGACCGTCCTGGCCGAGACCGAGGATGTCTGGAGCGGCATTTTCCAGGCGGAGGGCAAGCAGTATCCGCCGCCCACCCTGGTGCTGTTTAATGGACAGACCCGTTCGGCCTGCGGTTCCGCCAGTGCGGCCACCGGACCGTTCTATTGTCCGGGCGACCGCAAGGTCTATATCGATCTGAATTTTTACAACGAGCTGGACAAGAAGTTCGGCGCGTCGGGCGACTTTGCCCAGGCCTATGTGCTTGCCCATGAAGTGGGCCACCACGTGCAGAACCTGATCGGCGTCCTGCCGAAGTTCAACCAGATGCGCCAGAACATGAGCGAGGCCGACGCCAATGCCATGTCGGTGCGGGTCGAACTGCAGGCGGATTGCTTTGCCGGTATCTGGGGGCATTTCACCCAGCAGAAGGGTATTCTGGAAGCGGGCGACCTGGAGGAAGCGCTGAATGCCGCCAAGCAGATCGGCGACGACACCCTGCAGCGCAAGATGCAGGGCTATGTGGTTCCCGAAAGCTTCAACCACGGCACGTCTGCCCAGCGCAGTTCGTGGTTCAAGCGCGGCTTCGACAGCGGCAAGCTCGACAGCTGCGATACGTTCAGCGGCGCGATCTGATAAGACGCGCGCTGCATGATGAGTGGTGCGTGGTTCGACAAGCTCACCATGAGGGAGGTTGAGAGTTGCAGGGAGCCTTATTCCGCGACGTTCGCGATTGGCATGCAGCTAACCCACCTCCCTCATGGTGAGCTTGTCGAACCACGAACCACGCACCTGCAAGCTTGAAATCACAAGAGGCTAAACGGCGGTCTGCTGATCCGTGAAATCCCGTCCCAGCGCCAGCGATACGGCGGCCTCGGAATGGATCGTGGTCGAATCGAACACCGGCAGGGCGACATTGTCATCGGTGACGGAGAGGCAGATTTCGGTGCAGCCGAGAATGACGCAGTCGGCTCCGGCTTCCTTGCCGCGCACGATGATCTTTTCCAGCGCCTGGCGGGACTCTTCCGTCACGATGCCGCGGCAGAGTTCGTCAAAGATCACCGCGTGGACTTTTGCCCGGTCGATTTCGTTGGGAACCATAACCTCGATGCCGAATGCATCGCGCATATAGTCAGCGTAAAATCCGTGTTCCATGGTGTAGCGCGTCGCCAGCAGCAGCGGGCGTTGCTTGCCGGCGGCGGCAAGCACCCGGCCGGTTTCCTGCCGGATGTCGATCAGCGGAATGCTGACGGCACCTGCTACCTCGTTGGCAACAAGGTGCATCGTGTTGGTGCAGATGAGAACGCAGTCGGCGCCGGCCGCTTCAAGTCGCCTGGCTGCATCCGACAACAGCGCAGCGGCATCGCCCCAGCGGTTGCTCTTCTGCAGGGCGACGACTTCGGAGAAATCCAGCGACTGCAAGGCCACCTTGGCGGAGGCAAGGCCGCCCAGCCGGGCGCGGACGGCTTCGTTGATCTGCCGGTAATAGACGGCCGTGCTTTCCCAGCTCATACCGCCAATCAGCCCAATCGTGCGCATTCTCATTCTCCCATGGAAGTCATTGCGGGAATAATAGTTCAGATGCCGCGCGAACGGTTCGCAAAGTTTGCGGATTAAATCTGTCGTCACGCAAAAGATTGGCGTATATTCAGGCCGCAACGCCGAAATATTGCGCAGGAATGGATATGCTCGACCATCGTGACCGTAAAATCCTGGATTTGCTGCAAGCGGATTCGTCCATTGCCGTGTCGGATCTGGCCGACCGGGTCAGCCTGTCCGTCTCCGCCTGTTCCCGCCGCATCCAGCGTCTGGAGGAAGAGGGCTATATCGCCCGCCGCGTCGTTCTGCTCGACCGGCCGGTGATGGGGCTGCCGACGACGATGTTCGTCATTGTCCGCACCGCGCGCCATTCCGCCGACTGGCTCGAGCAGTTCCGCGCCGCGATCATCGATATCCCCGAAATTGTCGAAGTGCACCGGATGACCGGCACCTTCGACTATATCCTCAAGCTCGTTCTCCCGCGCGTCGAAGCCTATGACGGCATCTACAAGGCGCTGGTGGAAAAGGTCGAGTTTTTCGACATATCCGCTTCGGTTTCGATGGAGACGTTGAAGGCAACCACCGCCCTGCCGACCCATTATGCCAGGTAGGGATGTGGCAGCATATGTCAGGAGATATTGGCCCGGCGCACAATCGGGACCTATTTTCCCGATTTTCTGACTATGTTCACGTATTGTTTCGCTCGTGGAAATCGATTATGAGCATTTTCCGGATCAATTTCGTTCCGGAACGCCAAAAGTGAGTTTCGATGATTGATCCTGTCCTTGCCAAGCGCGGGCTGACTCTTGTCTTTGTCATGCTCCTTATGGATGTCATCGGCATCGCGATCATCGTGCCGGTCATGCCAGCCTATCTCGAACAGCTGACGGGATCGGATGTCAGCCACGCGGCCATTGACGGCGGTTGGCTGCTGTTTGTCTATGCCGCGATGCAGTTCGTTTTTGCCCCGCTGATCGGCAATCTGAGCGACCGTTTCGGCCGCCGTCCGGTGCTGCTTGCCTCGGTGTTCACCTTTGCCATCGACAATCTGATCTGCGCGCTCGCAACGAGTTTCGGCATGCTGTTCATCGGCCGCGTGCTGGCGGGCATCAGTGGCGCGAGCTTTTCCACCGCCTCCGCCTATATCGCCGATGTCAGCACGGACGAGAACCGCGCCAAGAATTTCGGCCTTCTCGGCATTGCCTTCGGCGTCGGCTTTATCCTCGGTCCGATCATCGGCGGCTTGCTCGGCGAGTTCGGTCCGCGCGTGCCGTTCTTCGGTGCGGCGCTGATCGCCTTCCTGAATTTTCTCGTGGCCTATTTCTTCCTGCCGGAAACGCTTGCAACGAAGAACCGCCGGACGTTCGACTGGAAGCGCGCCAATCCGCTCGGCGCTCTCAAACAGATGCGCGGCCACCGGGGGATTCTGTGGATCGGTCTCGTCTTCTTCATGCTCACCCTTGGCCACATGGCCTATCCCTCGGTGTGGTCGTTCGTCAGCGCCTATCGCTATGACTGGAACCAGCGGGATATCGGCCTGTCGCTCGGCGTGTTCGGCATGGGTGGCGCGCTGGTCATGGGTTTCATCCTGCCGCGCGTCGTCGCCCGCTTTGGCGAGTGGCGGACGGCGGTGATCGGGCTGGTTTTCACGGCGCTCGGTTTCTTCGGCTATGCAGCGGCGTGGCAGGGCTGGATGGTCTATGCGGTCATCGTCGCGACCTGCCTGGAAAGCCTGGCGGATCCAGCCATGCGCAGCATCGCCGCCACCAAGGTTTTGCCGTCGGAGCAGGGCGAATTGCAGGGCGCGATGACCAGTCTGTTCAGCATCACCAATGTGATCGGCCCGCTGATTTTTACCCAGATTTTTGCGATGTTCACCGCGCCGGCGGCATCGGTCGCCTTCGGCGGCGCCCCCTATGTGCTCGGCGGGCTCTTCGTGGTGATCGCCGTCGCCGTGTTTGTCCTGCGGGTGGAAAAACCTGCCATTGCCGTGCATGAGCCGCTGGAACAGGCGGCAGCTATTTGACTGGCCGCCCCTTTGCGCTATGCAACGGGTCCCACCCGCCGAAACGAGGTTTTCCATGTCCATTGAAAAACGTATTCCGCTCAATTCCGATGGTCTGTCGCTGTCCCGGCTGGTGCTGGGCGCCTGGCGGCTGCTCGATCAGGGCGCAGAACCATCCGCGGCTGAGGTGGCACGCCTGATCGACGAGGCGATTGCGCTTGGCCTGACCAGTTTCGATCACGCCGATATCTACGGTAATTATGGTGTCGAGGCGGCTTTCGGCGCCGGTCTTGCCGGCTGGAGCGGCAAGCGCCAGTCGATCGAGCTGATCACCAAATGCGATATCATGCTGACCTCGGACCAGCGCCCAGAAAACCGGGTGAAGCATTACGATACGAGTGCGGCGCATATCAAGGCGTCCGTCGACCGCTCGCTGCAGAATCTGAAGACCGATTATATCGACGTGCTGTTGCTGCATCGCCCCGATCCGCTGATGGATGCGGATGACACGGCGGCGGGATTGCAGGCGGTTGTGAAGGCCGGAAAGGTGCGCGCCGTGGGCGTGTCGAATTTCACGCCGCCGCAGATCGATCTGCTGGCATCGCGCCTGCCATTTCCTGTGGTAACGAACCAGATCGAAATGTCGGTGACCGCCACCGAGCCGCTCACCGATGGCAGTCTCGACCACGCCCAGCGCCTGCGCTATGCGCCGATGATCTGGTCACCGCTTGGCGGCGGCAGCCTGTTTACCGGCACGGGCGAGCAGGAGCAGCGCGTGCGCGCCGCGTTGCAGGCGGTGGGGGGTGAACTCGGTGTCGATGATATCGCGGCGGTTGCCATTGCCTGGCTGTTGCGCCATCCGGCGCGGCTGGTTCCCGTGCTCGGCAGCCTGAAGCGGGAGCGTCTGGCGAAAATGGTGGCGGCGCTCGATATCACGCTCGAGCGCCAGCAGTGGTTTGCCATCCTGAAAGCCAGTACCGGCCGGGATGTCGTCTGATCAGGCGGCCTGATCGCGCTCGGGCAGGGGCGCAAGACCCTGACGGGCGCGGATCAGATTGGCGAAGCGGCGGAACAGGTAGTGTGAGTCCTGCGGGCCGGGCGAGGCCTCCGGATGGTGCTGCACCGAGAAGATGGCCTTGCCGGTGACGCGCAGGCCGCAATTGCTGCCGTCGAACAGCGAGACGTGGGTTTCCTCCACGCCATCGGGCAGTGAATCCGCATCAACGGCAAAGCCGTGGTTCATCGAAACAATCTCGACCTTGCCGGTGGTGTCGTCGCGTACCGGATGATTGGCGCCATGGTGGCCCTGGTGCATCTTCTTGGTGTCGCCGCCGAGCGCCAGTGCCAGCATCTGGTGGCCGAGGCAGATGCCGAAGACGGGAATGTCGGTCTTGATCAGGTCCTGGATGGCCGGAACCGCATATTTGCCTGTGGCGGCGGGATCGCCGGGGCCGTTCGACAGGAAAATGCCGTCGGGCTTGTGGGCAAGCACGTCGTCCGCCGTCGCCGTGGCCGGAACGATGGTGACCTTGGCGCCGAGCCCGGCGATGAGACGCAGGATGTTGCGCTTGATGCCGTAATCGATGGCAACCACGTGGAATTCCGGCGCGATCTGCTGGTCAAAGCCTTCGTTCCACACCCATGGCTTCTCGGTCCAGACCGAGCTTTGGCCTGATGTGACGTCCTTGGCCAGATCGAGGTCGAGCAGGCCGTGCCAGGCGGCGGCGCGTTTGGTCAGGGCCGGAATGTCGAAATTGCCGGCGGGATCGTGGGCGATGACGCCATTGGGCATGCCCCTTTCGCGGATGAGTGCGGTAAGCGCACGGGTATCGACACCGGCAAGCGCGATCACGCCGCGCGCCTTCAGCCAATCGTCGAGATGTTCGGCGGCGCGGTAGCTCGAAGGCGCCGTGATGTCAGCCTTGAAGATGGCGCCGACGGCACCGGCGCGGTTGGCCGGGGTCAGGTCTTCGATGTCTTCCCGGTTGGTGCCGACATTGCCGATATGGGGGAAGGTGAAGGTGACGATCTGGCCGGCATAGGAGGGGTCGGTGAGGATTTCCTCATAGCCGGTCAGCGCGGTGTTGAAGCAGACTTCCGCCTCGCAGGCGCCGGTTGCACCCAGTCCCTTGCCCTCGATCACCGTTCCATCGGCCAGAACCAGCACCGCTGTCGGTTTGAATTCTGTCCAGGCTGCGGTCTTTGCACCTGCGTCTGTCATTATCGGGGCGGTCATGCGGCACTCCTGCGTGGGCTTGCGTCGTCGTTCTTCATTGGGCATTGAAAAATGCCGTTCGGTATTCCATATGACATGGCTGAACGCGGTGGTCGATTGACCTTACCACCGCTGCAACAACCCAAAATGTCTGGCTAGGTCACGGACCTTAGAGAAAACCGCGCTTCCGGTCAATTGCGACACGACAACTCTTCGTGGAAATCGGTGCCGAACCGGTTCGCCGCGATGATTGATTTCGTTCGGACCCGCCGGTAGGCTGCGCGGACAACAGGAGAGTAAAGCCATGCGCGATACCATCGCCGGGGCACTGACAACCGCCATCAAGGCACAGGACAAGCGCCGCGTCTCAACGCTGCGCCTGATCATGGCCGCCATTCAGGATCGGGATATTCTCAATCGCGGATCGGGCAAGGACCCGGTCACGGGCGATGAAATCAGCGCGATTCTGGCCAAGATGATCAAGCAGCGCGAGGAATCCGCGAAGCTCTACGAGGACGGCAACCGGCTTGAGCTTGCCGAGCAGGAGCGCAGCGAGATCGAGATCATCCGGGGCTTCCTGCCCAAGCAGCTGGGCGACGAGGATATCCGCCAGGCCTGCTCGCAGGTCATCGAGGAAATCGGCGCGGGCGGCCTGCGCGACATGGGCAAGTGCATGAATGCGCTGAAGGAAAAATACGCCGGCCAGATGGACTTCACCAAGGCCAGCGGTATCGTCAAGGAAATCCTGCAGTAAGCTGCTGACACGGCACGCACAGCGGATGGGATGCGCCGGGCGCGGCATTGCCTTGCCACGCCCGCGATCGCATCTGGCCATTGCAAAAGAGGAAAGACGGGCGGTCCCTGGAACGCGGGTCTTGGGGTATGCGGTATGCGATGCTTGCGATCCTGGGACCACCCGCCCCGGCGATTTCAGGTCTTGCCTGTTCTGCCTTGTTTCCTCATCGGAAACGCGCACAGCGTCAGCGCAACCTCCTCATCCCGCAGGTTTTCCTGCGGGACGAAGTGCCGATCCTTTCCCGACTTTCGAAGGTTTCCGGAAGCATTCCCGCCGGAAAGGACAGGGATGAGAATATCCCGGGTTGGGACGTGGTGGATAAGTTGGCGTGATTTTTGTTTGATGGGTGGATGGCAGAGCCATTGTGCGTGGTTCGACAAGCTCACCATGAGGGAGGTGGAGGGCTGCGGAGCGTTACATCCTGCAACGTTTGTGATTGGCATTGCAACCAAATCACTTCCCTCATGGTGAGCTTGTCGAACCACGCACCGTGCTTCTGTCATCTCTGCAAACCAACAGCGCCCTATCGCCAATAAATCAGTTGTTCAGCGCGCGCAGGCGAGTGGTGTTGAGCAGGCCCTGTTCCTCCAGCACCGGATAGGCCATGGCGGCCAGCAGCGAGTTGATCTGCTTGAGGTCGCGGATGGTATCGAGGTGGATCGAGCTGGTCTCCAGGCTGCGCAGCGTCCCCTCGCGCAGGCGGCTGAAGTGGCGCTGGCTGCTCTGCTTTTCCAGATCGCGCAGAAGATCCTTTTCCAGCACCAGCTGGTGCGCCATTTCGCTGTCGCGCGACACCAGAACGTTGAACGCCATGCGCGCATTGGTCAGGACCTTTGCGTGGAAGTTGCTGAGTTCCAGCCAGCCCTCATCGGTGAATTTCAGCTTGCGGTCCATCTTCTTCTGCACGAGCGCGAGCATGTTGCGCACGATGATGTCGCCGACCTGTTCGAGCTTGACGCAGGCGCCGAGCAGTTCCTGGGCGCGGCTGACTTCCTGCGGCGACAGGGCGCGCGTGGTCAGCTTGGCCAGGTAAAGCTTGATCGCGGCATGCTTGCGGTCGACCTTGTCATCGAGGCCCGACAATTCATCGATGCGCGCCTGCTCGGGATTCTCGTAGAGCCCGATGATCCGCTGCAGCATGATTTCCACGGTTTCGCAGACGCGGACGGTCTCGCGGGTGGCATTGGCAAGGGCAAGGCTCGGTGCATCGAGCACACTTTCATCCAGCGCGCTGAGCTCCGCCTGCTCCAGCGACGGGGTTTGCGGCGCCGGGGCATTGAGCGCGACGATGGCCTTGGTGGCCTTCAGGACAAGGCCCGACAGCGGCACGCCGGCGAGCAGGATGATAATGTTGAAAAGGATATGCGCATGGATGATCTGGTCGGCCGGCGCCGCACCGAGGAAGGCCACCGACGGCTTGAAGGTGAGGTAGGCGATGAGGATGACAAGAGAACCGGCGCCGCGCATCAATAGGTTGCCCATCGGCACGATCCGGGCCTGCGGTGCGGCATTGCGCGTCAGCAGCGGTGCGATGAAGGACGAGCCGAGATTGACGCCGAACACCATGACGACGCCGAGTTCCGGATCGATCAGCCCGCGCGAGGCAAAGGTGACCAGCAGCAGGATGGCCGCGATGCTGGAATGGAACAGCCAGGTCATCAGCGCCGCCAGCATGAAGGCGGTGACCGGGTCGGTGCTCAGATAGCTGACGATGACAGGCAGGAGGTCACTGTTGCGCAGCGGCTCGGTGGCCTGGCCGGTCATCTCGAGCGACAGCACGAGAAGGCCGATGCCGACGAGAATGCGGCCGATCTGGCGCCAGTCGCCGCGCTCGGTCGACATGAAGATGACGGTGCCGGCGAGCAGGCACAGAGGCACCAGCAGGGTCAGGTCGAAACTCAGGATCAGCACGACGAGCGCCGAGCCGACCTCGGCACCGCGTACCGCCATCAGCCCGGAAATGCCGCTGACAATGCCGGACCCGACGAAGGAGCCGACGAGCAGGCTGACGGCCGTCGAACTCTGCAGGGCGATGGAAAGCATCGTACCCCAGAGGACGGCAAGGACGGGATTGTGTAGCACGCCGCGCAGGCTTTGGCGCATGCGCTCGCCATAGGCGCGCTCGACACCGGTGCGAACCATGCGCGTGGCCCACAGCAGAAGGGCCACCGCACCTGCGAGATGCAATAAAACTGTCGAACCGTTCACTTGAGCCAATCCTAACGAGGTGGAAAAATGCGGTATACAACCAGACCAATTCTAGTTGCCAATTATTAAGATAACATATCAATCCAAAAGGGGAAAAAATATGTTCCGGCTAAGAAAAATTATGTCGTTTTTGACAAAGTGTAACAGTTTTATGACAGTCTTTGGCTGTGCCGGTAATGATGAGCCGGCTTTTTAATATCCGATCTGATAATTAAATCAAAAAGATAGGATGAGCGGGGGATGACCGGCTTGCAGACCTTTCACCGCCCCCCGATATGATGCAATATGGAACCGGTTCTGCAGATAGTTGTTGAAACCGTGGAAAATGGAGGCATTCAGGGCGTGAGCCCCCGAATCGCCGGATGAAGTGAACGAAGAGCAGCATGCGATTTCCGCCATCCTTTCTCGATGAGATCAGGGAGCGTGTACCGATTTCCAGTGTGATCGGCACGCGGGTGTCGTTCGACCGGAAAAAAACCAACGCGCCGAAGGGTGATTTCTGGGCGTGCTGCCCGTTCCATGGCGAGAAATCGCCGAGTTTCCATTGCGAGGACCGCAAGGGCCGCTACCACTGCTTTGGCTGCGGGGTGACGGGCGATCATTTCAAGTTTCTCACCGAGCTTGAGGGCCTGAGTTTTCCCGAGGCGGTGCAGCGCGTCGCTGACATGGCCGGTATTCCCATGCCGGCGCGCGATGCCGAGATGGAAATGCGCGAGGCCAAGCGCGCTACGCTTTATGACGTCATGGACATGGCGACGAAATTTTTCGAAGAGCAGCTGCAGTCGGCGGCAGGCGCCAAGGCGCGGGCCTACCTGCGCGATCGCGGCCTGTCGGCAACCACCCAGCATGCCTACCGGCTGGGTTATTCGCCGGAGAGCCGCAATGCGCTGAAGGAGCATCTGGCGCTGAAAGGCGCGACACGCGAGCAGATCGAGGCCTGCGGCCTCGTGGTCTATGGCGACGACAAGCCGGTGTCCTACGACCGCTTCCGCGACCGCATCATGTTCCCGATCGAGGATCTGCGCGGGCGGGTCATCGCTTTCGGCGGCCGAGCGCTCACACCCAATGCCCCGGCCAAATATCTCAATTCCAACGAGACCGAGCTGTTTCACAAGGGCAAGGTGCTGTTCAACGCCCTGCGTGCCCGGCGGGCCGCGCAGCCGCAGGCGGGGCAGGCCGCCAAGGCCGTTATCGCGGTCGAAGGCTATATGGATGTGATTGCGCTGGCGCAGGCGGGCTTTGGTCAGGCGGTCGCGCCGCTCGGCACGGCGCTGACGGAAGACCAGCTTGATCTGCTCTGGCGCATGTCGCCCGAGCCGGTGCTGTGTTTCGACGGCGATCAGGCCGGGATCAAGGCGGCCTACCGTGCCATCGATCTGGCCATGCCGGCGCTGAAGCCGGGGCGGTCGCTGCGCTTTGCCGTGCTGCCGGAAGGCAAGGACCCGGACGACCTGGTCAAGGCATCGGGCCCGCAGGCGTTTCAGGCGGTGCTGGACGATGCCCGGCCACTCGCCGACATGTTGTGGACGCGCGAGACCAGCGGCGGGGTTTTCGACACGCCGGAACGGCGCGCCGAACTGGAATCCCGGCTCAAGCAGATGACGGCGCTGATTGCCGACGAGAATGTGCGCCGCCATTATGCGCAGGATGTGCGCGACCGCATCCAGCAGTTCTTCGGTTCGAACCAGCGCAGCAACAACAACCGGCGCGACGGCGACCAGCGCGGCAACGGCCAGAATGGCTATGGCAACCAGAACGGCTACGGCCAGCGGGGCAGGGGTGCGGCCTCGGGGCGGCTCGCCGTTTCCGACAGTCTTGCCCGCTCGGTGCTGGTCAAGACCACGTCGGCGGCGCCGCCCCTGCGCGAGACCGCCATCCTGATGACCCTATTCAACCATCCCCGGCTGATCGAAGAGGATTTCGAAACGGTGGTGCGGCTGGAATTCAGCCACCCGGACCTGAAGCGCTTTCATTCGGCCATGCTCAATGCCCTGGCCGAGCACCACGTGGTGGACGGGCTGGAAATGCGCAAGGCCATGGCCGAGGCCGGACACGGCACGTTGATCGAGGCGCTCGAGGCGCTCGTGCGGCGCGCCCGCATGTGGACCGCGACGGCGGAAGCGGCGGAAGAGGATGCGCTGGAAGCATTGCGGCAGGCCGTTCACTTGCATCAGCGCGCAAGCACACTACATAAAGAGCTGAAAGTAGCTGAAACCGCGTTGGCGACGGAAACGACCGACGAAAACCTCAACCGGCTGCTCGATATTCAGAACGACATCCGCAACGCCCAGGCGACGGAGGCACTGATCGAGGGCTTTGGAATCCCCTCCGGACGGTCCGGAAAGGGTTTTTGACGAAATTGATTCGCTTTTTTGCCGCGAATCAGTTGAGTCGGGGTTGACGTGGGTCAATAATGACGGAATCAGATTGCGCGGAATTGAAAATATTGGGTTGATGTTTGTAGGTTTGGCTGAAAAACCGGCAAATACGGCAAATATACAATGTGCTCGCCATCGGAATAACAAGGTTAATCCGGCATTAACGGGATTTCGGCTAGTCGATCATTTATTACCTTGACGCTGCAGGGGAACCGGTGCGCCACCGCACTCGTTAGTTCCCATGCATGAACAAAGCGAAACGTCGCTTGGAGACATAGAATATGGCAACGAAAGCAAAGGAAAACGAAGAAGTAGAAGTCGAGCGCGAAGGCGCGCCGGACGGACCGCTTCTCGACCTTTCCGATGACGCTGTCAAGAAGATGATCAAGCTCGCGAAAAAACGCGGCTATGTGACGATGGACGAGCTCAATGCCGTTCTGCCGTCCGAAGAGGTCACTTCCGAACAGATCGAAGACACGATGGCCATGCTCAGTGACATGGGTATCAACGTTGTCGAAGATGACGAGCAGGATGCGGACGCCGAAGAAGCTGACAACAGCGACGACGAGAGCGATGCCCGCGAGCTTGCCGACGCAACCGGCACCGCCGTTGCACCGACCACGACCAAGAAAGAGCCGACCGACCGCACCGACGACCCCGTGCGAATGTATCTGCGCGAGATGGGCACTGTCGAGCTTCTGTCGCGCGAAGGCGAAATTGCCATCGCCAAGCGCATCGAGGCCGGGCGCGAGACGATGATTTCCGGGCTGTGCGAAAGCCCGCTGACCTTCCAGGCCATCATCATCTGGCGCGATGCCTTGAACGACTCGCAGATTCTGCTGCGCGAAATCATCGACCTTGAAACCACCTATGCGGGCCCCGAGGCCAAGCAGGCTCCGGTGATCGAGCGCGTCGAGGAAGAAAAGCCGGCCGCCGGCAATGACCGTTCGCGCAGCCGCCGCGACGACGACGACATCACCAATGTCGGCGGCGATACGCCCGTTGAAGACGATGATGACGAGGATGATGAAGCCAATCTGTCGCTCGCCGCGATGGAAGCCGAGCTGCGTCCGCAGGTCATGGAAACGCTCGACGTCATCGCCGACACCTACAAGAAGCTGCGCAAGCTGCAGGACCAGCAGGTGGAAAACCGCCTCGCTGCCTCCGGTTCCCTGTCGCCAAGCCAGGAACGCCGCTACAAGGAACTGAAGGATCAGCTGATCAAGGCGGTGAAGTCGCTGTCGCTGAACCAGAACCGTATCGAAGCGCTGGTTGCCCAGCTCTACGACATCAACAAGCGTCTGGTGCAGAACGAAGGCCGTCTGTTGCGTCTTGCCGAATCCTATGGCGTGCGCCGCGAGGACTTCCTCAAGGAATATCAGGGCAACGAGCTTGACCCGAACTGGCTGAAGGCCGTTTCCAACCTCACCACGCGCGGCTGGAAAGAGTTCACCAAGAACGAAAAAGACACGATCAAGAACCTGCGCACGGAAATCCAGAACATGGCGCAGGAAACTGCGATCTCGATTTCGGAATTCCGCCGCATCGTCAACCAGGTGCAGAAGGGCGAGCGCGAAGCGGCTCTTGCCAAGAAGGAAATGGTCGAGGCAAATCTGCGTCTCGTGATTTCCATCGCCAAGAAGTACACGAACCGCGGCCTGCAGTTCCTCGATCTCATTCAGGAAGGCAATATCGGCCTGATGAAGGCGGTCGACAAGTTCGAATATCGCCGTGGTTACAAGTTCTCGACCTATGCGACCTGGTGGATCCGTCAGGCGATCACCCGTTCGATTGCCGATCAGGCGCGCACCATCCGCATTCCGGTGCACATGATCGAAACGATCAACAAGATCGTCCGGACATCGCGCCAGATGCTGCATGAAATTGGCCGTGAACCGACCCCGGAAGAACTGGCGGAAAAGCTGGCCATGCCGCTGGAAAAAGTGCGCAAGGTGCTGAAGATCGCCAAGGAACCGATTTCGCTGGAAACACCGGTCGGTGACGAAGAGGATTCACATCTCGGCGATTTCATCGAGGACAAGAATGCGCTTCTGCCGATCGATGCGGCCATCCAGGCCAATCTGCGCGACACGACGACCCGGGTTCTCGCTTCGCTGACGCCGCGTGAGGAACGCGTGCTGCGCATGCGCTTCGGCATCGGCATGAACACCGACCACACGCTTGAGGAAGTCGGCCAGCAGTTCTCGGTGACGCGCGAGCGTATCCGCCAGATCGAAGCCAAGGCGCTGCGCAAGCTCAAGCATCCGAGCCGCTCGCGCAAGCTGCGCAGCTTCCTCGACAGCTAAACCGCAGACAATGCGTTGGAAATGCAGACGGGATGGGTGAAAACCCATCCCGTTTTGCTTTGCGGGACCTGCCATCGCCGGAAGGGCGCGGGCCGGAAAAGAAAAAGCCCGGAAAATCCGGGCTCTTTGTTTCATTCGGTTCAGATGGACGGCTCGTTCGATTTCTTCCCGCCTTTGTCCTTGGCCATGATCTTGTCGATATAGGCGAGGAACAGCGCGGAGAAGACGAAGGCGAGGTGGATCACCGTGAACCACGTCAGCTGTTCGGTCGTGTATTTCGTCAGGTTGAGGAACACCTGCAGAAGATGGATCGACGAGATGGCGACGATGGTCGATGCCACCTTGATCTTGAGCGAACCGGCATCGATCGTGCCGAGCCAGTGCACGTCGTCGGCCTGGTCAAAGCGGCTGACGAAGTTTTCATAGCCGGAGATGATGACCATCACCACGAGGCTGGCGACCAGCGCCGCATCGATCAATCCCAGCATTTTCAGGATGGTTTCGGTTTCGTCGAGGCTCGTCACCTTCATGACGAAATCCAGCAGCTTTCCGGCAAAGGAAAAGGCATAGATGGCAAGCGCAACGGCAAGCCCAAGATAGAAAACAACAAGCAGCCAGCGCGACGCCAGGATGATGTTTTCGATGAATATTTCGATACGTTTCATAAACAGCAGGGTCCGATTGATCTCATGCATCAGATAGCGATGCGGCCGGCGAACTCAAGACAAAACCACCGGCCATCACAAAAAACCCGGACCGAAGTCCGGGTTTTCGCATGACGGCCTGCGGATCAGGCTATTTGCTGGCCAGCGGCTGCACCAGCGGGGTGATGCGGCGGATGGCGACGCGGCGGTTCTGCTGTTCGGGACCGTCGGTCTTGATCTTCAGGTAGCGTTCGCCGTAGCCCTGCGTCGCCATGTTTTCCGGCGGGATGCCGAAGACATTGGTCAGCGCCTGGGCAACCGATTCCGCCCGCTTGTCCGACAGCACGAGGTTGGCCTGATCGGAACCGACGGCGTCCGTATGGCCTTCGATGAGGAAGGTTTCCGCCGGGTTCTTCTTCAGGATCTCGGCCATCGCCTTGGCAACGCTGTCGAGATGCGGGATCTGGTCTTCGGTGATATCAGCCGAACCGAACTTGAAGGTGATGGTGTCCAGATCGATGCGGCGGACCTTGTCGCGGATACGGGCCGAGCGCTTGACCTCGTCGACCGAATAGATGCGTTCGACGCGTTCCACCGGCGGGCGGGAGAAGAAGTCATAGACATCTGCTTCCGGCACCTGATCGGCATCGAGGATGTAGTCGGCAATCGGGATATCGAGCACCAGCGGCGGCAGGTCAAGGCCGGGATCGCGCCACTGATAGCGTTCCTCGCGGTCGTAATCCGGCGTGTAGCTCAGCAGAACCTCACGCCCGTCGGGCATGACGCGCGACCGCTGGATCACATCGCCATAGCGGTTGCGGATCGTGACGACCTGGACGCCATTGTCGCGCACGATGGTTTCACGGGTGCGGTTGCGCGGCAGGTTCTCATAATAGACATCCTGCGCATCGCGCGACATGCGCGGACGATCGGAGCTTTCCACGAAGATGTTGTTGTTGACTTCGACGATCGTGCGGTTGTCGATCTGCTTGATCACCTGCACGTCGGCCGGGCGCTCCTCGCGCGGCGCCTGCTTGACGCGGGTGCCTTCCTCGGTGCGGATGGGCTCGATCCTGACCGGGACAAGCGCCTTCTGCACGTCCGCATCGTTCTTCGGCGGCGGTGCGGGCGGCGTGGCCGGGGCCTGAACGGCGGGCTGCTGGACAACCGGCGTTGCACCGGCCGGCTTGCCGGCGGCCTGGCCGCCCGTGCCCTTGGCCGGCGGTGCGGGTTTCTGGCTGTCAAGCACCGGCGCGGCATTTTCCGGCAGCGGCGATGGTTCCTTCGATGCGGGTTTTCCAGCCTCGACAGGGGTTGCGGGCTTTTCGCCCGTTGCGGGTTCGGTGACCGGCGCGGGTTTTTCAGCGGCGGGTTTTGCAGCCGCAGGTTGTTCGGCAGCCGGCTTCTGGGCTTCGACGGGTTTGGCCGGCTTTTCGCCTGCTGCCGGTTCAGTGACCGGCGCGGGTTTTTCAGCGGCGGGTTTTGCAGGTGCAGGCTGTTCGGCAGCCGGCTTCTGGGCTTCGACGGGTTTGGCCGGCTTTTCGCCTGCTGCGGGTTCTGTGACCGGCGCGGGTTTTTCAGCGGCGGGTTTTGCAGGCGCAGGCTGTTCGGCAGCCGGCTTCTGGGCTTCGACGGGCTTGGCCGGCTTTTCGGCCGCTGCGGGTTCAGTGACCGGCGCAGGCTTTTCAGCGGCGGGTTGTTCCGGTGCTGGCTTCTGCGGCTTGGGCTGTGCCGGTTTTTCGGCGGGCTGTTCGGCGGCCGGGGCTTCCTTGGCGGCCTTGTCGGCTGCCTTCTGGGCAGCGTCGGCCTTCTTGCGCGTCTCGTCTTCTGCCGCCTTCTTGGCCTGTTCAGCCTCTTGCGCAGCAGCAGCCTTGGCAGCCTGCGCATCCGCAGCGGCCTTTTGCTTGGCCTCTGCTTCCACGGCTTTCTGCTGTTCGGCGGCTTTCTGTGCCTCGGCCTGGGTGGCGCGCTTGGCCTGTTCGGCTTCCTGGGCGGCGGCCTTTTCGGCGGCCTTGGCAGCCTGTGCCTCCTCCGCCGCTTTCTGCTTGGCCTGGGCTTCTACGGCCTTCTGCTGCTCGGCCGCCTTCTGCGCTTCTTCCTGGGCGGCACGCTTGGCCTCCTGGGCGCGTTCGGCTGCCTGTGCTTCGGCGGCGTGCGCTGCCTCGTCGGCGCGCTTCTTGGCCTGTTCTTCCGCCTGCTGCTGGGCGTGGGCGGCGGCGGCAGCCTCCTTTTCAGCGCGTTGCTTTGCCTCTTCGGCGCGGGCGGCGGCTTCGTGCTCCGCTGCCTTTTGCGCTTCTTCCTGCTGCTTCTTCGCCAGCTCGGCAGCCGGATCGGCTGCGGCCTGGGCCATCAGCAGCGGTGCTTCATTGGTGTTGGAGGAGATGTAGGGGCGAGGGAGAGGCGACTGCTCCGCCATCGCCGAGGGCGAAGAGAACAGAATTGCTGTCGAAGCAAAAAAGAGCGCTGTACGTTTCATTGTCATCCCTGTCTTGCGTTTCCTTCCTTGGAAACACGTCAAATGTTTGTGACCGGAGGTTGTGCCAGCTTTGTGGCAGCCGATTGTCCATCGCGGTCTTCTCACCAGATTCCTTGAGCCTCACACCGGTACATGTGTGATCCTGCCTGAACCCGATTACAGCAAGATTGCACGGGTGCGCCTGTATCCGATGTGAAGGCACCGTTCATCTTGCGTTCATGCAAAACTCTGGACGCGGCGTTACGGTCGATGTATTGCAACGCATGCCCAAGGAACCATTCTGGAAAACCAAGACGCTCGACGAGCTGAACCGCTCGGAGTGGGAGAGCCTGTGTGACGGCTGCGGCCGCTGCTGCCTGCACAAGCTCGAGGACGAAGACACGGAAGAAATCTATTTTACCACGGTGGCCTGCACCCTGCTCGATGCGGGGACCTGCCAGTGTTCAGATTATGTGCACCGCAAGAAGAAAGTTCCCGATTGCGTCTTCCTGACCCCGGAAATCGTGCGCGAGGTGGACTGGCTGCCCGATACCTGCGGCTATCGTCTGATCGACGAGGGAAAAGACCTGTACTGGTGGCATCCGCTGGTTTCGGGCAGCGCGGACACCGTGCACGAGGCGGGTATTTCGGTGCGCGGCAAGATCACCGCCTATGATCATGACCTGAAAACGGACGAAGATTATTTCGACCATATGATGATGGCGGAATCGCCGTCTTCGGAAAATTAATCCTACTGAACGGGAGATGAACGGCGCGTTGAAGCTTTGTTCAGGTGAATAGTGGAACAAACGGTCACCTTCCGGACTTTCCCGTCCGGAGCAACAAGCAACAAAGGAGAAACGCCCATGTCCCGCATGTCCATCAAGATGCTCGCTGTGACCGCTGCTCTCGGGCTCGGTTCGGTGTTCGGTGTGAGTGCCGCCTCGGCAGCGCCGGTGGCATCGTCCATGGCTGATGCCGCCGGTCCGGTGTCCAATGTCGTCAAGGTCGATCATCGCTACGGTCACCGCTATCATGGCGGCTATCGTCCCGTCCGCGCCTGCAGCGTCAACCAGGCCCTGAACAAGGCAAGCCGCATGGGTATCCGCAACCCGCGCGCGGTTGTGAACCGCAATGCGGTCCGCGTCACCGGCTGGCGCTATGGTCATCGCTCGGCGGTTGTCTTTGCCCGCGCACCGGGCTGCCCGATCATCCGCTGATTTCATCCGTACACGTAATGCACGCGTAGGGCGAAAGTTGTATCTTTCGCCCTATTGCGCCCATAATCGGCTGCGACGCAGCTGTGTCACTTCATCTTGGGGAGATCATCCATGACACCAAAATTTCTAGCCGTGGCTTTTGCCGCAACCGCAATGATGGCCGTTCCGTTCGCTGCCATGGCAGATGAGACACCGCGCCCGCGCATTACGGTGACCGGGGAAGGCGAAGCCACTGCCGCGCCTGACATGGCTATCGTTTCACTCGTCGTGCTGCAGGAAAAGCCGACCGCACGGGAAGCTTTGACCGCCAACAACGAGACCATGGCCAAGGTTCTCGACGCGATGAAGAAGGCCGGAATCGCCGAGCGCGACCTGCAGACATCCGGTTTCAATATCGATCCGCGCTATGTCTATCCGGACAACAAGCAGGGCCAGCCGCCGCAGGCACCGAAGATCGTCGGCTATGCCGTCTCCAATTCGCTGTCCGTGCGGGTGCGTGACCTGAAGAAGGTCGGCGAGATTCTCGATCAGTCCGTCACATTGGGCGTCAACCAGGGCGGCAACCTGACATTCACCAATGACAAACCGGAAACAATCGTCGAGGAAGCGCGCAAGAAGGCCGTGGCCAATGCCATTGCCAAGGCGAAAACCCTGACGGCTGCGGCGGGCGTTGAAGTCGGCAAGGTCATCGAGATCAGCGAGCAGACGTTCCAGCCGCGCCCCTATGGCGGTGCGCCGCGCGCCAAGATGATGGCGGCCGAAGCATCTGATTCGGTCCCGGTGGCTGCGGGCGAGAACAGCTACAATGTCACGGTCAATGTGACGTTCGAGCTGAAGAACTAGGATTGGCTTGAGACCAAGCGAAAAGGGTGCCCCACGGCACCCTTTTTGTTTTTACGTGCACGCTGCCGGTCAATCGTTGGCGGCGCGCATCCAGTAGGAAATATCCTTCCAGTCGGCGAAGACGGCGCTGGCGCCCTTGTCGAGCAGGGTCTGGGCGTGGGCCGTGTAGGTGTGGCCACCGCCGGTATAGCCGATGGCCGTCATGCCCGCCGCCACGGCGCCTTCGACACCATAGGGCGAATCCTCGATGACAACGCAGGCCGATGGTTCGTGGCCCATGTCGCTCGCCGCATGCAGGAACAGGTCCGGGGCGGGCTTGCCGCGCTTGACCATGGACGAGCTGTAGATCGCGTCGCCAAAATATCCGGCAAGGTCCGTGGTTTTCAGGCTGAAGTGGATGCGCTCCAGCGACGATGACGAGGCAACGCAGCGGGGCGTTTCCAAGTCCGCGAGCAGGGCGGCGATACCGGCGGTCGGCTGCAGGAACCGGCTGAAGACCTGTTTTGTCTCGGGCCACAGCCCGGCTTCACCCGCGTCGGACAGGTGAAAGCCGGTCAGCTCGCCGATTCGCCGGATGATATCGGCCTGCTTCATGCCGACGCACTGGGCAATGGTGCCTGCGGGCAGGTCCATTCCATGGCTGGCATAGACATTGTGATAGGCCAGTTCCGCCAGCGGCTCGCTGTCCACAAGCACGCCATCGCAATCAAAAACTATCAGATCGAACCTGTTTTGCGGCATTTCCATCTCTCTTCAAAGCCTGCGTTCCATGGGTCGACGCAGTAGTTACGGGATCATCGTTATCATCCTTATAATGCACATAGGTCTTGACTAAAATACAAATGTTCAATATTCGATTGGCAGGATAAGAACGGTTTCCGGCATCGCATCGGAAGCCTTTTGAGGAGCGTTTTGGTATGGCGAGCAATGTGGCATTGACGGGATTGGCGCGGGACATGCAGGCGCGGGCGGATGCGGGTCGTCCGATCCGCATCGGGCTGATCGGCTCGGGCGAGATGGGCACGGACATCGTCACGCGGGTGGCGCATATGCCCGGCGTCGAGATCGGCGCGATTTCCGAACTGAACCTGCCCAATGCGCTCAAGGCCGTCGATATCGCCTACCAGGAACCCGGGCATGCCAAGGAAGTGACCACCGCCTCGGCCCTGACCGCGGCGATGGAGGGCGGCAGGATCGCCGTCACCGACAATGCCGACCTCATCCTCGAAAATGACCTGATCGACGTGGTGATCGATGCGACGGGCGTTCCGG
>NZ_JAFCVE010000007.1:0-367556 GCF_049896885.1 Phyllobacterium sp. SL163 | reverse complement strand
GCCGGCTGGACCGCGGATTATGCCGATGCCGAGAACTTCATGGTGATCAATCTGAGCACTAACACCACCTTCAATTATGGTCGCTGGAACAATCCGGACTTCGATGCCCTGGTCAAGAAGTCCTACGACGAAAAAGACCCCGCGGCCCGCGCCAAGATCCTGCATGAAGCCGAAACACTGGTCCTGCAGGAACAGCCCGTCGCGCCGATGATGAATTTCGGGCAGCTCTGGCTCGTGTCCAACCGCGTCAAGGGCTGGAAGGACAACGGCACCAACGACCATCTGAGTAAATATCTGAATGTTAACAATTGAGAGACAGGGCGATAGCTGTTCATCTCCCGCTCCTCAAATAGCTTGTCCGGATATCTCATGTATTTTCAAATAGAAATTATATTAAAAATTGCCCGTTCTCGACCCCATTATCTGCATCCGCTCCGAGTTTTGCAGTTCAGCGGGATTTATTTCTGTGTGTTACACTCTTCGATCATATGGGCACAGACCGCTCCTAATCCATCAATCTATCAAGAGCTGGGAGAATCCATTGATTTGAGAAGAGAGTTAAACTCGGGTCAAAGCTGGAAATTTTTAATCAAGAATTGGGAAAACGATGCTAGTTCTTGGGAATCTTCTGAGTTCTGGAAAAATCCAGGTATTGCAGCACTGAATGCGCAATATGCTTACGCTCTTGGCATCACCGGCCAAGGGGTGAAAATAGGCAACGTGGATACCGGCACTGCCTTGCAGCATTCAGAATTTATTGGTCGCGGACACGTTGGAATCCCTCTTGATATACCTGCGAACTCCGGATCGCTAGGTCATCCAGACATCAACTGCGCCAAGGGCATTGCTTCACGTTGTCAAACCGATAACCGCACGCTCCACACGGATGGAGGATTACCGAGCAGCCCGCCGTGGTGGTCCCTAAAAAAGAACGGGGTAGAATCACACGGAACCGCCGTGGGAGGCATTCTTGTTGCTGCGCGTAATGGTGAAGGCATGCACGGCATAGCTTACAATGCGCAGCTTTACGCGACAGACTTTCCGAATCTTGGTGCTGATAAAGGAGGGATCGCAGACTTGAACAGCTCAGGCGCCCACTTAGCCTATAAAGCCCTCATACAAAGCAATGTCAGAATCATAAATTATGAGATAGAGGCTGGTGATAATTATCAAATTACCCTCGATTACTTGCGCAAGCAATACACCAACAGCGATCTACGGCAGCACGGAGCCCTTGAAGGAATACGCGAGGCTGCACAGCATGGAATTACTTCTGTTATCGCTAATGGAAACTATTATTCTGAGAATCCCGACCTCATGGCTGCCCTGCCATATTTTGAGCCGGCACTCGAAACTCTGACAATAGCTGTTGCTGCCCTAAATATTGAGAATGAGTACAACAGCAATTTGCATCAGAAATTCGACTATACTGATCGAAAACTAGATGATTATTCAAATCGATGTGGGATCGCTAAATGGTGGTGCGTTGCGGCGCCGGGACAATATTCATTCTCAACTTCGGTGTCAGGCCCTGACAATCAGCATCTCGCATTCGATTATAAAAAGTTTAATGGAACATCCGGGGCTACGCCGCATGCTTCAGCGGCATTGGCACTCATCATGGAGCGCTTTCCGTACCTCACCAATCAGCAGGCACGCGATATACTCTTAACAACCTCTCATGGCCTCGGCGAGGTTGGGATAGATCGAGAATTCGGCTGGGGCCTAATCGATCTTAAGAAAGCCATGGAAGGCCCCGGTCAGTTTCTTGGCAGGTTTGAAGCCAATCTGGGTGCCGGTGTGAAGGACACCTGGAGCAACGACATCTCGCAGGCGGCGCTGGATCAGCGCAAGCGGGAAGAAGTGGAAGAAGTGACGGCGTGGGTGAAGAAAAAAGCATCCACCGGTCTGGTTCGCGATCCAACGGCACGGCTGGAGGCTCAGAAACAGTTGGTTAACCCGGAAATATCGGCCAAGGAAAGGGCCGCCGAGGGCCTGTTGGCTGATCTCTTTAAAGCCGTGGCAGCCAACAAGACCGGAACTGCTAGACCTGTAACGAATGCCAACAGAAAAATCGCAGGTGATCCCCTTGCATCGGCCCTGCTTGCAGACTTCACAAAAGCCTATCCGAAAGCAGTCGTGACCTACGGCAAAGACCCCAGCGCAGATTTTGCAGCCTACAAGGCCGGTCGAAAGGAAGATCCTCTCGCGGTGCTGAAGCAGACAATGCTGACTGAACAGACCGCCGCGCTGGAAACGGAATATCAATTCACCGAATCCCGCACGGCCTATCTCTCCGGCAAGCTTGCCGATCCGAAATCCTATGATGCGGGGCTGACGAAATCCGGCCCCGGCTCGCTGTGGCTCGCTGGCAAGAACACCTATCGCGGCGATACTTTGATCAATGGCGGCGAGCTTGGCATCGGGCTTGGCGGTTCGATCATTTCGGCATCGCTCATCAATGATACGGGGCTTTTGACCGTCGATGGCACGGCGGCTGCGGTAACGGCCAATGCGGGCGGGCAGGTGAAGGTCAATACAACGGGTGTGACCGGCGATCTCGCCTTGAACGGCGGCTTTGCTTCCGTCGATGGCCGCAGCGGCGCAGCGGCGGTCAATGCCAACGGCGTGCTCGGCGGCATCGGCACAGTCCAGCGTCTGGCCGTGCATGGCGGCGGTCTGGTTTCGCCGGGCAATTCGATCGGCACGCTGCGTGTGGCAACCGATGCCAGCTTCGACAAAGATGCCGGCCTGGTCATTCAGGTGGCTGCCGACGGGCGCAGCGACCGGCTGGAGGTGGCCGGCAAGGCAACGCTGCTCGGCGGCGTGGTCACGGTGACGACAGAAGATGGCAAGGCATCGTTGTCTCCAGCCGAAACGCTGGCGCTGCTGGGTAAGACCTACACGATGCTGACGGCTGCGGGTGGTGTGAGCGGAACCTTCGATACGGCCCTGCCGCACTATTACTTCATCGGCGCCGCACTCGCCTATGCAGCCAATGATGTCACCGTCAGCCTTGCGCGCAACACTGTTGCCTTTGCCGATGTCGGCGAGACAAGGAACCAGAAGGCAGCGGCGTCCGGGATTGAAAGCCTTGGCCGCGGCAATCTGCTCTATGATACGGTGGCTGTCTCAACCGTGACGCAGGATCTGCCCGCCGGTTTCAACGCCCTGTCCGGCGAGGCGCATGCCTCACTGCGCGGCACGCTGTTGCAGGATGCGGGGCTGGTCAGCGGCGCTGCCAATGAGCGGATCCGCGCCGCCTTTGACGGTGTCGGCGCCAAAGCCGCGCCTGATACAACGCCGCTCGCCTATGGTCCGGAGGCGAAGGACAAGCGGAGTGCCGATCAGGCGTTTGATGCGGCAACGCCTGCACCAGCCGCTGCAACCACCGCTGTGTGGGGACAGGCCTATGGCGGCTGGAGCCATGGTTCGAGCGATGGCAATGCCGCCGCCTATAGCAGAAGCACCGGCGGCATCGTCACCGGCATGGATGGGGGGATTGCCGGGACATGGCGTTTCGGCCTGCTGGCCGGTTATGGCTCGACCTCGCTGCATGGGGCCGGTTCCTCCGTCTCCGCCGACAGCTATCAGCTCGGCATCTATGGCGGCACCAGGATCGATGCGCTGACGTTGAGCCTCGGCACGGTGCTGGCGCATCATGAGATCGATAGCCGCCGCACGGTCTCGTTCGGCTCGCTGGAGGAGACAGACACCGCCGGCTACAGCGCCAACACGGTGCAGCTCTTCGGCGAGGCCGCCTACCGCATCGAGACGCCCTATGCGGCGCTCGAACCCTTTGCCGCGGCGGCCTATACCCGCCTGAAGACATCGGGCTTTACCGAAACCGGCGGCATTGCCGCCCTGTCGGCACCGTCATCCAGCACGGACCTGACGACGACGACACTCGGGCTCAGGGCCTCGCGCACCTTCACCCTCGGCCATGCCACGACGCTGACGGCGCGCGGCATGGCCGGCTGGCGGCATGCCTATGGCGATGTGACACCGCAGGCGCAGTTCGCCTTTGCCAGCGGCGGCGACAGCTTCGACGTCAGCGGCCTGCCGATTGCGCAGGACACCGCACTGGTCGAAGCCGGCCTCGCCTTCGATATCGGCAGAGCCACCACGCTCGGCCTCACCTATACCGGACAGTTCTCCTCCGGCGTCAACGACAACTCAGTCAAAGCCGATCTGACGGTGAGGTTTTGAGGGTAAATCCAATGACATCACAATCGCGACAGGGGGATATTCAACCATGGCAAGGAATTACTGTGGTTGAAAACATCTTGAATGCTCAGGAGCAGCAAGCCATCTACAGGTTTCTTTCAACCGGAGGATGGGGGTATGGATGGCGATCCCATAGCGGTGAAGGCGCGCAATCCTTCTGGCACAAGCATTTTGCCGGAGCACTCGGCGATACAATTGAACAAAACGCTCGGCAAAAGGGATCGAACAACGCTTGCGAAGCTGAACTTGCCGCCAAAACTCCCCTCCTTCACGTGTTCTGGGAAAAGCTTGCTCGAACCGCACTGAAAGGACATATTCTCCAGCGTTGTTATGCCAATGGCCTTCCCTATGGCAGCGACGGTGCAACCCACACGGATTCACTGGAACCCGGAGCCTGTACGGCGGTCTACTATCCACACGAAGTCTGGAATTCGGACTGGGGTGGTGAAACGATTCTATTCAATCAGGACAAGGACGATATTCTTGCGGCCATCTATCCAAAACCCAACAGGCTTTTGCTTTTTCCGGGCTTTGTTCATCACGTTGCCCGCGGCGTCTCCCGCGTTTGCCCCACCATGCGCATCACGCTGATGTTCAAGACACGGGTTGAGCTCGAATGACAATGCGGAGGCCGATTGGTGTGAGCACCGCCGGGAGCACTGTACAATGCTAGATTATAGTGCCTCCACCCTTGACTTTTTGCCGAGTGTTGGTACATGTCCGCCTGAATTTCCGCTTATAGCCACGTTGTTGGACTGAACGGCGGTCCTCTTCTAATAAAGACAGGTAAACTGAAAATGGCTAAGGCTGCAAATATCAAGATCAAGCTTCTGTCGACCGCTGACACCGGTTTCTTCTACGTGACGAGCAAGAACAGCCGTACGAAGACAGAGAAGTTCTCTTTCCGCAAGTACGACCCGGTCGTACGCAAGCACGTTGAATTCAAGGAAACCAAGATCAAGTAATCCTGGATTTTCCCGCATGTTCAAAATGCCGCCTTCGGGCGGCATTTTTGTTTCCGGGGATTGGCAGTCCGATTCGGGCAGCCTCACGCCGCCTCGGAGACAACCTTGTTGCGGCCCGACGCTTTGGCGCCATACAGCGCCTCGTCCGCGCGCTTGAGCATGTTCTGCACGCTGTCATCCTTCGACTGCACGCTGGCAATGCCGATGCTGATGGTCACCGGCACGCCGGTGGCGCCGTCATCGACGAAAAACGGCGTCGAGGCCACTTCACGCCGGATGCGCTCGGCGACAATGGCCGCCATCGTCAGATCCGTATCGGGCATGACGATGAAGAACTCTTCCCCGCCATAGCGGCTGGCGAGGTCGCTGCCGCGCACGTTGCGGCGCAGGCGCTGCGCAAATTCGCGCAGCACCTCATCCCCGCCATCATGGCCATAGGTGTCGTTGATCAGCTTGAAGCGGTCGATGTCCGTCATCAGGATCGACAGCGGACGGCGGCGGTCGACGGCGCGCTTGAACAGGGTGGCCAGGTGCGTTTCCAGATAGAGCCGGTTGTGCAGGCCCGTCAGGCTGTCGGTGACGGCCATCTCGTAGGTCTTGACGACACTGGCGCGCAGGCCGTCATGATAGGCCTTGCGGCGCAGCTGCGTGCGCAGGCGCGCCAGCAATTCATTGGAATTGAGCGGCCGCACCACATAATCGTTGACGCCAAGCTCCAGCGCGCGGCGGACCTTCGGTTCCTCGCCCTGATCCGCGACGACTATGATCGGCATCGACCGAGTGTTGTCGAGCGAGCGCAACTGCGCGCAAATGCGCAGCGGATCGTAATCGGCAAAGCTCGATGCGATGATCAGGCAGTCGTGATTGCCCTGAATGGCATCGAAAAAACCCGTCTGCGGATCGGTCTGCACGTCGACGGTGCATTCCTCGGCCAGAATCGTTCTGATTCGTTCGACGCTGCCGGGCCGCTCGTCGATGAGCAGCACCTTGGCATCCCGGGCTATGGCTTCGACACCGCTGGGAAAGCGCAGGATGGATTCGAGGCCGACATCGCGGGTCGTTGCCACCCGCAGCCGCAATTCGTCGGTGAGGTTCTTCAGCCGCACCAGGCTTTTCACCCGGGCAAGCAATTGCAGGTCGTTGACCGGCTTGGTGAGAAAATCATCCGCGCCGAAATTCAAGCCGGTGATCCGGTCCATATCCTGATCGAGCGCTGTCACCAGAATGACCGGGATATGCGCGGTGGCGGGCTGCGATTTCAACCGGCGGCAGACCTCGAACCCGTCCATGCCCGGCATCATGACATCGAGAAGGATGACATCGACGCTGTTGTTTTCGCAGAACTCCAGCGCTTCATAGCCGTTCGACGCCGTGACGACTTCATAATATTCGGCGCTCAACCGCGCTTCCAGAAGCTTCACGTTGGCAGGAACATCATCTACGACAAGTATGCGGGCCGTCATAGTTCACTTCTCCGGGAAAACAGGCAGCTCACGCATCACCAAGATAAGACTTAATGGTTTCGATGAATTTCGGCACGGAAATCGGCTTGGATATATAGGCCTCGCAGCCGCCCTGCCGGATACGTTCCTCGTCGCCCTTCATCGCGAAGGCCGTGACGGCGATGATGGGGATCACATGCAGATCATCATCCGCCTTCAGCCATTTGGTTACTTCCAGCCCGGAAACCTCCGGCAGCTGGATATCCATGAGGATCAGGTCGGGCCGATGCTCGCGCGCCAGATCGAGGGCTTCGAGACCGTTGCGTGTGCGGATCGTTTCATAGCCGCTGGCTTCGATAAGGTCGCGGAAGAGCTTCATGTTGAGCTCATTGTCCTCGACAATCATGACTTTCTTCACCATTGGCAACGTCCCGTTGATCATGCGTGGCGTGGGATTGCCGCCTTGACAAGGCTCCCACCGCAGCATCATTGAATGGATGCAAGTAATAGCGCGTTTTGATTGATGAAAAGGTAACTCTTCACGGCGGTCAAAAAATGCTGCAGATCATGTTTAACCAAGGCTTTATTGAACATCTTCTTTTGTAGAGATTCAATTGGTCATTGGCCCTTCCGCCTGCAATGGGGTCGCGGCAGGCGGTCAAACGGGAATATTGTTTTCAAGGGTGTTCGGATGAACACACATTTCGGGACAGACAGACAGAATGAAACAGCAGATGAACCTTGAGAATGCACAGGATCTGGCGATCAATGCCCTGGTTTTCCTGGCGCAGGACAGTGAATTGCTGCCGCGTTTTCTTGCCCTTACGGGCATCACGGCGGATCAAATCCGCCAGGCGGCGCAGGAGCCGGGGTTTCTGGCCGGCGTACTGCAGTTCTACCTGGCGCATGAACCGACGCTGATGCGCTATTGCGAGGCGACAGAGACGGACCCTGCCCTGTTCCAGCAGGCGCTGCGGCTGCTGCCGGGCGGACGGCAGGAGGATGTGTACTAACGCGCAAACGGCTTGCAAGCGGCCCGTCTCTTCAGTAAGTTCGGCATGTTCTATTTATGTTCCGAGCATCATGGCCCCCCTCAACGATCCTGAATTTGGATTCTGCCGCGACTGTCTGACAGCGCAGACCTCGGCCGGGCGCCGCTGCCAGCAATGCGGCAGCCCGCGCCTGCTGCGCCATCCGGAACTCTACAGGCTCTCCATTGCCCATGTGGACTGCGATGCATTCTATGCCTCGGTGGAAAAGCGCGACAATCCGGAGCTGCGCAACAAACCCGTCATCATCGGCGGCGGCAAGCGCGGTGTGGTCTCCACCGCCTGTTATGTCGCACGCATTCATGGCGTGAAATCCGCCATGCCGATGTTCAAGGCGCTGGAGGCCTGCCCGCATGCGGTGGTCATCAGCCCGAACATGGAAAAATATGTGCGCGTGGGGCGCGAAATCCGCCAGATGATGCGCGATCTGACGCCGCAGGTGGAACCGCTGTCGATCGACGAGGCGTTTCTCGACCTGTCGGGCACGCAGCGCCTGCACCACGATCCGCCGGTGCGGGTCATGGCGCAGTTTTCCAACCGGGTGGAAAAGGAAATGGGCCTGTCGGTTTCCGTCGGCCTCTCCTATTGCAAGTTCCTGGCAAAAATCGCCTCGGATTTTGACAAGCCGCGCGGCTTTTCCGTCATCGGCGAAGCGGAAACCCCGCATTTCCTGCATGACAAGCCGGTGACGATGATCTGGGGCGTCGGCAAGGTGTTTGCCGCCACGCTAGAACGGGACGGCATCCGCACCATCGGCCAATTGCAGACCATGGAACTCGGCGCGCTGATGGCCGCTTATGGCAGCATGGGCCAGCGCCTCTACCAGCTGTCGCGCGGCATCGACACGCGCCGGGTGGAGCCGGACGGCGAATCCAAGAGCGTATCGGCGGAAACGACATTCAACGAGGATATCGGCACGCTGGAAGAGCTGGTTCCCATCCTGCGCTCGCTCTCCGAAAAAGTGTCGCGCCGCCTGAAGGCCGCCGACATTGCCGGCCGGACGGTGACTCTCAAGCTCAAATCCCGCGATTTCAAGCTGAAGACCCGCAATCGCCAATTGGCCGACCCGACCCAGCTTGCCGACCGGATTTTCCGCACGGGACTGGCGCTGCTGGAAAAGGAGATCGACGGGACGCGGTTCCGGCTCATCGGCATTGGCGTGAGTGACCTCAGCGACGATGGCCGCGCCGATCCGCTCGACCTCGTCGATGTGCAGGCGACCAAGCGGGCCGTGGCGGAGACGGCCATCGACAAGCTGCGCGGAAAATTCGGCAACAACGCCGTCGAGACCGGCTATACCTTCGGCAAAATCAGGCAAAGGACGCGGCCGATCCCGGACGAGATTGATTGATTTGATTCAGGGATTTACGGGAAATTTCGGAGAAAATGAATCCGGATTGTTTTGGTGTGCAATGAAGATGGTGCGTGGTTTGACAAGCTCACCATGAGGGGGCTGGGTGGGCTGCAAGGCTAATCGCAGAGGTTGCAGAATATAACTCCCTGCAATCCTCACGCTCCCTCATGGTGAGCTTCCTGAGCTTGTCGAAGGGCGAACCACGCACCACGCGGGATGCCTTTTGCAACAAAACGAAGGAGAGATGGCCAGGCCACCATTGACCGGCGCTATTTCAGCGGCAGAAACAACTCCGCGACCGCCTCATGCTCCGGCACCTCCGGGAAAAAGCTCAGACGCTGGCAATAGATCGGGAAGTCGCGCGCTTCCTCGCCGCTGGCCGGAAGCCAGTCACGATACAGATAGAGCGCGGCGGGCTCCAGATTGTCGGTGTTGCCAACGACGCGCAGCACCGCACAGCGACCACCGGGAATCTCGCCGGCCTTGATCTGCTCGCCGTTCACCTCGATCGGCTGGTCGGTCCCGACACAAAGGTCCATGCTGTAATCGGCAGGCGACGCGGGACGCCGCTCGGAATGCCAGACCGTGAAGGTCGGACTTGTCCTGGGGTGCAGGCCAGCGGCCTTGCGCCAAGCGATGAAGCGCTGGATGGTGGCACCGATCATGGCGGGGTCACCCCGATGTTCCATGATCGCCACCCGCGTCGGGGCCACATCGCGAATCGTCACGTCATTGGTGGTAAAAGTCTTCTGCATGAGCTTGCTCCTTGCGTTGTCAAAAGGCCCGAAGGCCGCAAGCCACGGCTCCCAATCGGGAGATTTTCTGAACGACGAAGGCGATTGCCCGAACCGTTGCCGAAAGGCGCGGGCGAAGGCATCGGGTGCGTCGTAACCGGCATCCATCGCTATATCCGTGACGCTTTGGGCGTCTATGTAGGCCAGCCGATACGAAGCGCGCTTCATACGGGCAAGCTGGACATAGCGATGCACTGATAACCCGAAGGTCGACATGAACTGCCGGTGGAAATGGTATTTCGAGAACGCCGCAACGCCGCTCAGCACTTCCAGTCCCAGATCATCGTCAAGATGCTGTTCGATGTGATCCAGCACCCGTTGCATCCGGGCATGGTAGTTTTCAAGTGCCGCCTTCATCGCCTGTTCCTCCGTGGCGCCACCAGCTAGCCCCTCGCGGATATACAGCGCTCGACCGATCTTGCGGTTTGGGAGGGATCGATCGATACAGTCCAACGCGCCTCAGTGCGGTGTGACCTAAACCATCTCCACATCGACGACGCCGGGAATGGCCTTCATGGCGCTGGCGACCTGCGGGCCGACGCGGTAGCGGTTGGGCAGTTCGATCTCCACTTCGCTGGCGCCATTCTCCTTGATCAGGATGAGCGAGACGATCTGGCCGTCATTCTGCGGGGCGAGATAGGGCGTGATGGCGCTCAGCGGCTCGCTGGAGCGCATATAGAGGCGCAAGGCCTTCTGCATGCGTGTGGCTTCATCCTCAAGCGACTGCGCCGTCTGGATGCGCAGGCTGATGCCCTCCGGCCGGTCTTCGGCGCCGACCGTAACCACGACGGAGCGTCCCGGCTCCAAGAGATCGCGGTACTGTGCCAGCGCCTCGGAGAAAAGCACGGCCTCGAACTGACCCGACGCATCGGAAAACTGGATGATGCCCATCTTGTTGCCGGTCTTGGTCTTGCGCTCCTGCTTGGCGGTGATGGTTCCGGCAAGGCGTCCGGCATTGGCGCCGCGCTTGACCGCAGCGGAAAATTCCGCCCAGCTCTGCACTCGCATCTTTTCCAGGATCGGCCGGTATTCGTCGAGCGGATGGGCGGAAAGGTAAAAACCCGCCGCTTCGAATTCGCGCCGCAGTTTTTCCGCCGACAGCCATGGCGCCGCATTGGGCAGCTGCAGCCCCTGCGATCCGCCTGCGGCCATGCCGCCAAAAATATCCGCCTGTCCGCTGACGCTGTCTTCCTGCGTGCGCTGCGCATGGCCGATAATGCGGTCGAGACCGGCAATGAGCGCCGGGCGTTCGCGCCCGAAACAATCGAATGCCCCGGCATTGATCAGGCTTTCAAACACGCGGCGGTTGACGACGCGCGGATCGATCCGCTCGCAGAAATCCTCGAGGCTGGCATAGGGCGTGTCACCGCGCTTCTCGACGATATGGTCAACTGCCGCCTCGCCGACGCCCTTGATGGCGGCGAGCGAATAGAAAATGCGGTTGTCGCCGACTTCAAACAGGCGGAACGACGTGTTGACCGAAGGGGTGACCACCTCGATGCCCAGCCGCAGCGCCTCGCGGCGGAAATCGTTGAGCTTATCGGTGTTCGCCATATCGTAGGTCATCGACGAAGCGAGGAACTCGACGGGATAATGCGCCTTCATATAGGCGGTCTGGAACGACACGATGGCATAGGCGGCGGCGTGCGACTTGTTGAAGCCGTAGTCGGCGAACTTTGCCAAGAGGTCGAAAATGAAGTTGGCCTGCGGCTTGGTCACACCGCGTTCCACCGCGCCGTCGACGAAACGGACGCGCTGCATGTCCATTTCGGAGCGGATCTTCTTGCCCATGGCACGGCGCAGCAGATCGGCTTCGCCCAGCGTATAGCCGGACATTTCCTGCGCGATCTGCATCACCTGTTCCTGGTAGATGATGACGCCTTGGGTTTCCTTGACGAGATGGTCGATCTTAGGATGGATCGACGCCATCTCCTCATCGCCATTCTTGCGCGCATTGTAGGTCGGGATGTTTTCCATCGGACCCGGACGGTACAGCGCCACAAGCGCGATGATGTCCTCGATCCGATCCGGCTTCATGCCGATCAGCGCCTTGCGCATGCCGGTGCTTTCCACCTGGAACACGCCGACCGTCTCGCCGCGCGACAGCATTTCATAGCTGAGCTTGTCATCGAGCGGCAGATTGGACAAATCCACGGTGATGCCGCGCCGCTTGACCAGATTGACCGCAGTCTGCAGCACCGTCAGGGTTTTCAGGCCGAGAAAGTCGAATTTGACCAGCCCGGCCTCTTCCACCATCTTCATGTTGAACTGCGTGACCGGCATGTCGGAACGCGGATCGCGGTACATCGGCACGAGTTCGGACAGAGGACGGTCGCCGATGACGATACCGGCGGCGTGGGTCGAGGCGTGGCGGTACAGCCCTTCCAGCTTCAATGCGATGTCCAGCAGGCGCTCGACAACCGGCTCCTTGTCACGCTCTTCGCGCAGGCGCGGCTCATCCTCGATGGCCTTTGCCAGCGTCACCGGATTGGCCGGGTTGGCCGGAACCATCTTGGTCAGCCGGTCCACCTGCCCATAGGGCATTTCGAGCACGCGGCCGACGTCGCGCAGCACGGCGCGCGCCTGCAGCGTTCCGAAGGTGATGATCTGCGCCACCTGATCGCGGCCATACTTGGCCTGGACATAACGGATGACCTCGTCACGGCGCTCCTGACAGAAGTCGATGTCAAAGTCCGGCATCGAAACGCGGTCGGGATTGAGGAAGCGTTCGAACAGAAGGGAGAAGCGCAGCGGATCGACGTCGGTGATCGTCAGCGCATAGGCAACGAGCGAACCCGCACCGGAGCCACGACCGGGACCGACAGGAATATCATGGGCTTTCGCCCATTTGATAAAGTCGGAAACGATGAGGAAGTAACCCGGATATTTCATCCGGGTGATGATGGAAATCTCGTATTCCAGCCGTTCGGCATATTCCTGCGCCGTGTGGCCATCGGCCATGCCGAGCGTCGCAATGCGGCTTGCCAGGCCTTCCCGCGCCTGCCGGGCCAGTTCGTCGGCTTCCTCCTGCAGGGCCGCTTCAGGATCATCGCTTTCACCGGTGAAGCGCGGCAGGATCGGCGCGCGGTTTTTTGGGTAATAGGAACAGCGCAGCGCGATCTCGACGGTATTTTCCAGCGCCTCGGGCAGATCGGCAAACAGCGCCACCATCTCGTCTTCGGTCTTGAGATAATGGTCGGGCGTCAGGCGGCGGCGATCATCGATGGACAGCAGCGAACCCGCCGCAATGGCCAGCAGCGCATCATGCGCCTCATAGTCGGCGCTCTTGGAAAAGAACACGTCATTGGTGGCGACCAGTGGCAGTTCCAGCTCATAGGCAAGCGCGATATGGGTCGCTTCGAGGGCGCGGTCATAGCCGCGATGGCGCTGCAGCTCGACATAGAACCGGTCGCCATAGAGCGAGCGCAGATGGATGAGCCGCTGGCGGGCACGGTCGATGCGGTCGTCCTTGATCGCCTTGGCGATCGGCCCCTCGGGGCCGCCGGAAAGAACGATGATTCCATCGGAAAGACCCGGCAGCCAGGAGGCGGCAACATGGACGGGATCGCCGGCGGGCGTTTCCAGATAGGCGCGGCTGACAAGCCGGACGAGATTGGCATAGCCCGTTTCCGTCGCCGCCAGCAGCACGAGCGGCGCAAGCCCGAGTGCTTCGCGCCGGTTGGCGCTGCGGCTTTCCTCCGCCTGATCGTGAAAGGCGATGTCGAGCTGGCAGCCGATGATCGGCTGCAAGCCGGACTTCGAACCCTTCTGGGCAAATTCGAGCGCCCCGAACAGATTGTTGGTGTCGGTGATGGCGATGGCCGGGCTTTTGTTGGACGTGGCGAGATCGATGACCTTGGCGACCTGCAGCGCGCCTTCCAGCAGGGAATAGGCGGAATGCACCCGCAGATGGACGAAACGAAGCGCCTGCTTTTCCGCACTGCCTTCGCCGGGTCTGCCCTGTCCGTCTGCCACTGTATCCATCTCCAGAAAATTCCGGCGAACGCGCTGATTCACCACCCGCGCATTCTCGGGCAACCACCTTGGAGTGTCCACCTATACTTTGACCGCTGGATCGTGCGACTGTGAACAACCTGTGATGCGCCACCGAAAGGCCCGTGAATGAGCAATGCATATCCCGAAATCTATCTGGTGCGGCACGGTCAGACGGAATGGAGCCTGTCCGGCCAGCACACCGGGCGAACCGACGTGCCGCTGACGGCCGCGGGCGAAGCGGCAGCCCGTACCCTGGCGGGCCGGCTGCAGGGCCTTGCCTTTTCCGCCATATGGTCGAGCCCTTCCCAGCGCGCATCGAAAACCTGCGCCCTCGCCGGATTTGGCGATGCCCGCGTGATCAAGGACGATCTGGCGGAATGGGATTACGGCGTCTATGAGGGCATCACCACCAAGGCGATCCTGGCGGAGCGCCCCGGCTGGCAGCTTTTTCGCGACGGCTGCCCCGGCGGTGAATCCGCGGCCGATGTCGGTGCGCGTGCCGACCGGATCATCCACGCCATCCGCGCGGCGAATGACAGGATTCTCATCTTCTCAAGTTCGCATTTCCTGCGGGTGCTGACGGCCCGCTGGCTTGGCTTGCCGCCCGAAGGCGGCGCGCTTTTCGTTCTGGATACCACCAGCATCAGCGTCCTCGGTTATGAGCACGACCTGACGGAACCCGTTGTCCGCATGTGGAACCAGACATGATGATGGGCGATGCCCGCGGGCCAGGAACCAGGGGAAACCTAGTCATCCCGGCCCCGCCGGTTCTTTCAGATAACGCTGACCCACATGGCGAATGTTGCAATAAACAGACTGACTGTAACGAATGACATGACGTCCTGGAAAAGTTCGCTCATCGGTAAAACCCTTCTTCGTTTGCTCTATGTATATGTTTTGTTCTATTTTTGTTCCAAAGTCAAGCGCACCAAAGCTGCCATTGGCGCTATGGTTGTCGATTTCTTAACAGAGGGTAAAACGCGGGCCGCCGAGCGGGTGCCGCCAAACGCAAAAGGGCGCGGATTTCTCCGCGCCCGTTTGCTTTGTATGGCGTGAACGGATCAGGAGACCGTGGTGATCTTGCCGTCCTTGAGCGTGACGCGGCGATCCATGCGGCGGGCCAGTTCGTGATTGTGCGTGGCGATCATCGCCGACAGGCCGGACTGGCGCACCAGGGCTTCCAGCGCCTCGAACACATAGGAGGACGTCACCGGATCGAGATTGCCGGTGGGCTCATCGGCAAGCAGCACAAGCGGCGCATTGGCGACCGCGCGGGCGATGGCAACACGCTGCTGCTCGCCGCCGGACAGTTCCGACGGCCGGTGCGAGGCGCGTGCGCCCACCTTCATGTAATCAAGCAGCTGCTGCGCGCGTTCGGAGGCGACGCGGGGTTTCATGCCGCGGATCATCTGCGGCATCATCACGTTCTCCAGCGCGGAGAATTCCGGCAGGAGATGGTGGAACTGATAGACGAAACCGATGTCGTTGCGGCGGATGGCGGTGCGCTCTTCATCGGACAGCGAACCGCAGGCGCGACCGTCCAGAATCACATCGCCATTGTCAGGCCGCTCCAGGAGGCCCGCCGTGTGCAGAAGCGTCGACTTGCCGGCGCCCGACGGCGCGACAAGCGCAACCATCTCGCCCCTGCCGAGGGAGAAATTGGCATCGTCCAGAATAACCAGTTCCCGGTCGATCTCATTGTACCGGCGGCCGACGCTGGTCAGCTGAAGAATGGGCCCGGCTGACATTATTCGTACCTCAAGGCTTCAACGGGATCGAGCTTGGCCGCGCGCCATGCGGGGAAAAGCGTCGCCAGAAACGACAGGACAAGCGCCATCAGAATGACCGTGAAGGTTTCATTGAAATCCATCTTGGCGGGCAAGGTGCTCAGGAAATAAAGCTCCGGATTGAACAGGGTCGTACCAGACAACCAGGAGAAGAATTGCCGGATGCGCTCGACGTTCAGGCAGACGAGGACACCCAGGGCCACGCCGGCAATCGTGCCGGTCACGCCAATTGCCGCGCCCGTCATCAGGAAGATGCGCATGACCGAGTTGCGCGTCGCGCCCATCGTCCGCAGGATGGCGATATCGCGTCCCTTGTCCTTCACCAGCATGATCAGGCCGGAAATGATGTTCAGGGCCGCCACGAGAACGATCAGCGTCAGGATCATGAACATGACGTTGCGCTCCACCTGCAGGGCGGAGAAGAAGGTGACGTTGCGCTGGCGCCAGTCGGTGAGCATCAGCGGACGCTGCGCCGCATCCTCGATGGGCTTTTTCAGCGCGTCGACATTGTCCGGATTGTTGGCAAAGATCTCGATGGACTGGACCTTGCCCTCCTGGTTGAAATAGAGCTGCGCTTCATCCAGCGGCATGAGCGCGATCGAGGCGTCATACTCGGACATGCCGATCTGGAAAATGGCGACGACCGGATAGGATTTCACCCGGGGCGAAACCCCGAGCGGCGTCACATCGCCGTCCAGCGACATCAATGTCAGCTTGTCGCCGATGCCGAGCCCCAGATTTTCCGCCATGCGCGTGCCGATGGCCACGCCGCCCGCCTTGTCGAAATTGGCGAAGGTGCCCTGCTTGACGTTCTTGGCGACGAGCTGGAGCTTGTTGATATCCTCTTCGCGCAGACCCCGTACGAGCGTGCCGGTGCCCTGCCCGACATTGCCCTGGCCGAGCACCTGGCCTTCCACGACGGGAATGGCGAAGGAAACACCGGGAACCGCATCGATCCGCTTGATCACATTGTCGTAGTCATCCAGTGGCCGGTCCATGGGCTGCATGATGACATGGCCGTTGATGCCCAGAATGCGCGTCAGCAATTCGCTGCGAAAACCGTTCATGACGGCCATGACGATAATGAGCGTCGCCACGCCGAGCATGATGCCGGTGAAGGAGAAACCGGCGATCACCGAAATAAACGTTTCCTTGCGCCGGGCGCGCAGATAGCGCCACGCGATCATCCGTTCATAGGCAGAGAACGGCTTGGGACCCTGTTGTACAGCAGTGACGGCCGATTCTGTCATAGAGTTCCAGCCTGAAAGTCAGCGGGGCCTGCAAGCTTGTTGATTGCAGCTTCAATGCTCAGGGTTTCCCGTTCACCCGTCGCGCGATCCTTGATCTCGACTTCGCCCGCGGCAACACCGCGCGGCCCGATGATCACCTGCGTCGGCAGGCCGATCAGGTCCATCTTGGCGAATTTCGCACCGGGACGATCATCCGTATCGTCCAGCAGCGGCTCGAGACCGGCATTGGTCAAGGCCTCGTAGACCTTGGCGGATGCCGCGTCGCACGCCTCGTCGCCCGGCTTCATGTTGACGATGCCCGCACCGAACGGCGCAACAGCCTTCGGCCAGATGATGCCGTTCTCGTCATGGGATGCCTCGATGATCGCGGCAATGACACGCGAGGGGCCGATACCGTAGGAGCCCATGGAAACCATATGTTCCTTGCCATCGGGACCGGTGACCTTGGCGCCCATCGGTTCGGAATATTTGGTGCCGAAATGGAAGATGTGGCCGACCTCGATGCCGCGTGCGGCAAGCTGTTCGGACGCACCGACCTTGTCCCAGGCGGCTTCGTCGTGCATTTCATCCGTCGCCGCATAGGGCGTCGTCCATTTCGTCACGATATCGGCGACCTGCGCATTGTCATCGAAATTGGTATCGGCACCCGGAACCGGCAGGTCGAGATAGGCGCGGTCGCAATAGACCTGGCTCTCGCCGGTTTCGGCCAGAATGATGAATTCGTGGCTGAGGTCGCCGCCGATGGGACCGGTATCCGCACGCATCGGGATGACCTTGATGCCGAGGCGCGAGAATGTGCGCAGATAAGCCACGAACATGCGGTTGTAGGCGGCCTTGGCGCCTTCGAAATCGATGTCGAAGCTGTAGGCATCCTTCATCAGGAATTCACGCGAGCGCATGACGCCGAAACGCGGGCGGCGCTCGTCGCGGAACTTCCACTGGATGTGATAAAGATTGAGCGGCAAGTCCTTGTAGGACTTCACATAAGCCCGGAAAATCTCGGTGATCATTTCCTCGTTGGTCGGGCCAAACAGCATCTCGCGGTCACCGCGATCCTTGATGCGCAGCATCTCGTCGCCATAGGCGTCATAACGACCGCTTTCGCGCCACAGATCGGCGGACTGGATCGTCGGCATCAGCAGCTCGATGGCGCCGGACCGATTCTGTTCCTCGCGGATGATGTTGGACACCTTGTTGAGGATGCGCAGGCCTGCCGGCAGCCAGGCATAGATGCCAGCCGACTCCTGACGGATCAGGCCGGCACGCAGCATCAGCCGGTGCGAGACGATTTCCGCCTCTTTGGGATTTTCTTTCAGGATAGGCAGGAAATAACGGGAAAGCCGCATTGAGATCACCAAATTGAAACACAGCCTGAATGCTTGAAGAATCAGGCAAAACCAAGTGCAAAGTTAGCGTATTACCCAAAAATCGTTGCCGATTTCCGGAAAGACTCATACGCCGCCAAATGTGTTGCCGCGTCCCGCCCAAAACCCGGATTAATCCGCGACGCAGCAATGTTTCTTAGCGGCTTAACAGCGGGTTGGGAACCCGCCAACGCCAAATGAGACATCTCAGATTTGTGACAGTTTTGTTACGCTGCCAGATTTGTAAGCAAAAAATGACTGTACCGAATATTTTTCGTGACATTTCGAAGGCAGTCCGCTATTTTTTTAATCATAATGAGAAAGTAAGAATAATTCTGCTTTCCAGCGCGGTCAAAGTCTTGGGAGGATGTGACCTTTGGCGCGGTAATACGCAGCCACCATGCAAATGGAATAGGGTCAGACGCGATCTAACAATGCAAGGCGAAAGCCTTGCATTTTTTTTGTCTTGTTGCGGCAATACAAGCACTTATCAAATAAACTTAAAGGTGGTTGCACAGACTGCCGTGTCTTGATCGCGTTGCTTCAGTTCTATTTTGCAACTACTTGGGCGGCAGGCAGATGCGGCTTCACCCCGACCAGCCTTCACACTTGATGGGATATTTCCCGTCACCCCCTCCATCCGGCAGGTCCGCAACGGCACGATGATGCCGGCGTCGATTCGCGCGATTTCGGCTCATCCCCGGAGCGCGATCTAAGACCAATGTCGCAATGTTCAGCTCATCTTCGCCTGTTAAATTGGCGTCACAGGATCAGTGTGCCAGGCGCGGGGATTGGCACATCAGCGACGTTACAATGTTCGGGGACGAACCATGGGAATTCACACACGCGGCGCGGCTGAGCCCGGCAAGCGCAGCATATGCATAAGCACGATTACACGTAATCGTCCGTTCATGCTGCAGAACCTGTTGCAGTCCTATGCCGCCATGGGCGTGCCCCGTGATGTCGGGTTGCATTTTCTCATCGTCGAGAACAATGAGAAGGCAACGCTGCACGATGTCATCGCGCATTTCCGGGCGCTCGTGCCGCAATGGACGGTTCAGTACGAGGTGGAACCGCGTCTCGGCATTGCCCGTGCCCGCAATCATGCGCTGGCATGCGCCCTGGCCGGCAATCACGATCTCATGACATTTGCCGATGACGATGAACGGGTGGAACCCGACTGGCTGATTGAACTGCTGGCGGAACTGGATGCCTCGAGGCTCGATATCGTTGGTTCCCCCGTACGCGCCGCGCCGATTTCCGCCGACGCGCCGTTTTCCGCGCAACTGGTCTGGGCCGGTCTCAACCGCAGGGGCATGGAAAGCGAACGCAAGGCCCGGCGGCGGTGCCAGCGCAACGAAGCGCACAGGATTCTGCTGGCAACCGGCAGCTGGATGGGTAGGTTGAGTTTCTTTGACCGGACGGGCCTGCGTTTCGACGACACGCTTGATCTAGCCGGCGGGGAAGACTGGCGCCTGTACAGGGACGCCAAAAAACTCGGCGCCAGGACCGGCTGGACGCCGCATGCCATTGCCTACGAAACCGTGCCGATGGACCGGCTGACCCTCGGCTACCATTTCCGCCGTGACCGGGACAGCAGTTCGGTTGAAACATGCCGGAAGCTCGACCAGCGACGCGCGCTGACTTTGCTGCGCATCCCCGGCTCGCTGGCGATCCGGGTGGTCAAACTGTGCAGCTACGCCGCTGCGGCACCGTTCACGCGCGGCGAAGCGCTGGTGCGGCTGGCGGCATGCATGGGCAGTATTTTCGGCATCTGTCAGGGCTGCCTTGGCAAGAGATCGTCGCACTATCGGCGGACAAGCGGTTTTTGACGATTGCACATTTGTTATGCGTGGTTCGACAAGCTCACCATGCACAATGCACCACGGTGCGGAGGCCGGATCAGACCGCAGTCCTAATGCAATTGCGGGAAGAAAACCGGAATGCTTTCGACGCCGAAACCAAGCTTCTGGTTGACGATGTAGAACAGGATAAAAACCACGGCTGAAATCGCGGTGGTGATCAGGAATACGCGTCCCATCCGGTGCTTGTGCGGCGCACTGGCTGTTGTGCCCAGCGTGACATCATCCTCATCGGCCTGGGTGCGCAGGCCAAATGGCAGCACGGTGAACAGCGTCAGCCACCAGAAGATGAAATAGATCGCCATTCCAGTTGCGATGGGCATGTCAGACTTGCTCCAGTTCGATCAGCGTCCCGTTGAAATCCTTCGGGTGAAGGAACAGCACCGGTTTGCCGTGGGCGCCGATTTTCGGTTCGCCATCACCGAGGATACGGGCGCCCTGCTGTTTTAGCTGATTTCGTGCCGCCAGAATATCGGCCACTTCGTAGCAGACGTGATGCATGCCGCCGGACGGGTTCTTTGCCAGGAACGCCGCGATGGGCGAATCCGCATTCAAGGGCTCGAGAAGCTCGATCTTGGTGTTGCCGACATCGATGAAAACGACGGTCACGCCATGCTCCGGCAGAACCTGCGGCTCGGTGAGTGTCGCACCGAGCGTATCGCGATAGACCGCAGACGCCGCGGCAAGATCCGGTACAGCGATGGCGACATGATTCAGACGACCAAGCATCCCTGACCTCACGTGCGGGTTACGAACACGGTAACGATCGGCTTCTTGCCCCAGGCCTCGTTGGCAGCGGCACGGACGGCGCGGCGCACCGCCTCGCGGACCATCGCCAAATCCCGACGCTTTTCACGCGGGATGCTCTGCACCGCACCAACGGCCGCATCGTACAGCAGGTCTTCAAGCAGTTCGCCTTCCCGATCGTTCTCCGGCAGGCCGACCGGCACGATTTCCGGATCCTCGATGATGTTGTACTTCGCATCGAGCAGCATCGATACCGCGACATGGCCGACATAGGACAGCTTGCGCCGGTCGACGATGCCGACCTCTTCCTCATCGCCGATGAGCTTGCCGTCCTTCATGACGCGGCCAAACGGCGCCTGATCGATGATCTCCGCCCTGCCCGGCGCCAGACGCAGAATGTCGCCATTGCGCACCTGCGGCACCTCGGGAATGCCGGCCATGGCCGCGAGCGAGCCCTGCGCCACGAGATGCGCGGCTTCGCCGTGGACCGGAACGAGAATGCGCGGACGCACCCATTCATACATGCGCTTCAGCTCATTGCGGCGCGGATGGCCCGAGACGTGCACCAGTTGGTCATCGTCGGAGATGATATGGATGCCCTGCTCGATCAAAAGGTTTTTTGTCTCGATGATCGGCTTTTCATTGCCGGGAATGGTGCGCGAGGAATAGATGACCGTGTCGCCGGCCGACAGCGCCACATTGCGCATTTCATCACGGGCAAGCTTGGCCAGCGCCGCGCGGGATTCGCCCTGGCTGCCGGTGAGTATGATGACGATATTCTCGCGCGGGATGAAACCGTAATCCTCTTCGGAGAGAAATTCCGGAATGCCGTCGAGATAACCCAGTTCACTGGCCACATCGATCATCCGCTTCATCGAGCGGCCGAGCACCAGCACCTGGCGTCCGGCATCGCGGGCGGCGATGGCAATGGAACGGATACGTCCGACATTGGACGAAAAGGTGGTGATGGCTACGCGGCCACGGGCATTTTCGATGATGTCACGCAGGCTGTCGCCGACCTCGCGCTCGGAGGGCGATTCCCCGTCACGCAAGGCATTGGTGGAGTCGCACATCATCGCCAGCACGCCTTCGTCGCCGAGCGCGCGGAATCCGGCCTCGTCGATCAGCGGTCCAAGCGACGGCTCCGGGTCCATCTTCCAGTCGCCGGTGTGAACGACGATGCCCAGCGGCGTCCTGATCGCCAGCGAGACCGGTTCCGGGATCGAGTGGGTCACGGCAAGCGCTTCGAACTCGAAGGGGCCGACATTGAACCTTTCGCCGGCGCGGTAAATGGTGACGGGAATATCCGGCGCACCCGGCTCCGACTGACGCTTGGCTTCAAGCAAGCCGGCGGTGAACGGCGTGGCATAGACCGGCACATTCAACAGCGGCCACAGGTCGAGCAAGGCACCATAATGGTCCTCGTGGGCATGGGTGATCACAATCCCCTTGAGATTGTGCCGCTCGGCCTGCAGAAAACGGATATCGGGAAGAACGAGATCAGCGCCTGGAAGATCCGGTCCGGCGAAGGTGACGCCCATGTCGACGACCACCCATTCGCGCTTGTGTGCGGGGCCATAGCCATACATGGCCAGATTCATCCCGATTTCACCAACGCCGCCCAAAGGCAGGAACACGAGCTCTGCCTGATCGGAATTTGCCATTTATACTCCTTACAACCGGCTATCCGGCACTTGCCGATGCAACTGCTCCGAAATGAACATCGCCGGCAGCAATCTTCACCCGTTCCCCATCATTATCGCGTATGACGAAACGGCAGTCTTCGTCAATTGTTTCGAATATACCACGCAGCACCGAGCCGTCGACCCGCACCGCAACTTCACTGCCAATTCCTGCCGCGCGCTTGAGCCAGCGCTTGCGAATGTCGGCAAGCCCGCGCCCCTCGTTCCAGATGCGGCTGTTTTCCTGCCAGGCATCGGACAGCGCCAGAAACAGCGTTTCCGCATCGCAGGCCGCACCAAGCTGCTTCAGCGATGTCGCTGGATAAGGCACGTCCTCGGGGTAAGCAACCACATTGACGCCGATGCCGACGACGACGGCAAACCGCCCGTCGGGCAGATGCGTCGATTCCAGGAGAATGCCGGCAAGCTTGGCCTTGTTGGCCAGGAGATCGTTCGGCCACTTCAGCTCGACACGCAAATCCGACCTGCTGGCACCGATACCATCGACGCCAACCGAAACCGCGCCTTGCGGGCAGACGGCGTCAAGCGCGTCCGCCAGGGAAAGCCCGGCGACAAAGCCGAGGGTTGCCGCCGTCTTCAACTCGAAATTGCCGGTGAGCAGCAGGGAGGCCGCCAGATTGCCGTGTGATGTGGCCCAGGCGCGGCCGCGGCGCCCGCGACCGCTTTCCTGTTTCTTGGAGACGATCCACAGCCGTCCGGGATCGCCAGCCTGCGCGCGCTCCAGCGCGACCGCATTGGTCGAGCCGACCGTATCGAAGGCCTCCATCCGGAAGCCGTTTTGCTGCGCCAGCGGCGAGAGCGAGAAGCCCATTGATCAGGGTTCCCGGCCTCAGAAGAACGTTTTCGCGGCAGCTTCCGCATAGGTGCTGACCGGTCCGCCGATCAGGACATAAAGCAGCGTCAGCAGGCCCGAGACACCGAGGACCAGGCGCAGTTCACCGGCAACCGGCACGAAGCCGCCAGCCGGTTCATCGAACCACATGATCTTGATGATGCGCAGATAGTAGAACGCACCCACGACCGAAGCCACGATACCGATGATGGCCAGCGCATAGAGATTGGCCTGCATCGCGGCAAGGAAGGTGTACCACTTGCCCCAGAACCCGGCGAGCGGCGGAATACCGGCCAGCGAGAACATGAGGATGGTGAAGATCGTCGCCATGATCGGATTGGTGCGGGACAGGCCGGCCAGATCTTCGATCAGTTCGACATTGCCGTGCTTGCGGCGCATGGCCAGGATGAAGGCAAACACGCCGAGCGTCGTGATCAGGTAGATCAGCATGTAGATCGCCACGCCGCGCACACCGACCTGCGTACCGGCGGCAAGGCCGACAAGCGCGTAGCCCATGTGGCTGATCGATGAATAGGCCATCAGGCGCTTGATGTTGCGCTGGCCGATGGCTGCAAATGCGCCCAGGACCATCGACGCGATGGCGATGAAGACAATGATCTGCTGCCAGTCATGGGTGATCGGCTGGAACGTCTCGACGGCAACGCGTGTCAGAAGCGCCATGGCGGCCATCTTCGGCGCGCTGGCGAAGAAGGCGGTCACCGGCGTCGGCGCACCTTCGTAGACATCCGGCGTCCACATGTGGAACGGCACGGCGGAAATCTTGAAGGCAAGACCGGCAAAGATGAACACAAGGCCGAACACCACGCCAAGCTGACGCTCGCCGCCTGCCAGCGCCTGGGCGATGCCCTCGAAGCCGGTATGGCCGGTAAAGCCGTAGACGAGCGAAATGCCGTAGAGCAGCATGCCCGACGACAATGCGCCGAGAACGAAATACTTCAGACCGGCTTCGGTCGAGCGGGCGCTGTCGCGGTTGATTGCAGCGATGACGTAGAGCGCCAGGGACTGCAGTTCGAGGCCGAGATAGAGCGACAGGGTGTCATTGGCCGAAATCATCAAGAGCATGCCGAGGGTCGACAGCAGAATGAGGATCGGGAACTCGAACTTGTCGAACTTCTCCGCCTTGGCGAAGCCAACCGACATGACGAGCGCAACGATCGAGCCGACCAGCGTCAGCACTTTCATGAAGCGCGCGAACGGATCCGAAACGAAGGCACGGCCGAAGACGTGACCATCGTGCGGGAAGAGAACGAGGATTGCCAATGCTGCAAGCAGCACGGCAACCGCCAGTCCGTTGACCAGGGAATTCGCCCGTTCACCGGAGAAGGCCCCGATCATCAGTAGAGCCAATGCGCCCACTGCGATGAGCAGTTCGGGAGCCATAAGCGTCAGGTTGGCAATCATGTCGGTCTGCATCGGCCTTGGCCTCTTCCTGCTATTTCAGCGCCAGTGTGGCGGCTGCGGACAGCGCGTTATTGTATTGATTGATAAGGGCGTGCACCGAGCTTGCCGTCGCATCGAAGACAGGCATCGGATAAACACCGTAGAAGATGGTGAGGATCACCATCGGATAGACCACCAGCTTTTCACGCGGCGACATATCCAGAAGCGACTTCAGGCTTTCCTTGTCGAGCGAGCCGAACACGACGCGGCGATAGAGCCACAGCGCATAGGCCGCCGAGAAAATCACGCCTGATGTTGCAAACAGCGCAACCCAGGTGTTGACGCGGAAGACGCCAAGCAGCGTGAGGAACTCACCGATGAAGCCCGAGGTGCCCGGCAGGCCGACATTGGCCATGGTCAGGACCAGGAACACCACCGCATATTTCGGCATGTTGTTGACGAGGCCGCCATAGGCGGAGATGTCGCGGGTGTGGGTGCGGTCATAGACAACACCGACGCAGAGGAACAGTGCGGCCGAAACCAGACCGTGCGACAGCATCTGGAACAACGCGCCCTGGATGCCCTGCTCGTTGGCGGCGAAGATACCCATGGTCACATAGCCCATGTGCGCAACCGAGGAGTAGGCGATCAGCTTCTTGATGTCTTCCTGCATCAGCGCCACCAGCGAGGTGTAGACGATGGCGACAACCGAAAGCGTGTAGATCAGCGGAGCGAAGTCGGCGGACGCAATCGGGAACATCGGCAGGGAGAAGCGCAGGAAGCCGTAACCGCCGAGCTTCAACAGGATGCCGGCCAGAATGGCTGATGCAGCCGTCGGTGCTTCGACGTGCGCATCCGGCAACCAGGTGTGCACCGGCCACATCGGCATCTTCACGGCGAAGGACGCGAAGAAGGCCAGCCACAGCCATGTCTGCATGGAGGCCGGGAACGGATAGGCCAGCAGCGTCGGGATATCGGTCGTGCCAGCCTGCCAGTACATGGCCATGATGGCCAGCAGCATCAGCACGGAGCCGAGCAGCGTGTAGAGGAACAACTTGAAGCTGGCATAGACGCGGCGCTTGCCGCCCCACACGCCGATGATGATGAACATCGGTACCAGCACGGCTTCGAAGAAGACGTAGAACAGCACGATATCCAGCGCGCAGAATACACCGATCATCAGTGTTTCCAGCACGAGGAAGGCAATCATGTATTCCTTGACCCGGCTCTGGATGGCTTCCCAGCTGGCCAGGATGCACAGCGGCATCAGGAATGTCGTCAGGATGACGAACAGCATCGAAATGCCGTCCACGCCCATATGGTAGGAAATCCCGGAGTCGAGCCAGGCTGCCTTTTCCACGAACTGGAAGCCGGCATGGCCCTTGTCGAAATAGTACCAGATCGGCAGGGAAAGCAGGAATGTGATGACCGTCGTCCACAGCGCCACGTTGCGGATATTGCGCCGCGCGGATTCACCGTCATCCCGGATCAGAAGGATCAGGAACGCACCGACCAATGGCAGGAAGGTAACAGTCGATAGAATTGGCCAGTCGGTCATCAGAAGTTGCTCCCGAGCATCATCCACGTGACGAGTGCGGCGACCCCAATGAGCATCGCGAACGCATAATGATAGAGGTAACCGGTCTGCAGGCGCACCACGCGGTTGGTGACATCCACGACGCGGGCCGAGATACCATCCGGACCATGGCCGTCGATCAGCCAGCCATCGCCCTTCTTCCACAGGAACCTGCCAAGGGCCTTGGCCGGACGCACGAACAGGAAGTCGTAGAGTTCGTCAAAATACCACTTGTTGAGCAGGAACTGGTACAGGCCGCGGTGCTGCTCGGCCAGCCGGACAGGTGTCTGCGGCGAGCGGATGTAGAAGTACCAGGACAGGATGAAGCCTGCGAGCATCGCAAGGAACGGCGAGGCAGCAACCAGAGCAGGCACATGGTGGTGCAGCTCCAGAATCTCGTTTTCCTTGCCGGTGAACAGTGCGCCCTTCCAGAACTCGGCATATTCGTGGCCGAAGAAGTATTCGCGGAAGATGACACCGGCAAACAGCGCGCCGATGGCCAGGATGAACAGCGGCACCAGCATGACATAGGGCGATTCATGCACGTGATGCATGACGTCGTGCGACGCGCGCGGCTTGCCATGGAACGTCATGAAAATCAGGCGCCATGAATAGAAGCTGGTGAACAGCGCTGCGATAACCAGGAGGATGAAGGCATAGCTTGCCGCCGGGCTGGTCGACGCATAGGCCGACTCGATGATCGCATCCTTGGAGAAGAAGCCGGCGGTGCCGATCGACGTGCCGGGGATACCGAGGCCGGTCAGCGCGACGGTGCCGATGACCATCATCCAGTAGGTTTGCGGGATCAGCTTGCGCAGGCCGCCCATGTGACGCATGTCCTGCTCGTCGGAAACCGCGTGAATGACGGAACCGGCGCCAAGGAACAAAAGGGCCTTGAAGAAGGCGTGCGTGAACAGGTGGAAAATCGCCGCGCCATAGGCACCAAGACCAAGCGCCACGAACATGTAGCCGAGCTGCGAGCAGGTGGAATAGGCGATGACGCGCTTGATGTCGTTCTGCACCAGGCCGACCGTGGCGGCAAAGAAGGCCGTCGTCGCGCCGACAAGCGTCACAACGATCAGGGCCGTGTGCGACAATTCGAAGATCGGCGACAGGCGGGCAACCATGAACACGCCTGCGGTCACCATCGTTGCCGCATGGATCAGCGCGGACACCGGTGTCGGGCCCTCCATGGCGTCAGGCAGCCAGGTGTGCAGCAGGAACTGCGCGGATTTGCCCATCGCGCCCATGAACAGCAGCAGACAGGCAACCGTGATCGCTTCCTGCTTGCCCAGGGCATAGCCGAGGAAATTCAGGACCACCTTGCCGTCCCCTGCTCCCTCCGCCGGAAGATACTGGGCGGCGGACTGGAACAGCGTGTCGAACTGAACCGTATCGAACAGCACGAACAGTGCGAAAATACCGAGAAGGAAACCGAAATCGCCGACGCGGTTGACGATGAAAGCTTTCATCGCCGCGGCATTGGCCGAAGGCTTCTTGAACCAGAAACCGATGAGCAGGTATGAGGCAAGACCCACGCCTTCCCAGCCGAAGAACATCTGAACCAGATTGTCGCCGGTCACCAGCATCAGCATGGCGAAGGTGAAGAGCGAGAGATAGGCGAAGAAGCGCGGCCGATGCGGATCGTGATGCATGTAGCCGATCGAATAGGTATGGACGAGCGCCGACACCGTGTTGACGACGATCAGCATGACAGCGGTCAGCGTATCGATGCGCAGGGCCCAGTCGAAGCTCAGCGAGCCGGACTCGACCCAGTGCATGACTGGAACCTTGAACGCCTCGCCATGGCCCAGCGCCACGGTCGTGAATGCGATCCATGAGAGAACCGCAACCACGATCATCAGACCGGTGGTGACATACTCGCTCGCTTTCGCGCCGATGGACGAGCCGAACAGACCCGCGATCAGAAAGCCGAGCAGCGGAAGGAAGACAATCGCCAGATACAGCATGCCCCCGTCAACCTTTCATCATGTTGACGTCTTCTACGGCAATCGATCCACGATTGCGGTAGAACACGACGAGAATAGCCAGACCGATGGCAGCCTCAGCGGCCGCTACGGTCAGGACAAACAATGCAAAAACCTGTCCGACCAGATCACCCAGTGCAGCGGAGAACGCCACGAAATTCAGGTTGACGGCGAGCAGGATCAATTCGACCGACATCAGGATGACGATCACGTTCTTACGATTGAGGAAGATACCGAAGATCCCCATCGTGAACAGGAGCGCCGAAACTGTCAGATAATGTGCAATACCGATGACCATCATGCGCTCCTGTCAAATACCCTTGCCCGTTTCGACCTGCTTGACCTCGATGGCCGTTTCAGGCGTGCGTCCGACCTGCTGCGAGATGTTCTGGCGCTTGATGCCTTCCTTGTGGCGAAGCGTCAGCACAATCGCGCCGATCATGGCGACCAGAAGCACGAGACCGGCAATCTGGAAGTAGTAGATGTAATCCGTGTAGAGGATGTCGCCGAGCGCCGCCGTATTGCTGCGCGTGGCGATATCAGGTGTCGGCTGAACAACCACGCGGCCAATACTTGGCGTGAAGACCGAACCGCCGAGAACGACAATCAGTTCCACCGCAAGGATCATGCCGACAAGCGCGCCGATGGGCGCGTACTGCAGCGCCCCGCGCTTCATTTCGGCAAAATCCACATCCAGCATCATCACGACGAAGAGGAAGAGGACGGCCACCGCGCCGACATAGACCACAAGAAGGATCATCGCCAGGAATTCAGCACCCGTCAGCAGGAAGAGCCCCGCCGCGTTGAAGAAGGCGAGGATCAGAAACAGCACGGAGTGCACGGGATTACGCGCCGCAATCACCATGAACGCACTGGCGACGGTGATGAAGGCGAAGAGATAAAAAAACGCCGCCGCAATACCTGTCAGCATGGGTTCCCCCGATTTCCATTCCGGCAGACTGTTCTGCCATTTTAAAAGCGATTCACGGAGATTCCGCGTATTCGCAGCCTCATAACGCATGTTCCGGGCGGGTAGAAGCACCCTGCCCTAAGACACATGCGCGCACTCGGACGGGACGACGCCCCATCCACTCAATTGTTACCGGTACGGCGCATCCATTGCGATGTTCCGTGCCAGCTCGCGTTCCCAGCGGTCGCCATTGGCGAGCAGCCGGTCCTTGTCATAATAAAGCTCTTCACGGGTTTCCGTGGCGAACTCGAAATTCGGACCTTCGACGATGGCATCCACCGGGCAGGCTTCCTGGCAGAAGCCGCAATAGATGCACTTCACCATGTCAATGTCATAACGCACCGTGCGGCGCGTTCCGTCATTGCGGCGCGGACCGGCTTCGATGGTGATGGCCTGCGCCGGGCAGATCGCTTCGCAGAGCTTGCAGGCAATGCAGCGTTCTTCGCCGTTGGGATAGCGGCGCAGCGCATGTTCTCCGCGGAAGCGCGGGCTGAGCGGTCCCTTTTCGTAGGGGTAGTTCAGCGTCGCCTTGGGCGCGAAGAACTGGCGCATCGACAGGAAGAAGGCGCCGACGAACTCCGCCAGCAGGAGCGATTTAGCAGCTTGTGCGAGTTGTGCCATGCTGATTCTCCTTACGGTGTCAGGCCGGTGATTTTAAGAAACGCCGCGGTGGCGATGACCATGAAGAGCGAGATCGGCAGGAACACCTTCCAGCCCAGACGCATCAACTGGTCGTAGCGGTAGCGCGGAACGAATGCCTTCACCATGGCGAACATGAAGAAGACGAAGAAAAGCTTGAGCATGAACCAGATGATGCCGGGTACCCAGTTCAGGAACCAGACGTCAACCGGTGGCAGCCAGCCGCCGAGGAACAGGATCGTGGTCAATGCGCACATCAGGGTAATGGCGACATATTCACCGAGGAAGAACAGCAGGAACGCGGTCGACGAATACTCGATCATGTGACCGGCAACGAGTTCCGATTCCGCTTCGACCAGATCGAAAGGCGGGCGGTTGGTCTCGGCCAGCGCCGAGATGAAGAAAATGACGAACATCGGGAACAGGCCGAGCCAATGCCAGTCAAGAAAGGTATTGGGCAGGCCGACCATGGTGCCGAGACCGGTCTTCTGCGACAAGACGATATCCGTAAGGTTCAGCGAACCGACAGTGAGCAGAACGGTGACGATGACGAAACCGATGGAGACTTCGTAGGACACCATCTGCGCGGCGGAGCGGAGCGCACCGAGGAACGGGTACTTCGAGTTCGATGCCCAGCCGGCCATGATGACGCCGTAGACTTCGAGCGAGGAAATGGCGAGCACATAGAGAATGCCGACATTGACGTTGGCAATCGCCCAGCCCTCATTGACCGGAATCACCGCCCAGGCCGCCATAGCCAGCACCGAGGATACCAGCGGAGCCAGAAGGAAAATGCCCTTGTTGGCGCCGGACGGAATGATCGGTTCCTTGACCACGAACTTCAGAAGGTCGGCAAAGGACTGCAGCAGGCCGAACGGTCCAACGACGTTCGGGCCACGGCGCAACTGAACGGCCGCCCAGATCTTGCGATCCGCGTAAAGCAGGTAGGCGATGATCAGCAGCATCACCACGAGCATCAGCACTGATTTTCCGAGGATAATCAGCAGCGGCAGGATGTAGGTTGCGAAAATATCTTCCATATCAGTCTCTTCCCCGCCTACTCGGCCGCCTGCTTGAAGCCGCCCTTGGCCAGCGCGGAACATTCAGCCATGACGGCTGAGGCGCGGGCGATCGGGTTGGTCAAGTAGAAGTCTTGGACCGGCGATACGAAGGCCGTCTTGTCGACGGTGCCTGACGCATTGGCCAGTTTCTTGATGTCGGCAGCATCACCGGCCTGGATGGCGTCGATGACGGCCAGGTGCGGGTATTCTGCATAAAGTTGTGCGCGCAGGGCGGCAAGCGAGTCGAATGGCAGCTTCTTGCCGAGCACATCGGAGAGTGCGCGCAGGATTGCCCAGTCTTCCTTGGCATTGCCCGGCGCAAAGGCGGCGCGGTTGGTCATCTGCACACGGCCTTCGGTGTTGACGAAGGTGCCGGACTTTTCCGTATAGGTCGCGCCCGGCAGGATCACGTCGGCATTGTGCGCGCCCTGATCGCCATGGGTGCCGATATAGACGGTGAAGGCACCGCCCTTGCCGGCCCAGTTCAATTCGTCGGCGCCGAGCAGGAACAGCACGTCGAGTGCCCCCTGCATCTGCGCAACCGACTTGCCGCCTTCGCCGGGCACGAAACCGATATCGAGCGCGCCGACGCGGCTGGCAGCTGTGTGAATGACGCCGAAACCGTTCCAGTCATCGGCAAGCGCGCCGGTATCCGCCGCAATCTTGGCAGCAAGACCGAGAACCGCATTGCCATCCGCACGGCTGAGCGCGCCCTGCCCGATGATGATGATCGGCTTCTTGGCCTTCTTCAGCACCGCATGGAATTTCAGCGAACCGTTGGCGAGTTCCGCCAGGGTATCTGCGCCGGCGCCGAGATATTCGTAGTTGAAGCGCAGGTCGGCCTGTTCGCCGATCAGCGCAATCGGAATTCCGGCAGCGCGCCAGCGCTTGCGCAGGCGCGCATTGAGCAGGGACGCTTCAAAGCGCGGATTGGAACCGATGATCAGTACCGCGTCAGCGTCTTCGATACCGTCAATGCTTGGATTGAAGATATAGGAGGCGCGGCCATTGGCCGTGTTCAGGACTGTTCCGTCCTGACGTCCGTCGATATTGGCGGAGCCGAGCGATGTGATGAGCTGCTTGAGCGCATACATTTCTTCGACGCTGGCGAGATCGCCGGCAATCGCGCCGATCCGGTCGCCGTTCGTCTTGGCAACGGCAGCCTTGATCGCCTCGAACGCTTCCGGCCAGCTTGCCGGAACCAGACGGCCATCCCGACGCACATAGGGGCGGTCGAGGCGCTGGGTGCGCAGGCCATCCCAGATGAAGCGGGTCTTGTCGGAAATCCATTCCTCGTTCACCGCCTCGTTGACGCGTGGAAGCACGCGCATCACTTCGCGGCCGCGGGTATCGACGCGGATCGACGAGCCGACGGCATCCATCACATCGATGGATTCGGTCTTGGTCAATTCCCATGGACGGGCTTGGAAGGCGTATGGCTTGGATGTCAGCGCACCGACCGGGCAAAGATCGATCACATTGCCCTGCAGCTCCGATGTCATCGCCTGCTCGAGATAGGTGGTGATTTCGGCATCTTCGCCGCGGCCGATCAGGCCGAGCTCGGAAATACCGGCCACTTCCGTGGTGAAGCGGACGCAGCGCGTGCAGTGAATGCAGCGCGTCATGACCGTCTTGACGAGCGGTCCGATATATTTGTCTTCAACGGCGCGCTTGTTTTCCTTGTAGCGCGATGCACCGATACCGAAGACCATCGCCTGATCCTGCAGGTCGCACTCGCCGCCCTGATCGCAGATCGGGCAATCCAGCGGATGGTTGATCAGCAGGAACTCCATCACGCCTTCGCGGGCCTTCTTGACCATCGGCGTGTTGGTGAAAATCTCCGGCGTCTCGCCGTTCGGGCCCGGACGCAGGTCGCGTACGCCCATGGCGCAGGACGCGGCAGGCTTGGGCGGTCCGCCCTTCACTTCAATCAAGCACATGCGGCAATTGCCGGCGATCGACAAACGCTCATGGAAACAGAATCGCGGCACCTCGGCACCCGCCGTTTCCGCAGCCTGCAGAAGCGTGTAGTGATCCGGTACTTCGATTTCCCTACCGTCGACTTTGATCTTTGCCATCGTCTGTCCAACCTCGCGGAACATTCCGCATTTTCATTTGGCATTCCCGCGAAACCGCTGAAATACCTTCAATTGCTCCATGCCGGTCCAAGCCAGCATGGCTTTATTCGGGCTTCCCCCCCGCCAAGGCAGCGGATTGTCTGACCCACTCATCCCGCACGATACGCCCGCCGAATTTCAGATGATCATCGACCCAGGCAATCTCCTGGGGTGACCACGCCGCAATCTGCGCATGGGTGTAGATGCCAAGACCGTTCAAGACCTGCTCCAGCTTCGGGCCAACGCCCGAAATCCGTTTCAGGTCATCCGGCAAGGCCGGCTTTGCGATTGCCGCCGGTTTCGACGGCCCCGTTGAAACCACCGCCAGCTTGGCTTTTTTGCCAGCAACCGCCTTTGGTGCAGTTTCTGTTGCCTTGTTGCGTATGATCGTCTTCAACTCGGCAACATCAGGCGCCTGCTTTGCATCGGCCGCCGGCGATGCGTCCAGCGGCTTCAGCTTCGTGTTGGCATCAAGCATACCGGCAAGAGCACCGGCCCACAGACCCCACATCTGACTGGCGATGCCGAGACCCACAACAGACGCCGCCGCCATCGCGCCCATCGGCGGTGTCAGCAGATTGGCAGCCGGAACGATCTGCTTCGGCATCACTGCCGACCAGTCCGCACCCGATCGCTTGTCTGTTCCGGTATCCGGCATATCCCCTCAACCCTATTCCGCCGCAACAAGCACGGGGCTTGCCGCAGAAGCGTTGCGTGTAAACTCATCGATACGGCGTTCGATTTCCGGACGGAAATGCCGGATCAGACCCTGTACCGGCCATGCCGCCGCGTCGCCGAGCGCGCAGATGGTGTGGCCCTCGATCTGCTTGGTCACGTCGAGCAGCATGTCGATCTCGCGCTTCTGCGCATTGCCAACCGCCATGCGTTCCATGACGCGCCACATCCAGCCGGTGCCTTCGCGGCATGGCGTGCACTGGCCGCAGCTCTCGTGCTTGAAGAAGTAGGACAGGCGCGCAATGGCACGAACGATGTCGGTGGACTTGTCCATGACGATCGCAGCCGCCGTGCCGAAAGACGACTTGACGTTGCGCAGGCCATCGAAATCCATCGGGCAATCGATGATATCGGCAGCCGGAACGACCGGGCAGGATGCACCGCCGGGAATAACCGCCAAGAGGTTGTCCCAGCCGCCGCGAATGCCGCCCGCATGCTTGTCGACCAACTCGCGGAAGGTAATGCCCATGGCTTCTTCGACCGTGCATGGACGGTTGACGTGACCGGAGATCATGAACAGCTTGGTGCCGACATTGTTCGGACGGCCGATGCCGGAGAACCAGGCAGCGCCGCGGCGCAGGATGGTCGGGGCAACGGCAACCGATTCAACATTGTTGACGGTGGTCGGGCAGCCATAAAGGCCCATATTGGCCGGGAATGGCGGCTTCAGGCGCGGCTGGCCCTTCTTGCCTTCAAGGCTTTCCAGCAACGCGGTTTCTTCACCGCAGATATAGGCGCCGGCACCGTGGTGGACATAGATATCGTAGTCCCAGCCGTTCTTGTTGTTCTTGCCGAGCAGCTTGGCGTCATAGCATTCGTCAATGGCGGCCTGCAGCGCTTCACGCTCGCGGATATATTCGCCGCGCACATAGATGTAGCAGGTGTTGGCGCCCATGGCGAAACCGGCAATCAGGCAGCCTTCGATCAGCGTATGCGGATCGTGGCGCATGATATCGCGGTCCTTGCAGGTGCCCGGCTCGGATTCGTCGGCATTAATGACGAGATAATGCGGGCGTCCGTCGCTTTCCTTGGGCATGAAGGACCACTTCAGACCCGTCGGAAAGCCGGCGCCGCCACGGCCGCGCAGGCCCGATGCCTTCATCTCGTTGATGATCCAGTCACGGCCCTTGGTGATGATCCCCGCAGTGCCATCCCAGCAGCCGCGTGACATCGCACCCTTCAACGACTTGTCGAAAAGGCCGTAAATATTGGTGAAGATGCGGTCTTTGTCAGCGAGCATATCGCACCCGTCCTACTCTCTTCGTCCATTCTCCAGCGAAAACGCACATCGTTTCCGCCAATGATCTTATCTCGGCTTCTTGCCGAAAACCTTGATGTACTCGGCTTCGCCGCCCTTGGCCAAGGCCTTGGCTTGCTTGACCCAGTCGTCGCGTTCGATACGGCCCTTGAAGTTGAGGTAACCGTCAACCCATTCGCGCTCAGCCTTTTTCCAGCCGGCGACCTGGGCAAATGTATAGATGCCGAGTTCATGCAGGATGCCTGCAATCTTCGGGCCGACGCCGGAAATCAGTTCGAGATCATCCACGACGGCAGGCTTGTCGATCGCGGCGGGACGGTTCTTGTCCTCGAGCGATACGGCCTTTGCCGGTGCCTCGTCCTGCTTTGTCGGCCTGGCGGCCGGAACAGCAGCGGCATCGGCAGCCTTTGCCGCACGCTTCGGCTTGGCCGCGCCATTGCCTTCGATCAGCGTCGTTGCGCCGCCCTCAGGGGCGGAGAAATAACGGTCGATCTGCGGGCCGGGCGTGATCGTATCGCCCTTGCCGGCTTCGAAAGCATCGATGATTTCCTCGAGGCGTTCGGGCGTCAGATCCTCATAGGTATCCTTGAACACCATGATCATCGGCGCGTTGACGCAGGCACCGAGGCATTCGACCTCTTCCCACGACAAAGTGCCGGATTCGTTGGTGTGGAACGGCTCATGATGGATGCGGTGCTGGCAGACCTTCTTCAGGTCTTCCGCGCCGCGCAGCATGCACGGCGTGGTGCCGCAAACCTGGATATGGGCACGGGTTCCGACCGGCTTCAGCTGGAACTGCGTGTAGAATGTCGCCACTTCCAGAACGCGGATCAGCGGCATGTCGAGCATGACGGCAACATGCTCGATGGCAGCCTTGGTGACCCAGCCATCCTGTTCCTGCGCGCGCATCAGCAGCGGAATAACTGCGGACTGTTCGCGGCCCTTGGGATATTTCTTGATGGTCTGCTTGGCCCAGGCAGTGTTTTCGCGATTGAACGCGAAGGCTGCTGGTTGGACGCTATCTTCTGCAAGACGACGGACGGACATTAGCGATCAACCTCACCAAATACGATATCGAGCGAGCCAAGGACAGCGGAGACGTCGGCCAGCATGTGGCCACGGCACAGGAAGTCCATGGCCTGGAGATGGGCAAAGCCCGGGGCGCGCAGCTTGACGCGGTATGGCTTGTTGGAGCCATCGGACACCAGGAACACACCGAATTCGCCCTTGGGCGCTTCAACGGCAGCGTAAACCTCACCCGCGGGCACGTGATACCCTTCGGTGTAAAGCTTGAAGTGATGGATCAGCGCTTCCATCGACCGCTTCATCTCGCCGCGCTTCGGCGGAACGATCTTGGCGGACATGTTGGAAACAGGCCCTACCCGCTCCTTGCCCAGCAGAAGATCGACGCACTGGCGCATGATGCGCACCGACTGGCGCATTTCTTCCATGCGGATGAGATAACGGTCGTAGCAATCGCCGTTCTTGCCGATCGGAACATCGAATTCCATCTCGGAATAGCATTCATAGGGCTGCGACTTGCGCAGATCCCAGGCGGCACCCGAGCCGCGTACCATGACGCCGGAGAAACCCCATGCCCATGCGTCTTCCAGCTTCACGACGCCGATATCGACGTTACGCTGCTTGAAAATGCGGTTCGGGGTGATCAGGTCGTCGAGATTCTTGACGGTCTGCAGGAACGGATCGCACCACTTGCCGATATCCTCGATGAGTCTGTCGGGAAGATCCTGATGCACGCCGCCGGGACGGAAATAGGCCGCATGCATACGGGCACCGCAGGCGCGCTCGTAGAACACCATCAGCTTTTCGCGCTCTTCGAAGCCCCAGAGCGGCGGCGTCAGGGCACCGACGTCCATGGCCTGCGTGGTCACGTTCAAAAGATGCGAAAGAATACGGCCGATTTCCGAGAACAGAACACGGATCAGCTGGCCGCGCTTGGGCACCTCAATGCCGAGCAGGCGCTCGACGGCCAGCGCATAGGCATGCTCCTGGTTCATCGGCGCCACGTAGTCGAGGCGGTCGAGATAGGGCACGGCCTGCAGATAGGTCTTGGCTTCCATCAACTTCTCGGTGCCGCGATGCAACAGCCCGATATGCGGGTCAACGCGCGCGACCACCTCACCGTCCAGTTCAAGCACAAGGCGCAAAACGCCGTGCGCCGCAGGATGTTGCGGGCCGAAGTTAATGTTAAAGTTGCGGACGCTGTGTTCAGTCATATTTCGCTTCCTGGCGTCTTACACGTCTGTATTCGCACGCATTCAATTCGCTTTGGCCTTCTCATCACCCGGCAGCACATAATCCGTGCCTTCCCAGGGTGACTGGAAGTCGAAATTGCGGAATTCCTGCCGCAGTTCGACAGGTTCATATACGACGCGCTTGACCTCGTCGTCATAACGGACTTCGACGAAGCCTGTCAGCGGGAAGTCCTTGCGCAGCGGATGGCCGTCAAAACCGTAGTCGGTCAGGATGCGGCGCAGATCCGGATGACCGGAGAACAGCACGCCATAGAGATCGTAGGTCTCGCGCTCATACCAGTCGGCACCGGGATAGACCGGCGTGGCGGAAGGCACGGGTGTATCTTCGTCCGTCGCCACCTTGATGCGGATGCGCAGATTCTGGCGCGGCGACAGGAGGTGATAGACCACGTCAAAGCGATGCGAGCGGTAGGGATAGTCCACGCCGCTGATATCGATCAGCGAAATGAACTGGCACTGCACGTCGTCACGCAGGAAGGTCAGAACATCCAGCAGTTTTGCCGCGTCGACTTCAACGCTCAGATCGCCATAGGCCAGGGCCACCGAATTCAGCGACGCACCCAGCTTTTCCTGGAGGTAGCTGGAGAGTTCATTCAATGCTTCTTCAAACATCGCCCTCTCCTATCGTTCGATCGTGCCGGTGCGGCGGATTTTCTTCTGCAGCATCAGAACACCATAGAGCAACGCTTCGGCCGTGGGCGGGCAGCCCGGCACATAGATATCCACCGGCACGACGCGGTCGCAACCACGCACCACCGAATAGGAATAGTGATAGTAACCGCCGCCATTGGCGCACGAGCCCATGGAGATGACGTAGCGCGGCTCAGGCATCTGGTCATAGACCTTGCGCAGCGCCGGGGCCATCTTGTTGGTCAGCGTGCCGGCAACGATCATCACGTCGGACTGACGCGGTGACGCGCGCGGGGCAAAGCCGAACCGCTCGCCGTCATAGCGCGGCATGGAGGTGTGCATCATTTCGACCGCGCAGCAGGCAAGGCCGAAGGTCATCCACATCAGCGAACCGGTACGCGCCCAGGTGACCAGCGCATCGGCGGAGGTTACGAGAAATCCCTTGTCGGCGAGCTCATTGTTGATCTCACCGAAAAACGCATCATCGGAACCGATCGGCTTGCCCGTACCGGGATCAAGAATGCCTTTGGGTTTCGGTGCCACGAGGGTGGTTTGGCTAGCGGTCAATCCCATTCCAGCGCTCCCTTTTTCCACTCATAGATAAAGCCGATTGTCAGAACGCCGAGGAAGATCATCATCGACCAGAAACCGAACCAGCCGATCTTGCTGAAGGCCACGGCCCACGGAAAGAGGAAGGCAACTTCCAGATCGAAGATGATGAACAGAATCGAGACAAGATAGAAGCGGACATCAAATTTCATGCGGGCATCATCGAATGCGTTGAAGCCGCACTCATAGGCCGACAATTTTTCCGGGTCTGGCGACTTGTATGCGACCAGAAAAGGCGCAACCAACAGTGCCAAACCGATTACCAGCGCTACCCCGATGAAGATAACGATGGGCAGGTAGGAACTTAAAAGCTCGTTCATGATCCGACTTTTTCCGCCTTGTGAACTCAGGCTGACAAGAATGCCATGTTATGCACATGACTGCCACCAATACGCGACAGACCGCACCAGCTTTGACACCGGTACGATGCGGCGAGGGTTAGCGCGTTAGCGCCATGCGCGCAAGTGCAACAATCGCCCCAATACCACCGGTTTTTTGTCACCATTTCGTGACGCATATCCATAAAAAGCCGCGAATTTCGCAGTTTTGAGCCAGTTTGGCCCGCAAAACACAGCTGAATCACTCTTTAGAATGATATTAATGTGCCTTGCCGGCCTGTTTGTCCGCGACGTGGTTTTCAGAACTGCGACATTCGGTCCTATAAACGATTTAGGACAAAATGCAGATATGCCGCGCGCGTGCAAACAGCACGCACGTCAGGGCGCGAATGCTGTTGTGCAGAGTTTGGGAAAGAGGGGCGCTTAGAGACCCGCGAGAGGCTCCAGACTGAACCTTTCCCCCTCTTCGGATAGATATTGCTGCTTCTGCGCCCTGCGGTCGAGCAGCAGCGACCAGACGGCCACGCCAAGACCGAGCAAGGCAAGCGCCGACCCCACAAAGGGCAGGTTCTGATAGGACACGCCCCAGGTGAGCGCCGCGCCGCCAACCCAGGCACCGGCGGCATTGCCCGCGTTGAAGGCGCCCTGGTTGAGCGTGGCCGCCAGATTGGGCGCTTCGCTCGCGGTTTCGACCACCCGCATCTGCAACGGCGGAACGATGACAAAGGTCAGCATGCCCCACAGGAACACCACGGCGATTGCCGCCGCCGCCGTGCCGCTGACTTCCGCCAGCAGGGCATGGGTGAACACCACGGTGACCAGGGTGCCGATGACGGTGGGCATCAGCTTCCAGTCGGCAAGCTTGCCGCCGATGACGTTGCCGACGGTCATCCCGGCCCCGAACAGCAGCAGAACCCAGGTTACCGCCGCGGTCGACAGGCCAGACACATCGGTGAGGATCGGCTTGATATAGGTAAAGACGGCAAACAGGCTGCCGGAGGCGAGCGCCGAGATCAGCATGGCAAGCCAGACCTGCAGTTTGCCGAGAACCTTGATCTCGCTGAGAATGCCGCCGCCCTTCTGTTCTTCTCCCGCCGCGGGAACCAGCAGCGCGATGGCGATGACCGTAGCGACACCGATGGCGACGACCGCATAGAAGGTCGAGCGCCAGCCATAGAGCTCGCCGAGGGCGGTTCCGGCGGGCACGCCGAGGATATTGGCAAGTGTCAGCCCGGCAAACATCAGCGCGATGGCGCTGGCGCGCTTGTGGCGCGGCACGAGGCTGGCGGCCACCACCGACCCGATGCCGAAGAAAGCGCCGTGGCCGAAGGCGGTGACCACGCGGGCGATCATCAGCATCCAGTAATTGGGGGCAATGGCGCAGAACAGATTGCCGACGACAAAGAGCATCGCGAGACCAATGAGTACGGGCTTGCGCGGCAGGGATGCCGTGGCAATGGCGATGATGGGTGCACCGATGACAACGCCAAGCGCATAGCCGGTCACCAGCAGGCCCGCATGGGGAATGGTGACATGCAGGTCGGCCGCCACTTCCGGCAACAGACCCATGATCACGAATTCGGTTGTGCCGATGCAGAAGGAGGCAATGGCAAGAGCGAGAATCGGCAAGGGCATGGGCGGCAACCATCGGAGCTGGAGTAGGGAATCATGCTGCCTAGTCCACAAAGGTTTCACAACTGATTTTTGTGCAACGCAGCAATGCATTTATGCGGGGCGATTCATCCCGGCGGCGAATCGTATCCACGCGTTGAAAAACAGCGGAAAAGATTCGCCGTCCGCATGCCAGCGGAAAAACAGACAGGACTGATTTTCCTAAGCCGCATCAGAAACCGGCAGGCGCCAGAGGGGCGAGCCGGAGAGCGGCGGGCAGTGGACCATGGGAACATTCGGGAGAGAAGAGATGCAAGCGTGCGGGGCACCACTTTCCATAATATCAAGCATTTACATCAATTGCTTGAGAGGGAAAGTGGCGCGAGTGACGGGGCTCGAACCCGCGACCTCCGGCGTGACAGGCCGGCACTCTAACCAACTGAGCTACACCCGCGCACTTTGCAAACCAGAAATTCATCTGGTGTGAGCGGTCGTTTAAGGGGTTCGCGGGGGAGTGTCAAGCGCTAGTCGACAGGAAAAATGCGATTGTGAAAAACTCTTCAAACAAATCATAAAAGTGTCTCATACCCTCTTGCCAATATCGCACGAAACGCCTAAACGCTCCCCACACACCCTTTGTGAGGGGGCGATTAGCTCAGTTGGTAGAGCGCTTCGTTTACACCGAAGATGTCGGGAGTTCGAGTCTCTCATCGCCCACCATTCCCCAGCGGGATGTTTTCTTCCTTTTCTTCAAGCCGAGATAAACTGGTCTGTTCACATCGCAGCCGACATGCGTGCGTGATCGGGTTTCGCCGCTTGCGGATTTTTCCCGCCCGCAGTGAGCAACTGCAATATTTTATCCTTTGCGCCAGCAATTTTCTGCGGCAACAATGTTCTCCTCCTTCCAAGAGCAAACCAGAAAACGGGAACATCACATGCCAAACAACCGCGCAGCACGAATCGCAATCCTTTCATTCGCCACGCTTTACCCTGCCCTTGCCCATGCGCATGTCGGCGTGGGTGACACCAGCGGCTTTACCCATGGCTTCGCCCACCCCATGTCCGGCCTCGATCACGTCCTGGCGATGATTCTCGTCGGCATCCTTGCCTTCCAGCTGGGCGGACGCGCTCTGTGGCTCGTTCCGGCAGCGTTTGTCGGGATGATGGCCGCTGGCGGCGCGCTCGGCACTGCCGGAGTAAGCCTGCCCTTCGTCGAGCTCGCCATCGCGCTCTCGGTGATTGTGCTCGGAGCAGCCGTCGCCTTCGAGATTCAGGCGCCTGTGGCCATTGCAACCGCCCTTGTCGGCCTCTTCGCCATTTTTCATGGCTATGCCCATGGCGCGGAAATGCCGGAAAGCGCCGGCGGCCTCGCCTATGCGGGCGGCTTCATGGCCGCCACTGCCCTGCTCCACGTCGCCGGTATCGGCATCGGCTTTGCCATCGGCAGAATCAGCCAGCGCGCCGGCCCCAGTGCGGTGCGAATCATTGGCGGCCTGGCGGCGCTCGCGGGCGTCGGCATCCTGACAGGCGCGCTCTGAACAATTCGAATGCCGAATCAAAAAGCCGGGCAATTGCTGGCCCGGCTTTGTGTTTGTTTATTTCCGATGGTGTCAGTGCGCGATCTGCGCCGAAGCATCATCCTCGACCACGGCGGCGGCAGGCACATTGACCGGCTCCGTCCACTCGATCGGCTCCGGCTGACGCACGAGCGCATGCTTGATCACTTCCCCGGCACGCGATACCGGGATGATCTCAAGGCCGTTCTTCACATTGTCCGGAATTTCCGCCAGATCCTTGGCGTTTTCTTCCGGGATCAGAACCGTCTTGATGCCACCGCGCAGGGCGGCAAGCAGCTTCTCTTTCAGGCCGCCAATCGGCAGGACCCGTCCGCGCAGCGTGATCTCGCCGGTCATGGCGATATCCTTGCGCACCGGAATACCGGTCAGGATCGAGACAATGGCTGTCACCATCGCGATACCGGCCGACGGACCGTCCTTCGGTGTCGCGCCTTCCGGCACGTGCACGTGGATGTCCCTGCGGTCGAACAGCGGCGGCTCGACGCCGAAATCGATGGCTCTGGAGCGGACATAGGATGCCGCTGCGGAAATCGATTCCTTCATCACGTCGCGCAGGTTGCCCGTGACGGTCATGCGGCCCTTGCCGGGCATCATGACGCCTTCGATGGTCAGCAGTTCGCCGCCCACCTCAGTCCAGGCAAGACCTGTGACAACGCCTACCTGATCTTCACCGTCGATCTGGCCGAAGCGGAATTTCTGCACGCCGAGATAGTCGTTGATGTTGGTCTCGGTGACCTTCACCGTCTTCTTGGTCTTCGACTTCAGAATTTCCGTCACTGCCTTGCGGGCAAGCTTCATCAGCTCCCGTTCGAGACTGCGCACGCCGGCTTCCCGCGTGTAATCGCGGACGATGGCACGGATCGCGCCTTCCGATACGGAAAACTCCTTCGGCTGCAACGCATGGTCGCGGATGGCCTTGGGCAAGAGGTGCCGCTTGGCGATCTCGACCTTCTCGTCTTCCGTGTAACCGGCAATACGGATGATCTCCATGCGGTCCATCAGCGGACCCGGGATGTTCAGCGTATTGGCCGTCGTCACGAACATCACGTTCGAGAGGTCATATTCGACCTCAAGATAGTGATCCATGAAGGTTGAGTTCTGTTCCGGATCGAGCACCTCGAGCAGAGCCGAAGACGGATCACCGCGGAAATCCTGGCCCATCTTGTCGATTTCATCGAGCAGGAAGAGCGGATTGGACTTCTTTGCCTTCTTCATCGACTGGATGACCTTGCCGGGCATCGAACCGATATAGGTGCGGCGGTGACCGCGGATTTCAGCCTCGTCACGCACGCCGCCAAGCGACATGCGGACATATTCACGGCCGGTTGCCTTGGCGATCGAGCGGGCCAGCGAAGTCTTGCCGACGCCGGGAGGACCAACGAGGCACAGGATCGGACCTTTGATCTTGGTCGACCGCGACTGCACGGCGAGATATTCCACGATCCGGTCTTTCACCTTGTCGAGGCCGTAATGCTCGGCATCCAGGATCTCGTCGGCGAGGTTCAGGTCGTTCTTCACCTTCGACTTCTTGCCCCACGGAATGGTGAGCAGCCAGTCGAGATAGTTGCGCACAACCGTCGCTTCGGCGGACATCGGGCTCATCTGGCGAAGCTTCTTCAGCTCCTGATTGGCCTTTTCGCGCGCTTCCTTGGAGAACTTCGTCTTCTTGATGCGCTCTTCCAGCTCGGCTGCCTCGTCGCGGCCGTCTTCGCCGTCGCCGAGTTCCTTCTGGATCGCCTTCATCTGTTCATTGAGGTAGTACTCGCGCTGGGTCTTCTCCATCTGGCGCTTGACGCGCGAACGGATACGCTTTTCCACCTGAAGAACGGAAATTTCCGACTCCATGAACGACATGGCCTTTTCCAGCCGTGCACGCACGGACAGGATCGACAGCATGTCCTGCTTCTCGGGAATCTTGATCGCAAGATGCGAGGCGACCGTATCGGCCAGCTTCGAGTAGTCCTCGATCTGTCCGGCAGCGCCAACGACCTCTGGCGAAATCTTCTTGTTCAGCTTCACGTAGTTTTCAAAGTCCGACACGACCGAGCGGGCCAGGGCTTCGATTTCAACCGCGTCTTCGGCGGGTTCCGACAGCGTCGTGGCATTGGCTTCGTGGTAATCCTCGCGGTCGCTGAAACTGGTGATTTCAGCGCGGGCAATACCTTCGACGAGAACCTTGACCGTACCATCCGGCAGTTTCAGCAACTGCAGGACATTGGCAATGGTGCCGATGTTGTAGATGGCATCCGCCTGCGGATCATCATCCGCAGCGTTCTTCTGTGTGGCAAGCAGGATTTGCTTGTCGACGCCCATCACTTCCTCGAGTGCGCGAATGGATTTTTCGCGACCGACAAAGAGCGGAACGATCATGTGTGGGAAGACAACGATATCGCGCAATGGCAAAACGGCATAAAGCCCGCTTTCTCCACCCGCCAGTGTCTTCTTGCTTGCAACCGTCATTTCATGTCCTTTCTCAGGCCAATCGGCCTAGATCGCCACATCCGGGTACCCTTTGGTTGCATGATCTTGTCCAAAATCGGGATCCATTTTGGGGATCATGCGAAGAGCGGCATACGACCGGCTGTGCAGCTTAACCTTTACTTGGAGTGGCGGGGCTCCGGTTTCAAGCGCCCCGGTTTCAAGCTCGGTCACAGAATCGTAATCTATCCTGCTCCTACCAAACTCCAAGCGCAATCTTTTGCGATGCAGCACACCTCTGAAGAGGATGATTTTCGTGGAAATCATCTGTCGACGGGGGCGATACTGCCCGGCCTACACTGTCTTACCGACGCTGCTCTGCAAAAATTGTGCGCCCCTTATGGTTAATCAACCGTAAATATTGTTTCGTGGCGCAATTAAGACCCGCAACAAATGCCAGGGCAAAAATGCAAAAGGCCCCGCTGACGCGGAGCCCTGCTTTCCAGACACTGGTTCGGCGCCTTACGCCGAAACATTGCCCTTTTCTTCCTTGCGCTCGGCATAGATGTAGAGCGGGCGCGAATTGCCCTCGACCACATCGCCGGAGATCACGACTTCCTGAACGCCGTCCAGCGTCGGCAGTTCGTACATCGTGTCGAGCAGGATCTTTTCCATGATCGAACGCAGCCCGCGTGCACCGGTCTTGCGGGCAATGGCCTTGAGGGCGATTGCCTTCAGCGCGTCTTCATGGAACGTCAGCTCGACGTTCTCCATGTCGAACAGGCGCTGGTACTGCTTGACCAGGGCGTTCTTCGGTTCCGACAGAATCTGCACCAGGGCAGCTTCGTCGAGATCCTCGAGCGTGGCGATGACAGGCAGACGGCCGACAAATTCGGGGATGAGACCGAATTTCAGGAGGTCTTCCGGTTCAAGCTCGCGGAAGATCGCGCCAACGCGGCGATCATCCGGCGCCTTCACCGCAGCGCTGAAGCCGATGGACGTCTTCTCGCCGCGTGCCGAGATGATCTTGTCAAGACCGGCAAAGGCACCGCCGCAGATGAACAGGATGTTGGTCGTGTCCACCTGCAGGAATTCCTGCTGCGGATGCTTGCGCCCGCCCTGCGGCGGAACGGAAGCGACCGTGCCTTCCATGATCTTCAGCAGCGCCTGCTGCACGCCCTCACCCGACACGTCGCGGGTGATCGACGGGTTGTCGGACTTGCGGCTGATCTTGTCGACTTCGTCGATATAGACGATGCCGCGCTGAGCCCGCTCGACATTGTAGTCGGCCGACTGGAGCAGCTTGAGAATGATGTTCTCGACATCCTCACCGACATAACCGGCTTCCGTCAGCGTCGTCGCGTCTGCCATTGTGAACGGCACGTCGATGATGCGGGCGAGCGATTGCGCCAGATAGGTTTTGCCGCAACCGGTAGGACCAACGAGAAGGATGTTGGACTTGGCCAGTTCGACTTCATTGTTTTTCGATGCGTGGGCCAACCGCTTGTAGTGGTTGTGCACCGCGACAGAGAGAACACGCTTGGCATGGTTCTGGCCGATGACGTAATCATCGAGCACCGCCATGATTTCCTGCGGCGTCGGAACGCCTTCGCGGGATTTCACCATCGAGGATTTGTTTTCCTCGCGGATGATGTCCATGCACAGCTCGACGCATTCATCGCAGATGAAAACAGTCGGGCCCGCAATCAACTTGCGAACTTCGTGCTGGCTCTTCCCGCAAAACGAGCAATAAAGCGTATTCTTTGAATCACCGCCGCCGTTGCTGACTTTGCTCATTGCAGTTTCCTTTCAGTATCGGCGCCCTGTTTGGCCGGGAACCGTTCACCCCCTTCGGGACTCTGCCCTGCGGGGAATGATTCGAGTAGTAATTCGAAGAATAGGCTTCCTCTACTCACCAATCACTTAACGTAGCGTCTGTTGGCCTGCATGCAAGCCGGATGTGTGGCAAAAAGTCCGCATCCGGGTCAAAAAAAGTTCATTCTCGACCCGGTGCGGCCATTTAGCCGGTTACTTTGCATCCCCTTCGATGATCGCACGGGATTCGAGCACCTTGTCGATAAGACCGAACTCGAGTGATTCCTGTGCCGTCATGAAGTGGTCGCGGTCGAGAGTCTTCTCGATTGTCTCGTAGTCGCGGCCCGTGTGCTTGACGTAGATCTCGTTGAGGCGGCGCTTCATTTTGATGATGTCCTGGGCATGACGCTCGATGTCGGATGCCTGGCCCTGGAAACCGCCGGATGGCTGATGCAGCATGATGCGGGCGTTGGGCAGCACGAAGCGCATGTCCTTTTCACCGGCTGTCAGCAGCAGCGAGCCCATCGACGCGGCCTGACCGAAGCACAGGGTCGAGACGGCCGGACGGATGAACTGCATGGTGTCGTAGATCGCCATGCCCGACGTGACGACGCCGCCGGGTGAATTGATGTAGAGGTTGATCTCTTTCTTCGGATTTTCCGATTCAAGGAACAGAAGCTGGGCGCAGATCAGCGTCGCCATGCCGTCCTCGATGGGTCCGGTAATGAAAATGATGCGTTCTTTCAGCAGGCGCGAGAAAATATCATAGGCCCGCTCGCCCCGGTTGGTCTGCTCGACGACCATGGGTACGAGGTTCATTGCTGTTTCGATTGGATCTCTCATCGGTGGGCCTCAGCGTTTTGGAGAACAAGGGGTTTGAACGCCCCCAAGATTCGTGGATTACACTTTCGATACATAGGGTGTTGCCACCCTGTTCCGCAAGATGTTCTGCCGCCATCCGGGAAGGAGCGCAAGCGCAGAACCGCTTTTTAGGCGGCTTCCGCCCGCAACCAGCGCTGCAGCAGCGGCACATCGCCGGTTCCCAGCGTTTGCGCAACCCGCCGCCCGACTGCCGCGCCGAATTTGTACCCATGTCCGGAACAGGCCGAGACGACGAGGCATTTGTCCCGTTCCACGGCGAAAAACCGTTCATCGGCGGTGAATGTATAGGCGCAGGTGACAACACTGCTTACCCTGTATTCGCCGATCCGCTGCAGCGGCGGAGCGAAGAGATCGCGGATCGCTTCGCCCTCGCCCGGTTCCGCAACGCGTGCGGCGTCGGCATCCGTCGATTTGCGCTTGTGCAGGCCAGAGCCGAATTTCAGGCCGCCGCCGCCGCTGGCCGGAATGATGTAACCGTCGGTACGCCCGCCCACATCGAGCACGACGGGAGAATGCTCCCAGGCCGCCTGCAAATCCGCCGGCGGTTCGAGATAGACCACGGCCGTCCGGTAGGTGGTGAGCGAAGAGACGAGATCGGGGAACAGTTTTGTCACCCAGGCACCCGCCGTGACGACCACCCGGTCAGCAGCAATGACCGTACCATCGGCCAAGGTCACCGTCCCTGCGGCGCTGTCGACGGCGGTCACTCCGGTGTTTTCCAGAAGCGTGGCGCCGTGCGCGCGCAGCCAGCGCGCCATATCCCCGGCGATCCTGCGGCAATGCAGCGCGCCGCCCTCCGGCGAGAAGAACGCATAGCGGAACGTGCCCGCTTCCAGATAGCCATAGCGCTTTATGGCCTCGGCGGGCTCATAAAGCTCGAGGGGATAGCCGCCCTGCTCGAGCCCCTTGCGGTATTCCTCGGCTTCATCGCCCGCGTCGCGCGATATGCAGATGAAGCCGCGCGGATCGAGATGGCTCGTGCCGATGTCCTGCCACAGCTCGTCCCAGGCCGCATAGGCCTCCGAAATCGCATCCGCGTAACCGCCCGCGGCACCATAGGCGCGGCGGATGATGCGGTGATGATCGCCCGAGGCGGCCAGCGGATTGGGAATCGGCCCCTGCTCGATCAACGTCACCGCATGACCGGCCTTGGTCAGCGACCAGGCGCTGGACAGTCCGGCAATTCCTGCTCCGACGATGGTGATTTTCATGATGGGGTCCTGCTATGACTGCTGAAGGAGGGAGATTCGCATGCAATATGAAACCATTCGCATCGATTGCTCAAACATTTTCGACATGGAAAGCTTTCATCCTGTGTTTGCCGCGACCTGCGGCTTTCCCTCCTGCAAGGCGGCGACCCGCCTGTTCCCTGTGCTTCCTTCGTCTGACCCACGGTATATCTGATCATGACCCCTGCCACGCCCGCCTCATTCCAGTTCGCTCCTGCCACCCGCCATCTGCGGCTCGATCCGCACGACCAGGTCTTCGTGCAGAATCCCTACGGCACCTATGCCGCGCTGCACGCGCAGACATCGGCGTTCTTCTGGGAGGAATACGGCTTCTGGTGTTTCATCGGCTATGACGGCGTCAACAGACTATTGCGCGATCGCCGCTTCGGCCGGGAAAACCGCCATGGCATCGCCGATTCCCAGGGCAATACCGGTGATCGCGCGCATCTGAAGGATTTCGACCACGTCGAAAAATTCTCGATGCTGGAGCTGGAGCCGCCCACCCATACCCGGCTGCGCACGCTGGTGAACCGGGCCTTCGTCTCCCGGCAGGTGGAACGGCTGCGTCCGCGCATCGAAACGCTGGCGCACGCGCTGATCGACCGCTTCGAAGCAAAGGGCAAAGCCGATCTCATCGCCGATTTCGCCACGCCCATTCCCGTCACCGTGATTGCCGAAATGCTCGGTGTGCCGACGGAAGCGGCACCCCGGCTTCTCGACTGGTCACACCGGATGGTGGCGATGTACATGCACGGCCGCAACCGCCGGTCGGAAGACAGCGCCAACGCCGCCGCCGCCGAGTTCTCCGGCTTCCTCAGGGACTATGCCGGACGGCGGCGCAGCGAACCCGCCGACGATCTTCTCAGCCTGCTGCTGGCGGCCGAGGCGGATGGTGCGAAACTGTCGGAAGATGAACTGATCACCACGGCGATCCTGCTGCTCAATGCCGGGCACGAAGCCACGGTGCACCAGACCGGCAATGCGGTCAAAACCATTGTGGAAAGCGGACGCAGTGCCGCTGACCTGTTCTGCGATGCCGATTCGACGGCGCAGACCGTCGAGGAATGTCTGCGTTTCGACGCGCCGCTGCACATGTTCACGCGCTATGCCTATGAAGAAATCGATCTTGGCGATGGCATTGCAGTCAAGCCCGGCGACCAGATCGGCCTGATGCTGGGCGCGGGCAACCGCGATCCCAACGCCTTTGCCGATGCCGGCGCTTTCCTGCCGGGACGGTCAGACCAGAAAAACCTTTCCTTCGGCGCCGGCATCCATTTCTGCATCGGCGCACCGCTGGCGCGGCTGGAACTGCAGGTCTCGCTCAAAGTGCTGTTCGACCGGCTTCCCGGACTGCATTTCAAGGAAGCCCCGCGCTTCAGGGATACCTATCATTTCCATGGATTGGAGCGGTTGGACGTGGAGTGGTGAGTGTGAAGAACGCTTGCACAACCATCATGCGTGGTTCGACAAGCTCACCATGAGGGAGTTGGTCTGATTGCAAAGCTAGCCAACTCCCTCATGGTGAGCTTGTCGAACCACGCACAGTGGCAATGCAAAAACTCACAACCTGATCACGTATTCCTTGCGCGTGGTTTCGATGACTTCCCAGGTGCCGCGAAAGCCGGGGCGCAGCACAAAACTGTCCCCGGCCTGCAAATGCTGCTCCTTGCCGCCCTCTTCGGTGACGATCGAGCGGCCGGAGAGAATGTGGCAGAACTCCCACTCGTCATAGACGATGCGCCATTTGCCCGGCGTTGCTTCCCAGATCCCGGCGTAGAGGCCGCCATCGGCCTCGTCACAGTTCCAGGTGCGGAATTGCGGATCGCCTGAAATAATCCGGTCGGCAGCCGGGGCGCCGTGTTCGGGATCGATGCTGCCGAAATCGATGGTGACAAAATGCGACGATGCCATGGGTCTATCCCGCCTTCGTCAGTGCCTGGTCGAGATCGGAAATCAGATCCTCGACGGTCTCGATTCCGATGGACAGCCGCACCACATCCGGCCCCGCACCTGCGGCGATCTTCTGCGCATCGCTCAATTGCCGATGCGTGGTCGATGCGGGATGAATGATCAGGGATTTGGTATCGCCGATATTGGCCAGATGCGAAAACAGCTGCAGATGTTCGACCAGCTTGACCCCGGCTTCGTAACCGCCCTTCAGCCCGAAAGTGAAAACCGCACCGGCGCCGCGCGGCGCATATTTCTGCTGCAGGGCATGATAGGGATCGTCCGGCAGCCCGGCATAGCTGACCCAGGCCACCTTTGCGTGACTGGAAAGCCACTGCGCCACCTTCAGCGCATTGTCCGCATGGCGCTGCATGCGCAGCGGCAAGGTCTCGATCCCCGTCAGGATCTGGAACGCATTGAACGGCGACAGCGCCGGTCCAAGATCGCGCAGGCCGAGGACGCGGCAGGCAATGGCAAAGGCAAAATTGCCGAAGGTTTCGTGCAGCACGATGCCGTTATATTCGCTGCGCGGCTCGGACAGCAGCGGATAATTGCCCGACTTCGACCAGTCGAACGTGCCGCAATCGACAATCACCCCACCCATGGAATTGCCATGGCCGCCGAGGAATTTGGTCATGGAATGCACGATGATATCGGCACCGTGTTCGATGGGACGGATGAGATAGGGCGACGCCAGCGTGTTGTCGACAATCAGCGGCAGGCCATGCTTATGTGCGATGGCAGCGATGGCCTCGATATCGGTGACGATGCCGCCGGGATTGGCAAAACTTTCGATGAAGATCGCGCGCGTCCGGTCATCAATCTGCGATTCGAACGAGGCGAGATCGTCGGGTTCCGCCCAGCGCACATGCCAATCGAAGGACTTGAACGACTGGCCGAACTGGTTGATCGAGCCGCCATAGAGCTTTCTGGAGGCAATGAAATTGTCGCCTGGCTGCATGAGAGTGTGAAACACCAGGAACTGTGCCGCATGGCCTGATGCAACCGCCAGCGCCGCAGTGCCGCCTTCCAGTGCCGCCACGCGCTCTTCAAGCACCGCGTTGGTCGGGTTGGTGATGCGGGTGTAGATGTTGCCGAAGGCCTTCAGGCCGAACAGCGATGCGGCGTGGTCGGCATCGTCGAAAACAAAGGCCGTCGTCTGGTAGATCGGCGTGGCGCGCGCGCCGGTTGCCGGATCGGGCTGGGCGCCCGCATGCACGGCAAGAGTTTCAATTCCGGGTGCGCGGTGCGCCATGGTTCATCTCCCTGTCATTCCTGATTTTGCTACACGCTATGGGATCGCGGCTTTGCCGCCAACCTATTTTGGCGATCTGAGGCCAAAACTCTGGAAGCCCTGCCGCATCTGCGGTTTTTTCGCCGACAGGATGCGCGAATTGACGCCGCTCCAACCGATCTCGCCGCACAGCCGCGCATATTCGATCTTCGGGCAGCGATTCATTACCACCTGAATACCCGCAGCTTCCGCCTTGCGTGCCGCTTCGTCGTGGCGAACCGTCAACTGCGTCCAGATGACCTTCGGCAGCGGCGTCAGCGTCAAGACCTCATCGACAATCGCCGGCACGGCCTCGGAGGCGCGGAACACGTCGACCATGTCGATGGCTTCAGGGATATCGGCGAGGCGCGCAAAAACCCTCTGGCCGAGAATGTCCTTGCCCGCCTGTCCCGGATTGACCGGTATGACCCGGTAGCCCTTGTCGATCAGGTATTTCATGACAAAGAAGCTTGGCCGCACCTCATTGGCTGATGCGCCCACCATGGCAATGGTTTTGACGGATGAAAGAATGCCGCTGATATAGGCGTCCGGGTAATGATCGTGATCCATGCGCTTATTCGCCCGTCCATTCCGGCTTGCGCTTTTCGATGAAGGCGTTGATGCCTTCCTCCGCATCGCGCGCCAGCATGTTTTCCACCATCACCTGCGCCGTATAGGCATAGGCCTCGGAAAGTCCCATTTCGGCCTGCCGGTAAAAGGCTTCCTTGCCTGTCTTGACAGTTAAAGTCGATTTCTCCGCAATGGCTTGCGCGTATTTCCTGACAATCGGATTCAGGTACTCCTCCGGCACGACGCGGTTGACCAGACCGAACTCCCGTGCCGTCGAGGCATCGATGGTCTCGCCGGTGAGGAGCATTTCCATGGCCTGTTTGCGCGAGACATTGCGCGACAGGGCCACCATGGGCGTCGAGCAGAACAGGCCGATATTGACGCCCGGCGTGCAGAATGTCGCCTTGTCCGAGCAGATCGCCAGATCGCAGGAGGCGACAAGCTGGCAGCCCGCCGCCGTGGCAAGGCCGCCGACCGCAGCAATTACGGGTCTCGGATGGTGCACGATGGCCTGCATCAGCTCGGCGCAGAGCAGCATCGTCTTCTCGAAAAAGGCCCGGCCCCGGTCGGCATCCTGCCGGTGCGCCGTCAGTTCCTTCAGGTCGTGGCCCGCCGAAAACAGCTTCTGCGCCGAATCGATGATGATCACGCGCACCGCCTTGTCATCCCGCGCCGCATGCAGATGATCGAGCAGCAGGCGCATCATGGCGAGCGAGAGCGCATTGGCGGGCGGATTCTGCAATGTCAGGCGCAGAACGCCCGAGGCAAGCTCATATCCGACGATTGGTTCATCCTTGCGGATAATGTGAACTTCTCCCATATCGCTCCTCATTCCCCAGCGCTTGCAACCCGGTCAAAGGCTGGTCCATTGTTTATAGAGTGGTTTGATCGAACTCACGTGCTTTTTGACAATAGCGAGATTCTCCGCCGACGGGCGTGCTTTCTCGACCGTTGCCAACCCGCTCTTCAGGCCGTCGATCATTTCCGCCTTCTGCTTGTCGGTCAGGTTGGGCATGGATGGAATGGAGGCGATGGCCTTTTCCACCTCCTCGCGCGGTTCCGGATTGGTCACCCAATGATAGGTCACCATGATCGTTCTTGTGGTTTCGCCCCAGTCGTTGAAATCCTTGAAGCCGTATTCCGCGGCCTTCTTGTTCAACCGCGCCGTTGCTTCCGGTGAAAGGACGGAACTGCCCGCCGCTTCTTCCTTCATCTGCGCGCCGACGGGAGCAAAGCTGTAGAGAAAGCGCTTGATGATGTCCTGGGTCAGCGCCACGGGCCGGACCGGCAGGCTGAAGGGTTCGATCTGCGGCGCGGTCTGTGCAAAGGACGGCACTGGAGCCGCAACAGCGAGCCCGGCCATGATAATCAGCGAGCCGGATAGGGATCGAAGCAAAGTCATAACTGGCTTCCTTGCAAAGAAGACGCGGATGATTAGGAATACCAGCGATCATCGCCAGAGAACAGATGGAGTGCCCTTTGGAAACGGCAATGGATGTAACAGCGTTAACGGCCTTTCTCGAGCGGGAGTTTCCACAGGTGAATGCCGACGGGGTTGCCTACACCGTTACCGGTGCCGGGCCAGGTTATGCCACGATGCGGCTTGATCCGGCGGACCGGCACCTGCGCCCCGGCGGCACGGTATCGGGCCCCACCCTGTTTGCCCTTGCCGATATCGCCGCCTATGTGGCGATCCTCGCGCAGATCGGGCCGGTCGCCCTGGCGGTGACGACCAATCTCAACATCAACTTCCTGCGCAAGCCGCAACTCGGGCCCATCGACGCCACGGCAAAGGTGCTCAAGCTGGGCAAACGGCTCGCGGTGATGGATATCGCGCTCACCAATGGCGAAGACAACGAACTGGTGGCCCATGCCACGGCGACCTATTCGATTCCGCCGCGCAGCTAGGGCTGCAAGCGGGCTTAAAATCCCGCAAAACGTGGCAAATCCGGACGAGAAGCATGTGGTAATATAATACCTTTTTCATAAGCCATTGTTTTATAAAGAGTATTTGTCAAAACAGCCAAAAACATCTGCTTGACGTAATCCTGTTGGGCCGGTATTGAACCCCTCGACTGCGGTAGGTTCTTCCTGCCGCATTTAACTGTTGTGCGGATGTTCGCCATTCACACAACGCAAGCAACAAGAAAAGCCTTCCTATGTGAAGGATGATCTCAAGGACGAACACAAATGGCTACCTTCACCCAGAAGCCGGCAGATGTGACGAAAAAGTGGATCCTGATTGACGCCGAAGGTCTCGTCGTCGGCCGTCTCGCCACCATCGTTGCCAACATCCTGCGCGGCAAGCACAAAGCAACCTTCACCCCTCACGTTGACGATGGCGACAATGTCATCATCATCAATGCTGAAAAGGTTGCCTTCACCGGTAAGAAGTTTACCGACAAGGTTTACTACTGGCACACCGGCCACCCAGGTGGCATCAAGGAACGCACTGCCCGTCAGCTGCTCGAAGGCCGTTTCCCGGAACGCGTCGTCGAAAAGGCTGTTGAGCGCATGGTTCCCCGTGGTCCGCTCGGCCGTCGCCAGATGAAGAATCTGCGCGTTTACGCAGGTTCCAATCACCCCCATGAAGCGCAGGCACCCGTCGTTCTCGACGTTGGCGCGCTGAATTCCAAGAACAAAAGGAGCGCATAAGAATGGCTGAGCTCAATTCGCTCGCAGATCTCGGTACTGCCGCCGCATCGACGCAGGCAGCTGCACCGGTTCATGTCCAGAAGCTCGACGCCAATGGCCGTGCCTATGCAACAGGCAAGCGTAAGGATGCGGTCGCCCGCGTCTGGATCAAGCCAGGTTCCGGCAAGATCGTCATCAACGACAAGGAATACGGCAAGTATTTTGCCCGTCCGGTTCTGCAGATGATCCTGCAGCAGCCAATCGTTGCCGCCAACCGCGCCGGCCAGTACGACATCATCGCGACCGTCGCCGGTGGTGGTCTGTCCGGTCAGGCCGGTGCCGTTCGTCACGGCATTTCCAAGGCCCTCACCTACTTCGAACCTGCCCTGCGCGGTGTTCTGAAGAAGGGTGGTTTCCTCACACGCGACAGCCGCGTTGTTGAACGCAAGAAGTACGGCAAGGCGAAGGCCCGTCGTTCCTTCCAGTTCTCGAAGCGCTAATCCAGCGTTTCCATTGGACAGAACAGAAAGCGGGCCCTCGGGTCCGCTTTTTTGTTGCCAATAAATGCGTTTGCGGTAGCTTCGCCGCCAAGCTGAAGATGCATTATCCCGGAGTTAGAAATCCAATGCCATCGAAGACCATCGATCACGCCTTCACCGCACGGACCCTGACCAGCGCTGCGACCGATCCCACGCATGCGGGGGCGCTGTCCTTCATGCGCCGGCGTTATACGAAGAATCTGAACGGTGCGGAAGTGGTCGTCTGGGGCATTCCCTTCGACGCGGCGGTTTCCAACCGGCCGGGTGCGCGGTTCGGCCCGCAGGCCATCCGGCGGGCATCGGCTATTTTCGACAATGACCCGCAATATCCCTTCCAGCGCGATCTGTTCGAAGACCTCGCCGTGATCGACTACGGCGATTGCCTGCTCGACTACGGCAATCACCAGAAGACCCCGGCCACAATCGAGCGTGAAGCGGCCAAGATCGTCAAATCGGGCGCGTTCCTGCTCTCCATGGGCGGTGATCACTTCGTCACATGGCCCATCCTGAAGGCGCATGCGGCCAAGCACGGCCCCGTGGCGCTGGTGCAGTTCGATGCGCATCAGGACACCTGGTACGATGACGGCAAGCGCATCGATCATGGCTCCTTTGTCGGCCGGGCAGCGCGCGACGGCGTCATCGACCCCGCGCATTCGATTCAGGTCGGCATCCGCACCCACGCGCCGGATGATTGCGGCCTGCAGATTGTCTATGGCTACGAGGTCGAGGAAATGTCGGCTGCCGAGATCGCCAAGGCGATCATCAAGCGCACCGCGGGCAAACCCGTCTATCTCACCTTCGACATCGATTGCCTCGACCCGGCTTTTGCGCCCGGAACCGGCACGCCCGTTGCCGGCGGCCCGTCCTCGGCCAAAATCCTTTCGGTGCTGCGCCATCTGACCGAACTCAACATCGTCGGCGCCGACGTGGTGGAGGTCGCCCCCGCCTATGACCATGCGGATGTGACGGCCATCGCCGGTGCCACAATAGCGATGTACTATCTTGGTATTCTTGCGGAGAAAAAAGCCAAGCGACGAAGCTGACATTCTGATTCAGGGTTCTTACATATCGAATCCGGTTTTCTCGCTAACTCTCTGAATACCAAGCTTCAAAGGCATTTCCCATGAAACCGAAAATCTTTATCGACGGCGAACACGGCACCACAGGACTGCAAATCCGGACACGGCTGGCCGGCCGTCATGATCTGGACGTCCTCTCCATTCCGGAAGCCGAGCGGCGCAACAAGGACATGCGCGCCGACTTCCTGAAGAGCGCCGACGTGGCAATCCTCTGCCTGCCGGACGATGCGTCGAAGGAAGCCGTTGCCATCCTTGAGGGCCATAATTCCACGCGGATCATCGATACATCGACGGCACACCGGATTCATCCTGATTGGGCTTATGGCTTTGCCGAGCTTGACCGGGCTCAGCGGCAGAAGATCGCCGATGCACGGCTGGTGGCCAATCCCGGCTGCTATCCGACCGGCGCGATTTCGCTGGTGCGGCCGCTGCGCGATACCGGCATTCTTCCCGGCGATTACCCGATCACCGTCAATGCGGTTTCCGGCTATACCGGCGGCGGCAAGCAGATGATCGCGCAGATGGAAGATCCCGCCAATCCGGACCATATCAGCGCCAACAATTTCCTCTACGGCTTGCCGCTCAAGCATAAGCACGTGCCGGAACTGCAGACGCACGGCCATCTCGACCGGCGTCCGATCTTCAGTCCGAGCGTCGGCCGCTTTGCCCAGGGGATGATCGTGCAGGTTCCCGTGTTCACCGGCGATCTCAACGGCAATGCCTCGCTGGAATCCATCCATGCCGCCCTGACTGCCCATTATGCAGGCCAGGACATCGTGCAGGTGGTGCCGCTGGCGGAGAGCGCATCCCTTGCAAGAATCGATGCGGAGGAACTGCGCGATACCGACATCATGAAGCTGTTCGTGCTCGGCACCGAAGGCCAGGGACAGGTGAACCTCGTGGCGCTGCTCGACAATCTCGGCAAGGGCGCTTCCGGCGCGGCCGTGCAGAATCTCGACCTCATGCTGAACCATGGCTGACAGCATCCACGAGACGTTCCCGGCCGAGTGGCAGATATCGTCTCCGGAACTGTTCGTTGAAACCCATACCAGCCGCATCATCATGGTGCGGCTGGCTGACGGCACACACGCCGTGGTGAAGGCACTCAACGAAACCGGCATGCGGGAAGAGTTGCGCGGCGTGCACTATCTCGACTGGCACGACGGCAACGGCTCCATCCGCGTGCTGGCCGAAAAAGGCAATCTGCTGCTGCTCGAACATGCCGGCAGCCGCACGCTGCTGGACCATCTGAACGCGCATGGCGACGATGCGGCCACTGCGATTGCTGTCGATGTCCTGCTGAAACTGCTGGGCAATAATGGCAAGGGCAAATCCGTCGCACCGGACCTGCGGCCATTGCGCGAACAATATGCCAGCCTGTTCAAGAAAGCGGAAATCGACCGGAACAACGGCGATGCCAGCATCTATGTCGAAGCAGCGGGGATAGCCGACACGCTGCTCAGCAACCCGGTCGACGTTCAGCCGCTCCATGGCGACGTCCACCACGAGAACATCCTTCTGGGCGATCGGGGCTGGCTTGTCATCGACCCGCAGGGGCTTCTCGGCGATCCGATGTACGATGCCGCCAACATGTTCTACAACCCGCTGGAACGGCAGGATTTGCGCGCCAGCGACCAGCGTGTTGCCACCATGGCCCTCACCTTCTCCCGCGCCTTCAACCGCGATATCCGCACCATCCTCGGCTATGCCATGTCGCATGCGGCGCTGTCGGCCTCGTGGCACACGGAAGACAAAAACTTCGAGGAAGCGGAGCGGAGCCTCGGCGTCGCACGGGCAGTGCAACGGGTGATGGCCTCACTGGGTTGAACGCCTGATCAGGCGGGCGACCGCAAGGAATGTCAGGACGCCGAGAATGCCTACCGTGGCGGCAACCGACAAGGCCAGCGTCGGCCCGAGCTTTTCCATGATGAAGGCGAAAATGAACGGCGCGGATGACGACACGATCAGCCGCGCCGAGGTGATCTTGCCCAGAATTTCGCCATAGCCCTGATGCCCGAACAGTGCCAGCGGCAGGGTGCCCTGAACGATGCTGTTGAGCCCTGATCCCATGCCGAAGAGCATGGCGAAGACCACGGCGCCCGCCACCAGCGGCACCGGCAACGGCGCGATCAGCATCAGGAACGACAGGGGGATCAAGGCTGTCGACAGCACGGCGATCGACATCGCCGACAGCTTGGTGCCGAAAACCATGTTCACCAGACGTGCGGCGAACTGCGACGGCCCGAAGATGGCGCCGACCAGAACGGCAGACGTGCCGACACCCACGGCAGCCAGAACAGGCACCAGATGCACGAGCATGGCCGACAGCGAAAAGCTTGCCAGCGAGAACCCCGCCATGATCAGCAGCAGCGCCGGACGCCTGTTCTCGGCGGGCAACTGCCCGCCGACGCCCCTGGCAGGTTCATCCGCGCGTTCCTCATGCAGCTTTGGCGAGCGCCGCGTCATCTGCGACAACCAGAAATGGATGGGAAAACAGATGAAGACCTGCAATCCCGCATAGAACAGGTAAATCTCCCGCCATGTAAACACTGTCAGCAGACGTGTTGCCAGCGGCCAGAACAAGGTCGAGGAAAACCCGGCTATCAGCGTCAGATAGGTGATCCGGCGCGGCGCCGTCTGCGGATCGATCTGCACAAGCACCGCGAAGGCCGTGTTGTAGAGGATGAACGGTGTGGCCATCCCCGTTGTCACGAGCGCCGGAGCGAACCAGACCCAGCTTGGCGCCAGGACGCAGAGGATGAGCGACAGGGCTGCCGCCAGCGAGCCGAATGTCATCACCCGCCCTGCTCCGAAGCGGTCGGCCCAGCGGCCGGACCATGGCGAGATGATGCCGCCGATCAGAAGCGTGCCGGAGAAGGCCGCAAACAGCCATTGGCGGGACTGGCCGAACTCCTGAGCCATGGCCGGTTCGAGAATGCTGAAACTGTAATAGAGCGTGCCGTAGCTGACGATCTGCGTGACACCCAGACCTGTAACGGCGGCCAGTGAGCGTCTTGCGCTGAGAATCATGATGATTGCTTTCGATACGGCGGGAATGCCCCGCTGTCCGTAGCCAGCGAAGCTCTCGAATCACTACACCGAGTCTTTGCGCAAAGACAGCCGCTACGAGCGTGCAGTGGTGATTTCCGTTGGCAAGGGATAGGCGCCCTTGGTGGCACGCCAATGGGCAACGGCAAAGCCAAGGATGACGATGGCAAATCCCTGATGCAAGAGGCCCAGGCTCATCGGCACCTGCATCAGCAGCGTGGTGATGCCGATGGCTGCCTGCGTGAGGACAAGGACCACCAGGAATATCGCGCGCCGCGCATGGGTTGTACCCGGCAGACGCCGCACCGTCGAGACCGCCTGCCACAGCGCCGCAAGCAGCACGAAATAGGCGAAGCAGCGGTGAACGAACTGCACGGTCTTCGGATTCTCGAAGAAATTGTGCCAGATGGGCTGGATCGGGAACATGTCGCCGGGAACAACGGCCCCATCCATCAGCGGCCAGGTATTGTAGGAAAGACCGGCATCCAGCCCGGCAACCAGGGCCCCGAGGTAAATCTGGATGAAGACAAACACCACGAACCATCCGGCCAGACGCTGGGTGCTCCGGCCAGCGGAGCTTTCCGAATAGACGGCAAGCCCGCGTGCCACATACATCACGGCGGCAAAAATGATGCAGGCCAGTGTCAGGTGCGTCGCCAGCCGGTACTGGCTGACGTCGACGCGGCCGCTGAGGCCCGACGCAACCATCCACCAGCCCACGGCGCCCTGCAGGCCGCCGAGCGCCAGAATGCCGATCATGCGCGGCTTCAGCAGCCGTTCAAGCCGGCCGGTCAGCCAGAAGAAGGCAAGCGGAATGGCGACGAGGAAACCGACGCCCCGCGCCAGGAACCGGTGCGACCACTCCCACCAGAAAATGCGCTGGAATTCACCAAGGCTCATGCCCTTGTTGAGCTGTTCGTACTGGGGAATGAGTTTGTATTTCTCGAACTCTTCCAGCCATTGGGCGTGGTTCAAGGGCGGGATGATGCCGTGGATCGGCTTCCATTCGGTGATTGAAAGGCCCGAACCGGTCATGCGCGTCGCACCGCCGACCAGAACGATCGTGGCGAGCACAAGCAGAACGAGATAGAGCCACACGCGGATCAGTCTGCGGTTGCGCGCTTCGCGATCTCCGGCGGAGGACACAGCGCCTTCGGATAGGGTGTGGGCGGCCATTCAAAACACTCCTGTAACTGGCCGGATAGGTGCAGCATATGCGCCGGGATGACAAGCCGGGTTTACGCGACAAGCCGTCGCGTTTTTACCGCAAGGGGGGCTTTTTTGCTTTTCGCCCGCGGCTTAACCGGTTAGATGAGACCCTTGCGCACGTGTTGCAGATGAAAAAGACCAGAACTGGAATGGATTCATGCCCGTAAGGCTCAAGAAACTCATCGGAACCATCCTGCTGGTTACCCTGGTTTGCGTCTACGCCATCGTCGCCACGATCTTCGCCGTGGCGCTGCTTGCCAATGCCAGCCCGTGGATCCACCTGATCTATTTTCTTGGCACCGGCTTGCTTTGGGTCATTCCCGCCATGTTCATCATCAGCTGGATGGAAAAGGCACCGAAGAAGAAGGCCTAACTCAGGCCTGGATGACGCGCCGCCCTGCATTAGCGATCGGCGTTGTCACACCGCTCATCATCGTCTTCGCATAGACAAGCTTCTGAAAACGGCCATTGATCGAAATGCGCGGCAGGGCATGCAGATTGTTGCTGTGCTCGGTATGGATGGTGCCGTGGCGCGTGGTGACTGCCGACAGAAAACCTTCCGATGCCGCAATGTCGGCTTCCCGCCGCCCGGCAGCCTTGGCCGAGCCGTAGGGATAGGCAAAATGCTGTGGCCGCCGTCCGAGCTGGTCCTCGATCATGCCTGCCGACAGATGCATTTCCTGCGCGACCATGCCCGCCGTCAGCTTTTTCAGATTGTAGTGGTGCACGGTATGGCCGCCGATGGTGCACAGCGGATCGCGGTCCATCTGGCGGATCTCGTTCCAGCTCATGACATCGCGGTCCGGCGCGACGCTGCACACCATATCCTGCGCCGCGCACATCTCGCGCAGGACAGGCATCTGTTCCAGTTCGGTCAGCGTATATGAGAAATACCGCATAATGGCATGAAAAGCCGACCTTTTCTGGGAAAGCGTCCCGCATCGCCATTCCGGCCCGTCGGGGATTCGGATGAAATCCGCCTTGGCGACAAGACTTTCGACGACTTCCCACCACAGCACCGCCGCCCCTTCGATGAAACCCGGCGCGACATACACGACGAACGGCACCGAATGCTTCTGGAAGACAGGATAGGCGTGGTGGAAATTATCGTCATAGCCATCGTCAAGCGTCACCGCGACGAAACGCCGGTCGGAACGTTTGCCGCTCTTCACCCGTTCGACCACCTCGTCCATGGAGATGAACTCGGTTCCCTCGGATTTGAGCGAAACGATGATCTGTTCAAGGAACGCTGGCGTGATGGACAGGGAGCGCGTCACGCCAAGCGGGCTGACGCAGTCCGGACGGACGCGATGCAGCATGATGATCGAGCCCAGCCCGCCAAAATGCTCGCGCGCCGTCGACGCAAAACCGGTGTGCCACGCCAGTCGCATCACGGCCTTTCGTATCAAGTCGGCCGCGTGGACCATTCCTTCACCAATTCGCGCTAATAGGCATGTTGAAACGGGATCGTGACCGTCATTTCATGCAGATTAAGTGTTTATATATCGTTGATCAACGGCATGGTATTTGACGCAACACCGCTTTCACTGGAACCCGCCATGCCTTTACCCCATCTCCATCCAAGAATCATTGCGGCACCCGGTGAAATCGCAACAATCTGGCGAGCCCTGCCGCAGAACCATGTCTGCGGCCCGGCACAGTCCGAAGATTGGGTTTCCCTGTGGCAGTCGAATGTCAATGCGGATTGCCTGATCGCCTGCCTCTGCGCCGGAGAAACACCGGTCTTCGTTCTGCCGCTGGCGATCAGCCGGTCCGGCCCCTTCAGGGTCGCCGCCTACCCCGGCGGACCGCATGCCAACTGCAATTTCCCCGTTGTGTCCCCCGCGCATGCCGTCAGCCCCGGCGACCTGAACCGGCTCTTCGAGGCCCTGCACCAGTCGCGGCCGGACATCGATCTCGTCACGCTGGAACGGCAGCTTCCGCTGCTCGACGGTTGCGCTAACCCGCTGCTGCAACTGCCGAACCGGGTAAATGCCAATATCAGTCTGGCGGTCACGCTGGACCGCAATTTTCAGACGGTTCTCGAGCGCCACAATGCCAAGCGCAAGAAGAAAAAGCACCGCAACAGCATCGGCAAGTTTGCCGAGGCCGGCGGGTATCGCATTGTCACGGCAACGGTGCCAGGCGAGGCCGATGCCATGCTTGAGAACTATCTTGCAAACAAGGCGGAAAAGTTCGCCCGATCCGGGATCAGAAACACGTTTGAACCCGAGGAAATCCAACGTTTCTTCCGGCAGTTGTTTGCCCGGCACGCGGCGAAGGAACAGCCCCTGTTCCAGCTCAAGGCCGTCGAGGTCGCCGGGCGTTATCGCGCGGTCCTCGGCAAATCCCGGGCGAGAACGCAGACCTTCATCGACTTCATCGGTATTGCCGATGATGACATGAGCAATGCCAGTCCGGGTGAGTTCCTGTTTTTCGAAGACATTCAGGACAGTTGCAACACCGACCTTGCGTCCTACAGTTTCGGGGTTGGCGACGAGCCGTACAAGCGGAACTGGTGCGATGTCGAAACGCTGCTCCATGACACGCAGCACAGCCTGACGGCCAAGGGCCGCGCCTGTGCCGTCTACCGCGCCGCCCGCGGCAATCTCGTGCGTGCCGTCAAGACAAATGACCACCTGTGGACCGCGGTGAAAAAACTGCGGTCCCGGCTCTTTGGCCGTGCCTGAACAGTCTCAGTGGCGATGGCTCGTGGCAGCGGCGCGGACAATCAACCCGTCGTCCAGCTCAAGCGAGCCATCCTTGAACGGGGTGAGAAGCTCGGGCTTGATGAACTCGCCGTCAAACAGCGCCATGGATATGGCCTTGACGTCGCGGTCTTCGGGATCGACCAGGCTCAGCACAAGTTCGGAACCATCGTCGACAATGTGCTTCAGCTCGGCCGCCGTGGCCGGTCCGCTGTCGATGACCACCAGATCATAGGCGGACTGCAAGGCATTGAGAATCATCGGCAGGCGCCCGATGGACTGCATGGCCTTGACGGGGTCGTGGATGCCGAGGGGGATGAGTTCCGCCTGCGAGTAATGATCGGCGTGGATGACTTCGCTGAATGACCGCTCATTGGCCAAAAGGTCGGTCATCCCCGCGAGATTCTGGCCATCCAGCATGGAACGGCCGATTTCACCCGATCCGGTCATATCGATCAGGACCACCCGCACACCGCGATCGGCAAGCTCCCGCACCAGCAAAATGGTCAGCGCGGAGGCCTCGTCCCCTTCCGGCGACACGATAACCGCGCGGGCGGCACCGCTTGCCATCAGGCGGTCGGCAACGCCGGCAACACCCGAATGATCCGCATGGTGATCGGGACTTTCTACCGATGGCGCTGCCACCTGAACCGGGGCTGCAACGGATGGCGCCGTGAATACCGGTGCGGCAACCGGCAACGGCTCCGCATGCAGGGGCTTGCTGTTTTCAACCGGAGGCACAGCCGCTGCCACGATTTTCGGGGGAGTGACCACCTTGGGTTCCACTACGTCAGCGCCTGCCGCCGCCGCACTGTGCGCAGGACGCAGGGCTCGGCCGCTGAACAAGGCGCTGAGCAGCGTGCCGATGCTGAGGATCAGCAGCGAGGCGACAAAGGCCGCAGCGGTCATCGGGAGAACCTTGGGGAAATAGGGCTCGACCGGCTTGTCCGCACGGGAGAAAATCCGGACATCGGCGGGCAGATAGCCGCGATCCGTGCGTGAGGAAGCCTCGCGGTAACGCGTCAGGTATGATTCGAGCAGCTGGCGCTGCGCCGTCGCCTCGCGCTCCAGCGCGCGCAATTCCACTTCTTCTTCGCCGGCCTTGGATGATTGCGCCTTCAAACCGTTGAGAGTGCGCGTCAGTTCGGCCTCACGCAGACGGGACGTTTCCGCCTCGTTTTCAAGGCTGGCAAGCACCTTGCGCGCCTCCAGCCTGATCTGCTGATCGAGATCGGCCAGCTGCGACCGCAGGGCCTTGATGCGCGGGTGGCCGCTGAGCAGGGATGCGGACAGATCGGCAATGTCGTTGTTGAGCTGAACTTGGCGTTCGCGCAGCCGCTGGATCAGCGGCGACGCCATCACATCAGGCAGGGTTTCCACCGGGGCACCCTTGGCGAGCGCCGTGCGAATACCCGTCGCTTTGGCTTCACTGGCCGCCTTGCTGGCGCGCACGCGCGACAGTTCCGATGACAGTTCGGACAGTTGCTGCGTGGCCAAAACCGCATTGTTCTGGCCGATCAGCAGGTCAGACGAGCTGCGATAGGCGGCAACCTTGGCTTCGGCATCCTTTACCCGCTTGCTCAGATCGGCAATTTCAGGTTCGAGCCAGCCGGTGGCATCGGCATTCGACTGGGATTTCGACGCCTGTTGCGTTGCCACATATTCATCCGCGATGGCATTTGGCACGGCGGCGGACAGCGTCGGGTCCTTCGAGGAAAACTGGATGACGATGACGCGCGAATTCTGCACGCTGTAGACCACCAGGCGATCGCGCACGGCCTGCAGGATATAATCATCGCGTGCCGTGGCATCGGGATCGGCGGCCAGGCCAAGCTTGGCCAGGATACGCGTCAGCGCTGAAGGATCGGCACCAGCAGCCAGTTCAGCATTGTTGCCCAGGTCGAGTTTTGCGATCACCCGCTTCAACAGGTCGGACGAACCGATGAGTTCCACCTGGCTCTTGATTCCCTCCTGATCGAGAATCGGCCGGTCGTCACCCTGCTCGCCGCTGGGGCGGGTAAACACGGATTCGCGCGTCTCGATGAGAATGCGTGTTTCCGCGCGGTATTTGGGCGAAATAAGCGAAAGAACCAGGAACGCCGCCAGCGTCAGCAGAATGGCGCCCAGCAAAACGCGCACCCTGTTGCGCCATAAACTGGCAAACAGCGCACCAACGTCAATATCCACGTCACTATCGACAGAGCCAGCCCGAGGCATTCCCCACTCCACTTTGAATGCCGCAATGGTAAAGACCCATGGTAACCAGCGGGTTAAAATATCCGGCACTATAAAGCAGACTGCGCAACAAAAGTGCACATGCAGTTTACCAGCCATTAACCCTAATGAACTGATAATCCCGCTCAGAGTCGAGCGAATTCGTCGCCATTGTTGCAAGGGTATTTACGGTGTTCAGCAAGCAAATCTTTCTGGTCGCGATCAGCGTTGTGTCGATGACACTCGGCGGCTGCGCCAGTTATCGCCCTGCCCCTGCGGCATTTCATGACGCCATCAACAAACCCTACCTGCTCGATGCGGGTGACCGGGTGCGCCTGACCGTGTTCGAACAGGAAGGCTTGACCAATACCTACAGCGTTGATCAGGCCGGTTATATCTCGGTGCCGCTCATCGGCAGCGTGCCTGCCCGCGGCAAGACAATTCAGCAGATCGAAGCCGCCGTGGCCGCCAAGCTGCGCAAGGGCTATTTGCGTGACCCCGATGTCGCCGTGGAAGTCGATCGCTACCGGCCGATCTTCGTCATGGGCGAGGTCGGTGCTGCCGGTCAGTATTCCTACGTGCCGGGAATGACCGCCCAGAAGGCGATTGCCGCTGCCGGCGGTTTCAGCGCCCGGGCCAATCAGGGGGATGTCGACATCACCCGACAGCTCAACGGTGAAATCCTCACCGGCCGCGTGACGATTTCCGATCCCGTCCTGCCCGGCGATACCGTCTATGTGCGCGAGCGCTTCTTCTGATCGCGGGAGATGAGCGACAGCCGATCCCTTCGTATTGTTCACTGCTTTCGCGCACCTGTCGGGGGAATATTCCGGCACGTGCGCGATCTCATTGATGCACAGATAAAGACAGGACATCAGGTCGGCGTTGTCTGCGACGCCTCGACTGGCGGAGATTTCGAAGAAGCCCTGCTGGCACAGATGCGGGACAAGCTGGCATTGGGGATGAAACGCATTGCCATGCAGCGGCAGATCGGCCCCGGCGATGTGATGGCGGCCGTGCGCACCCGCAAGACGCTCAAGGCAATGCAGCCGGATATCCTGCATGGACACGGCGCCAAGGGCGGCACCTATGCCAGACTGTTCGGCTCGCTGCTGCGGCTTTCGGGAAAGCGCGTTGCGCGGTTTTACTCCCCGCATGGCGGCAGCCTGCACTACAGCCCGGCCACCACGGCTGGCCGCGTGATTTTTCGCATCGAGCGGTTCATGGAAGGGATGACCGACCGGATCATCTTTGTCTCCGCTTTCGAGCGTGACACCTACACCACCAAGGTCGGCGCACCGCGCTGCAAATCCGCGCTGATCTACAACGGTCTGGCGGATGCTGATTTTGAACCCGTCCGGCCGGACAAGCATGCTGCCGATTTCCTGTTCATCGGCGAACTGCGCAGCCTGAAGGGGCCTGATATTTTTATCGATGCCCTGGCAGGCGTGAGCACCATGGGCGGACAAGCGCCGACTGCCGTCATGGTCGGCGATGGCGGCGAGCGCGATCCGCTTGTCCGGCAGGCTGAAGCGACGGGCATGCGCGCGCACATCAGATTCCTGCCGCCCATGCAGGCGCGCATGGCGTTTCATCTTGCCCGGATTGTGGTCATTCCCTCCCGCGCTGAAGCCCTGCCCTACATTGTCCTGGAGGCGCTGGCCGCCGGTCGGCCCGTCATCGTCAGCCGTGTCGGCGGCATTCCGGAGATCGTGGGTGAGAATTCCGTCGCCCTGGTGCAACCGGATGCGCAGGAGCTTGCCCGCAAGATGGCGGCCGTTCTCGGCGATCCCGCCGCCTATCAGGCTGCCCTTCCCGGTCCCGATCAGATCAGGCAACGCTTCAGTGCCGACAGCATGGCGGCGCAGCTCGAGACGGAATATTTCGCCGCGCTGAATGAATAGGCCGAACCCCGTCCGCATGCATTTTTCAGGCAAGCATTCCTTAGCTCATCCGTGATATGACGGATCAATCGAACTCTTCAAGGTGCAGTATGAAAGACAGAAAAGGGGAAAACAGGTTCTCGCGGGATGCCGTGCGCGATCTTGCGGCCGATGCCGGATCGTCCAAACCGGCGGAAAAGGCCAAACTCAGCCCTGTCGCCTACCAGATTGCCTCGCAATATGCGCGCAACAGCAATTCGCCCGTCATGATCAGCGGCATCATGCGCATCGTGGAATTCCTGATTATCCTGTTGACCGGCATGACGGTCTTTCTGATGTATGTCGGCCTGCAACGGGGGGCAATCTTCAGTTATTTCTCCGCCGTTCTCGTAACCGCCATTGTCGGCGTGCTCGTCCTGGAACTCACGGACAGTTACCAGCTTGCGGTGATGCGCAATCCGTTCACCCGATTCGGCCGCCTGCTGATGGCGTGGTCCGGCACCTTTGCGCTGATGGCGCTGGCTGCCTTTTTCCTCAAGATTTCCGAAGCCTATTCGCGGGTCTGGCTGGGCACCTGGTATGTCTCCGGCCTGATCCTGTTCATTGCCTTTCGCGTGATCATGTCGCGGCTTATCCGCCGCTGGGCCCGCAACGGCAAGATGGAACGCCGCGCCGTGATTGTCGGTGGCGGCAAGCCGGCCGAAGACCTGATCCGCTCGATCGAGCAGCAGCCCTACAACGATATCCGCATCTGCGGCGTCTTCGATGACCGGGATGCCAAGCGTTCCCCGCCCGTCGTCGCGGGTTATCCCAAGCTGGGCAATATTTCCGAGCTGATCGAGTTTGCGCGCATCGCGCATATCGACATGCTCATTGTCTCCCTGCCGATCACGGCGGAAGAGCGCGTTCTGGCGCTTCTCAAGAAGCTCTGGGTCCTGCCGGTGGATATCCGGTTGTCGGCCCACAACAATCATCTGCAGTTCCGCCCGCGCGCCTATTCCTATATCGGCTCGATCGCCATGATCGATCTGTTCGACAAGCCCATCAATGATTGGGATTCCGTGGCGAAACGGGCATTCGATATCGTCTTCAGCCTGTTCGGCATCATTGTCTTCAGCCCGATCATGCTGGCGACCGCCCTCGCCATCCGGCTGGAGAGCAAGGGCTCGGTCATTTTCAAGCAGCGGCGGCACGGCTTCAACAACGAAATCATCGAGGTCTGGAAGTTCCGTTCCATGTATACGGAAATGTGCGATCCGACGGCGCGCAATGCAGTGGTCAAGAACGACCCGCGCGTCACGAAGGTCGGACGCATCATCCGCAAGACATCCGTCGACGAATTGCCGCAGTTTTTCAATTCCCTGATGGGAACGCTTTCGCTGGTCGGGCCTCGGCCGCACGCCATATCGGCCCATACCCACAATCTGCTCTACAATGAGGTCGTGGACGGCTATTTCGCCCGCCACCGGGTCAAGCCGGGTGTGACGGGGTGGGCTCAGATCAATGGCTGGCGCGGTGAAATCGATACGGAAGACAAGATTAAGATGCGGACGGAGTTCGATCTCTACTACATTGAAAACTGGTCATTGTGGTTCGATCTGAAAATCCTGTTCCTGACACCGGTCCGCCTGCTCAACACGGACAACGCCTATTGAGCGCCGCCGACGACCCCACTGATTCAGCCCGCGTCGGCAGGGCCGCCGGCAACCGTGCGCTGATCCGGATGTTTTCGATGACAGCCGTCGGATTCGGCGTGTTCCTCAGCGGGTTCGTCATCAACGAACCCGCGCCCTACGAATTGTACATGGCCACCCTGATCGTGGGCTGGGCACTCTTCGGCCTGCGCTTCTCGCGCAGCGTGGTGGTTCTTCTCGCAACGCTTGTGCTGTTCAATCTCGGCGGCTGGCTGTCGGTGGCGCAGATGGCCGATCTGAAGACAGCACCGATGTATATGGCCGTGTCGCTGTTTCTGGCGCTCACGTCGGTGTTCTTCGCTGCCATCATCGAAGGCAACCACCGCATTCTGCAGGCGATCTTCAACGGCTATGTGATCGCGGCGGTCTGTACGACGATGCTGGGAATTCTCGGCTATTTCGACGCCTTCCCGGGGGCGGAGGTTTTTACGCGCTATGGCCGCGCCATGGGCGCCTTCAAGGATCCCAATGTCTTCGGCCCCTTCCTGATCCTGCCGATTGCCTGGCTGGTGCATGGCATATTGGTTGGCGATCTGCGCACCCTGCCGCTGCGCCTCGTGCCCACGCTCATCCTCACCCTCGGCGTTTTCCTGTCGTTTTCCCGTGCCGCATGGGGCATGGCCGTGCTGGTGATTGCGGGCCTTGCCCTGGCGCTGTTCATCCGCAGCCCGAGCCGCCTCTTCCGCATCAGAATCATCCTGCTTGCCGGCCTGGCGGTCGCGATCCTCCTCGTCGCCATCGTCATCGCGCTGCAGATTCCGAGCGTGTCGGAACTGTTCTTTGCGCGCGCCCAACTGGTGCAGGATTACGACAATGCCCAGTTCGGACGCTTTGCCCGTCACTGGTATGGCCTGCTGATGTCGGTCGATCATCCCCTCGGCATCGGACCGCTGGAGTTCGGGCCCATCTATGGCGAGGATACCCACAATATCTGGCTGAAGGCGGCGCTCGATTATGGCTGGATCGGCTTCGTCAGCTACCTGACCCTGACCATGCTGACGCTGGGTCTCGGCCTGCGCATCCTGTTTCGCGACAGGCCCTGGCAGCCCTTCCTGCTATGCGCCTATCTCACCTATCTCTCGCATGTGGCCATCGGTAATGTCATCGATACCGATCACTGGCGCCATTTCTACATTCTTATTGGCATCATCTGGGGCTGCGTCGCGCTGGAAGCCCGATATTCGCCGGCGCCCACTGCTTCTGAAGCAAGGGGGTGAAGCCGTGGCGACACGCTTTACCCGAGCCCTTTTTTCCTATGAATTCCCGTTATATATTTAGCGTAAATAGGCACTTCGGAACCACAGTCGGATAATCACTTATAATGGATTTCCAATGTCGTCTCCGTGCGTTACCTTGAGAAAGACGCAATTTCAACGCAGCATCAGGCGATTAAATCAAGCTTCTTATACAAGTAGAATTTATAAACTACCGGTTGCATCCAACACATAAAATAATGGGTGGAAATGGTCATTGACGTTTTTAGATACCGATAATCCGAATTATTCAACGGCCGACGGCGAACTCATGCAGCAGGCGCTGGACGGGGCGGCAAGGACGTTGAAGATCGAGGATGACAACGATCCGGAACGGAAAATTCTGGAGCGTTTTGTCCGTGCCGCATTCATTATCGGCAACCGGGATGCCGAAGCGATAGCCCGATTTGCCGTGAATGCCGTACTCGTCCGGCGGAAAACCGCCAAGGGCAGAATCCGCCCTAACCCCGGAAATTACCGATAAACTGCCGGAATGCGGGCGAGGTTGCGCCGCTGAACATCTCCGCCGGCGAACCATCGCAATCGATCAGCCCTTCGCGCATGAACACGACGCGGTTGGAAACATCCCGCGCAAAATTCATTTCATGGGTCACGACAAGCATCGTCATCCCCTCCTCCGCCAGCGAGCGCATCACCCGCAGCACTTCACCGACCAGTTCGGGATCGAGCGCCGAGGTGGGCTCATCAAACAGCATGACCTTCGGTTTCATCGCCAGGGAGCGGGCAATGGCTGCCCGCTGCTGCTGACCGCCGGACAGATGGGCCGGATAGGCATGGCGCTTTTCAGCGATCCCCACCTTTTCCAGAAGCGCTTCCGCCTCTGCGATACATTCCGCCCGGGGGCGTTTGAGCACGTGAACGGGGCCTTCGATCAGGTTTTGCAGGATGGTCATATGCGACCACAGATTGAACGATTGGAACACCATACCGAGCTCCGCGCGGATATGGTCCACCTGCTTCGAACTCGCGGGGACATTCCTGCCGTGCTTCCTGACCATGTTGATATGTTCGCCATCCACCCAGATCTCGCCTTCATCGGCAATTTCGAGAAGATTGATGCAGCGCAGGAACGTCGATTTGCCCGAACCGCTCGACCCGAGAATGGAAATGACGTCGCCGTCATGGGCTTCGAGCGAAATCCCGCGCAGGACTTCCAGTGAACCGAATTTCTTGCGGATATTGCGCACGGAAAGCCGGTTGACGGTTGCTGCGGCGGGATCGGCGGAATGTTCATGCACCATAATACAAGGTTCCTTACGGCAAACGCGGAACAGCGCGCCGATGGTGGGAAAGCCGGTGTTCCAGCAGCGCCATGGCCTGCAGGATCAGGAAATTGAGGATGAGGTAGATCGCCGCCGCGCACAAAAACACTTCCATGGTGCGGTAGGTCTGCGAAATGAGACGCTGTGCCACGCCCGTAACCTCCCACACCGTCACGAGGCTGGCGAGCGCGGTCGATTTGACCATCATGACGATTTCGGTGGAATAGGCGGGAAGCGCATGGCGGAACGCGATCGGTCCGATGATCCGCCGGACGAGCAGAAAACCTGACATGCCGATGGAGCGCGCGGCCTCGATCTCCTTGACGGAAACGGCCCGCAGACCGCCGCGAAATATCTCGGCGGTATAACCCGCCGTGCACAGCGCGAGGGAAAGCACGGCGCAGACAAAGGGTTCGCGCAGGAACGGCCAGAGAAAGCTGTAGCGGATGAAACCGAACTGACCGAGGCCGTAAAACACCAGGAACATTTGAATCAGCAGGGGCGAGCCGCGGAACACGAAAATGTAACCCTTGGCAAAATTGCTGAGGATCGGGTTTTTGGCGACACGCATCCACACGATCAGCAGGGCCAGCAGACCGCCGAAGAAGATCGAGAGGAAAAACAGCGCCAGCGTCATCGGCACCGCTGCCAGCAGGGTTTTCATGGTCTGGAAAATGAAGACAAAATCCATGACCGCTCCTCAGGCCTGACCGAGGGACGACGGCATGGAGCGGTTGGCGCGCCGCTCCGCCCGGTTGAACAGCCGGTCCGACAGGCTGGTCAGAACGAGATAAAGACAGCCGCCGGCAATGAAGAACAGGAAATATTGCCGGGTCGATCCGGCGGCGACCTGGCTTGTGCGCATCAGATCCGCCAGCCCGGTCACCGAAACCAGCGCCGAGTCCTTCAGGCTCAGCTGCCAGACATTGCCGATACCGGGAATGGCGAAACGCAGCACCTGCGGCGCGATGATGCGGCGAAAGCGCAGGCCGCGATGCATGCCGATGGCCTCTGCGGCCTCCAGTTCCCCCTTGGGAATGGCCAGAAAAGCGCCGCGATAGACCTCCGCCTGATAGGCGCCGGAGATGATGCCGACCGCCAGCGCGCCCGCGGCAAAGGACGGCAGTCCGAGAAAGCCTTCATAGCCGAGATAGCGACCGATGGCGGTGACGGCGCCCGATCCGCCGAAATAGATGAGATAGATGATCAGAAGTTCAGGAACACCGCGAAACACCGTCGTATAGGTGTTTCCGAGCGCGCTCAGACCCCTGTTTCCCGACAGTTTCGCCCAGGCGACCATGGTGCCGAGAACAGCGCCGAGCAGCAGGGCGACGATGGTCACGCACAGGGTCATCAGCGCACCGGCGATAAGCAGCCCGCCCCAGCCCTGCTGTCCAAATCCGAGCACCTCGATTATCCACATGCGCCGTGTTCCCGCTCCGCCCGGTTGATCCGGTTTTTCAGAGTATAGGCGGGCATTGTCAGATGCTGCAAATGCCCGCCTTTCTGACAATGCCCCATTCATCCAGAGGGCGTTACCGCCTCGCGGCGATCATCACGGGCTGACGTCGGTCTTGAACCACTTCATCGACAGGGTCTTGACTGTGCCATCCGCCAGGGCGGCGGTGATGGCCTTGTCGAACATGGCCTTCAGATCCGTATCGGCCTTGCGGATGCCCAGCCCCTCGCCGATGCCGAAGATCGTACCGCCGAATTCAGGGCCGGTGAAAACCAGCGCGCCGTTGGCCTTTTCGAATGTCGTGCCGAAATACACGGCATCGTCGAAGGCAAGATCAATACGGCCGGACTCCAGATCGAGATCGCGCTCCGCGCCGGTCTTGTATTCGCGCACGGTGGCGATGCTGCCGAAATTGTCATAGATGAACTTGGCATAGACGGTCGCCGCCTGGATGCCGATGGTCTTGCCCTTGAAGGCCGTCTTCATCGCCTCAATTTCGGCAACGCCGGTCTGCCCCGGCGTGAGCTTGAGAACAGAACCGGTTCCGGCCGCATTGGCCAGCGGGCTGTCCTTCTGGGTGGCGAAACCCGCATGGGTATTGGCATAGGGGATCGTGAAATCGATGACCTGCTTGCGCTCGTCGGTGATCGACAGCGCATCCATGATAACATCGAACTTGCCGGCGTTGAGCGCTGGAATCATGCCATCCCAATCGGAAGCCACCAGTTTGCACTCGATCTTCATCTCGGCGCACATATGTGCGGCCAGTTCCGGCTCGAAGCCGCCCAGCGTCCCGTCCGGATTGGTGACATTCCAGGGCGCATAGGCGCCCTCCAGTGTGATCGTGACGGTCTTCCAGTCCTTCGCATGGGCCGCAGACATGGACAGCGCGGAAAGCGCCATCGCACCCGACAGCAGGAGCTTGTGTAGTTTCATCAGCCTTCTCCTCTTGAGGTTGGCAAGTGTTGAACCCGTGTTCCCGTGCCACACTGCGGTGGCTTTTGAGCTTTTGTCTTTTGGCAAGTTGTATATGGTACCTTATGACATCCCCTGTGCCGCGCAAGAGGGAAAGTCGCACAGCGAGGCAAATTCTGATCCTGCACAAGGAATGGGCAATGAAGGGCCTGCGATGACCGATGCCATGCTCAAGAAGCAACCCGCCACACGCTATGGTGCACCGCTTTATGCCCATGTGAAACGGATGATCCTCGGCCGCATTCACAGCGGCGAATGGCCGCCCGAGCATCGCGTCCCCTCGGAGAACGAGCTGGTAGCCGGATTGGGCGTCAGCAAGATGACCGCCAACCGCGCCCTGCGCGAGCTTGCCAATGAGGGTGAGCTGGTGCGCATCCGCGGCGTCGGCTCGTTTGTCGCGGCGCGCAAGGGTCATTCAACGCTGTTCGAAGTGCGCAACATCGCCGATGAAATCATCGAGCGCGGCCATGTCCACAGCGCGTCAGTGGTTCGTCTCAATCGGGAGAACGCCGCCTGTGCCGTCGCCGATGCGCTTGAACTGCCATCCGGCGCACCCGTCTTTCACTCGGTGATCGTGCACCGGGAAAACGGCATCGCCGTGCAGATCGAGGATCGTTTCGTCAATCCGCGCGCCGCTCCCGACTATCTGGCGCAGGATTTTACGGCGCGCACGCCCAACGCCTATCTAAGCGCGATTGCCCCCCTCGGCGGGTCGGAGCATATCGTCGAGGCTGCCATGCCATCGGCACGCGACCGCAAGCTGCTCGGCATTGCGCGCAGCGAGCCATGCCTTGCCATCCGCCGCCGCACCTGGTCGGGCGATACCGTGGTCTCGCTGGTCCATCTGGTCTATCCCGGCAATCGCTACCGGCTGGAATCGCGGACGGGTGCCACGCCGGACAAGCCTTGACGCACTTTACCAAGCAAAAAAGCCAGACGCGAGGTCTGGCTTTTTGATAACCGATCTATCCAACCAATGAATGATCTGGCGGGATAAATGGTCGGAGCGGCCGGATTCGAACCGACGACCCCTTGACCCCCAGTCAAGTGCGCTACCGGGCTGCGCTACGCTCCGCCGGTGCCGAACCCCTAGAATACTGGGGTTTTTTTGGCAATAGCCGATTTGGAAGAAAAAGAACAAACTGCACACAAATGCACGGCCTGGGCGTTTTCAGCACGGACCGTCCCACGGATTTCTTTACCTTCCCCAGCCTTGCCTCATACTCGCCGCGCTAAACGGGATGATTCGAAAGTCGAATTCGGATTTCATTTTGGAGGATTGTGATGTTGGTCGATTTCCAGGGCAGCTATATCGAGAGAGCGGCCCTCGTCATTATGCACTATCAAGCCGACGTGTTTGCAATCCTGTTCGGGGAAGAGCCGTCGCCCTTGCTGGATCGGTGCAACACACTGATCAAGCGCTGGCGCGCCACCGGCCGGCCGGTGCTGTTCCCCAACTTTTCGCTGGGTGAAGCCTATGAACACGCACCGCCGGCGAGCAACCGCCAGATTTCGCCTTATATATCGTCCGGACATTTTCGTACCGGCCGCCCCGTCGCGGGGCTTGCGATCGAACCGGGTGATCTTTTCTATGCATGTCCGCGAGCCAGCGTTTTTCACGGCACGTCGCTCGACGCCGATCTTCGGACGCGCGGTGTAAGCACCCTTGTCATGGCCGGAATAAGCACCACCGGCGTCGTTCTTTCCAGCGTCACCTGGGCCAGCGATGCGGACTACGATGTGCGCCTGGTCGAGGACTGCTGCTATGATCCCGATCAGGAGGCGCATGACGCTCTGTTCCGCTCAGGGTTCGGCGGACGCGTCCAGGCCCACACACTTCAGGAGAAGCCATGTTTGACCATGTGAAATTCGGCGTAACCGACTATGCAGCCAGCAAGGCGTTCTATCTCAAGGCACTCGAACCGCTCGGTATCGCTATCATCGCAGAGGGGACGACACCGGCGCAGGGTGCCGAGCTCAGCCCAAAGGGCAAGGCCTCCCTGTGCCTGTACCAGACCGAGGAGAAGCCGGCGCATCTTCATCTGGCGTTCACGGCCGAGAATCGCCAGCAGGTCGAGGCCTTCCATCGGGCGGCTCTGGCCGCGGGCGGTAAAGACAATGGCGCGCCGGGTCTGCGCCCGCGCTATCATGCGAACTATTATGCGGCTTTCGTCGTTGATCCGGACGGGCACAACATCGAAATGGTTTGCCACGAACCCGAGGCCTGAGGGAGGGCCACGGAAAGACGGGCGAGCCAAGGTCGTCGCCCGTCTCAAATGGACAGGGGTTGTGCCATATTCGGCTGAATCTAAAGCGCGATGGCGTGCCTGTTCTTTCCCGCAGCTTTTGCCTGATACAAAGCCTTGTCGGCCTTATCCAATAAAACGCCGGCCGCACTTCCGTGCCGCGGCGCAAGGGCAATTCCCATGCTGGACCCCACTTCCACGCTGCTGCCGACGTTCAAGCGGATGCGCTCGCCTATGTTTTCAGAGATTGACGCCGCAAACGCCGTAAGGTCCTGATCGTCCTCGCCCGCTTTCACAACAACAAACTCATCACCGCCAATACGGGCCGCTGCGTCTTCGGGCCCGAGATTGGCTAAAATCCGCCTCGACACTTCAAACAGCACCTCATCGCCGCTTGCATGGCCATATTGATCGTTGACGAGTTTGAAGCCATCCAGATCGAGGTAAAGCACGGCAAAGCCTGTCTGATCCTGCTGCAGCGCCGACAAACGATCATTGATGTGTGCCAGCAGACCCGTGCGGTTCAACAGGCCGGTCAGCGCATCTTCATTTGCCCGGCGCTCGTTTTCGCGTTCAGCCAGCTTTGTCGCAATCAGCATCGCGTTGAGCTTGTGCGAGGCCATGGCCATGCTGATGAGATAAAGCGGAATTTGCAAAAGCGTGACGTATAAGATCGGCTCGCTGGACAGCGCACCGCCGAGGCAAGCAGGCCCAAGGCTCAAGATGATCATGACCGAGGCAAGACGCGGCGCGCCAAAATTGCGAAAGCAGATGCCCCCCACCATGGCGCCGGCGGACAGGCAGGCGAGCGTTGCCACCACCCAATCCCCGCTCATCATACTGATGAAACAGCCGTAACCGACGGCGCCTGACCAGGCCAGAGCCAGCAGAATGTAAATGTCGGTAGGCGTGGCTTTGCCCGCTTTGGCATTCCTGTGGCTGATGAGCAGCACCACGAGCCTCGTGCCGCAAATCAGCAATTCGCATCCCAGCCAGAAGATGAATTCCGGTCGCGGTATCCGGTAGGCGATGAACGCCGATACCAGAATTGTATTGATAACGCCGCCGGCAAAAATCGGTAATGTTCCGAACAGGCTCGCAATCAATTCCGATCGAATATAGCCAGGCACATTGGATCCAGCATCGGCCAACCAGCGTGTCAGCCGCCATCTCGGTACACTGAATCCTGAAATATCCTCGCGCATAGGCACCTGCTCCGTTGTCGGCGAGATGCCTAGCGAAGAGTCGTCAAGAATTAGAGAATCCCGTGATGGTTCCGAACCGGATAGTTAGAAATGCCTTAAGATGTGAACAGCAGTCCTGATGACCGGGCATCATCGCATCGGCAACGGATTTTCCGACCACGAGGGATCGCCTGCCGGATTTGCCGACCAAAACCGAATACCCGTGAAATCGATCGATTGCACATTGTCCGGCAGGGCATCACGATAAATGCCAAAGCGCGGCTGGACGTCGATAAACGGGCGGCCGGAATCATCACGGGCACCATGATCGGGATAGCCGAGAAGCCCTGTGTACGGATCGCAACCGCGCCCGTTGAGCCAGACCTGCACCTGGCTTGCCCCTTCCTTCAGACTGGGCTTGATCATGACCTTCACATCATTCCAGTGATCCAGGTCCAGGTGCCATGGACCGCATATTATTCTGGATTCCCCGAGATTGCAGTCGCTGGTTCCGCGCACCTTGACCAGGAAATCCGCCCCCGTGGCCGACGGGCGGGCCTCGACCTTGAACAGGGGATTGGCGGCGGGACACGCCCCTTGCGGCTTCTCGTCACGCGCCTGGATGTTCTGTTTTACCTGATGAATGACGGTCCGGTTGCCAATGCCCTGCCAGGGACGTTCAAGACGGAACCGGAAGCGGTACCATGTCGGCTCATCGAACTTGACGACCTCCTTTCGCATCTGGATTTCCACGCGTTCCGTCGATTTTTCGTCGGACTCTTTTTCAACGGCATCGCCCGGATGCACGGAGAGGCGCAGCACGGGCCCGGACGAAGTGGCAGCGCCGGAATCACAGGACAGACGCGACCGCCATGCCCCCTGATCCAATTTCTTGCTGATCTTCCATAGGCTTGGGGGATGCTGCGGATCGGGAGCACACAGCTCGGCAAGGTCACCTGACAGAGCTGGAACCGCCTCCTGCGCTGCGGCGGACCCCACAACCATCAAGCTTAGGCTGAAGAAAACACAAGCTATCCACGAAAGACGTGCGTTCACGAAACGAGCTCCCCCTGCCCCATATCCTCTCATTCCCCTTGGTCATAAGCCGCAATCCCAATGGCAACATGACATAAAAGTATAAACTTGCATAAAACTGTACATTGCCAATGACGCTTGTCCTTGCTCAGGCAAATGTGCGGATCGCGGGATGTTGAAACCGGCGCAGATTGGCGCCGAGCTGTTCAAAATCCTCTGTCCGGGGATCGCTGCGCCGCCAGGCCAGGACAATGGTGCGGGCATATCCGCTGCCCTGCAGCGGCAGATAGTGCAGCCCACGAACGTCACTCACCGCAAGGACGGGCAGCAGGGTACATCCCTCGCCTGCGGCCACCATATATTTCAGGGTCTCCAGGCTGGTCGCATGCCGGTTCGTGGTGTCGATCTCCGCACAGGCGGCAATGGCCTGATCCCGCAGGCAATGCCCCTCCTCCAGCAGCAATCGCTCATGGGCGGACAGATCTTTCCATCCGGCACCGCCAGCCAGCGTTGCCGCATGTCCCTCGGGACAGGCCATCACGAACGGTTCATGAAACAGCGGGATTTCGCTCAAGCCCGGCTCTCCGGACGGTGTCGACATGAGCACGGCATCGAGGTCACCGCGCAGCAAAGCCGTGACGAGGTCGTCGGTGCGCCCTTCACCCAGCACGAAGGCAAGCGCCGGATAGTGCGCGCGCAAGCTCTGGAGAATGCGCGGGAAATAATAGGGACCAAGCGTGGCGATTGCCGACAGGCGCAACGTGCCGCCGAAAGCCTCCGCCGAGCGGACGGACAGATCCAGCAGCCGGCGCGCCTCCAGCACCACACGGCGCATCTGGTCAAGGAGCTCCTGACCCTGCGGCGTGACGATGACCCGCCGCGTCGTGCGTTCGAAGATCACCGTCTTCAGCCGGGTCTCGAGCTTGCTCACCTGTACGGAAAGCGAGGGTTGCGCAACCCGGCACTGTTCGGCGGCTTTGCCGAAGCTGCCCAGATCCGCAACCGCAATGGCATATTCCAGATCGCGAAGCGACAGGCCGGACAACGTCATGACGATCATGCTCCCTTCAATACAGGCCAATGGTTGAGTCACCTTCCCGCGATTGGCCCATCGCATGGCGGCATGACCTACTCATAGCCTATGCCTATTAGAATATGACAATTCTTATATTATGCCAATGTATATCAGCGCGGTACATCGGACATGCCTGACAGGGCGCGCATGAGCAGCGCCCGGGCAAACGAGCCAAGCCCAGTAAGGGCCAAGGCATTCCCCGTTGTGTAAAGGAACGAATAATGACAACGAACGAGCAGATACCGGTCAAGGAGATGGAAGTCGCTGCCACGATCAAGGCGCTGAATGCCGCACTGTCTGAAGCGGGTGTAGAGGCCGACAAGATCATCTCGATCCATTTCGTCCTGGGGGTCAAAGCAACGGTTGGACAGCCGGTCGAAGACAGGTACCGGGTCCATTACCGCAGCTGAAGGAACGGCATGGGACGACGCGGGAAACGTGACGGCTTGATTGTGACAAACGCCTTTGGCAAGTGAGCTTCGCTTGAGCAACCCAAGCACGGGGTCCAGTGCGTGCCTGCCTTCGCTCGGCACTGCACTGGGCCTCGCCACAGGCGCATCCGCGCGCCGGCAGACTGCTGTCCCCGAGGCCGGACTGCATCTCAGTTTCGGCTCAGGTTCGGATAATCTCCTGCTCAGGTTCTCGTGTTATCACCCGCACGTTGTCACCTTCGGGCAACGGAGGCTCGGCATCCCATCACCCCCCGATGCCCCTTGCCGGGCCTCACCCGAAGGATACGGGCAATGCGCAACGTGAAGTTTGCGCTGCCCGCACGCCGACATCCAGCTTTACCCTAAATTGCAGATTGTGACGGATTGGAACCAGGCGTTGAATGCGCTATGGGGTATGCATGAAGCTCATTCAAATCGCCGCCTGGCTGCTGTTCGCAGCCATACTTTTCATCACTGTCGACCCCATCAGCCTGCGGCCGGAGAGCGGCTTGCCGGTCAATGTCGAGCGCTTTGCAGCTTTTGCCGTGCTTGGCTTCGTCTTTGCGACGGCCTATCCGCGGCGGTGGCTGCTCATCCTGGTTTTGGTGGTTGGCGCGGCCTTCGGTTTCGAGCTGGCACAGATGCTTGCCCCCACCCGGCATGCCCGGCTGCTCGATGCCGCGGTGAAGGCGGCCGGCGGAGCCTTCGGGGTTGCCGCAAGCACGATCTTCCTGCGCCTTTTGCGCTAAGGGGGGACGCCCTGCCATTGGCCAACGGCAAGCCCCGGAAGCATTTTACCTGCGACGGGGCTTCTGGAAGCGGATATCGCCCGCAGCGGCCAAAAGGATAATATCGTCGCCCAGCGACCATTCTGCCGCCCGCGCCGCCAACCGAGCGGGAACAGCCTCCGAGTTGCCCGGACCGGCCGGCACATCGTAGGTTGCGTGGCCATCATGGGAAAGGATCACGGCAAATCCCTTTTCCAGCGCAGCTCGTGCCGTCGCCGCCAGGCACATTTCCGACAGCATGCCGCAGATCGCCATCGACCGGACCCCATGCGCCCGGAGCACACCCTCAAGACCGGTGCCGTCGAAGCCGTTATCCCTGGACTTGCGGATCACCACCTCGCGCGCCTCGGGCGGAAAGAACAATTGCCAGCCATCGGTATTCGGCGCGTCAACCGCGCCGGCAGGACCGTCATTCTGCAGGAAGACAACCGGCACCTTGGCCACGCGCGCATTCTCGAGAAGCCTTTTCACCGCCCCCTGAAGCTGGACGCAATCCGGGACGGCTTCGGCTCCCGTGATGAGGGCATTTTGCACATCGACGATCACCAGGGCGTGGGCCGTTATCTCATCTTGCGTGAACGCCAAGTCTCCACCCTCCTCCGTCCGTAGCGCCAACCGATACGACAGTCTCGCGCCGAGGTTTATTCACTGTTTCGTGTATGGCCAGCCCGGCATTTGAACCCCGGATATATTCCAAACCATCCGGAATCATTGCATATATGAGGTCTCTCAAAAAAAGTCATAAGACATGAGGGGGTGTGGAACATGCGAACAAGAATTAAGTTTCTGGGACGACAGAGCTGCAAGGAAAAAATCATCGTTCAGGCGGAGGAGCAGAGCCGCGCTGCTCAGATGAATTTTCAGGATTGCACGGTCGATGTGCCGGCGCTCGTCAGGCGTATACGGCGAAAGGCGAGAATTAAACTTCTGACTGCGCACAGATAATCCGGATTTCGGACGTGGCATGTCACCCATGCGTGTCTTGCGGCTGGCTGCAGCCATTGTTGAATGGCGTATCAATTGCGCTCAGAATCAGCCACAACCAAGCTGCCCGCAAGGGCAAGGCGCGACTGCTATCAACTTAAGGATAGGGTCGGGCGGGCTGATTGACGTCTCACCCGCTGCCACGAACGGACGTGGCCGCCTCCAGACTCATCCCGCGCGGTCAGGCACGGGGAACAGCAGATCCACCAGACCGCCGGACGCCACGCAGCTGACGGAAATACCAAGCGAAAACCTGATAATATTTACAAACCCTATCACAATTTTGTTACAATAGCATGATATGCTTGTACGTTAAAGTATTAATACTGATTATACTTGATATTAACCCCGTGTTAACTTATAGTTGCAAATCCGCAACAATAAAAATCCCATCGCTCCCGGCATTAAAGATTTGTAATTTGACATTTGACTCTACGACCAAAGTCGCAGAATACCGAATTGTCACTACCAATCTCATGGAGAGCAACAATGAACATTAAGAGCCTGCTACTCGGCTCCGCTGCAGCTCTGGTTGCAGTAACTGGCGCGCGCGCTGCTGACGCAGTTGTCGTCGCCGAACCTGAAGCTGTCGAATACGTTCGCGTTTGCGATGCATACGGCAAGGGCTTCTTCTACATTCCTGGCACCGAGACCTGCCTGAAGATCGGCGGCTATGTCCGTTACGACGCCAAGGGCGGCGACAGCGTATACACCGGCGGCCATGTCAGCGGCATCAAGGGCTCCGACGGCCTGAACGAAGACACCTATTACAAGCGCACACGCGCCACTGTTCGTTTCGACGCCCGTTCGGAAACAGAACTCGGCACACTGCGTTCGTACATTGAAACACGTTTCAACTACACGAACGGTTCCAACAGCGGTGGCCTCATTCCTAACGCGTTCATCGAGCTCGGCGGTTTCCGCATCGGTGTTGCTGACGAACTGTTCGGTTCGTTCACCGGTTATGCCGGCAGCGTCATCAACGACGACGTGATCAACTATCAGTCCGGCACATCCAACCAGGTTAGCTACACGTTCGCAGCTGGCAATGGCTTCTCGGCCATGATCGGTGCTGAACAGGGTGAAGTTGAGTCGGACAACGATGGTGCAAGCCATGACTACCGCATCAACGACTACATGCCGCATGTAGTTGGTGGCGTGAAGTACGAGCAGGGTTGGGGCGGCATCTCGGCTGTTGCTGGTTATGACTCGGTTATCGAAGAATGGGCCGGTAAGGTTCGTTTGGACGTCAAGATCACCGACGCTGTCAAGGCATTCGTCATGGGTGGCTATCAGTCGAACTTCGACGACAATTACACGACCGGTCACGTCCGCAGCCTGAACTGGTTCGGCCGCTGGGAAGGTGACTGGGCTGTTTGGGGTGGTCTGTCCGCCAAGGTTTCGGATAAGGCAACTGTCAATGCACAGGTTGCATACGAATCCGAAGGCACCGTTGCTGGTACTTTGAACGTTGCTTACGAGCTCGTTCCTGGCTTCACGATCACGCCAGAAATCAGCTACACCAAGTTCGACGGTCATCGTAAGGATATCGCGACCAGCCCCGCTGTCGGCGGTAACGACGATGCATTCGGTGGCATGATCCGCTTCCAGCGCAACTTCTAATCCTTAACAGGATTTGAAGATGTATCCGGGGCCCGTCCCCGGATACTCAGGCCTTGGCCCAACAAACATATGAATTGTGTTTGGCAATGGAGAAGGACTGCATTGCTGAACTGCGATGATGAGATCTCCAGTCACGTCATTTTTTGAAACGGTGGGCTTCGCGGCTCACCGTTTTTTACATGTGCAGCGCTCCGCGCGCTGCACGCCGGCCGGATCGACATGTTGTGATTTGGAAACCGGCACGTTTCCCGCTATATTCCGCCCTGGAATGCAGGAGGTTACGGATATGCGTGATCTTGATTTCTTGCTTGCAGTCATTGTGATTATCTTGCTGGCGTACCAGGCGAAACCGTCGCACCGGGTGTAAACGGCAAGAGTTGACTGACCTCTCCATTGAATGATCCAGGCAAGGATCGACTGTCCGTCGTATGATCCGGGAATATCCGTATACGAACCACAGCATTGGGCTTTCGGCATGGGCCGGGAGCGGAACGTCGTCAGGGAGCGAATGAACTATGGGAGAAGCGATTCTTCACACGCCGCACCATGCACAGCCTGCATCGCCCAAAACGATGCAAAAGGTGAGCAAGCAAATTCCTAAAATTGCCTGTGACCCGACAAAACTCTCTTCGATCCTGCGGTTGGCCAAAGGCGGATTCAGCCACCGGCGCTTCAAGCATGACACCAAGTAGGTTTTGACCGGAGAAATAAAAAGCCCGTTATCGGAACACCGATAACGGGCATGCGGGGGTGTCCGCCGGAGCAGCGTTTGCCGCTGTCTTATTTTGGCAGGAGAACCTTGTCGATCACGTGAATGACGCCGTTCGACTGCTTGACATCAGCGATCGAGACGTGAGCGACGTTGCCCTTCTCATCCTTGATCGAGATTCTGCCGCCCTTTTCGCTGACGGTCAGAATGCAACCACCGACCGTCTTCACCTTGTGCGAGCCGCCATCGTCCTTGATCATCTTCTTGATCGTCATGGACATGGCGTCAGCAGCCACCACGTGGCAGGTGAGAACCTTGGTGAGCGTCGCCTTGTTTTCTGGTTTCAACAGCGTCTCGACAGTGCCTTTTGGCAGCTTGGCGAAAGCTTCGTTGGTTGGCGCGAATACCGTAAACGGTCCCTTGCCCTGAAGCGTTTCGACAAGACCGGCCGCCTTGACCGCGGCGACAAGTGTTGTGTGGTCCTTGGAGTTGACCGCATTCTCGATGATATTCTTGTTGGCATACATCGGTGCGCCGCCAACCATCGGGTTGTCCTTTGCCAATGCTGCTCCGCTCAGTGCTGTAACCGCCAAAAATCCGGCGAAAATACCTGCAGTCAATTTACCCATTGTATTGCTCCGCGTTTGCCTCCCCTTCCTGGGGAATGCAAACAAGAACGAGGGCTTGACCGGGAAAGTTTCCGGCAGGTGCATTAATTATTTTTCCGGGCGCTGACATCAGGACAAAAACCGGGGGAACCGAAGCGGCCCCTGCCCGTTATAGGCTTGTCATGCACAGGAGCATATGAAGAATGGCAATATTTTCCAAAACCACCGATGATATCCAGGACGATGTCGAGGCGCAGATTGCAGCCTTGCGCAAGGAAGTGTCGAAACTCACGGCCAATCTCGCCGACATGGGCGGCGAAAAGCTGGACGACGTGAAACGCGTTGCCTCCAACCAGGTGCGCTATGCCGCCGATGCGGCCAAGGAAAACCCGCTGGCAACCCTTGCCATCGTGGCGGGTGCAGCCCTGCTCATCGGGCTTGTTTCAAGACGCTAACGAAGGGTGATGGCCATGGACAGTGCTGAACCAAGCCGTAACGATGAGGATCGCGCCCGTTTGCAGCGTGAAATCGAAGATCTGAAGCGCGATCTGGCGGCGCTGACGCAGTCGCTCGCCGACAAAGGCGTGCAACTGCTCGATGATCTCGAAGGCGATGATTCCTCGGCCTTTGACGCCATCAAGGACGGCGGACGGCGGGCAGCACATGCTGTCGGCCATCAGGCCCGCAAAATCGGCGGTATCCAGACGCAGAATTCCGTGTCGACGCTGATGGTCATTGCAGGCCTCGGCATCGTCATCGGTATGCTGGCCCGTTAAATCAGTTCCCAAATTTTTTCAAAATATTTTGGAACTTTTGGCGGATGGCGGCGTTTCCACAATACTGGTCCCCCAACCAGCTAGGCTGTACCCCACAGCCAACCCCAAATCCCAGCTTTCACTCCCCGTGGAAGCTGGGTTTTTTATTGGCGGGAGCGTGGTGCGTGGTTCGACAAGCTCACCAAGAGGGAATTCATTTGATTGCAAGGCCAATCGGATAGGTTGCAGCATATGGCTCCCTGCAATCCTCAACCGCCCTCATGGTGAGCTTGTCGAACCACGAACAACCTATTCCAGCCTGCAAATCAGCAGCGAATTGCGCGGTGAACCTAACGGACCTGATCCAGCAGGCGCTTGCATTCCAAGAGGTCGAAAAGCGTTTCCTGCAGCAGGGTCCGGTTGTCTTTTGACAACCGCTTGCCGTCGGCAGCCACCGGCCCGTCATCGTCGCCCTTGATCAGGCCAAAGAGGCGCCGGCCATGGGACGATGATTTCGGCGATCCCATGATGGCGGCTTCTTCCGCCGCGTCGGCGCGTTCCTGCTCGGCGGAATGTGCTTCCTCCTCGCGAACGGCCGCCTGCTTCTGCTGGCTGATGGCTTCGGCGGCAGCGGTGTCGCCGCTGCCGAGCGCGATGATGAACTGCGCGCCATTCTCTCGCAAAAGCCGCTGCACGCCCTTGATCGTATAGCCCTGATCATACAGCAGATGGCGGATGCCCTTGAGCAGATCGACATCGAGCGGGCGATAGTATCGTCGTCCGCCGCCGCGCTTCATCGGTTTGATATGGGTAAAACGCGTTTCCCAAAAACGCAGAACATGCTGGGGAAGATCGAGATCTTCAGCAACTTCACTGATGGTTCTAAAAGCATCGGGACTCTTGTCCATGTTTTCACCCTTTCAGGAGAAAATCTGATTCGACGCCCATTTCAGCGGTTTATCAAGTGGTTTTCAAGTACAACGCGAGATTGCCCCACAGCAATCTCGCCCAGGGAGCCGAAGCGCCCTGCATAAATCCGCTATGCAGATTTCTTCTTGCGTGCCTGATGCGAGCGCAAAATGCGCTGTTTGAGCACATTGGACGCCTTGAACGTCATGACCCGGCGAGGCAAAATGGGCACCTCCTCACCCGTTTTCGGGTTGCGGCCGATGCGTTCGTTCTTGTCCCGGACCTGAAACGTGGCGAACGATGACAATTTGACCGTTTCGCCACGAACAATGGCATCACATACTTCATCGAGAATGGTTTCGACGAGTGAAGCTGACTCCGTGCGTGAAAGCCCTACCTTGCGATAGACTGCTTCGGCCAGATCAGCGCGCGTAATGGTCTTACCCCCCATACGATCTCTAAGCTCTCGTTTGTTGCAAAACTATCAAGGTGGAAGCGGAAGTTATAGGATCAAATCCGATAGGGCAAGCAGGTAAAACAGTTGATAAAACAAACTGCTGACCCAACCGGACCATCACCACCGTAGCAGAACTGCACCCCACGTAAAGCCCCCGCCCATGGCTTCAAGAAGGACAAGATCGCCCTGCTTGATCCGCCCGTCGGCAACCGCCGTCGCCAGGGCCAGGGGGACGGACGCCGCGGAGGTATTGCCGTGCTGGTCAACCGTAATGACCACCTTTTCCTCGGCGAGGTTCAATTTCTTGGCTGATGCGTCGATGATGCGCTTGTTGGCCTGGTGCGGAACGAACCAGTCGACATCCTCGGCGGTGATCCCGGCTTCCGAGAACGAGGCTTCGATGACGTCGGTGATCATGCCGACCGCGTGCTTGAAAACCTCGCGGCCCTCCATGCGCAGATGACCGACCGTCTGGGTGCTGGATGGTCCGCCATCCACATACAACTTCTGCTTGTGCGAACCGTCGGACCGCAGGTTGGCGGTGAGAATGCCGCGATCGGATGTCAGGCCGCGTCCCTCATTGCCCTCAAGCACGACGGCACCAGCACCATCGCCGAACAGGACGCAGGTCGTGCGGTCATTCCAGTCGAGAAGCCGCGAGAACGTCTCTGAACCGATGACCAGAACGCGCTTGGCCATGCCGCCGCGAATGTAGAGGTCGGCAGTGCTGATGGCATAGACGAAGCCGGAGCAGACCGCCTGCATGTCGAAGGCAAAGCCATGGGTCATGCCGAGGCGTGCCTGGATGTCGACGGCGGAGGCCGGGAACGTATTGTCGGGCGTCGAGGTCGCCAGAATGATCAGGTCGATGTCGTCCGGTGTCATGCCGGCATTGTCGAGCGCTGCACGCGCAGCCGCCTCGCCCAGCGATGCGGTTGTTTCGCCCTCGCCTGCGATATAGCGCTGACGGATGCCCGTCCGCTGCACGATCCACTCGTCGCTGGTTTCGACAATGCCTTCCAGATCGGCGTTCTTGACCAGGCGCGCCGGTTTGGCCGCCCCTACACCTCTAACAACGGACCGGATCATTTATTTTTCCTACGCCTGTGGTTCTATTTCAGCTTCTGAATCATTTTCGGCCTCGCCCTGAAAAGCGACCCCGACCGGGCTTTTGTGAAAATGGCTCAGATCCGAGGCAATCTTTTCCAAAAGCTTGTTTCGGGCCATGTCATAACCGACATCAACTGCCGAAGCGAAGCCCAGCGCATCGGTTCCGCCATGGCTCTTGATGACAACGCCGTTCAGCCCGAGAAACACGCCGCCATTGGTCTTGCGCGGGTCCATTTTCTCGCGCAGGCGATCAAATGCCCCCTTGGCGAAGAGATAGCCGATCTTGGCCATCCATGTGCGGCCCATCGCATCGCGCAGATACTGCGCGAACTGCTTGGCCGTCCCCTCCGCCGTCTTCAGCGCGATGTTTCCGGTAAACCCTTCGGTGACAACCACGTCGACAGCGCCCTTGCCGATGTCGTCGCCTTCGACGAAGCCGTAATATTCAAGGCTTGGCAAGGGAATCTCACGCAAAATGCGTGCCGCATCCTTGACGTCGTCCTGTCCCTTGATTTCTTCCACCCCGACATTGAGCAGGCCGATCGTCGGGCGTTCGATCTCGAATAGTGAGCGGGCCATGGCGGCGCCCATGACGGCATAGTCGACCAGCTGCTGCGCGTCGGCACCGATGGTCGCGCCGATATCGAGCACGATACTCTCACCGCGCAATGTCGGCCAGATGCCGGCAATGGCCGGGCGTTCCACATTGGCCATGGTGCGCAGGCAGAATTTCGACATGGCCATCAGCGCGCCGGTATTGCCCGCCGATACGCAGACATCCGCCTCGCCTGTTTTCACCGCCTCGATGGAGCGCCACATGGATGACTTCCAGCGGCCGTTGCGCAGGGCCTGACTGGGTTTTTCGTCCATACGCACCGACACGTCGCAGTGGTGGAATGTCGAGCTCGCAAGCGTGGGATGACGGTCGAGAACCGGCCTTACCTCTTCCTCACGACCGAAGATCACAAAACGGATATCAGGATGGCGCTCCAGCGCCGTTGCCAGACCGGGAATGACGATCTCAGGACCGAAATCACCGCCCATGGCATCAATGGAAATTCTGATCACTCTCGATTGTCCTGTTCAGTGAGTATGCTTGCTGGGTTTATCAATTGCTCAAAGACTCGGCGAAAATAGTCAATTTCCGTCGCTGTACAACCGGAATCTGCCGGACCTCCGGCACATGGACTGGAATCATTGTGAAAAACACTGCCCCTTTTTGGGTATTTTCCGTTGTTATAGCCCATCAGGGCAGTATTTCGATAGTCAGCCCTAGGAAATCGTCACAATCAAGGCTTCTGTTTCCAGTCCTTGAGGCCGGCAAACGGACTGACAGGCTTCTCCGCTGTTTCGTCATCGCCGAAGACAACCTCGATGGGCGCATCCGATACACCCTCCTTGCGGGGGTACGGATCAATGGCCAGCTCGAAAAACTCCTCGGCTATGGCACCGGCATCCAGCGTGTCGCCAGAAAATGTCTCCGGTATATCCGGGCCGTCGGCGCTGATGATCAGTTCGCCGTTCTCATCGAGCGGCAAACGCGCCAGCTTTGAGTTCTCCGGCACGAACAGCGTATCCACTTCCGCATTGACGACCGCATCGACAGGATCCGACGTGACAACGCAGGACTGGACGATCCGGGCCTTCACCACGCCGCGCACGCGTATGCCGTCCTTCTTCCAGGGAACAATCTGCAGATCGGCCTTGAACGACGTCACATCCTGCAATTCGTGAAAGTCCCGCAGCGCTATGCGCTCGCGCTCGTCCGCTTCGATCTTGACGGTCAGTCCCTTCTGCGGAAGCCGTTTGACCGAGATCGGGAAACTGAGTGCGCCATCGATATTTCTTGTCATTTTGCTCCCCTTCCTAATTCTGCAGGGTTTCTGCACCGGCGCTGGCGTCCGGAAAGGCCAGCTGCCCGCGGGCTATATCTTCATCCGACTGGTTTTCCAGGAACAACGCCGCTTGGATGGTGTATCCGGCCAGTGCAGAGGCGCCTGTCCATTCGCTGGTGTCGGGGCGGACATTGCGGGCCAGTGCGGCCGCCAGGGCGGGATGGTCATTGGTCTGGAGCGCCTTGTCATAGGACTCCACCCGGCCATAGAACATGCGCGCCAGCTTTTTCATCCGCTTCGGGATACCGGAGTCGCCGATCCCAAGCTCCCGCAGCGAGTGATCCACGTCGCGGAAGAATTCATCCGTCACTTCCTGTCCGATCATCTTGAGGGCGGGCGTCCTGCCCTTTATCCGGCGCATGAAAAGAAAAACGTGCAAAGATACCATTTCATAGCGTCCGAGCGGCGAATCCGGCACATCAATGTCAGAATAGAGGTATGGCTGCCGCGCCGCCGCCACGATCACATCGTAGAGGGCTGTGGTAATCGCCTCATTTGCTTTGGCCTTACGGCTGAATAAATTGAGAATCATATATGTGCTTTCACTTGGGTCGGGCCGCAACACGAGTCGCCGGTTGCATCGGACTTCAAGGTGGTTTACCGAAGTTCTGCGGGCAGCGAAAGACGTGGCCCCACTATTGAAATGGAGATGTCGTTGTTGCAGCGGATTTTCAAGGCCGATCGTTCCCGGGAATATCTTCTCGCCGGAACTCTGTTTTTTGTCGTAGGGCTTGCCGGCTGTAATACCGCCAACCTCAATCCATCTGAAACATTGTCGGAAGGCTATATTCTCGACGAGAAGGCGCTGGCATTCGTTCCAGTCGGGTCCAGCCGCGAGCAGGTCATCCTGTCGCTTGGCAGCCCGTCTTCGACGGCAACGTTCGACAACGAAGTCTTCTATTACATTTCCCAGAAGCGCAAACGCAGCGTCGCCTTCATGCAGCCGAAGGTGACCGACCGTCGCATTCTTGCGGTTTATTTCGACCAGAAAAGCAAGGTCGCCAGCATTTCCAATTACGGATTGCAGGACGGCAAGGTTTTCGACTTCATCTCCCGCACCACGCCGACCGGCGGCAAGGACCTTTCGTTCCTCGGCCAGCTGCTGGCAGGCGTTGGCAAGGCGCCCGGTTCCATTGGCGCAGGCGGACCTCCCGGTCAGTAATTCCTGCGCTGAAAACAAAAAACCCGCGAAACCAGATTTCGCGGGTTTTTCTTTGGCGTGAGGGGCGCTTATCCGTGCGCAAGCACCGCCAGCAGCAGCAAGGCCACGATGTTGGTGATCTTGATCGCCGGATTGACCGCAGGGCCAGCCGTGTCCTTGTAGGGATCGCCGACCGTATCGCCGGTCACGGATGCCTTGTGGGCTTCGGAGCCCTTCAGGTGCCGCGTTCCATCCTTGTCGACAAAACCGTCTTCGAAGGACTTCTTGGCATTGTCCCAGGCCCCGCCGCCGGATGTCATCGAAATGGCAACGAAAATGCCATTGATGATCACGCCGAGAAGCGAAGCACCGAGCGCAGCGAAGGCCGAGGCTTTCGAACCGGAAATCAGCAGCACGCCGAAATAGACGACGAGCGGCGCCAATACCGGCAGCAGCGACGGCACGACCATTTCCTTGATGGCGGCGCGGGTGAGAATATCCACCGCCCGCGCATAGTCCGGACGCTCCGTACCGGCCATGATGCCCGGCTTTTCACGGAACTGCCTGCGCACCTCTTCCACCACGGACCCTGCTGCCCGGCCAACGGCCGTCATCGCGATACCGCCGAAGAGATAGGGGATGAGACCGCCGAAGATCAGACCGGCGACAACGTAGGGATTGGAAAGCTCGAACGATACGGCGCCTATTCCCTTGAAATAGGAGAAGGCCGTCGAACCATCCTTGTTCGCTTCGCTGATGAAGAACTGCAGGTCGTTGGAATAGGCGGCAAACAGCACCAGCGCGCCCAAACCGGCCGAACCGATGGCATAGCCCTTCGTCACGGCTTTCGTCGTGTTGCCGACGGCATCCAGCGCGTCGGTGGACTTGCGCACGTCCGGATCAAGCCCGGCCATTTCCGCGATACCGCCGGCATTGTCCGTCACCGGACCAAAGGCATCGAGCGCAACGATCATGCCGGCAATGCCGAGCATGGCGGTAACGGCGATGCCGGTGCCGAACAGCCCGGCAAGCTGGTAGGTCGAAATGATGCCGCCGACGATGACCAGGGCGGGCAGCGCCGTCGATTCAAGCGACACGGCCAGACCCTGGATGACGTTGGTGCCGTGGCCGGTCACCGACGCCTGGGCAATCGAATTGACCGGACGCTTGTTGGTGCCGGTATAATATTCGGTGATCACCACGATCAAGCCCGTCACCACGAGCCCGACTAGGCCGCAATAGAAGAGGTTGATGCCGGTGATCGACTTGCCTGCGACCGTTCCCACCTCGCCCCAGCCGACAGTCATCGACGTGGCAAGGGCAAGACCGGCAATCGACAGAAGACCTGTCACGATGAGGCCCTTGTAGAGCGCGCCCATGATCGAGTTGTTCGCGCCGAGCTTGACGAAGAATGTCCCGGCAATCGAGGTGATGATGCAGGCGCCGCAGATGGCGAGCGGATAGAGCATGACCGTGCCCAGGACGGGCGTTGCGGCAAAGAAGATGGCACCCAGAACCATCGTGGCAACAATGGTCACCGCATAGGTTTCGAAAAGGTCGGCGGCCATGCCGGCGCAGTCGCCGACATTGTCGCCCACATTGTCGGCAATGGTTGCCGGGTTGCGCGGGTCATCTTCGGGAATTCCGGCTTCGACCTTGCCGACGAGATCGCCGCCGACATCGGCACCCTTGGTGAAGATGCCACCGCCAAGACGGGCGAAGATGGAAATAAGCGACGCACCGAACCCGAGGGAGACAAGCGCGTCAATGACAACACGGTCCGCAGGCAGATGGCCCATCGGGCCGGTCAGGATATAATAATAGACCGAGACGCCCAGAAGCGCGAGACCGGCCACGAGCATGCCGGTGATCGCCCCGGATTTGAACGCGATCTCGAGACCGGCGGCGAGACTGCGGGACGATGCCTGCGCCGTGCGCACATTGGCACGGACGGAAACATGCATGCCGATGAAACCGGCAAGCCCCGACAAGACGGCACCGATCATGAAGCCGACTGCCGCGGTGGAAGACAAGAGGTACCAGACTGCTAGAAAGACAACGACGCCAACCATGGCGATCGTGGTATACTGACGTGTGAGATAGGCCTGTGCACCTTCGCGAATTGCACCGGCGATTTCTTGCATGCGCGCATTGCCCTGGTCCGCTGCGAGCACCGATTGGGTAGCCCAGAAAGCGTAAACGACAGACAGCAGACCGCAGGCGATGACGAGAAACAGTATAGTCATGCCACTCCCTCAGATTTTGACCCGAAAAATACCCCTCCCCAGGTCAGGTTCGGTACGGCACGCAAAATCTGCCAGGCCGGCAGAAACGCGACCGTATGTACTAGGAGTAACGAAGCGGATGCGAAAAGGTCAAGGCCTTTCGCTGAGGCGGCTCAGGGTTGGGATAAACCGATCTGATTCAGCAGGTTTGGCGCATTGTGTTCCGGCTGGTGCGTGGTTCGACAAGCTCACCATGAAGGATGTGGTTGGCTACACAACCATAGGTGCGGTGCAGGATATGGCTCCCTGCAGCCTGCGCCGCCCCTCATGGTGAGCTTGTCGAACCACGCACAGAGGGGTGTGTCCGCCACTTTCAATGAATGGACGTCAGCCGCGCGGGTTCTTCGCGCCGCGGCTTTCACCGCGCAATTCGAAGGCGAGACGGTCGAGCACGGCATTGACCAGTTTGGGTTCGTCTTCCGTGTAGAAGGCCTTGGCGATGTCGATATATTCCGAAACGATAACCGCCGTCGGCACATCGGGACGGTTCTTCAGTTCCCAGATACCGGCGCGCAGGATCGCCCGCAGCGTGGAATCGAGCCGCGACAGCGGCCAGTCTTCGGTCAGGGCCTGGCGGATCATCGGGTCGAGGGATGTCTGCTCGGCAACCACACCGGCGACAATGGCGCGGAACCATTGCGGATCGGCATCCAGATACTGCGTACCGTCGACTTCCTTGCCGAGACGGTGCGCTTCATATTCCGCCACAACCTCGATCACGCCGGTTCCGGCAACATCCATCTGGTACAGTGCCTGCACCGCCGCCAGGCGGGCAACGCCGCGCTTGTTGGCGGGCTTTACAGCGGGACTTTCCCCATCTTTGGAAGCAGGCATCCGGTCAGGCTCCGAGTTTTTCCTTGAGGGCAATCATGGTCAAGGCAGCGCGCGCTGCAAAACCACCCTTGTCCTTGTCCTCGCGGCGGGCACGGGCCCAGGCCTGCTCTTCGTTCTCGACGGTGAGAATGCCGTTGCCGATGGCAATGCTTTCATCCACGGCAAGCTCCATCAGAGCACGGCAGGATTCATTGGCAACGATATCGAAATGATAGGTTTCGCCGCGAATGACCGTACCAAGCGCCACGAAGCCATCATACTCCGTTCCGCCGTCTTCCGCTGCATCCAGGGCAAAGGAAATGGCGGCAGGCACTTCAAGCGCGCCGGGAACGGTCACGACATCATAGGTTGCCTTGCCTTCATCGAGCGCCAGCTTGGCGCCGTTCAGCAGGGCATCCGACAGGTCGTCGTAGAATCGCGCTTCCACGATCAACAGATGGGGCGCATGCGCCTTTTTTTTGGACATGGAAAACTCCAGAACTCAATGGGGGTGGCGAAGATGCTCCGCCTCTGCGTGTGGTCCTAGGCTGATTTCGGATATTCTGCAAGCCGTGCAGCGTATCTCGCCATCTGATCGATCTCGATATTCACCTTGTCACCGGCCTTGCGGTCACCCCAGGTGGTGACTTCGAGCGAATGGCGGATCAACAGGACGTCGAATTCATTGCCATTGACGGCATTGACCGTCAGCGACGTACCGTCGAGCGCCACGGAGCCTTTCGGCGCGATGAACCGCGCCAGTTCTTCCGGCACCCGCAGCGTGAAGCGGACGGCATCGCCCTCATCCTCGCGCTTGACGATCTCGGCCATGGCATCGATATGGCCGGAGACAAGGTGCCCGCCCATCTCGTCGCCCAGCTTGAGCGAGCGTTCCAGATTGATGCGCGTGCCGTTCTTCCAGTTGGCGATGCTGGTCAGGCGCAAAGCCTCTTCCCAGGCTTCCACCTCGAACCAGCGGGCATTCGAACCCTTTTCCGGCAGCGTCACGACGGTCAGGCACACGCCTGAACAGGAGATGGAGGCGCCGATCTCGATCGTCTGCGGATCGTAATTGGTTTCCACGCGCAGAAGCACGCCTTCATTGAGCGGCTTGACCTGACCTATCTTGCCGATATCCGTTACAATTCCCGTAAACATGCATGGTTCCTCAGATGGGTCTTACGTATTCGCGATAGCGATCATCACCGAAGCGGTCATCCCGCGACAGTGTGAAGTCACGAGCGATATGGGAAGAAAGTTCCGGTACTGCAAGACCGCCGTCTGATCCGATTGCCAGCGGGCCTTCAAAAAGCGCAATGCGGTCAACGAGATCGTCCTGCAGAAGCGCGGACGCGACGGCAGCACCGCCCTCCACCATCAGCGTGGCGATGCCCTGCGCCGCCAGATCATCGAGCAGTTCCGGCAGCGCGGTTGCGCCGCAGTCGGTTTCGGTCGCGAGAATTCGGCAGCCCGCCGCGACCAGCGCCTGGCGCTTGGCCGGATCGGCCTGGGCGCTGGCGGCAATCCACAGGGGAACGCTACCCGCCGATTGCACCAGCTTGCTGTCCAGCGGCAGACGCAGCCGGCTGTCGAGCACGACGCGCACCGGCGAACGGTTTTCCAGCCCCGGCAGGCGGCAGGTCAAGATGGGGTCATCGGCCAGCGCCGTGCCGATCCCCACGAGAATGGCGTCGGATTCAGCCCGCATCAGGTGTACCTGCGCCCGCGCGGCCGGCCCGGTGATGGTGATCTGGCCCGTCCCGTGCCTGCCGATATAGCCATCGGCGGAAAGTGCAAGTTTCAGAGTCACTTCCGGGCGTTTTTTCGATGATCGAATCAGGTAGCCGGCGAGATAATCGGCGGCTTCCGCTGCCAGAACGCCGGTCACCACCTCGATGCCGCCATTGCGCAGGATGGCATAGCCCCTGCCCGCCACCCGGTCATCCGGGTCATTGGCGGCGGCAACGACGCGGCTGACGCCAGCTGTCACAAGCGCATCGGCACAGGGCGGCGTCTTGCCGTGATGGGCGCAGGGTTCCAGCGTGACATAGGCCGTAGCGCCCCTCGCCCGGTCGCCAGCCTCGGCCAGGGCTTGTGTTTCCGCATGCGGCCGCCCGCCGATGGCGGTCACGCCGCGCCCGGCAATGACACCATCCTTGTCGACAATGAGCGTCGCGACGGACGGGTTTGTTCCCGTCAGCCCCTGATGGCTGCGCGACAGACGAATGGCCGCAGCCATGTAGCGCCGGTCAAGCGCACTCTGCTCCGATGGGTTCATGCGGTTCACTCATCCTCGACCGGATCGGACGCAACATCGCCAGCGGTGATTTCGTCGATCACATTGTGGAAATCCTTGGCCTCGCGGAAATTGCGGTAGACCGAGGCAAAGCGGATGTAGGCGATGTCGTCGATGCCTTTCAGCGCATCCATGACCAGCCGGCCGATTTCGTCGGAGCTGACCTCCGGTTCGCCGGAGCTTTCGAGCTGGCGGACGATGCCCGACACCGCGCGCTCCACCCGTTCCGGATCGACCTGCCGCTTGCGCAGCGCCACTTCAACCGAACGCATCAGCTTGTCGCGGTCGAAAGCCACCTTGCGGCCGCTCTTCTTGATCACGCTGAGATCGCGCAACTGCACGCGCTCGAAGGTGGTGAAGCGCCCGCCGCACACGGTACAGATGCGCCGTCTGCGGATCACCGCCCCATCTTCGGCGGGGCGGGAATCTTTCACCTGAGTATCCTCAGACTGGCAGTAGGGACAACGCATCGTTTGGCTTTCCGGAGATGATTCTGAAATCGGTAGTGGTCCGATTCTGACATTTGCGTCCCTTTGATACAGGCCATTCAGGCAAATGTCAGAATCAAAGGACCACTAGCAAGTCTATGATACTAGTGGAACTTTGAATTTGACATCCGCATGTTGCGGGTGATGTCAAACGGGGTGCGGATGTCAAATTCGTTCCACTATGGGAAGATAGTGGCTTTCGGTACGATATAAAAGCACCCTGGCCGCAACGATGTGTCAAAGAAACGGTTGGTGTGACTGTTTGTGGCTGGCGGATGGCAGAGTCACATTGCGTGGTTCGACAAGCTCACCATGAGGGAGAGTGAGGATTGCAGAGAGCCATACCCTACAACCTTTGCGAGTAGCTTGAAGCCAACTCGCCTCCCTCATGGTGAGCTTGTCGAACCACGCACTTCCTCCCGCACCCGCAAACAAAAATGGCGGCGCTCAAGCACCGCCATTTCCAATATTTCTCCCGGAATTACTGTCCGAGGTAGGGGTAAAGCGGGAAACGCCCGGTCAGCTCGACCACCTTGGTCTGCACGGCCTTTTCCACCGCTGCATTGCCCTCGTCGGAATTGGCGACCTTCAGGCCATCGAGCACTTCCGAAATCAGATTGCCGATCTCGGTGAATTCGGCCGCGCCGAAACCGCGCGTCGTGCCGGCCGGTGTGCCCAGGCGCACGCCCGAGGTGACGAACGGCTTTTCGGGGTCGAACGGGATGCCGTTCTTGTTGCAGGTGATGTTGGCGCGGCCAAGCGCAGCTTCCGCACGCTTGCCGGTGGCGTTCTTGGGACGCAGGTCCACCAGCATCAGATGGTTGTCGGTGCCGCCCGAAACGATGTTGAGGCCGTTCTTCTTCAGCGATTCTGCCAGGGTACGGGCATTGTTCACGACATTCTGGCCGTAGGTCTTGAATTCCGGCTTCAGCGCTTCACCGAAAGCCACGGCCTTGGCGGCGATGACATGCATCAGCGGTCCGCCCTGCAGACCGGGGAAGACAGCCGAATTGATCTTCTTGGCGATATCAGCGTCGTTGGTCAGGATCATGCCGCCGCGCGGGCCGCGCAGGGATTTGTGCGTCGTGGTGGTGGTGACGTGCGCATGCGGCAGCGGCGACGGGTGCACACCGGCAGCCACGAGACCGGCGATGTGCGCCATGTCGACCATCAGATAGGCGCCGATCGCGTCGGCGATCTGGCGGAAACGCTCGAAATCCCAGACGCGCGAATAGGCCGTGCCGCCGGCAATGATCAGCTTTGGCTTGTGCTGATGTGCCAGGCGTTCGATTTCGGCCATGTCGAGCAGGTTGTCGTCCTGGCGCACGCCGTAGGACACGACGTTGAACCACTTGCCGGACATGTTGACGGGCGAACCGTGGGTCAGGTGCCCGCCGGAATTGAGGTCGAGGCCCATGAAGGTGTCACCCGGCTGCAGCAGCGCCAGGAATACGGCCTGGTTCATCTGGCTGCCGGAATTCGGCTGCACATTGGCATATTCGCAGTTGAACAGTTTTTTGGCGCGTTCGATGGCCAGTTCTTCTGCGATATCGACAAACTGGCAGCCGCCATAATAGCGCTTGCCCGGATAGCCCTCGGCATATTTGTTGGTCATGATCGAGCCCTGTGCCTCAAGCACGGCACGCGAAACGATGTTTTCCGAGGCGATCAGCTCGATCTCGTGGCGCTGGCGGCCCAGTTCCTTGCGGATGGAGCCAAAAATTTCCGGATCGATGTCTTCGAGTGATGCGTTGAAAAATGTATCTGCAACGGAAGCGCTTGCATTCGACATGGTGCCTGGACCCTCATTTGCCGGTAAGTGAGTAGGTATTTCCGGCGCATTATCATACTTAAACGATCAAGGCCAATGGCCGGTGGGCGAAAAGCACTAGCCCGAAACCGCCATCCACCATTCAAATGCAAAAAGACCGCCCGGAGGCGGTCTTTGCAATATCAGCAAATTCAAGCAGATGCAGCGATCAGGTATTGGTGCCGATCGACAGGGCCTGCTGGCCATCGCGCTCGTAAATATCGTCGCGCAGCTGGACGACACCGTCGCCGGTCGACCAGGCGCTGACATAGACGAAATGCAGGGGAACCGGATCGGCAACGGCAATCGGCGTGTTGACGCCGGATTTGATCGTCGCATCCATGGTCTGGCGGTCCCAGCCCGGTGTGTTGCGCAGCAGCCAGACATTCAGGTCGCGCACATTCTGCACGCGCACGCAGCCGGAAGAATCGAAGCGCATCAGCTTGTTGAAATTGCCCTGCTGCGGCGTGTCATGCATGTAAACCGCGTAGGGATTGGGGAAGTTGATCTTGGTCGAGGACATGGCGTTGATCTTGCCCGGGTCCTGACGGAACATCAGCTTGACCGCATCGTCGGTGTTCCAGTCGACGCTTTCCGGCGGCACTTCCTGGCGCTGTTCGTTGAACAGGCGGATCTTGTTGCGCGTGAGGTATGTCGGGTCCTTGCGCATCAGCGGGATAATATCCTTCTGGATGATCGACTTCGGTGCCGTCCAGTAAGGGTTGAGAATGACTTCGGAGATCTTGGAGTCGAGAATCGGCGTCTGGCGGTCGATCTTGCCGACAATGGCCGTATGGCGCTGCACGACGCGGCCACCCTCGACGGCCTCGATCTGCGCGGCCGGAATATTGACCATGACATAGCGGGCGCCCTGGTTGGCAGCGGCGAGCGTGCGCACGCGCTCCAGATTGGTCTGCAGCTGGCCGAGCCGGATATTGGCCGGAATGTTCATGGCAGCAATGGTGAACTGGCCCATGACACCATCAGCGGGAAGGCCGTGACGGGTCTGGAAACGCTTCACCGCCGCATCGACGTAAGTGTCGAACGAATTGGAAATGCCGGCGCTCGCGGACAGATCGCCCGATACCATCAGGCGCTTGCGCAGGATGGAAACGGAAGGATCGACAACGCCGAGTTGCAGTTTGGTGGTAACCGGCACGTTCGGCCAGCCGCCACCGGCAACGATCTGGTTGTAGCTGTTGATGGCCGCCTGAATGAAGGACACTGTCTCGGGGCTGGCAATCGGCTGAAAGCTGGCCACCTTGGCATGGGCGCTGGAGCGTGCGTCGAACTGGTCGTCCCAGTTGCCGCGGCGTGGAGAAGCAAGGATGTCGTTGATTGCGGCATCTTCTGCCCAGGCGGACGATGCAATGGCAGCCAAACCAGCTGTTGCCACGCCCGTGAGGAATGTGCGGCGATCAAGCGCTGATGATCCTAGTTTCTTCATAGTATTGCCCAACCCAATTGGAAGTTCTGTAACCAACCCGTCGCCTCATAACGCAGAACACGGATTATGGTTTCCAAAATTATCAGGAACACCCTTAATAAACAGCAACTTTTGCACTGATCGCGTTATCGTGATGGTTCGAGCGCCGATCAGCCCGTGCGGAGGCCGCTATTTAAGCTTCACTGAATTATGGAATAACTCAAAACGCCTTTCCACGCCATTATGGCGGATTGATGACTTTTGGCCCGTTGGCACAGCCCTGCACAGCAAAGCCCGCCTTCGCAGTCACGCGAAGCCGGGCTTTTGTTTGACAGTAGTCTCGAGGATTACATGCGGTAGGCGATGGTATCGTTCCAGAAGCGGTCGAGACGCTGCAACGCCTTGTTCATCGACTGGAATTCTTCCGCCTTGATGCCGCCGACATGCTCGATCGAAGCCACGTGACGCTCGTAAAGGCCTGCAACCAGTTCGGCCACTTCATTGCCCTTCTCCGTCAGGCTGACGCGAACCGAACGGCGGTCGGTGCGGGAACGCTCGTGGGAGATGAAGCCGAGCTCGACCAGTTTCTTCAGATTGTAGGACACGTTCGAACCGAGATAGTAACCGCGGCTGCGCAGTTCACCGGCGGTCAGTTCAGCATTGCCGATGTTGAAAAGCAGCAATGCCTGGATGGCGTTGATGTCGCTGCGGCCGTTGCGGTCGAATTCATCTTTGACAACGTCAAGTAAACGACGATGCAGACGTTCGACCAACTGAAGTGCTTCAAGATAAAGAGTCCGCAATGCTGTATCATTGACGGTCGCATGCGGGCTCGTGCCAGACTTTCTCTGTATGTTGTTCATAATACCTGCCTCACTGTTGTTTCGGTGTATTTTTCTCACCGTTGAGGCAACACTATCGAATACGCATAAAATTCGAATTAAAACTCAGACTTAACAGTACCTTACCACGAGGCATGCAATTTCAGGCTTAATGAAGACTTACCGCTGCGGCATGGCCTGCTGGCGCTTCTGCAGCAAAAGCACGATACGGAAGGCGATATAGAGCAAGGCGACGCAGCCATGGATAACGGCAATTGCCGGCCGGAAATAAAAGTATTCCCAGAACACCGTGAACATCAGCGTCTCACCCGCGGCGGCCACGAACCAGATGACGGGACCCCACGAAACCATCATCCAAAGCCCAGTCGCCGCCACGGGAAACAGCATGGCCAGCGACACCGACGCCACCTTCCATTGCCAGGGCATCAGGTCGAAGCGCCAGAGCAGCCCGTCGTAGTAGCCCATGATCTGCACCCAGTAACCGACACCGGCCGCGAGGCAATACAGCGACACCAAACGCAGCAGCCAGATGAATCCGGTCTGGGCCAGCGTCGAATCGAAGGGCAGATGGGTGGGCTTCTCGATCATGTAAGCTGCAGTTCCCGCTCGCCCAATGGCGCGAAATAAGCGTCCACCATCTCAGGCGTCACGTCTTCAACCGTTGCCGGCTGCCAGAGCGGCGCATTGTCCTTATCGACCAGCAGCGCCCGGACACCTTCATAGAAATCATGGTTTTCCAGCATTCGGGACAGGATCCGGTATTCCATCTGCATGCATTGATCCATGTCGAGATCACGTCCTTCTTCGATCTGCCTGAACGTCACGTGCAGGCTGGTGGGAGAACGTGTCCTGACAATATCCAGAACGCGCTGCGCATCCTCGTTTCCGTTCACGCCGGCGGCAGCCAGGCGGATGAGACAACCGCCAAGCGTTTGCGAATCGAAGAGCACGCCGATCATATCGCGTATTTTTTCACTGGTTTCATAGTCCGGATTGATCGTTTTGCCGTGCAAGGCTTCCGCCGGGTCGCCTGTTTTGATCAGGCTATGGCGGATCGCCTCCTTGTCCTGCGCCCGGATCGCATGGGTGGCAATGCCGCTCTGCAGGCAATCGCCCTGGCGGATACGGTTGCCTGTCAGGGCAAGATAGGTGCCGAAATGTTCGGGCAAGTGCGGCAGGAAGGCGCTGCCGCCCACGTCGGGAAAGAAGCCGATCCCGACTTCCGGCATGGCGAACATGACATTTTCCGTGACGATCCGGTGCGAGCCATGCACGGAAATGCCGACACCGCCGCCCATGACGATGCCGTCGATCAGGGAAACATAAGGTTTTGGAAAATGGCGGATGAAGGCGTTGAGCCGGTACTCGTCGTAAAAGAAGTCGTAGAGCGGCTTGCCCGCCTGCCCCGCATGGTAGACGGCAAGAATATCGCCGCCCGCACAAAAGGCGCGGCCTTCCCCCTCAACGATAACGCAGGCGATATCGGGATCGACGGCCCAGGCCTGCAGGGCGCGATGCATCGCCCGGACCATGATCGGGGTCAGCGCATTGAGGGCTTTCGGGCGTGTCAAACGAACCAGTCCGGCCTTGCCGCTGGTTTCGAATACTATTTCGCCTTCGCCGCCGAAATCGATTTCCATGCACCCCTCCTCATTGATTATGATGAGGTTAGGAAACTCCGGCGCACCGCGTCAATGGATCACATCTGTTGCCAAGCATCTTGGTCCGAGGGGGGAAGCCTGTTAAAACACTTCTCAACAACAGCAGAAAGTCCGCTGCACGCGGATAAGGCAGCCATCATGAACAAAGTTTCCCCTTTTCATGCCAGCACCGGCAGGACCGTCGATGAAATCACGCAGAGCCGGCGACTGCGCCGCATGCGCAAGGCCGACTGGTCGCGCCGCCTGGTTCAGGAGAACCAGCTGACGGTGAATGACCTGATCTGGCCGATCTTTCTGTGCGAGGGGACGAATCGCCGTGAAGACATTGCCGCCATGCCCGGCGTGCAGCGCTTTTCTGTGGATATGGCCGCGCGCGAGGCGGAACGCGCCGCAAAGCTTGGCATTCCGGCCATTGCCACCTTCGCCAATATCGACCCGGCCCTGCGCGATGAGACGGGATCGGGCATTCTCGATGCCGACAACCTGATCAACCGCGCCACCCGCGCCATCAAGGACGCGGTGCCGGAAATCGGCATGATCACCGACGTGGCGCTCGACCCGTTCACCAGCCATGGCCATGATGGCATTCTGCGCGACGGCATCATCGTCAATGACGAGACGGTGGCGCAGATCACCCGTGGCGCCGTGCTGCAGGCAGCGGCCGGTGCCGATATCATTGCGCCGTCCGACATGATGGATGGCCGTATCGGTGCCATCCGCGAAGCGCTGGACCAGAATGGTTTCCAGGATGTGGCGATCATGGCCTATGCCACCAAGTTCGCATCGGCCTTCTATGGCCCCTACCGCGAAGCAATCGGCACGTCGGGACGCCTGAAGGGCGACAAGAAGACCTACTACATCGACCCGGCCAATACGGACGAGGCGGTCCGCGAAGCGGAGCAGGATCTGGCGGAAGGCGCGGATTCACTGATGGTCAAGCCCGGCCTGCCCTATCTCGACATCATCCACCGGCTCAAGCAGACATTCTCCGTCCCGACATTCGCCTATCAGGTGTCCGGCGAATACACGATGATCAAGGCCGCCGGCGCCAATGGCTGGATCGACGAGGAACGGGTGATGATGGAAACGCTGCTGGCGTTCAAGCGTGCCGGTTGCGACGGCATCCTGACCTATTTCGCCCCGCTTGTCGCCGAGCGCCTGAAAGCCGGCCTGTAAAAAAATCTGCTTGAATTTCCATTCTGGAGTTCCCACGTTCTGCAGCACGGCACTGTGTCCGTGTGTTTGAAACGGGAAACGAAATGAATACGAGCGCGCTTGACGGCGAAATAATCACCAACCGCCTGGATGACTGGCGGATGTATCAGGGCGTGCGGTCCAGCCGCATTTTTGCGTTCCTGATGGATTATGTCATCGTGTTTTTCCTGTGCATCCCGGTCGCGATCGTCATCGCCATTCTGGGTGTTGCAACGCTTGGCCTTGGATGGATGCTTTATGGCATCATGTTCCCGGCCGTGGCGCTCGCCTATGTGGCGACAACACTCGGCGGACCGCGCCAGGCAACCAAGGGCATGCAGATGATGGGCCTCAGGCTCGAACGTCTTGACGGCCAGAAGGTCGATGGCCTGCTTGCGGTCGTTCATACGGTGCTGTTCTGGGGATTGAATGTGGTGCTGACACCGCTGATCCTGCTTGCAACTTTCGTTGTCGACCGCAAACGCACGGTCCACGATCTTCTTCTTGGTACGGTCGTCGTACGCGCATATCATTAATCCAGAAGGCTCCCATCGGGAGCCTTCTTGCTTTACCGGCCACATCCATGACACATCTCAGGCTTGCTGCTCTCGCCGCAATGGCATTTGCATTCTATGGTTCCGGACTTGGCGACAGCATCGCTGCTTCACCGGCCGGACGATTTTGCGGCGAGGTGATTTCAAGCGGCGACTACCGGGATGTCGTCACGGCGCTCAATGTGGATCGTGATGGCCGCATATCGGGCACATACCAGATCGAAGCGCGCGATGGCCTCGTCATGGGAACCCTCGCGGAAAAAGATCCGGCCAAAGGTACCGAGCGCACGATGGTCTGGGTCGACAAATACGGCTCGGGTCTGCTGACCATCCGCTTTTCCAACGATTACCGTTCCTTCGCCGGCCGCTGGGGCCGTACGGTCGACGGCAAGGTGGATGCGCCGAGCCATTCATGGAACGGCCAGCCCTGCTACAATCTCAATGACGACCACGGCTGACATTAAGCTTGGCACCTCGGTCCTGGCCGTAACGTTTGCAACGACGACCCGCGACATTCACATCTGAATGCAATATAATTGAATTGACGTTTTCGGGGGTCTTACGATTCTATAGGGGTTGCAGACTGTTCCAGGATAACGAATGACGCATCAACCGCAGCAATCACCGCAGTTCTTCCTTACAGCACCCTCGCCCTGTCCTTATCTGGAAGGGCAATTGGAGCGTAAGGTTTTTACACACCTTGTCGGCGGGCGCGCCGCCGAGCTGAATGATCTCCTGACCCAGGGCGGTTTCCGCCGCTCCCAGAACATTGCCTACCGTCCGGCCTGCGAGAATTGCCGGGCCTGCGTTTCCGTGCGCATTCTGGCCGGGGAGTTCAAGCAGGACAAATCCATGCGCCGGGTCTGGAACCACAACCGGGACCTGATCGGCAATATCCACCAGGCGGAACCTTCGACGGAACAATACGCCCTCTTCCGGCGCTATCTCGATGCGCGGCACAACAAGGGCGGCATGTCGGAAATGACGGTGCTCGACTATGCGATGATGGTCGAAGACACCCACGTCCCCACCCAGATCATCGAATACCGCCGCCGCGGGCCGGATTCCTTCATCACCAAGAAAGGCGAAGGCGAGCTGATCGCCGTGGCACTGACCGATGTCATGGGCGACGGATTGTCGATGGTCTATTCCTTCTTCAATCCGGATTACGCCGACCGTTCGCTCGGCACCTTCATGATCCTCGATCACATCCAGCGCGCCGCTGCCGCCGGCCTCCCGCATGTCTATCTCGGCTACTGGGTCGAGGGCTCGCGCAAGATGCAGTACAAAATCCGCTACAAGCCCCAGGAACATCTGGGCCCGAAGGGCTGGGAACGCCGCGATTAGTTCATGTGCACTTTGGTGATGCGTGGTTCGACAAGCTCACCATGAGGGAGGGTGAGGATTGCAGGGGAGCACTATTCTGCAACGTTTGTGACCAACCTTGCACCAAACCATATCCCTCATGGTGAGCTTGTCGAACCACGCACCACGAAACTGCCTTCTGCCGTTTGAAACAGATTTATGTGCAGGCGACCTAGAATAAGCCAGCGCTTGCGGCTAATGCTCGGGCCTCAAAACAAGAAAAAGACTTGGAAAGTCAGAGGAAATGTCCCAACCGCATCTCGATCACCGCAAGGGCCTGCTCATCACGGGCATAGGCGGGCTGATACTCTCCGTCGATATCCCGCTGCTGCGCCTCGGCCAGGGGGAAACCTGGTCGACGCTGCTTTTGCGCAGCGGCACGACCTTCATCTGCGCCCTGATCATCTGGGCGGTGTGGAGCATGGTGACCGGCCGGGTCAAAACCATCCTGCCGGGACGGATCGGCTTTGCCGTGGCCGGGCTTTACGGCCTGGGCTCGATCTTCTTCATGATCGCCGTCTACAACACCTCGACCGCCAACCTTGTCTTCATCCTGGCGTTCAACACGGTGTTTGCGGCGCTGCTTTCCTGGATTTTCCTGAAGGAGCGCCCGAAAACCGCAACCTTCGTCGCCATGTTCTTCATGCTGATCGGCGTCGGGATCATCGTGCGCGAGGGCCTGTCATCGGGGCACCTGTTCGGCAACATCATCGCCCTGATGTCGACATTCTTCCTCGCCTCCGCCATCACGGTGACCCGCGCCTCGAAGAAGGATATGAGCTTTGCCGCCATTATCGGCACCGTCCTGCCGATGATCGTGGCGATTTTCATGGTTTCACAGCATGGCTTTTCCGTCGCCGCGCCCGGCTGGATCATCTTCAACGGCGCCGTGGTGACGACAATCGCCTTTGCCTGCCTGGCGACCGGCCCGCGCTTCCTGTCCGGGCCTGAAGTGGCGATGTTCTATCTCCTGGAGACGGTTCTGGCGCCGATCTGGGTCTGGCTGGTCTTTGCCGAACGTCCAAGCGACCCCACCCTGCTTGGCGGCATCATCATCATCACCACGCTGGTCAGCCATTCGATCTGGCAGATGCACAGCGCCCGCAAGCGCTCGCGGATGGCGGCGTTCCGCCACCCGATCTGAGAACCCCTATTCGGCTGCCTCGCTGGCATAGCCCGGTGCCGGATAGGCGGGCACGGTGCGCACGCCAGGGCGTGCGGCCGCTTCGGCTTCGTCCGGCTTGTTCGGGCGGAAGCCCCAATGGAACGCACGCGCCATCCAGCGGCTGAGATCGTCCATGATCGTGTAGAAGGACGGCACGAACACCAGCGACAGGACGGTCGAGATCAGCAGCCCGCCGATCACCGCGATGGCCATGGGTGCCCGGAACTCGCCGCCATCGCCGAAGGCCAGCGCCGCCGGCACCATGCCCGCGGACATGGCAATCGTCGTCATGACAATGGGACGGATGCGCTTGCGGCCCGCGTCGATGATCGCCTCATTGCGCGGTATGCCGTGCTTGACCTCTTCAATGGCAAAATCGACCAGCATGATGGCGTTCTTGGTGACAATGCCCATCAGCATGAGAATACCGATGACCACGGCCATGGATACGGAATTGTTGGTGAGCAGCAGGGCGGCGGCCACACCGGCAATCGACAACGGCAATGACATCAGAATGGTGAAGGCATGGAAGATACTGCCGAACAGCAGGATCAGCACCACGAACACCAGCATCAGGCCCATGATCATCGCATTGCGGAACCCCGCGAACACTTCGCCCATGACTTCGGCGTCGCCGGTTTCCTGAATGCGCACGCCATCCGGCATGGATTTGACCTGCGGCAAGCCCTTGACGATGGAAAGCCCCTCGCCGATCTCCTTGCCACCGGCCATGTTGGCGCCGACGACGACGCGCCGTTCGCGGTTGAAGCGTTCGATGGACGACGGTCCCTGGCCGAAACTGACCTGCGCGATGGATGCCAGCGGCACCACGACGCCGGATGGGGCGGTCACGGTCAGCGTGTTCAAGACGGTCAGATCGCGGCGGGCGTCCTCGGTCAGCTGAACCCGGATCGGAATCTGTCGGTCACCCACGGTGTATTTCGCCAGATTGGCGTCGAGGTCGCCAAGGGTTGCCACGCGCAGCGCATCGGAAACGGCAGCCGTGGACAGGCCAAGCTCGGCCAGCTTGTCCATGCGCGGTGTCACGATGATTTCCGGACGGTCCAGCGCAGCGCTGGAGGACACCGCCTGGAAGCTGCCCGTTGCCGTCATGCCGCTCTGCATGGACCGGGCCTGCTCGCTCACCTTCTGGCCGTCCGCGCCGATGACGCCGACGGCAAATTCGCGCTCGCCGCGATCATTGACAAAGTTGGCGCGCAGATCCGGCACTTCGGAAAGCTTGGCGAAAATCTCGGCTTCGATCTGCTTCTGGCTTCGGTTGCGCTCGCTCTTGTGGCTGAGCTTGACGATCATGGTCGCGCGGCGCGTATCCGTCTCGCCCTTTGGCGACGACCCGCCGACGACATAGGTCTGCTGCACTTCCGGGATTTCCCTGACCCGCAGCGCCGCTTCATCGGTGACGCGGCGGGTTTCATCGATGCGCGAACCCGGCGTCAGTTCGAGATTGACCGCCACGCGCGCCTCGTCCTGTGCCGGGACAAACCCGGATGGCAGGAACCCCATGGCCCAGATGGCTGTAGCGAACAGCAGGACGCCGCTGATCAGCGTCAGCCAGCGATAGCGCAGCGTCACGCCAAGGAAGCGCGTATAGGCGCCAACCCAGCCGGTGTCATTGTCCTCATGGTGCAGGTTCTTGCCGTCGCGCAGGAGATAGGCGGTCATCATCGGCGTGATCAGGCGGGCGACCAGCAGCGAGAAGAACACCGCCACGGCGACCGTCAGGCCGAACTGCTTGAAATATTGTCCGGCAATGCCGCTCATGAAGCTGACCGGCGCAAACACCGCAATGATCGTCACGGAAATGGCGATAACCGCAAGTCCGATTTCGTCGGCCGCTTCCAGCGACGCGCGGTAAGGCGATTTGCCCGACCGCATGTGCCGGACGATGTTCTCGATCTCCACGATGGCGTCGTCGACGAGAATACCCGTCACCAGCGTGATGCCGAGCAGGCTGATCAGGTTCAGCGAGAAGCCGAGCATATCGATGGCCCAGAATGTCGGGATGGCCGACAGCGGCAGGGCAATCGCCGCGATCAGCGTCGCGCGGATATTGCGCAGGAACAGGAAGACCACGACGATCGACAATAGCGCGCCTTCGACCAGCGAGCTCATGGCGGCTTCATAATTGCCGTAGGTGTAGTTCACTGCATTGTCGATGATGCTGAACCGCACATCGGGGTATTTCTGCGTCAGCAGGTCCATGCGGTCCTGAACCCGCTTGAACACATCCGCATCGCTGGCACCCTTGGCGCGGAACACGCCGAGGGACACCACGGTCTGGTTGTTGACGCGGGCAAAGGATTTGGGTTCCTGGAACGAATCCGACACGGTGCCGATGGCATCCAGCCGGACAGAGCGCCCGCCCGCCAGCGGAATTTCGACGCTGCGCAGGTCGTCCAGCGTGCGGGATGCGCCAAGGGTACGGATGGTCTGCTGGGTTGAACCCAGATCGCCGCGCCCGCCGGTCAGATCGGCATTCATCGATTTCAGCGCGCGGTTGACGTCAAATGCGGTCACGCCCAATGCCGTCAGACGGTCCGGATCGAGCGAGACGCGGATTTCCCGCGTCACGCCGCCATAGCGTTCGACACGGCCGACACCCTTGACGCCCTGGATATCGCGCAGAATCTTGTCGTCGACGAACCAGGACAGTTCCTCGGATGTCATCGCCGGCGCGGAAATCGCATAGGTCAGGATCGACGAGCCCTCGACATCGACAGAGCTGACAATGGGTTCCTTGATCGTGGCAGGCAGATCGCTGCGGATGCGGGTGACCGCATCCTTGACATCGTTGAGCGCCTTCTGCGTATCCACTTCGAGGCGGAACTCGACGAGCGTTGTCGAAATGCCTTCGGTCAGCGTGGTGGTGACGTTCTTCACGCCGGTGATGTTGGCAACCGAATCCTCGACACGCTTGGCGATCTGGGTTTCCAGCTCGCTCGGCGCAACGCCGGGATCGGTGACCGCTACGGAAATCAGGGGAACATCGATATTGGGAAAGCGGGTGATCGGCAGCTTGGAAAAACTCATCAGGCCGAGAACGACGAGCACGACAAACAGCAGGATCGATGGAACCGGATTGCGGATCGACCAGGCGGAAATGTTCCAGTTCATTTGACTGCCCCCGTCGTTTCCGCGGCAATGCGCATGGGCGTCACCCGGTCGCCATTGGCAACGAACGTACCGGCCCGCGCGACAACGTCTTCGCCGTCGGCAAGGCCGTCGAGCACTTCCACAGCGCGGTCATTGCGGATGCCGAGGGTGACCTTGCGCGTGTCGACCACGCCGTCCTTGACCACCTGCACAAGGGCCGTCGGGCCGCGATAGACAACAGCCGAGAGCGGGACGCTGACGCCATTGCGCCGGGTCAATTCGATGACCGCACGGGCAAAGTTGCCGGGCCGGATCGCGTCATTGCGCTCCAGTGAAATCTTCACCGCACCGAGGCGCGAGCTTGCGGTGATTTCCGGGGAGATGAGGCGCACCCGGCCGGAAACCGGCTGTTCCATGCCGGACACGCGCACAGCCACCGGCATGTCAGGCTTGAGGCGCGGCAAATCCACTTCCGGTATATTGGCCGAAAGTTCGAATTCGCCGTCTCGGGCGATGCGGAACAGCGGACCGGCATTCATCGACACAATGCCGCCAAGCAGCGCATTACGGCTGAGGACGACGCCGGTCGTCGGTGCCTTGACGTCGGCCTTTTCGATGCGCAGCAGGACGTCGCGCTTCTGCGCGGCGACCAATTGCAGCTGTGACTGGCTGGCGACCAGCGCCTGCCGGGATGTGTTGAGCCGGGCATTGGCGCTGTCATAGGCATTGGTGGCATTGTCGAAATCGGCTTTGGAGGTGATGCCCTTGGCCGACAGGGCGCGGGCACGGTCGAGCGCTTCCTGGGCCTGCCGGACGGCGATCTGCGCATCGACGATCTGCGCCTCCGACTGGGCGATGGACGCTTCGGCCTGGGCGCGCTGCGCCTCGATCTGCGCCAGCTGGATTTCGAGGGACGATTTGTCGAGGCGGGCGATGATCTCGCCCTCCTTCACCCGGTCACCCTGATCGGCGCTGAGTTCGAGCACGATCAGCCCCGCCACATCGGTTCCCACTGCAACCTCCTGACGCGGAACGATGGTGCCGGTGACGGTGATGGACGCGACCATCTCGGCTTCGACGGCCGGAATGACATTGATGACGGGCGGCTTGACCGCCTGTACGGCCGTCTTGTCCTCGGCCATGGCGGCAGGGACAAGCGCGGCGGTAAGGCCGAGGGCCAGAACGACGGATGCCAGAAGTTTAGTGCGACGGTTGCGCATCGGATTACCTGATCAAAAGAGGTATTTGCTGGATCGGTATGTCAGTATTTATGCTTGCACGGGGCGCAGGATGCCGACCGCAAGAGCGCGGAACATCGGCTCCAGCGCCTCGACAGGCACACCCTGTGCCGGAAAATTCCGCATGATGATCCCCTCGCCCATGGCGGCAAGGCTGGCCACGACAAGCTCCAGGTCACCGACGGGATCAATCTCGCCCCGGGCCTTGGCGGCGCCGACGGCTGACAGAAGCTTTTCGCGCATCTGCCCTTCATAAAGCTCGCATTGGGCCGCAACGGCCTCGTTGCGGATGGCTTCCGCCCGTACCTCGGCAAAAAGCCGCGCGCTGGCGTCGTCAACGCCGTTCGCCGACTTCTGGCGAACGTGATCGAGGCCCACCATCACAAGCGCATCGATGATGTTGCCGTAACCGCTCATGCGGTCGAGAATTTCGGCGCTTGCCTTGCGATGGCCCGCGACGATGGCTTCGATCAGGGATTCTTTCGAGGGGAAGTAACGGTAAAGCGCACCGGGGCTCATGCCGGCCTCGGAGCAGATGTCATTCATCGATGCGCCACGAAAGCCCGCACGGACAAAACAGTTGGTGGCGGCTTCAAGGATGCGCGCTTCCTGCACTTCGCGGTTCTGCGCCCGTTTGCCGAACAGCTTGGCGACAAAACAACCGGATTCCCTGTCCGATCCGTCATCGGTCAGGAGCTTCGATTGATTTGGCAGAATACTGTCGGTCACAAGGCACCACAAAAAAGAGCGAATGTTCACTCTCATTTACAGCGAAACGAAAAACCGGTCAATACGAGAATGAACGTTCTCGTTTAATTTTTCAATCAGCCGTCACGTCGATGTCAGGAAAACTTGCCCGAGCGCGGGAAACCCTTCGGCACCATGCGGCCGGCGGAAGCACGCGGCCCAATCCATTCGGCCAGTTCCTCCCGGCTGCGCGTGAACGTCCGGTCCGCCGCATCCTGCCATGTGAGTCCCCGCTCCATGGCAAAGACGCGGATGTCGGAGACGCCGCCATCCTTGTAGCGCTGCAAGCGTACGCCTTTACCGCGCCCGAGTTCGGGGATTTCCGCCAGCGGGAACACCAGCATCTTGCGGTTCTCGCCGACGATCGCCACGCTGTCACCAGCGACGGGAATGCAATGGCGCGCCTCATCCGGCGCCTTGACGTTCATCACCTGCCTGCCCTTGCGGGTATTGGCCATGACATCCGCCTCCGGCACGAGGAAGCCATTGCCGTCATGGGATGACAGCAGCAGCTGGCGTCCGGGGTTGTGCACAAAGGCCGTGACGATGTCCTGATCGTTCTCCATATCCACGATGATGCGGATCGGCTCGCCATGACCGCGCCCGCCGGGCAGGCTGTTGGCGCCGATGGTGTAGAACTTGCCGCCGGTGGTCAGGATCAGAATCCGGTCCGTGGTTTCCGCGTGGAATGCCAGCTTGAGCTTGTCGCCCTCCTTGAAGGTTAGCGACGAGAAATCGGGCAGATGCCCCTTCATGGCGCGCAGCCAGCCCTTTTCCGAGACAACGACCGTCACCGGTTCCTTCTCGATCATGGCGTGGTGAATATCGGCCTGGTCATGCTGCGGCGCATCGGCAAAGGTGGTGCGTCGCTTGCCGAGCGGTGTGTCGGCCGCATATTTCTTCTGCATTTCGGCGATCTGCCAGGAAATGGTCTGCCACTGCTTGGCATCGGAACCCAGCAACTGCTCGATTTCGCCCTTTTCGGCGGTCAGCCCGTCGAATTCCTTGCGGATCTCGAATTCCTCGAGCTTGCGCAACGACCGCAGGCGCATATTCAGGACCGCTTCCGCCTGAACATCGCTCAGCCCGAAACGGGCCATCATTTCCTGCTTGGGCTCATCCTCCTCGCGGATAATGCGGATCACCTCGTCCAGATTGAGATAGGCAATCAGGAAACCGCCGAGAATTTCCAGGCGGCGCTCGATCTCAGCCAGCCGGTGACGCGAACGGCGGATGAGGACATCCTTGCGGTGTTCGAGCCATTGCTTGAGCACGTCGCGCAGCGACAGGACGTTGGGCACCTTGCCGTTCGAGAGAACATTCATATTCAGGGGAAAACGTGTTTCCAGCTCGGACAGCTTGAACAGGGATTCCATCAGAATATCGGGATTGACGCTGCGGCTCTTCGGTTCGAGCACGATGCGCACATCCTCGGTGGATTCGTCGCGCACGTCATCCAGCAAGGGAATTTTCTTGGCGATCAGGAGCTCGGCGATCTTTTCGATCAGCCGTGATTTCTGCACCTGATAGGGAATTTCGGTGATGACGACGATCCAGGTGCCGCGCCCCTGATCCTCCACATGCCAGCGGGCGCGCAGGCGGAAACCACCGCGCCCGGTCTTGTAGGCATCGAGAATGGCATCGGCGCTTTCGACAAGCACGCCACCGGTCGGGAAATCCGGCCCGCGCACCCTGGTTCTGGTGTGATCCTCGGGATCGTCCTCCAGCGACATCAGCTCTTCGACCGTCGCCTCGGGATGCTTGATCAGGTGCAGGGCGGCGGCGCAGAGCTCCGACACATTGTGTGGCGGGATCGATGTGGCCATGCCAACCGCAATGCCGGACGAGCCGTTGGCGAGCAGGTTCGGGAAGGCGCCGGGAAGAACGATCGGTTCTTCGTCTTCCTCGTTATAGGTCGGGCGGAAATCGACGGCATCCTCGGTGATGCCTTCGAGAAGCAGCATGGCAACGTCGGTCATCCGCGCTTCGGTATAGCGCATGGCCGCCGGGTTATCGCCGTCGATATTGCCGAAATTGCCCTGCCCGTCGACAACCGGATAACGCACGGCGAAATCCTGCGACAGGCGCACCAGCGCGTCATAGATCGACTGATCGCCATGCGGGTGGAACTTGCCCATGACCTCGCCGACGATGCGGGCGCATTTGGCATAGGACTGGTCGGGCGAAAGCCGCAACAGCCGCATCGCATGCATGATTCTGCGGTGGACGGGTTTGAGCCCGTCGCGCACATCCGGCAGGGCACGGTTCATGATTGTCGAAAGCGCGTAGGCCAGATAGCGTTCTTCCAGCGCGGCTTTCAGATCAACCGGTTCAATATTATCGTCGCCATTGTCTGGCGGAATCAGGCTTTTTCCCATGTCAATGGGTTATCAACTCACCGATTCACGGGCAAGCAATGATTCGCTCAGATCACAGTCTGTTGCCTATCGTGATGAGCAAAAAATGGGCAGGGCTTGCGTCCATCCGCCAAATCTGACTTTCTACCGCCCAATTGGCCCGATTTCGCAGGGAAAGACTGTCATAGTTTTGCCGCGCGGCATGGGATAGATTTGTTTACCGAGCAAACAAGGAACACACTATGCGTCCAACCTACTCTCTGAAATCCGGCTTGCACCTCATGGCTGCGACCACTGCACTTGTCGTTGTCTTTGCCGGTTCAGCCTATGCGGTGGACGGCAATGCGGTGGCGGCCCGTTTGAAGGCCGTTTACGGCGAACAGGGCGGCACCCTCGAATACGCCAATGTTGAAACCAACGGCTCGACCGTCACCCTCAAGGACACCAAGCTGTCCGCAGCGGGCGCCAAGGAGAGCTTCAATGCCGGCGACGTGACATTGAGTGATGTCAGCGACGTTTCGGGCGGCGGCTTCAAGATCGGATCGGTAACCGTACCGGATATCAAGTTCAGCCCAGCCGATGAACCGGACAGCAAGATCAGTGTCGAAGGCATCAAGCTTGAAGGCATCACCCTGCCGGCCGAAGGCGCAACCGAACCGCTGGCGAAAATGCTCCAGTACCAGAAGGGCGGGCTGAAGCACTTCAACGTCAACAGCAAGGGCAAGGATGTCTTTTCGGCTGACAACCTGACCGTTTCCGTTTCGCCGTTCACCGCGTCGGCGCCGGTCGTCTTCACATCCAATGTCGCAAGCTTCAAAGCGGACCTGTCGGGTGTGGAAGACCCAAAGACCAAGGACACGATCAAGGCGCTTGGTTATGAAACGCTTTCGGGCAAGATCGACATGAACGGCTCGTGGAACATCCCCGACGGCCGTCTCAACGTCGACAAGTTCGCCTTTGCCGCCGACAATGCCGGCACGCTGGGCATGAAGTTCGACATTTCCGGTTACACGCTCGACTTCATCAAGGGCATTCAGGACGCTGTAAAGAGCGGCGACGGCAAGCCTGACGATGCCAAGGGCATGGCCATGCTCGGCCTGATGCAGCAGCTCAGCTTCACCGGCGCATCGATCCGCTTCGACGATGCTTCGCTCACCAACAAGGCTCTCGACTACGCTGCCAAGCAGCAGGGTGCCAAGCGCACCGACCTGGTCAACCAGGGCAAGGCCATCCTTCCGATGATGGCAGCGCAGCTCGGCAATGCCGAATTCGCCCAGGCCCTGGGAACAGCGGTCAGCGCCTATCTCGACAGCCCGAAGAACATCGAGATCAAGGCCGCCCCGGCCAAGCCCGTGCCGTTTGCCATCATTGCAGCCGGCGGCATGGCCGATCCGAAGTCGCTGATCAAGACGCTCGGCGTCACGGTCAACGCCAACCAGTAATCGATAGAGACGGCAATGAAAAAGCCCGGCGAGATGCCGGGCTTTTTTGTTTGTCCAGAGTCGGTTGGAAAGGGTTTTTAATCCTCTTTCTTCATCGGCGCGAGGCGGATGTTGAGGTCGCGCAGCTGCGCGGGCGACACATCCGACGGCGCATTCATCAGAAGATCGTAGGCCTGCTGGTTCATCGGGAACATGGTGATCTCGCGCAGGTTCTTGGCACCCACGAGCAGCATCACGATGCGGTCGATACCGGCCGCCATGCCGCCATGCGGCGGTGCGCCATACTGGAACGCGCGGTAGAGGCCGCCAAAGCGTTCTTCCACGGTTTCCCGCGAATGGCCGACCGCCTCGAACGCCTTCACCATGGTTTCCGGCAGATGGTTGCGGATGCCGCCCGAGGAAATCTCGAAGCCGTTGCAGACGAGATCGTACTGGAACGCCTTGATCGTCAGCGGGTCCTGGTGCTCCAGCGCGTCCATGCCGCCCTGCGGCATGGAGAACGGGTTGTGGGCGAAATCGATCTTCTTCTCGTCTTCCAGCCATTCGAAGAACGGGAAGTCGACAATCCAGGCAAGCTTGAACTGGTCGCGGTCGACGAGGTTGAGTTCTTCGCCCGCACGGGTACGTGCGGCACCGGCAAAGGAGACGAACTTCTTGGGATCGCCCGCAACGAAGAACGCCGCATCGCCATCGTCCAGACCCAGCTGCACGCGCAAGGCTTCGGTGCGTTCCGGTCCGATGTTCTTGGCCAGCGGACCGGCACCCTCAAGCGCTTCACCTTCCTTGCGCCAGAAGATATAGCCGAGGCCCGGCTGGCCCTCGCCCTGCGCCCAGGAGTTCATGCGGTCGCAGAAGGCGCGCGAGCCGCCTGTCTTGGCCGGGATCGCCCAGATTTCCACCTTCGGATCGTTGGCGATCATGTTGGCGAAAACCTTGAAGCCGGAACCGGCGAAATGCTCGGTCACCGCCTGCATCTCGATCGGGTTGCGCAGGTCGGGCTTGTCCGAACCGTATTTGCGCATGGCATCGTCATAGGCGATGCGCGGGAACTGCTGCGTGACCGGCTTGCCCTCGGCGAATTCCTCGAACACGCCGCGCAGGACTGGCTCCATCGTCGACAGCACGTCTTCCTGTTCGACAAAGCTCATTTCGATGTCGAGCTGGTAGAACTCGCCCGGCAGGCGGTCGGCGCGCGGGTCTTCGTCGCGGAAGCACGGTGCGATCTGGAAGTAGCGGTCGAAACCGGACATCATGATCAGCTGCTTGTACTGCTGCGGCGCCTGCGGCAGGGCATAGAACTTGCCGGGATGAATGCGGCTGGGCACGAGGAAGTCGCGCGCACCTTCCGGCGACGATGCCGTCAGGATCGGCGTCGAGAATTCGGTGAAGCCGATCTCGGTCATGCGGCGGCGCATGGCGGCGATGATCTTGGTGCGCGACATGATGTTCTTGTGCAGCGTGTCGCGGCGCAGATCGAGGAAGCGGTACTTCAGGCGGATGTCTTCCGGATAGTCCAGCTCGCCGAACACTGGCAGCGGCAGTTCCTTGGCGGCGGACAGGATTTCGATCTCGCGGGCAAACACTTCGATCTCGCCCGTCGGCATGTTGGCATTGACCGTGTCGTCCGTGCGGGCCTTCACTTCACCGTCGACGCGGATCACCCATTCGCCGCGCACGGTCTCGGCCAGCTTGAAGGCGGGCGAGTCGGGGCTGGCGACGATCTGGGTCAGACCGTAGTGATCGCGGATGTCGATGAAGAGAATGCCGCCATGATCGCGGACGCGATGAACCCAGCCGGAAAGACGAACTGTCGAACCAACGTCGGATTTCCGCAGGGCGGCGCAGGTATGGCTGCGGTAACGGTGCATGATATGTGCCTCTGAGATGCTTGATGCTTGCTGCCGGGAGGTGTGAAGAAAGCCCCGGCCATGATCTTGGAATTTGCGCGGACAAGCGCATTTTGACGGCGATTTGTCAAGATTGCGAATGACTGGAAGCCCGTTTTGTGGGCCTATCAACCATATAGACGCGACAAGCAGCGAAGAAACTCGGACAGGCGAGACAAATGCATTTCCATTCGCTATAGAAATTTCATGACCATGATTACAACCACAGATCAGCTTGACCAGGCTGTAGCCGCCCTTTCGCAATCCGATTTCGTAACAGTCGACACGGAGTTCATCCGGGAGACCACGTTCTGGCCGGAGCTTTGCGTTATCCAGCTCGCATCCCCTGATCATACTGCCATTGTCGATGCCCTCGCCCCGGGTCTCGATCTTGCGCCGTTTTTCCGGCTGATGGCGGATGAGACCATCGTCAAGGTGTTCCACGCGGCGCGGCAGGATATCGAGATCGTTTTCCATCTCGGCAATCTGATCCCCCACCCGGTCTTCGACACGCAGGTGGCGGCCATGGTCTGCGGCTTCGGCGATGCCATTGCCTATGACCAGCTGGTGCAGCGGGTGAATGGCGCGCAGATCGACAAGTCATCGCGCTTCACCGACTGGCGCCGCCGCCCGCTCTCCGACAAGCAGCTCGACTATGCGCTGGCCGATGTCACCCATCTGCGCGACATCTATCTGCACCTCAAAGCAAAGCTTGAGGAAGAAGGCCGCACCGACTGGGTGCTCGACGAGATGAAGGTGCTGACGGCGCGCGAGACCTATGACATGCATCCCGACGATGCGTGGAAGCGCCTGAAGATGCGCCTGCGCAAACCGCAGGAGCTTGCCGTGCTGCGCAGCGTTGCCGCCTGGCGCGAACGCGAAGCGCGCGAGCGCAACGTGCCGCGCGGCCGCGTGCTCAAGGACGACGCCATTTACGAGATCGCCCAGCAGCAGCCTCGTGACGTGGAAGCGATGGGCCGGCTGCGCACCATCCCCAAGGGCTGGGAGCGCTCCAGCATCGCCACGGGGCTGCTCAATGCCGTCAACATCGCGCTGGACCTGCCAAAGGAAGACATGCCGCGCCTGCCGAAATCCGTGCAGTCGCCGGAAGGCGCAGGAGCAGCGGCCGAACTGCTGAAGGTTCTGCTGCGTCTCGTGACGGAAGAACACGGCGTTGCCGCCAAGGTTGTCGCGACGTCAGACGAGATCGACCGGATTGCCGCGGAAGGCGATGCGGACGATATTCCGGCCCTGCAGGGCTGGCGCCGCGAAGTTTTTGGTGAAAAGGCGCTGCAGCTGATCAATGGCGAGTTGTGCCTGAAGTTCGAGAACAAGCGGATCCGCGCCGTGCCCTGCACGGACTGATACTTCGGCCTAAACCGAAGTACCGGCCCGCCAAAACTGGCTAGCATCGGCCCGTTGAAACATGCTGATGTGAGGCAATGATGTCTGCTACCCCCGTGCAAACCCCGTCTCTGGCCAAAGAACTGGCGCTTCTCGCCATTCTTGCCACGCTGTGGGGTGCCTCCTACACCTTCATCCGGGTCGGGGTCGAGACGATCCCGCCTGTCACATTCATCGCCGCCCGCACGCTGATCGCCGGCGGACTGCTGCTGGCCATCATCAAGCTGCGCGGCCTTGCCCTGCCGCGCGATCCGGCGATTTGGAAACGCTTTCTCATCCAGGCCTGCATCAACAGCGTGATCCCCTTCACACTGATCGCCTGGGCGGAATTGACCGTCAATGCCGGTCTTGCCACTATTCTCAATTCGACAACGCCGATCTTCGCCTTTCTGCTGACGGTCCTGATCACCCGCCACGAAGCCGTGACCACGCGAAAAGTCTTCGGCGTGGCGGCCGGTGTCATCGGTATTTCCCTGATCATCGGGCTCGAGGCATTCAACGGCATCGGCAAGGAACTGGTGGCGCAGCTTGCCATCGTTGCGGCAACGATTTCCTATGCGGCGGCCGCCATCCTCGGCAAGGGTTTCAAAAATCTCGATCCGATGATGCCCGCCGCTGGCTCGATGCTCTGCGGTGCCGTCATCCTCATTCCGGTCAGCCTCGTGGTCGACCGGCCATGGACGCTGGCGCCCTCTGCCCACTCCCTGCTCGCGCTGCTTGGCCTTGCCGTCTTCTCCACCGCCCTCGCCTTCGTGATCTATTTCCGGCTGATCAATACGCTGGGCACGGTCGGCACGACATCGCAGGCCTATCTGCGCGTACCGATCGGCGTCGGCATCGGCGTGCTGTTTCTCGGCGAAAGCCTGGCATCGACCGCATGGATCGGTCTGGTCTGCGTGATTGCCGGTGTCGCGGCGATGACCCTGCCCGGACGCAAGAAGGCGGCTATCGCCGCCTGAGCACCGGCACTTATTTGCCGATGGCCATTTTCAGCGGCTTGCCCGTCAGTTTCGCCAATTGCTGCAAGCGGCCTTCCGGCACGTCGCCGATCAGGTCGGCATTCCTTGCCGCCACTTCGAGATAGATGCCGTCAGACGCCTGTTTCCACGAGAGGTTGGGAACCACCCCGGCCATCGACGCGGAAAACGGATAAACAATCCGCATGATCGCCGCCAGTATCTTCGAATATTCCAGCAGCCGCGGCGTAGCGAGTGCCGCCAGTTCCGGGTCTGCCGCGTTGTTGGCAATGCCCTCATGGCGGAAGAAATTGGCAAGCGCGATATAGGCACGGCCCGGATGATCAATGCCGACAAAAGCGGCGTTGGAGATCATGTTCAGCGCCTGCGAACCGCGATAATCGGGGTGGGCACGCCAGCTGATATCGGCGATCAGGCAGGCTGCGCGGCGGTAGCGCTTCTCGTCCTCCGTCTCGTCATAGCCGAGTGCGGCAAAGGCATCGCCGCTCCAGTCCGCCAGTTCGCGCGCATAGGCGGGCGAGCGGGCGCGCAGGACGGCCAGTTCATCGGCGGCGGCAATCAGCGGGTCTTCCAGCTGTTCGGATTCCGACAGCAGCGAGAACAGAAACCCTTCCCGCACGCCAAGGGCCGAAAAGACAACCTTGGACGGACGCATCTTGCGGATGGTCTCAAGCAGCGCGATGGCGCCATAGGACAAGAGCGCACGGCGGTTCTTCGAGACATCCTCGATCCCGCGCATATTGTCGAGATTGCCGTCCGCGACGCGCTTGAGAAAGCGCTGTGCTTCCTCGAAAGGAATTTCATAGTGGTGCATGACGTGCAGCGGATAGTGCTCGGCACTCATGTGCAGCTTGGCGAGGTTTCGCCACGTGCCGCCCACGGCGTAGAACGCCCGGCCCTTGCCCTTGGCCAAAAGCTTGGCCGATTCCAGCGTCTTCTTGGCGATATCGGACGCGGCGGAAAGATCGCCGTTCGACATATCCTGCAGACGCAGGCCGCCCAGCGGCAGGGTGATGCCGTCGCCGATGGTGCGGCCCTTGACGTCGACCAGTTCGAGACTGCCGCCGCCCAGATCACCTGCGATACCATCGGGATCATGAAAACCGGAGATGATCCCCAGCGCGGAATAATAGGCCTCTTCCCGGCCCGACAGAACCTTGATCGGTTCCCCCAGAACGATTTCGGCCTGGGCGATGAAATCGGGACCGTTTTCGGCTTCGCGCGCTGCCGCCGTCGCCAGCACATCCAGCGAGCGGGCGCCCGCCTGATCGGCCAGGGCGCGGAACCGGCGCAGCGCCCGCAAGGCGCTTTGCACGGCCTTTTCATTCAGCTTGCCGGTTTTTACCAGGCCTTTGCCAAGGCCGCAGAGAATCTTTTCGTTGAAAAGGACGGTCGGCGAACGGGTAACCCCCTCATAGACGACCAGACGTACAGAGTTCGAGCCGATGTCGATGACACCGGCCGGATGGCGTCCTTGCACACGCCCCTGCGCTGCGGATATCATGCAGTCTTGTTTTTCGCTGCTTTGGATCGCTTGCGGTGAGCGATCAAGCGTGGTGCTGAAGACTTCAGCGACTTGCCGCGGCCGGACAGGCTGGGATTTGTCATGAAATATTCCTGCGCGTTAAAAGCATCTTCTCCATCCGCCGGAACAATCCGGCGCGATGTACCGTCTGCTAGTAACTCGTAACTCTGCTGGTTGTCGAGAAGGTTTGCCAGCATAATCTGTGAAAGAAGCTGTTGATGCACAGTTGGATTGGTGATCGGAACCAGCGTTTCGACGCGGCGGTCGAGGTTGCGGGTCATCATATCGGCTGAACCGATATAGACGAGCGCCTTTTCCGACGGCAGTCCCGCACCGTTGCCGAAGCAGAAAATACGGCTGTGTTCGAGAAAGCGGCCGACGATGGATTTCGCCCGGATCGTGTCGGAAAGCCCCGGAACCTGCGGGCGCAGGCAGCAGATGCCGCGCACGATGAGGTCGATGTCGACGCCATGCGTGCTGGCATTGTAGAGCGCATCGATGATCTGCGGATCGACCAGAGAATTCATCTTCATCCATATTGCTGCCGGACGGCCGGCCTTGGCATGCTCGATTTCTTCGGCGATATGCTGGAGAATGCGCGGGCGCAGGGTGGTCGGCGACACGGCAATGCCCATCTCGCCGGATGGCTGGGTATAACCGGTGATGAAATTGAAGATCTGGGCAACGTCGCGGCCGATGGATGGCTCGCACGTGAAGAACGACAGATCCGTATAGATCTTGGCGGTGATCGGGTGGTAATTGCCCGTGCCGAGATGCACGTAGCTGCGCAGCTTCTGTTCCTCGCGGCGCACGACCAGCGACATTTTTGCATGGGTTTTCAGCTCGATGAAGCCGAAGACGACCTGAACGCCGGCGCGTTCCAGATCGCGCGCCCAGCGGATATTGGCTTCTTCGTCGAAGCGCGCCTTGAGCTCGACCAGCGCCGTCACAGACTTGCCGGCATCGGCGGCGTCGATCAGTGCGCGCACGATGGGGCTGTCATTGGAGGTGCGGTAGAGCGTCTGCTTGATGGCAACCACTTCCGGGTCCGCCGCCGCCTGGCGCAGGAACTGCACGACGACGTCGAAGGATTCGTAGGGGTGGTGCACCACGATGTCCTTTTCGCGGATCGCGGCAAAGCAATCGCCGCCATGCTCGCGCACCCGCTCGGGGAAGCGCGGGTTGTAGGGCACGAATTTCAGGTCGGCGCGCGGAATGCCGACGATTTCGGAGATGGTGTTGAGCGCCAGAAGACCTTCGAGCACGCTGATGCGGTTGTCGGGAACACCGAGTTCCGTCGCCACGAAAGCACGCAGCGATTCCGGCATTTCATCATCGAACTCGATGCGGATCACCTGGCCGCGGCGGCGGCGCTTCAGCGCGCTTTCGAACAGGCGCACCAGATCTTCGGCTTCTTCCTCCACCTCGATATCGCTGTCGCGGATGATGCGGAATGTGCCGGCGCCCTTCACCTCGTAGCCCGGGAACAGCCGCCCGGTGAACAGGCTGATGGCATCCTCAAGCGTCAGGAAGCGGAAACGGCCGGCATCGTCGGGAATCTGGATGAAACGTTTCAACGCCTGCGGCAGGCGCAACAGCGCGGTCATCGGACGGTTGTCGATGCTGCGGCTCAACAGCATGGCGATGGTGAAACCGAGATTGGGAATGAACGGGAACGGATGCGCCGGATCGATGGAAAGCGGGGTCAGGACGGGATAGATGGTTTCGAGAAAGTGATCCTCGAGCCAGAGGCGCTCGCCTTTGGTCAGCTTGTCCGGGCGGACGATTTCAATATTTTCGGCCAGCATCTCGACGCGCAGTTCGTTCAGGCGCAGCTGCTGGGCGGCCTGCAGTTTGCCAACTTCATCGAGCACGAATTCCAGCTGCTCCTGCGGCGTGCGCCCATCCGGGCTGCGATTGGCTACTCCGGCACGCACCTGCCCGGCGAGACCGGCAATGCGCACCATGAAGAATTCGTCGAGATTGGCGGCGGAGATGGACAGGAAGCGCAGGCGCTCCAGCAGCGGCTGGTGCACATTGTGGGCTTCTTCCAGTACGCGGCGGTTGAATTGCAGCCAGGAGAACTCGCGATTGACGAAACGGTCGACACTGGTGTGCAGATCCGGCAGACCGATGGCTTCGACTGCATTCGTTATGGCGGGTGACTGATCGTTCATTGTCATTCTCCGATTGGAATAGTCCCGTCAAAGGCGGAATCACAGGCCATATTAGTCAAGTCTCTTGAAGGTTTTATAGCAATCGCGGCCCAATCCCTCCTCAGCCCGATAAAAATCGGCACGCGGCAGCTTACACCGGAACCAAAGCCTTTCGCGATGAATTTCTCATGCGGCATCAGGCTGAAGACCCGCCACAATGCCGGTTGCGGCGCAACCAGCCGCCACTTGTGTCAGATTGCCTCGCTTTAGCGCAGCAGAAGCGATTTTCTTCGCCGCGGAATTGCTCTATGAGAAAGGCAACACCATTGCCTATCGACTGAAAGCCCAGGAGCGACACATGGCCGGACACAGCATTCCCCACTTCCAGAACAGCGCTGGTCACGCCGCCATCAGCATTGGCGTCAAGGAATTCATGTGCGTGGGCGCCAATCCGCCTTTCGATCATCCGCATGTCTTCCTCGACCTCGGCGATGACAATGAAAAGGTCTGCCCCTACTGCTCGACGCTCTACCGTTACGATGCGTCGCTCTCCGCCGGGGAAACGGTTCCTGCCGGCTGCACCTATGTGGACAACAAGGCTGCCTGATTGCAAACGCCCGTCATCGATCTGAAGACGGCTCGCAACAGGCGAACTCCCAATCCTGATCAAATCATCATTGCGGGTGCCGGTATCGCCGGCCTGACACTAGCGCTGGCGCTGAGCGCCAAAGGCTTTGCCGTCCAGATCTTTGAGAAGAGCGCCATTCTGGCCGAAGCGGGCGCCGGATTGCAGCTTTCGCCCAATGCCACCCGCCTGCTCGGCCGCCTCGGCGTCCTGGACAGGCTGATGCCCCATGCCGTGCAGCCGGATGCGGTCTGCCTGCAGGACGGTGTGAGCGGGGAAAAGCTGCTGCACCTGCCCATCGGCAAGGCCGCGCTACAACGCTGGCACGCGCCCTACATCGTCTGTCACCGCGCCGATCTGCAGCAGGCACTCCTTACCGAAGTGCGCCAGCGCGGCAACATCGCCATGCAGCTGGAATCGGCCGTTACCCATCACAACAGCGACGCGCAGGGCGTGCTGGTTCGCGTGCAATACAACGACCGCATCGAAGAGCATCGCGGCGCCCTGCTGGTGGGATCCGACGGTGTCTGGTCGAACACCCGCAATGCGCTGTCAGACCTTGATCGTGCCCGCTATGCCGGCTCCATCGCCTGGCGCGTGTCCGTGCCTGCCCATCGCCTCCCTGCTTCGTTCAGCGCCCTCCTGCCTGAAGGAACCAATGTCGTTGCCTGGACCGGCAGCAATGCGCACCTCATCGCCTACCCCATCCGTTCGGGCGAGCTGATGAATTTCGTGGCGGTGGCGCGCGACCGGAAAAACCCCGGGCGCTGGGACATCGAAGTCAACCCGCAGGCGCCGAACCAGAATTTTACCAGGGATTTCTACCGTTGGCATCCGGGTATCCGCGATCTGGTGCTGTCGGCGGGCCAATGGACACCCTGGCGCCTGTTCGAAATGAGGCGGTGCAGCTTCCTGCGGGATGAGCGGCTTGTGCTGATCGGCGACGCGGCCCATGCGATGACGCCCTATGCGGCCCAAGGCGCAGCCATGGCCATCGAGGATGCCTGTGCGCTTGCCGCCACCCTTGGCCATGACAGCGAGGATTGGCCTTCCGCCTTGGCGGCCTATGCCAAAAACCGGACAAAGCGCATCGAGTCCGTGGTGCGGCGCGGCGCGCTCAATCAGCTGGCCTATCACGCCAAGGGGCCGGTGGCGCTTGCCCGCAACCTGCTGCTGCGCAACCGGCCGGCTGAAAAATTCGTGGCGGGTTTCGACTGGCTTTATGGATTTGATGCGGAAAAGCCCAACGGCGAGATTTGATCGCCAGTCGCATTGTTGTAGCGCTTGAGTGACCAGACCAGGCTTTGCGGCAAGGGATTCCAGGCGCCGGTGCGCAGGCCGCCTGCCCGCAATACGGCGCCGGTCCAGGTATTGCAGCCGAGCAATGCGGTGAAATAACCATTGGCTTCGAAGAAGCGGTCATTCAGACCATATCCGGCGCCTTCGATCATCATCGCCTTGCCTTCGGTGTTCAGCCGGAAACTGCCGAGCATATGCGCAAGCATCGCTTCGAAGGCTTCGGGGCCGACCGTCAACCGCTCGATACCGGGCTGGTCCGTGTTGACTACCCCGATGGGCTCGACATGCATCGTGGAACGATCAAGCGTCAAACCACGCATCAGGGGCATGAATTTGAGTTCGGCCCAGGTGGGGGTTTCAAGATAGAAGCTGCGCCCTCCCCAGCCCACAACAACCCAGGCGATGCGTGGGTCGGTCAGTTGGAAATTCTCCCCGTTCAGGATGGACAGCCGCGCCATGACATCGGGATCGGCGGGAAAGGCTATGTCCGTGTGAATGGGATTGGACAAGAGAAGGACGGTACGACCAGCGAGCGGCGGAGGGGCTGTCTGCGCGAAGAACGACCGCGGTATCAGGGCACCGGCCACAAACAGCAAAACAGCGGCCACGAGGGCCGCTGCGATGAATGTCCCGACGATGCGCAGAATTCTCAATGCAGGATCTGGCTGAGGAACAGCTTGGTGCGCTCGTGCTGCGGGTTGTCGAAGAATGCCGCCGGTTCGTTCTGCTCGACGATCTGGCCCTGATCCATGAAGATCACACGGTTTGCCACCTGGCGGGCAAAGCCCATTTCGTGGGTGACGCACACCATGGTCATGCCTTCTTCAGCCAGTTGAACCATGGTGTCGAGCACTTCCTTGATCATTTCCGGATCGAGCGCCGACGTCGGCTCGTCGAACAGCATGATGCGCGGGTTCATGCACAGCGAACGGGCGATGGCCACGCGCTGCTGCTGGCCGCCGGACAGCTGGCCGGGATATTTGTTGGCCTGCTCCGGAATCTTGACGCGCTCGAGGTAATGCATGGCAATCTCATCCGCCTTCTTCTTCGGCATCTTGCGCACCCAGATCGGCGCGAGCGTGCAATTTTCCAGAATCGTCAGGTGCGGAAACAGGTTGAAGTGCTGGAACACCATGCCGACTTCGCGCCGGACTTCATCGATCTTTTTCAGGTCGTTGGTCAGTTCGATGCCGTCGACAAGGATCTTGCCGCTCTGGTGCTCTTCGAGGCGGTTGATGCAGCGGATCATCGTCGACTTGCCCGATCCCGAAGGTCCGGCAATGACGATGCGCTCGCCGCGCATCACCTTGAGGTTGATGTCCTTGAGGACGTGGAAATCGCCATACCACTTGTTCATGTTGGTAATCTCGACGGCTACATCGGTCTTGGAGACCTGCATGAGCGAGCGGTCGACATGAAGTTCGGATGGATCGACAACGTTTTCAGTGGTCATGCGTATGCTCCTTAGCGTTTATGTCCTGTGTCCAGCCTGCGTTCCATGAAGATGGAATAACGCGACATGCCGAAACAGAAAATCCAGAATACGAAACCGGCGAAAATCAGGCCGGATATGGGGGTTTGCGGAGATGCCCAATTGGCATCGTTGAAGTGCTGACGCACGGTTCCGAGCAGATCGAACATGCTGATGATGGACACCAGCGATGTATCCTTGAACAGACCGATGAAGGTGTTGACGATCCCCGGGATCACCATCTTCAGCGCCTGCGGCAGGATGATGAGGCCGGTTTTCTGCCAGTAGCTCAATCCCAGCGAGTCAGCGCCTTCGTACTGTCCTTTGGGAATTGCCTGCAGGCCGCCGCGCACCACTTCCGCCATATAGGCCGATGCGAACAGCGCCACGCCGATCAGGGCACGCAGGAACTTGTCGAAGGTCACGCCCGGCGGCAGGAACAATGGCAGCATGTAACTGGCCATGAACAGCACGGTCACCAGAGGGATGCCCCGCACCATTTCGATGAAAACGACGCACAGCATCTTGATGATGGGCATTTTCGACCGGCGTCCCAAGGCCAGGACGATGCCGAGCGGCAAGGACACGGAAATGCCGACGAAAGACAGGACCAGCGTGACAAGCAGACCGCCCCACGTCGCCGTTTCGATATAGGGAAGGCCAAACCAGCCGCCAACCAGCAGGAAGAATGCAACGATCGGGAAGACAAAGAAAAACACGATCGCATTGGCGGATTTGAAGGGAATCCTCGGGATCAGCAGCGGAACCAACAGGACGACGAACATGACGCCGACAATGTTGACACGCCAGTGCTGGTCCTGCGGATAGCGGCCATACATGAACTGGTTGAAATTGGCGTTCACATAGGCCCAGCAGGCACCCGACCAGCCTTCCGGCTGGGTACCGCCCTGGGAAACCGTCGCGCAGACCGCCCGATCCACCCCTGACCAGGAAGCCTGGACGAACAGCCAGTTGATCATCGGCGGCACGAACCAGACGAGAAGGAAGAGCGCAAACACCGTCAGAGCGGCATCGACGGGCGTTGCCATCAGGTTGATGCGTATCCAGCGGACGATTCCCCGCTCGCCCAGCGGCGGCGTCTGGCCCTGCAGCATTTCGGTACGAACGAAACTCAGATTGTTATCGGCCATGATCAGCGCTCCACCAATGCCATTTTGGCGTTGAACCAGTTCATGAACAGCGATGTGAGCACGCTCAGGCTGAGATAGATCACAATGAAAATCGCCACCACTTCAATGGAACGGCCGGTCTGGTTGAGGATGGTTCCGCCGACGGCAAACAGATCGGGATAGCCGACCGCGACCGCAAGCGACGAGTTCTTCGTCAGGTTGAGATACTGGCTGGTCAGCGGCGGAATGATGATGCGCAGGGCCTGCGGCACGACGACAAGCCGCGTTGTTGTCCCTGCACGCAGCCCGAGCGCATGCGACGCCTCACTCTGGCCTTTTCCCACACCGCGAATGCCGGCGCGGACGATCTCGGCAATGAAGGATGCGGTGTAGAAGGACAGCGCGAGATAGAGCGACATGAACTCCGGTCCGACCAGAGCGCCGCCCTTGATGTTGAAGCCGCCGAGTTCCGGATAATTCATGGTAACCGGAAAGCCCTTGAGCGCGAATGCCAGGAAAGGCAGGCCGATGATCAGCGCCAGCGATGTCCACAACACCGGAAAGCGCTGGCCGGTCGCCATCTGCCGTTTATAGGCCCAGCGACGGACCAGAAAGGCGCCGATGACGGCAAGCACAAAGGCAACGCCAGCCAGCCAGGCACCCTGGCCGAAAACCGGCACGGCAAAGAAGAAACCGCGATTGTTCAGGAAACTGAACGGCAGCGCGATGCTCTGGCGTGCCTGGGGCAAAACCGCCAAAACGCCGGAATACCAGAAGAAAATAACCAGCAGCGGCGGAATATTGCGGAAAACCTCGACATAGACCGTGCACAGTTTGCGGATGAGCCAATTGTGCGAAAGCCGCCCGACGCCGATGATGAAGCCGATGATGGTCGCGGTGATGATACCGACGACGGCAACCAGCATCGTGTTCAAAATACCGACATAAAGCGCCTTTATATAGGTCGAGTCGCTTGAGTATTCGGTGAACGGATGCGAGCTGATATCAAATCCGGAGCGGCCGTCGAGAAAACCGAAACCCGTTGCCAGATTGGCGCGCTGCAGATTGGCGATAGTGTTGTTGACAAACCAGTAACCCACAGCAACCAGTACAACCAGAACGACGAGCTGATAGATATAGCCGCGAATTCTCGGATCGTTCAAAAGTGATACTTTGGCGCTGCCTGTACCGGCAGGCGTAATATCCTGCGATGCCATTGACCCCTCATTTCTTTTAACCGTTTATTTTTATTATTTTTATTTTTGTTATTTTTTTAATTGTTCCCCCGGAAAGGAGGACGAGCCCCCTTCCCGGATTTCAGATCGATGACTGCAAAGAATCAGCGGATCGGCATTGCGTATTGCAGGCCGCCCTTGCTCCACTGAGCATTGATGCCGCGCGCAATCTTCAGCTTGCTGCCGGAACCGATATTGGATTCGAACACTTCGCCGTAATTGCCCACGGCCTTGACGATGTTGACGACCCAATCATTGGTCAGGCCGAGATCGGTGCCAAGCTTGGTGTTGGCTTCCTGGCCGAGCACGCGCTTGATTTCCGGGCTGTCGCTCTTGATCAGATCCTGGACATTGGCCTTGGTGATGCCAAGCTCTTCGGCCGTCAGCATGGCGTAATGCACCCAGCGGATGACGTGCGCCCACTGGCTGTCGCCCTGACGGACAACGGGACCGAGCGGCTCCTTGGAAATGATTTCCGGCAGAACGACGTGATCGTCCGGCGCCGAGAGCGTCAGGCGAATGGCGTACAGGCCGGACTGGTCCGTCGTGTACACGTCGCAACGTCCGGCATCGTAGGCGGCGTTGACCTCTTCAAGCTTCTCGAACACGACGGGATTGTATTCCATCTTGTTGGCCTTGAAATAGTCGGCCAGATTGAGTTCCGTCGTGGTGCCGGACTGAACGCAGACCGAAGCGCCCGAAAGCTGCAATGCGGAATTGATACCCGACAGCTTCTTGGCGTTGATCATGAAGCCCTGGCCGTCATAATAATTGACGCCGGTGAAATCAAAGCCCTGCGAGTCACGGCTCAGCGTCCATGTGGTGTTGCGAATCAGAACGTCGATTTCACCGGACTGCAGCGCTGGCAGGCGGTCCTTGGCGGAAAGCGGCGTAAATTTCACCTTGGTTGCATCGCCAAAAATGGCGGCGGCGACAGCGCGGCAATAGTCGACGTCAAAACCGGACCATTCGCCCTTGTCGTTCGGCGAAGCAAATCCGGCCAGACCGGTGTTGACGCCACATTGCAGAAAGCCCTTTTTCTTGACGTCATCCAGCGTGCCGGCAGAGGCCGCAGAAGCCAGCAAGAGCAGCGCCGATACCCCCAGAACGCTCTTCAAAACGAGATTTTTCATAACGACTAAACCCTTTTAATTGTTGCCCGTGGTTCCCAAGAGAGAAATTTTACATGCCAGCGGGTTCCCCCACACCCTTTTAAGGCTCCAGCATGTCTCCCATTCACCCCTGTATCGAAGGCCATTCTACGTGTTTGGTCAAGGGATAATCTTTGCTCAATATTTTTGCAGAAACAGCGGAATGGCTGCTTCGGAATGGAATTTTCGATTATTTCTTGGTCAAAAACCCCGATCAGCGCCAGAAGCGCTCGCGAAAACGCAAAACCGGGAAGAATCGAGTGCCATCGAACAGAAAAGCTGCCCGGCGCCCGGCGAGGAATCTGGCAAGCGCAAGGGTGAACAGGAAGCCCAAGCTGTAGCCCGCGACCACATCCGTCGGATAATGCGCCCTGGCGATGATGCGCGTAAAGGCAATGAACATGGTCGCCAGGATGATCGGCACGCGCCAGCGCGGAAACCAAAGCGCCAGAACCGCGCCCACCGCCCCCATCGTGGTTGAGTGCCCCGAGGGGAAACTGGCGAAATCATACCCTGCGTGAAACGGCGAAAAGCCGTTGGCCCCAAGGGTGTCGATGAATTTCGGCCGGGCCCGCCCGATGCAGAACTTGGCGATATTGGTGAGAATTCCCGACAGCGCCACGGACCAGAAGGCAAACGTTGCCTGGGCATAGATGAGGCCGAGACGCACGCGCTTGGCATGGGGCAGCTTGCGCCAGTCGATGCCGATCAGACAAACCGCAATGAAAAAGGCCGGGATCAGATACCATTGCGACAAACCGATATCCGTCAGCAGCCGCAGGGAACTCAGCGGCCCCTGATGCGAGGACAGGTTGCGCGACAGCGGATCGTCGAAGGGATGCAGCAGCAGAATGAAGAAAAAGATCAGGACCGCCGCCATCGACATGCCCCCGGTCCAGGCCGCCGGGCTGTTCGGATAGGCCGGTGCCCGCATGCGGCGCAGGAAATTGACGATCGAGCGGCGCGCGCGCTTCAGGCCGGACAGGGATTGCGGATTGCTGGCATCAGTCATTGTTTCTCCCATCGACCCAAGCGGCCTTATTCTTCCACGCCCGCTGTGCTCGCCTGTTGCAACAGGAACGCCGTGGCTTTATCGACTTCTCCCAGCAGTTACAATTGTTGGCATCGCAGTGCAGAGGATATTCCATGGGCAGAGAGTCGGACAAAATGGCAAAATTCGGGATCAACACACGCCTGGCCCATGGAGGCTATGATCCCAGGGATTATCACGGTTTCGTCAATCCGCCCATTGTCCATGCCTCGACGGTGCTGTTCCCCGATGCGGAAACCATGGCCAGCCACAAGCAGAAATATGGCTATGGCACACACGGAACCCCCACGACCGACGCGCTTTGCCAGGCCATCGACGAACTGGAGGGCTCGTTCGGCACGCTGCTCGTGCCGTCCGGCCTTGCCGCGGTAACCATTCCCCTTCTGGCGTTCCTGTCGCCAGGCGATCACCTGCTGATGGTCGACAGCGTCTACGGCAACACGCGCTATTTCTGCGATACGACGCTCAAGCGGCTCGGCATCGAGGTCGAGTACTATGATCCGCTGGTCGGTGCCGGCATCGAAAAGCTCATCCGCCCCAACACGGCCGTTGTCTTTACCGAATCCCCCGGCTCCAACACGTTCGAAATTCAGGATATTCCGGCAATCGTCGAGAAGGCGCACGCGGCAGGCGCCATCGTCATGATGGACAACACCTGGGCAACGCCGCTCTACCTGAAGCCGCTGGATTTCGGCGTCGATATCTCCATTCACGCGGCAACGAAATATCCGTCCGGCCATTCCGATATTCTCATGGGCACGATTTCCGCCAATGAAAAATGCTTCAGGCAGCTGGACGATACCTATACGGCCATCGGTCTGTGCGTGGGCGGCGATGATGCCTATTATGTCCTGCGCGGCTTGCGCACGATGGCACTGCGCCTCGAGCGCCATGGCGAAAATGCGCTCGAAATAGCGCGATGGCTGGAAAAGCAGCCTGGCGTGATCGAGGTCCTGCATCCCGCGCTTGAGAGCCATGCGGGGCACGCCCTGTGGAAGCGGGATTTCAGCGGCGCTGCCGGTGTGTTCTCGATTGTCATCGAAGGCGAGACGAAACAGGCCCGGGCTTTCCTCAATGCCCTTGATATTTTCGCGCTCGGATATTCCTGGGGCGGCTATGAGAGCCTCGCGCTTCAGGTCAACCTGTCCGACCGGGTGCTGACAGGCAAGCATTACAAGGGTCCGCTCATCCGCCTGCAGGTTGGCCTTGAGGATACCAAAGACCTCATCGCCGATCTGGAAAAGGCGCTCGCTGCGGCAAGGAGTGCGCAATAACGCAATAAACAGAAGGTGATTTCGTCTTCCCGATTGTTCCTGTTATGAAAACGCCATGAGCAGGCTTGCCATTCTTCTGACGTTCCTCACGGCGTTTTCCGTCGGCTGGGTGCCCGTGTTTGCGGCGCCCGTCCGGTTGGCGGGCGAAATGGCGGTACAATCGACCGGTCAGATGGCCGGCCACGCCCATGCCTGTGCCGGCGACCAGAAGCATTGCACGGACACGGCCAAGCTGCCCCATCCCGCGCTATGCTCCGCCTGCATCGCCATTCCCGCCATCGGCATTGCCGCCGTGACCACGGCCTCGACCCGAATGCTGGTGCCGCACGGCATGGAACTGCCCCTCATTGCCCAGGCCAGCGCACCGCTGTCGCCGCCGCCCAAACCACTGTTGATCGCTTCCTATCCTTCATAACGCACGGGTGAACAGGTCATAGCCTGTGCTTGTCTGTCTGACCTAAGGAAAGATCAATTCGATGAAAACCTCTTATTTCTCCGCCACAGCCCTTGTCTGCGCCCTCGCCTTCACCGCACCAGCCCTGGCGCAGGAGCACAAGATGATGAAGCATGATGCCATGGCAATGCAGCCAACCGGCGATCAGGGCCCGTCATCCAAGGCATTTGCGCAGGCAAACACCAAGATGCACAAGGACATGTCCATCAAATTTTCCGGCGATGCCGACAAGGATTTTGTCCGCGGCATGGTTGCGCACCATCAGGGCGCAATCGACATGGCCAAGGTGGAGCTGAAATACGGCAAGGATGAAGAAATCCGCAAGCTTGCGACCGATATCATCGCCGCGCAGGAAGGCGAAATCAAACAGATGAAGGCCTGGCTGGCCAAACATGGCGGCTAAACCGCCGCGCCATCCATAAGGCATGCGAAAAACAAATTACCCGCCGGGTCAAAGCGGCGGGTAATTCAAAAAGCGTCCAATGTGTCTCAGGAGGCGTTGTGATGCTGCATTTCGTAAGAGGCCGCGCGTTTCTGCAGGCTCAATTCCCATAGACTATGGGCAGCATCGGCATAGGTTGACGTGCCGGCCTTGAACTCCGCCGAACGCAATGGCAGTAAGTCTTCCACGACATCCAGCGTTCTCGATGGAAGAATATCGGTGCAGGTCCACAGACGCCGGAACACGGCGCTGATCAGAACCTGCCGGTCGTTGACCTCGATCTGAGGTTCATCGTGCCCGAGTTCCCAATCCTCCAAAGCATCAAGGGCGTCTTGAAAGGCACTATGCAATATGATGGGCGCGTGGCCGTCATGAAGTGGGTGCAGCAAACCAGGCATTCCTGTCTCCTCACTCTTGCGTTGCAATGCCGGGTGCTCCCGGAAACAGAATCATAAGGGCGAGCGGGCGTCATCAGCAAGCCAAAACTTCAATACAAGACCAATTGGCTAGAGATTTCTGATTAAATCGATATTTCACTACAGTTTTAAACATCGACGTTGATATATTCATTATGAAAATCAGCACAACACTCTGATTAGTTTGAATTTACAGACAGATCATACGGCAGCGGCGTTGCCGCCGTCCACCGCCATCCCCTGGTCCGGAGTGATGCTGCGCTGCCGCAAGTGCCGGCGAACTGATTCACGCTGCCATCTTGCCAAAACGGCGGCATTGGCCCATTCATGTCCCGCTATTCGTGATCGAGGAAATTGGCACATGACGACGAAACACCTTCCGCTGATTATTGTGGCTGTGCTGCTGGCCGGCTGCGGCAATATACAGGGGCAGCTTGATCGCGAGAAAATTTCATCCCTGCACTACGATACGGTCGAGTGCCCCGCTTTGATTGCGCAAAAGAACAGCGCAATGGCCCAGATCAGCAGCCTGACCAATGGCGCAGGCTACCGGGAACCGAGCGTGATCACGGGCTTCGGTCCCATTCTGCCGGATTATCGCACCGCCAACCAGAAGAAGGCCGGCGCTCTGCAGGGACAGGTTGATTCCATGACCCGCTCCATCGCACGGCGGAAATGCACGGGCTGATTGCCCGGCAGACACCCGCCGCGCCGGTCCTGGCAAAGAAATGGCCCCTTCCGGGGCCATTCTTGTCTCATGCGCCTGTTCTCATGAGCCGCGCAGCAGCTTGCACAGGGCAACCAGCGAGCTGTCATAGCTCGTCGCGTTGGATGAAATTTCCGCACAGCGGATTTTCAGCTTCATCCTGTCCTGCGCCGTGAGCTGTGCCAGTCTGGCAGCGATCGCCTTGTTGTTTACGCCGGGATTGAGGCTGCCCGGCTTGGTGCCGCCGCCAAGAATACCACCACCCGTCGTGACCCCGCCGGTACTGACACCGCCGGGACTGGTACCGCCCGGGCTGGTGCCGCCCGTATTGCTGCCACCACCAATGCCAACGCCGACCCCGGCGCCAATGCCGCCGGTTCCACCGACATTGGCTCCAACCCCTGCACCGATCCCGCCTGATCCGATATTTGCGCCAGCTCCAGCTGTCACACCTTTGGATCCGCCGACATTGGCGCCAAGTCCGGCACTAACGCCATTGTTGACGCTGGCGCCCGCCCCCGCATTGATTCCGTTTGAACCGCCGATCGATGCGCCGACGCCCGCAGCAACACCCTTGGAGCCGCCAACCGATGCATCAGCACCCGCCTTTACGCCGCCGAGATTGGCGCTGGCACCAACGCCCAGACCGCCATTCTGCGAACCGCCGACTGAAACCCCGCCTACCGACAAACCTCCGGCAAGCGCCGACGTCGTAAGCACCGCAAGTATGAAAGAGCCAGCTACAATGCAGCTCGTCTTCTTTTCGAACTTATTCATTACAACCTCCCGATTATTACTATTGTACCCAAGCATTCACAAACCAAGAACACCGATATATGCATCACTATTTGAAATAAATCAATACAACACTTATTATTCAATAGATATTTTCTAAATAAAATTATTAAAACACAAAGATTTTTACGCGAGACAACGATGTGCTTCGCATTGTTACTTATATCTATTCATATATTTTCTTAAAATTCTAAACTTCCATCGATCTCCATCGCAAAAACCTCCAACATAAGCTGGAATGGATATAGTCGATACGTAAGAACATGGGTTTTAGTTTCACTTCTCAATATTTTTTCTTTATTATTGTAAACTACACCATGCCTTCTTTAAGTAAGCGCATGATAAAATTGGAAAAGCACATGATTACTTACATTTTTAATGAAAACTTATTTTGAAGGGCTCCCTCGAACGCCACCGGAGGATTGCATCTGCTTGCCCAAGCGAAGGCATTGCCGGGGATCAGGCGATAGCGCAGCGGTTTTGAGGGGCCAGCGTCGGGGTACGCCGCACGGCACGGCGCGGGAAATGCACGCCCTGCGGTCATGACTTTCATTTTACTTAAAATGTTCAGGGCGATGTAAGCGATGATTAAGCAAGAAATCCGGTGATACTTTGCTAACCAGTTTTTTTAAGTCAGCCGAAATTGTTGAAAGCCTAAGTTCACGACGGTTCAACGAAACCGCGTCAAAAGCAACGCTTCAACAGGGATACAGAACATGACAACTCTTTTCACACGTTTTCTCAAGGATGAGTCCGGCGCAACAGCCATCGAATACGGCCTGATTGCTGCCCTCATCTCCGTCGGCATCATCGCAGGTGCAACCTCGCTTGGCACAAACCTCGGCACGCTGTTCACCAACCTCGGCACAAAGTTCAAGAATACGACTGTTAACTAACAAGTCGTTGGGGTTGCCTGGCAACGGGCAACCCTAATTTCATATCCAACGCCAATGCCGTTGACGTTGGATATGAAATTATCCGGACTGGCCCCTGCCCGCCATTTCCATGGCTCCGCTCGGCCCATGGACCAAAATCAGCCCGATCACCCATATGCTTGCATATGCCTGCTGATTACTTCGGGCTTTGATCTATTCCTCCTAATAATATTGACTATTTTACTCATATATCGTTTCACGATGCTGTATATTTACAATTTCCCGTAAACGTTGTTTCGTCTCCCCAGTTTTGATTCAGAATGCGCTTGAACAAAATCATGGAGGGGACCGCATCATGATCTTTGGCATGACTTTCTATACTTTCGTTCACGTCCTGATCAGCCTGATCGGGATCATATCGGGGCTGATCGTTCTCGCCGGACTGCTTGCGTCCGACAGAAAGGACGGATGGACACTGATCTTTCTGGTGAGCACGGCAGCGACGAGCCTGACGGGCTTCGGCTTTCCCTACCAAGGTTTTACGCCCGCCATCGGCGTGGGTATCCTCTCGATCATCATTCTCATCGTCGCGATCGCCGCCCGTTACCCCCTGCATCTCGCCGGGCCGTGGCGGTGGGTCTATGTGGTCGGCGCCGTGATCTCGCTGTACTTCAATGTTTTCGTGCTGGTCGCCCAGTCATTCCAGAAAATACCCGCATTGAATGCCCTGGCGCCCACCGGCTCGGAGCCGCCTTTTGCGATCGTGCAAGGGATTGTGCTGCTCCTGTTCATTGCCGCCGGCTTTGCCTGCCTGCGACGGTTTCATCCCGTCATACGGTGAAAACCCGGACAGGATACCCGGCAGCTCCGGGTCGCCTCACCGCACCGGCCTGCGCTCTGCCGCTCTCCCCGGCCCATCGAAGGGCCGAGCTTCTCAATCGGATGTACTAGAATATTACACCTCCCGATGCCGCCGGGTCAGTGTTATGATCGCGTCTTGAAATTGTTCTCGAATTGCCATGCTGGTCGAACGTGACTTGCTCCTCACCGCAATTGCAGGTTCAAAGTCCGTTAACCCCTGCCTGGCCAAGCCCATGCAGGAGAAAGCAATGGAGGAGGAGGACGAGGAAAGCAGGGAGAAGGACGACTACGCGCCCTATATGACATCCATATGGGGCTATCTCGTCGTCTTCCTGATCATCATTCCCCTTGTGCTGATTCTCGGCCGCAAATTCGGGCGATGACTCCGTTCCATCGGTCTTTGCCCCGGCCCGCCAATGGCGAAATTGCGGTTCGCCGGCAGGAAAACCAGGCCACGCAATGTGGCTTATCCAACGGATTTCACGTGGTTTTGTCATATTCATCCCCGCGTGGAGCCGTGCAACACGACACAACTGGAGAATGACGACAAAAGTACCAAAGCTTGTCGCTGGCGGGCCTTTTGTGGCGCATATCGTCTTGTGCTTCACCCCGTCGTCCAATTTGCTGACACCCACCTGCATTGCGTTGGCAGGGGATGTTTGGAAAGGGTCATCTGAGTGCTTACTTTGTACTTTTTGGAAGACTACCGTAATCCGGGCCATTCAAATCGCGAGACCGAAATGGCAACACATCGCCCCGAGAACCCAAAGCCAGTCAAAAAGGCCGGGAAAATCAAACCCGTCAAAGCCGCGGCGGTGACGAACTGGGATGAACTTATCGCCCGGAACGTCAAGCTCGAAGACAGGCTTATCAAGAAGCTGAGATCGCGCCATATCGTTCGCAAGCTCAAGGTGAGGTTTCTGACCAAATAGGACCTCGGTATCCGACACGGCACCGGTGCAATGGAGCGATGACCGGTGCCATCGATGCCCGGCATTCGACCGGATCTGTTCACGGCGCCTCAGCTCGAAACGCTGGCGTCGGCGGCCGGACGCAACATTTCACCTTCCATAGTTACAGAAGTTCTCATTGCATATTCGCGCAATAGTTGTATTCATTTCGATAAAATTTTAATCGCTCTGGAATCTTCAATGTCTGATGATAACAAACAACCCGGCGTATTCGCAGGTTCCTGGCGGCTTGCGATTATCATGCTTGTCATTCTGGCCGCTGTCTGGATACTCGGACGCGCCTTCGCATAACAACCCTAGGTTTAGTAAACTGTGATTCAACCGGATATTACCGCTCCGGCGGGATGCATTCCGGCTGCGCCTGCAATCGCCATCCCCTGCCCGCATCGGTGACGGCACCTGAGAATCTCCGTTTTTGATGCACTGCAGCACGCTTCTGTGGGTCGATTCCGCAACACTTCTCTGCCCAACAGGTCATTTTCGGTGCATTTTCTGAATTATTTTCATGCACACGCTTTGACATTTAACTTTCATGTTGATGGAATAGGCACCTGCAGACGAATTAGGGGAACATTCGAATGTATGAAGATGATGAGGACGAACAGCACTTGCACTATACCACGCCCGCGTGGTGCCATTTGCTTGTGTTTGGCTTTGCGCTGGCAATCGCCGTGCTGATTAGTCAGATTTGTTCTTCCATGGCCTGACGGGCTCCCGTCAGTTCAACCATCGCCCCATCGGGATACTGTCCCATAAGACCCTAACCTGACCCTAGATCGTATTCGCAGGTTTTCCCGGCTGATCGGTCGATGCGCCGAGCGTGGTCCCCAATTGCGATCCGGTGCGCTCGCTGACATCGATACCCGCTTCCAGCGATGCGGCGACAAAGGCTGCGCGTGCATCCTCGGCGGACAATTTTTCATCAAGTGCATTGCGGCATGCGTCACAGGCAATCCTGTGCTTTTCACCCCGGCGCCGCGACCAGTACTGCGTCAGCATGGTCAGCGCGTCGCGCACATTGCGCACAACGATCACGCGGCCGGTACGCGGCGACTTGATGGTCACATGCGTGAATGAAAGCATTTCCATAAGCTTCAAATGCATCAGAAGGCAAGTGGTTCCATCACCCTTGATTGACGAACTGTCCGGCTTGAATGACACTGGGTTTTTCCGGATGAAAGGGCTGCCCATGGAATATGACAAGGAGACGATCAAAGGCTCGACCAATGGCTACGGGCTTGGGGTAAAGTTCGAACTCACCAATGGCCAGGTATGGGAGCAGACCAGCAGCGATGACGAGTATCTGCACCAGTTCATGCCGGAAGTTCTGCTCGATACGGCCGGAAACATCGGAAAACTCAAGATCAACGACATGAATGACTGGGTGGAGATCAAGAGAATTCTCTGACGACCACCGCGCGGGTGTGACGGCAAGCAAAAGGAAACGCCCCGCCATCCCCAGGGGGCAGCGGGGCGGATAAAGCTTCAACCCGGCGTTAATTGACCGAAATCACTTCTCCGGTTCGACGATCAATGGAGACGCTGATGTCGTCGCCCTGATAGTCCGTTCCTTCCACGATGATGCGCGACCGTGTCCGCCGGATATCGTCGACCTCGCGCACGCCTTCGGAGCGGGCGATGCGCACCGCCGTCCGGTCAGTGATGCTGACGCTGCGATAGGGACGATCCATTTGCGGATCGACGAGGCGAACGCCGCCGGGACCTATTTCGATTGATTGCGCGAATGACGGCGCTGAAGCCAATAGCGTCAGAGCCGTTACACCCGCCATTGCCAGAACTTTGAACATGACACTCTCTCCTTAACACGACCCACCAAAACCATACATCACATATGCCTTTGCCGACGCCCCCGAAGCAGGGTTAATGATTAGTTTAGGGCTATAGTGTGGCTGAATTTGCCGCGGCATTGCGTTCCGGATAACTTTCAGAATACGCGTGTTACGAAGCGATCGATTTTCGACCCCTCCCGATAAAAAATGGCAACCGCCAGGGCCGCCAGCAAGGCCGTCACACCGCCGCCGATCACGTCGGAAACATAGTGCGTGCCAACATAGATGCGCGACCAGCAGACGAGAAGGGCCATCAGCCCGAGCAGAATGGTGCGGCGCGCCAGACCGTGAAGCGCAAAGGCCGCGACGATGGCAAGCGATGCCGTCGCATGGTCCGACGGAAATGACCAGTCGGCGCTTGGGGGAACGAGAAGATGCGTGATATCAACGTCATAGGGCCGGATGCGCTGCACAAACAACAGAATGATCTGGTTCAAGCCCAGTCCGATGAGAAAGGTCAGTCCGGCCGAGACGCAGGTATGCCGCACATGCAGCCTGTCCGCCTTGCTCCACCATTGGCCAATGACGGCCACGATCATCAGCGGTACGCCGAAGCTGGTGACGGTCAACATTATTCCGTCGAGAACCGGAGTGTGGCCAGCGGGCGAATTGAGCCATTGCGTGATCGTCTGATCCATTCTCTTCTCTGCTTCCTTAGCCTTGAGCGGACTGCGAAAGCCCCGGAGTGGCATGTCCTGTCCATCCGGTCTTTCGAATCGGTTTTTCCTGCGACCTCACTGACCGTGAATCGCAACGATTTCATGGCGGAGAACTGGTTCCGTCGACCGGCACGCTGCGGATTGCCGGATGTTTCGCATTCCTGGCATGGCCGCCACCTGCGGCATGAATCGGGTGGCTGGCCATCAAGGGCAAGCGATACACTGAATCCACGCCGAAGGGAGTGTGATTTCTATGTTGTCTCTCTTGAATGCTTTGCATGCAATGGCCGCCCGACGCGGCGAAGGTCTGCACCCCGAATTGGCCGCGCGGCTGGAACAGCACACCCGCAACAGCACGGAGCGACCGGCCGCGGCTCTGCACCCGGATCACACCGGCCAGCAAGAGGGCGGTCAGGTCGTTCAGGTCGATCTCGGCGTAATGCTGTTCAGGCACGGCCGCGGTCGTATCGACAAAACCTGAGACGACAAAGCGCGCAGGTTTTTATACTGATCGCCTCGTTTGCGTGACCACGCAAGCATGAAGGCTAGTCAACCCACGCCTCCCAAGCCCCTGACGCCTCCCCCTGCATCCCAGCACATTGGGCGACGCATCACATTGCCCTGCCAAAGTCATTCACCTGTTTGACAACGAACAAAGCGCCCTCAATAATTATCGCGGCGGCAGTCCGCCTGTTCAAGAAGTCCAGGAGCAACCTTGATGATCATTAATGAGATGACGAAGGCAGAGATCAATGCCTTGCTGAGCCGCGCGAGCATTGGCCGCCTGGCCTGCTCCAGGGATGATCATCCCTACATCGTTCCGCTCAGGTTCGCCTATCACTCCGTCTTTCTCTATTCTTTTACAACGGTCGGCCAAAAGGTCGAATGGATGCGCAACAATCCGCACGTCTGTGTCGCGTTCGATGAGATCGACGCAACCAATCGCTGGCAAAGCGTGATCGTCAACGGGCTGTATGAAGAACTGTCGAACGATCCGTCCCATGTCGACGCGCGCGCAACCGCGCACCACCTTCTGAGCGCATCCGCCGAATGGTGGCAGCCCGGGTACACGAAGACGGTCATTCGCGATGCGGAGCGCCCGCTTGAACCCGTGTTTTTCCGGATATCGATCCTCGAAACAAGCGGGCACAAAGCCGTCAAAACCACGAGCTAACGGTCCGGCACAAGCCGGCAAAGGCATTGGCGCCGGCACTTTTCAACGGCACCGTCCTGCGGGACTTGACGCGGCGAATGATCGTATCGCCCAAAATTGCGGCGGAACCTCTCACGCCCCCCGCCGTTTACCCCATTCAATTGGAGGTAATACGATGCTTACAGCAGCAGTTTTATGGTGGCTGGGCGTTCCGCTCATTGTTGTCGTCTTGATTTTCTTCATCTTTTTGCGGCGCCGCTGAACGGGACGCCTGTTCGATGCGGCGGGAGCTGCCCTCATGGTTTCAGGTAGGAAAACCCCGTCTGGATCTCATGCCTGATATCGGCGATCACCTTGTGAACGGACTCAATGCGTCCGTCGCTTGCCTGATCGAAGCAGATCCCGACTTTAAGTCCGCGCTGCCGCAAAGCCGGCAGAAAATCTTTCAGCACCGCGTCAAGTTCCATCTCAACGATTTCGGTTTTGATATGCAAGCCGGTACCGCGGTCCAGCGGCCCCAGCCACAGCTCCGCAAAGATGGCATCCGGCCAGAGCGGGCAGCACATCGATGTCCCCGCCGGGTCATTGAGAATGAGATAATTCGAACCAAGGTTGATGGTGTATACTTTGTAGGTCTCAACCGACTTCTTGATGAAATATCTGTAACGCATGGCGTGTGAGAGTTTGAGAACTCTTGTTGCCTCTTCAATACTCTTTGTTGACTCCATGTGCCCACCCTCGCTGCTGAGGATAGACCAGAATATTAAAGATTGAAGGACAATTATTCCAAAACGAAGGTTTATTCCGGCCGCGTAGACCGAAATTGATGATCGAGGGTTGGTGAAGCGCTTATTCCAGCGCCTGGGGACGATCGGTTTTATGTGGATGGGAGCGACGCAACCATGTTGCGCACCCCCGCTGGGTCCATTTAATTCACCCTCTGCAAAGTGATTTTATCTTGCTGCTCGGCATTCAAACGATGAACGCCTGTTTCTGCCGCAGTTCTTGTTGCCGCATAATATCGGCCGAGGCCAAATGACAGTGCCGCCAGAAACAGGACAACGCCGATATATTTCCAAGCATTGGCTTGATATGGCTGCGGATCAATCGAATGCATTCTAAACTCCAGGGTGACGGCATTGAGCGGGGAAAGCTGGCGCTGTAAAAACCCCACCATCCCGAAAGACGGTGGGGTAAAGTGTGTCTGGAACAGGATTTTGCAGCACTTCCTTCCATCGATAAGTCAATTGACCCAACTCCCTGCACCCGATGGGAGCTTGGATTTCGTTCTTCTCAGGGAACGTGTTGTGGCAGTGTCGTTTCCGGCATACTTGAATTATTGACGGGCAACAGAACAACGTTGCCAGTCATGGACATATCATCAAAACCGGCGTGACGTGAGCGTGACCGAAATCCCGGATCAGACCGGTATTATCGGGCAAAGAGCACCCACGGCTGTCTTTACAGGAATGACGAGCCAAGCCCTTGTCAATCAACGCATAAATGCTAGACAGGAATTCCGGTAAACTCGAAGGAAAACGATATGCCGGACTTTTCGACACTCATGCTTTTTGCCGCCGCGTCCGTGGTTCTTACGGCCACGCCCGGTCCCGATATGCTTCTCATTGCCTCCCGCAGCATCAGCCAGGGACGGGGCGCAGGGTTTCTGACCTATGCCGGCATAGCGCTCGGCACCTATTGCCATGCGATGGCCGCAGCGCTTGGGCTTTCCCAGCTTTTTCTTGCGGTTCCCGTGGCTTACGAAATCATTCGCTGGGCGGGCTGCGCCTATCTGCTTTATCTCGCATGGAAAACAATACGTTCGGAAGGGATGGTATTCTCGCCGACATCCCGCCTCAAACGTTTTTCGATGAAACGGATTTTCGGCGAAGGTCTCTTCACCAATCTGCTCAATCCCAAAATGGCACTGTTCGTGCTGGCGCTGTTTCCGCAGTTCGTCAAACCCGAAGCCGGTTCTCTGGTCGTGCAGATGCTTATTCTCGCCACCGTGCTCAATGGCATCGGCTTTATCGTCAATGGCACGGTGATTCTGCTGAGCGGCCATATCCGCAGCCGGGTCGGCAGCTTCCCTCGCTTCCGCAAACTGCCGCAATATTTGCTGGCAACGGTCTTCACCGGACTTGCCTGCCGCCTTGCGCTTGGCAGCCGGAACTAGGCAAGTCTGACACGGTGTGGCAGCCGGATTTTAGCGGCAGCCCATGCGAGACCCGCTGCAAAGCAAGCCTTGGACACGTCGTTCATCCCGCATTGCACCGGGGAGCCTGTGAGGCTCTCCGAACCGCGGTGCCGTCCATCATGTGTGGGGCCGGTCGTTGGTCGGCCCCGACTCAACAAGGGTCGCCACGCGCCAAATCTGACATCTCGCGGAATTTGACGTGCGGCGGAGCTGTGACGGTACTGTCCTGCAGCGTCCATATCCCGCCGTCCAATGTAAATCCGTGTTTTTGGTACAGGTCGCGGCATAGGCCGTTGGCTTCGGTCGGCGTGTAGACGCCCTTCAGGGGAAGGTGGTTTGCGGCAAGCCCGGCGATAACCGCCTGCTCGACGCCAAGGCCAACCACCCGGCAACTCATCACGAACTGGATGATGATGTGATCTTTGACAATGGCGATTCCCACCAGGCCATAATCGGTGTATTTGTCGCCGACTTCGAACGTCTCGAAGATGGCACCCGAGAGAAAGGCCTGCTGACATTCACCGATGGTCCAGCGCTTGCCCGTGGTGTTGAACTGGTTGGATTTGTTGAGCAGCTCCAGCGCGCGTGGAAAACGCTCGTCATCTGTGGTGTTGATCGGGCGGATGCCGACAGAAACGTCGAGGGAAGCCAGGAACTCTTCCCGGGTCATAACGGCCTTCGCGGCTTCCCGCTGCACCTGAGCCTGGATCATCTCGGTGCGCCTGCTTGACTCCTGCGTGACGTACGGAACCTGCGTTTCCGGGGCCCAAAGCAATGTGCTGCGGATCGAATACAACTCGTCGCCAAGTACCCGCATGCCCGGAAATGCCGCTTGCACGCTTTCCCGCTCCACGGGATTATCGTCAATGAAGAGAGCATTCTTCGGCAAGAGATTGGTTTCGCTGAGAATATCCTGGATGTTTTCCGCTTTTGGCCGCCAGTTTATTTTCCGGACCGCGAAGTCATCGATATCCAGTCTGTGCTTCAGGAACTGAGGCCACAGGTCGAGGATTGTCGCTTCGTCATTCTTGCTGACGATCGCCAGGACGATACCGCGCTGCTTGAGAAATTTCAGGGCTTCGATCAGGCCGAGCGGCCATCCTTCCAGGAGAACGCGATTGTGTATGCCTTCTTCCGCGATAACCCCGCGCCAGAGCGTATCGTCCAGATCAAGGATGACCAGCTTCACGCTGTCTTGCTGCGTGAGCGTCCGATACATGGCATGTATCTCGCTCCAAAACCCGAAGATGAAATCTTCTATGTTGATCGGGTAAAGGCTGGTGAGTTTGGTTGGCTGGACAATACGGGTTGTATCGTGGATGGAATCCCAGTCATTGGCATAGCTGGCATGCGACCAGTTCCAGACGAGATCCTCTTGAATGAACTTTCGGCCGAATGTCTGCGCGATGGCATCGGCCTGGACCATATGCGCCCCATGTTCCCGCGCCAGCTCATGCAGTTTGCGGTTCAACTGCTCGACGAAATAGGTGGGGTTGCGCAGGTCATAGCGCGGCAGAAGCCGCCCCATGTGATTCTGCTGCGGCGTAAAATACTCGGATACGAAGGTCGTGAGCCTGGTGTCTTTCGTGAATGCCAGCGCGCCGGTAAATGTCTGGATCAGACGCTGCTCGCATTCCCACAATTTTTCCCTGAACGGTTCCTCGCTGGTGTGCGGTATATCCGAAAGCATGGTTTCCGGCACAATCGTCCGCAAGGGCAAATGTATAAGCTGGAAGGCATATTCTTCGATTGGATGCGGCGGTTCTGACAAATCACCGGGATAATTGTACAGGACATGATCGACTTCCGCGCCCTTGAAGATGACATGGGCGTAGTGGAAGAGACCCGCCGCCATGCACGATCCGACAACGAGGATCCGCTTCACAGCGACGGGTGTTGCCTCCAATGTGTCGGGTGTTCTGAATTTATAGGCAACCTGTTGATTTCGCACAGAAGCCGTGGTTTCAAGCATTCAGAGCCTCTCCAATCAATCGCAGATCAAACTAAGCGGTGCCATCCAATCACCGCAAGACAGATCGCGAAGACAAAGGACGAAAAACGCGGTATTGAGAATTGGAGTAAACGCGCATTCTCGCGGCCCTGCCGCATAACCGCCTTCTCCGGGGAATAGCGTGGACGACAGGCACCACAGGCGGCTGGGCGGTATCAGGACGTGTTCACTTCACCGGAAAGACCATGTTTTGCGCAATTTTGTGGTCATTTTAACAACAATTGCATTGACACGGCGGCCATAGCCATCTCGATTTCGTGCAACTTGTCACCTGTTTGGATTGCAACGAAAATGATGAAAATACTCGTTATCGCCATATCCGCCCTTACCCTATCAAGCGTTGTGCTTGTCAGCACAGCGGACGCAGCGCGATTTGGATTGAGTTTTGGCGGGCCCCGCAAAAGCGTCGCCAAGGAAAGCGGAAAGGCAAAGAGCAGCAACCCGGGCAAGGGAAGCTCCCGTGGTGGTGGGGGTCACGGTGGTGGGGGTCACGGTGGTGGCGGTCACGGTGGTGGCGGTCACGGTGGCGGTGGTAACGGTGGCGGCGGTAACGGCGGCGGTGGTAACGGCGGCGGACACAGACGATAGGTGTCAACGTCGCCCGCCGACACGGCTTCGGCGCTGGGCGCGACACACAGACAGGGACATCGTTGTCACCTTGATTTCCCGATTTGGACTATGTTGTTCTGTCTTCCAAAAAAGTGGGAGAAGAAGCGTGGGCGACAACAACAGATTTGATGAGATTGACTCTCTGCCCGGTGCTCTCGAACTTATCAACACTGTTGACGATCCGGAGCACAAGGTGGCGTTTCTCAAAGACGTTGTCAGTACGCTGGTGGAGGAAGTATTGGCGCTTCGCAAGAAAGTTGCCGAACTCGGCGGCTAACACCGTTCCTGCTTCGACCGGCCTCTATGAAAGCTTGTTGGTTTGCACAGCAAATCAACAGCCGGATTGCCTCGCTATCCGGGAAACAGAACTGGTTCTCTTTGGTAAGTGGCGATCCCGGCTGGATTCGAACCAGCGACCGTCGGCTTAGAAGGCCGGTGCTCTATCCAGCTGAGCTACGGGACCAGTTTTACACCGGCGATCACAGTATCGCCGGGAAATCCGAACAAACTGCAAACAAGGCCAAACGTCAAAGAATCAGTGCGTCCAGGGCTGCTTGCGGTCAAAGCGGAAGTTTTCCGAATAGGAGACAACGCGCCGTCTTGTTTCCTTGGGTTCCTGCACCGAATAGGCAATGCCGTTCTTCTGTGCATAGGCGATTGCCTCTTCCTTCGTTTCGAAGGACAGGCGGATCTGGCTCTTCATGTCGCGCGACGACGTATAGCCCATCAGCGGCTCAACCTTGCGCGGCTGTTCCGGCTCGAATTCCAGCATCCAGCTTTCGGTCTTGGCCTTGCCGGACTGCATGGCTGTTTTTGCGGGGCGGTAAATACGTGCTGCCATTAGAAGAAATCCCTTTGTCTGAAATCCCGATATAGTACAGGCTTCGGTTCAGTACCAGCAGCATCATCGGTTGAAATGGTCGGAGCGGAGAGATTCGAACTCCCGACCCTCTGGTCCCAAACCAGATGCGCTACCAGGCTGCGCTACGCTCCGTATCATGTTCAACGTTGGCTTCCCTAGAGTTTTAGCCCTGAGAACGCAAGGGCCTAAATCGACAAAAGAAACAAAAATGGAAAATAAGCCACGCGGCGGGACCTTACGGCGCCGAAAGCCCCGCCAAAGCCCAACCGGCGACGCTCCACCGTATCGCCCTATCCTCAACCTCCTGAACAGAATGATTCGAATTCCGGTGTTTCGCCCCCTCCACTCCATTACCGAGCAAGAATTGCATCGACGTACCTTAAATGGGTGATGCGCAATCGACAGAATTCACTTCAAATAACTCCAAACAACAGAGATGTTCCATAGGAGGTATCATGAAGAGTGCAATCAATATAGTTATGGTCGCCATTGGTGGTTTGGCCCTTTTCCCGAGTATCGCTGAAGCCGGATGCCAGATGCAGAGGCAGTGTGTGCTCAAGCAACGGATAGAATACCGCACTCAATACCAGCGCAGTTGCGATACGGTGAGACAGTTTGAAGGCGGTGTCTTGGTTCCACGCACATTTTGCTCGTCGCGCCCGATCCGTTCCCCCTACCCCGTCGCTTATCAAGATTGCTCCCAGGTACAACGGGTCTGCAATGGCCTCGACTCGTTGATCTCGAACAAGAACAAACGTCCCTAGGACCTGACATAACTGATCAGCGGCGACTCAAGAACAAGGCGGCGATCTGACTTTGCCGCCGCGTTTCCGTTTTCAGGAAAATCGCTTTCAATTGCGTCCTTACCGTTTGAACACTGATTTTCTTCGTATCGGCATATTCGAGAGGTGAGATACCTCTCGCTATGGCATGTGCCAGAGCCGTTTCAGCGGGCGTCAATCCATAGCCCTGAAGCGCCGACGCATCCGGTTCCGATGAAACGGGATGCAGGATGAGGAGTGCTACCGGGATATCCTCGAACACCCGATCGAAAACGGTTTCGATGGTATTGCGAGAAAGGGGCGCGACTGTTGCGTGCAAGGCGCTGCCGTTTTGGGATTTAACGGCAAAAGTTCCTTTTAAACGGCGATAGTCGGTTCTTGCGATAGCCCCCAATGCGGATTGCAACATGATGTCTGCTTGCTCGTCGAGCAATTTCAATCGTCCCGAACGCTCGATGCGGAACACCGTCGTTGCCTGAGGAACGGTGGCAACCGCCTGGTTGCTATGAATGACACCCCCGAGCCGGTCGATGAAAAATATAGCGCCGGTCGTACCCTCCAACGCGGACCGATAATCTTCGTTCTGCACCAAACTTGGAACGGACCTCATGATCTCAAACGAGCGCGCTATATGCGATCCGAGTAAATTGAATATATTACTTACCGATGCCTGCAAATATTCCGCCTGTTTGCCGCGCATATTGCCCGATAAAATCAACAACCTGCCGGCATTGCGCTTCAGTATGACGCCACTGGCAGCTACAATATCCTGGGTTCTCAAAAAATCATTGTAGAATTCGGTTTTTATGAGCGCGTTCCGGTCACAGAACTCTTCGGAATGAAATGTCAGGCCAACCGGCTTGCAAGTCAGATGAGGCACCCATACATTTTTCGCCGCATAGTATTCATTGTAAGCGGATTTGAAATTTTCATCGATCTCAGACGTTATTAAACCCAGGCTGGCTCGCTCGACAACGTCGTGTGCCTGGATACATATGTTGGTACCATCCAAAAGATTGGATGTGTCCTCAAGGAATTTTGACCATTTACTCTGGTCGACAGCTGCATTGTAAATCGTTTGAACAAGGTTGTTAAAATCATTCATCGTGATTTCAACCATTGTATCCCCCAAAGCCTATTCTTCGATATACATGAAGTATTGATCAGAATGATCCAAAAGCTCAATAAGCAAAAAGGATGGCATCCCCTGCAGGGTCGCAGACCCACAGGCAGAGACCGGCAAGATTGCCCGTCGTCCCGACGGCTCGGCGACAAATGGCTTGATTGTAACGTCCGACTTTGGAACACTCCCTGCTGCTCGAACACACCAGCCTTTGACGGGCCGATGAGCCACGTTGAAGATATGTCCTTGATCCGGGGCAATCCCCCCGGGACTGGTTTTGCAGGGAACGCCCGTCGCCAGCCTTGATTTCCATGCCGGCGCATATTTCAAACCGTTGGAGTTTCATCATGTCAGCACATATCGAGATCACAGATTCGGCAGCATTCGACCTGGCCCAAAGCATCGCCGATACCCAGAAGGCGAAACTGCGGGAGCAGCAGATGCACCAGATCAGCGATGACGACATGCAGGTCGGTGAAACCTGGTTTGTCTGGGGCATCTTCAGCGCCATCACCGATGATCGCCCGCGGCAGCAGAAACTGCTGGCCGATTATCTCGCCCGGAAAATCCAGCCGCGCGGCGACATTGCCAAAATCGTCAGGGATACGCTTGCGCTCGACAGCGAGGGCAACCAGCTGTTCAACGCGATTTCCACCGCCGGCCGGCAGGCCTATCACGAAGACGGCGACCATCATCTGAGCAAGATCGCCGCCATCTTTCTCAATGCCATCAAGAACCATTGACGCTTTCCGCGTCAAAGCAATTCAGATCATGGAAGGCCGGACGCGCTAAAGATCGAAGGTCGCCTGCCCCTCGTCGAGGGCCGTGACGACGCTGGCGGCCAGCGCGCGGGTGATTTTCGATTTTTTCTCCAGCGCCGCGCGGTCGAGGCGCTCGACAACGCGGCTGGCGGTGGACAGCGACCGCTCGATATGGCTGACCAGAAAGCTGATCACATTGGGATCGACGGCGATCTGCCGGTCGGCAAACAGCTTGTACATCACCCCGGACAGGAGCATGTCATCCGGCTCGCCGATCTCCACCGTCGTTGCCGCCTTCAGGCGTGAGGCAAGGTCAGGCAGTTTTACCGGCCAGGTGCCCGGCCAGCGGCGCGACGTCATCAGCAGGCTCGATCCGCTCTGGCGCACGCTGTTGATCAGATGGAAAAGCCCGGCTTCATCGATCGGACCGTCGCCGATGGCATCGATCAGGAACGGACCGGTCCTGCCCGAGGCATCGCCGATATGCGCGGCATCGATCACGGTTGCCTCCGATTCGGCCTTCCAGACCGCCGCCAGATGCGTCTTGCCCGACCCGGTCGGCCCGGCCAGAATGACGACGGGAGAAATCCAGCCCGGCCAGCGGTCGACAATGTCCACCGCCGCCATGTTGGAGGCGGTGACAATCAGGTCGTCGCGCGAATATCCCGGCTCATGGCCAAGATCGAGCGGCAGTTGTCGCGGTGCATCGGTCATGTCAGGTGAAATACAGTCAATGCCGCCCGGATGTCACCGGATTTCTTTGGACCGCCCGCTTTTGCCGTAATCGCCTGTGTAGAGCGGGGATTGCCGGTAACGGCCGATGACAAAGCGCACGAGCACACCCATGGCCGCAGCCGTCGGCACGGCGATCAGCATGCCGGTGAAGCCCATGAGCGAACCGAAGGCAAACAGCGCGAACATCAGCCAGACCGGATGCAGCCCGACGGAGGAGCCCACCAGTTTCGGCTGGAGAATATTGCCCTCGAAGAACTGGCCGATGAAGAACACCACGGCCACGGCACCCACATAGAAATAGTCCGGCCAGAACTGCACCAGCGCCACGCCGATCGCCAGCACCAGCCCGACCAGCGAACCGACATAGGGGATGAAACTGATGAGACCGGCAAACAGCCCGATCAGCAGCCCGAAATTCAGCCCGACGATGGTCAGCCCCACCGCATAGATCATACCGAGCAGCAGGCACACCGTGCCCTGCCCGCGCACGAAGCCGGCAATGGCCTTGTTCATGTCGCGGGCGATTTCGCGCACCGTCTGCACATGGTCGCGCGGCGTCAGGTTGTCGATGCTCTGCACCATGCGGTCCCAATCGAGCAGCATGTAGAATGCCACGACGGGCGTGACGACGAACAGCGCCGCGACATCGATGAGCGTCTTGCCCGAACTCCAGATCGACTGCAGCAGGGTGGACAGGAAACCGGCACCCTGCTGCAGCAGGGAATCGAGGCTGTTGCGGATGACGGATGCATCGACGCCGATGAAATCCTTCAGCCACTGGGAATCGCGGTTGGCGATCAGTTCCTGCAGCCGGGCGACATAGCTCGGCAGGCGGGCGATGAAATCGGTCATCTGTGAGGCGAGGATCGGCACGAGGATCATCAGCAGCAGCGCAAAGGTCACCAGGAACAGGATCAGGATGACGATGGTTGCCAGAAGGCGCGACATACCCAGGCGTTCCAGCCGGTCGGCGACCGGATCGAGGAAGTAGGCAAGCACGAGCCCGGCCACGAAGGGCAGCAGGATCGACGAGAAAATGTAGAGGAACAGCGCCAGGAACACCACGGCGCCGGTCCAGAAAAACGCCTGACGCCGCACGGCGGTTGCCAGCGTGTTCACCTGCACATCCACGTGGATGTCACGTTCGGCCGGTGGTGTCGTCTTCGTCTTGCTTACGGTTTTGCTCATAGCCAGCCATGTGTTGTGTCCATGCCACGAGATAGGCAGTGGAGGACGCTGCGGTCAAGAGTGCAACCATCCATACCAGAATCGTCCGCCCCGCGCCGAACGAAAATTGGAAGGTCATATCAGCCAGTGTAAACGCCACCAGCACGATCTGCAGCGCCGTGTTCGCCTTGGACACGAACAGCGGGCGCATTTCCACCGGATTGGCCATCACCGTCGACAGCAGCACCGCACTGATAATGAGGATGTCACGCGAAACAACGATGACAACCAGCCAGACCGGCAGCTCGTTCAGGAACCCGAGAACGACGAACAGGGTGACCAGCAGCAGCTTGTCGGCCATGGGATCGAGATAGGCGCCCAGCTCCGAACGCTGGTCGTAGCGCCGGGCGATGTAGCCATCGACACCATCGGAAACGCCGGCGATGACGAAACCGACAAGCGCCGCACCGACGGAACCGGACAGCAGCGCCATGACGATGAACGGCACGAGGATGAAGCGGAAGATGGTGATGTAGTTGGGAATTGTCACTCGGCCGGCTTCCTCGCATTTTCTATTGTTACGCTCTAGATGGACGCGGCAGCGGTATTGCTCAACCCCTTTCCGGCGGCCAAACTGTCGATATCTGGTGTTTTCACCCGGCTTGGGGCACTCAGAGCTTGCAGCGACGGCGGAGTCGTGCCATTTCGCCAGCAACAATCCGGAGCTGACAATGACGATCAAAAATGGCCTCACCTATGCGCAGGCAGGCGTCGATATCGATGCCGGCAATCTGCTTGTCGAAAAGATCAAGCCGATCGTGCGCTCGACGCGCCGTCCCGGTGCCGATGGCGAGATCGGTGGTTTTGGCGGCCTGTTCGACCTGAAAGCCGCCGGTTTTACCGATCCGGTCCTCGTTGCCGCCAATGACGGCGTCGGCACCAAGCTGAAGATCGCCATTGATGCGGGTGTGCATGACACGGTCGGTATCGATCTCGTCGCCATGTGCGTCAACGATCTGGTGGTTCAGGGCGCGGAACCGCTGTTCTTCCTCGACTATTTTGCCACCGGCAAGCTCGACCCGGATCAGGGCGCAGCCATTGTCAGCGGCATCGCCGAGGGCTGCCTGCAGGCCGGATGCGCGCTGATCGGCGGTGAAACCGCTGAAATGCCGGGCATGTACCGCGATGGCGATTACGATCTTGCAGGCTTTGCCGTTGGCGCCGCCGAACGCAACCAGCTGCTGCCGTCGGGCGATGTTGCCGAAGGCGATGTCATTCTCGGCCTTTCCTCCTCGGGCGTTCATTCCAACGGCTTTTCGCTGGTCCGGCGCATCGTCGAACTGTCAGGCCTTGGCTGGGATGCCGATGCACCCTTCAAGCCGGGCACATCGCTCGGACAGGCGCTGCTGACGCCGACGCGCATCTATGTGAAGCCGCTGCTGGCGGCGATCCGCGAAACCAATGCGATCAAGGCGCTTGCCCACATCACCGGCGGCGGTTTCCCCGACAATATTCCCCGGGTTCTGCCGAAAGAGCTGACGGCCAGCATCGATCTTTCCGCCATTTCGGTGCCGCCGGTCTTCTCCTGGCTGGCAAAGGTCGGCGGCGTCGCGCGCGATGAAATGCTGCGCACGTTCAATTGCGGCATCGGCATGATCGCCGTTGTCGCCCCCGAAAATGCCGATGCTGTGCTCGCTGCGCTGAAAGCGCAGGGCGAGGATGCCGTGCGTCTTGGCACCATGGTTGCCCGCGCCGACAGCGGTGTTGTCTATCAGGGCAACCTAGCGCTGTGAGCAGCGCAGCCCGCAAAAAGCGCGTCGCGGTCCTGATATCGGGCCGCGGCTCCAACATGACCGCTCTGATTGAAGCAGCCAAGGCGGCTGACTATCCCGCCGAGATCGTCGCCGTGATTGCCAACAAGCTTGATGCCGGCGGACTGGAAACGGCAAAAGCGCATGGCATTGCCGCCCATGCCATTGCCCATCGTGATTATCCGACAAAGCAGGCGCATGAGGCCGCCGTCTCCGCTGCGCTGCATGCAGCGGGAGCGGAAATCGTCTGTCTCGCCGGTTACATGCGGCTGATGTCGGCGGAGTTCGTTCAGGCCTGGGAGGGCCGGATGATCAATATCCATCCGTCGCTCTTGCCGCTGTTCAAGGGCCTGCATACGCATGAACAGGCGCTTGAAGCCGGTGTCCGCGTGCATGGCTGCACCGTGCACTTCGTCACGGCGGGCATGGATGAGGGACCGATCATTGCCCAGACAGCCGTGCCGGTGCTCAATGGCGATACAGCAGACAGTCTTGCATTGCGGGTGCTGTCCGTGGAGCACGAGACCTATGCCCGCGCCCTGGCGCAGGTGGCATCCGGCAAGGCCGTCATGCAGGACGGACGCACGGTTTTCAGCGATTGATCGCGTGACGCCGCTGCTTACGCAGCATCTTTCTTGTTCTTTGTCGCAGACACAATTTTCAGTTGCAGTCCAAGTGCGTCGGCGACTTTGGTAATCGTCGCCAGTTCCGGATTGCCCTCACCGCTCAAGGCTTTGTAAAGCGCCTGACGCGTCAGCCCGGTTTTGCGGGCAAGATCGCTGATACCCCGTGCACGGGCCACATCGCCCAGCGCACGGGCTATATGGGAGGCATCTCCGCCCTCACACGCTGCCAGCAGATATTCCTCAATCATGTCGTCGGAATCGAGATACCGCACCGGATCAAATTTCCGCAGCTTGGTCATGATCTACGCTCCTTGAATTCCCGCGCCAGTACTTTTGCTCTTTTAATATCCCGATCTTGCGAGGCTTTGTCACCGCCGCAGAGCAGAATGATCACGATGTCGCCACGCACACAAAAATAGACTCGATAGCCGGGCCCATAATCAATTCGGAGTTCACTCACACCTTCACCCACGGCTTTGACGTCGCCGGGGTTACCGCCGGAGAACCGGCGCAATCTTTCCACTATTCGCACGCGCGCACGGCCATCCCGCAAGTTGTCAAGCCACGCGGTGAACACCTCTGTTTCCAGAAAGTTCTTCATCAGTCTTGTAAACCATAGTTGTCAAAATGTATAGATACTCAAAATCGCAAATTCAAAAAACAGTCGAAAACATCAATAAAATCAATTCATTGCCGGGCGAACCCAAACCTTGCTGTCGTGGAAGGCTGCGCCGCCGTAGGGCGCCGACGCGTCCGAGCCCGTCAGGACGTTGATGCCCTCGCCGCGCTCGAATGCCGAATTGCGGAACAGGCCTTCCGAGATCACGACGCCGCGCTTGAGACCAGCGTTCAGGCGGGCATGCACCACCACTTCGCCGCGCTCATTGCCGATTTCGACACGCATGCCCTCCTCGATGCCGAGACCGCTCGCATCGTCCGGATGGATCAGCAGCTCCGGGCGGCCCTCTTTCAGCATCGAGGTCGGCGTTTCGGCAAAGGTCGAGTTGAGGAAATTATGCGCGGGTGACGTGCCCAGCCGGAACGGATGTTTTGCATCCGCGACTTCGATGGCTTCCCAATAATCCGGCCATTGCGGCAGAGTCGCGAACGGTCCCTGCGTGCCCATGGACTGCGGCGGACGGTTCGGCGACGGGCTGCCGGTCCAATCCGGCTTGAAGCGGAATTTGCCGTCGGGCCAGTTGAAACCCTTCTCGTAATGCGCGGTTTCGTAATCCGGCTGTACATCAAGCCAGCGGATTTCCTTCAGCACGTCATAGCCCGGCAGATTGCTCGCCGCCATCATATGGTCGATCAGCGTCCTGGCATCGAGATCGAAGCCCGGCAGGTCGCCGACGCCGAGGCGTTTTGCCAGTTCGTTGATGACGTAGAGATTGGGCCGCGTTTCGCCCGGACCGTCGATCAGCTTGGGACCGAGCACGATATGCTGCTGGCCGCCGCCGCGATAGATGTCGTCATGTTCCATGAACATGGTGGCCGGCAGCACCACATCGGCCAGCTTTGCCGTGTCGGTCATGAACTGTTCATGCACGACCATAAACAGGTCCTCGCGCAGCATGCCCTGCTTGATCAGGCGCTGCTGCGGCGCGACATTGGCCGGATTGGTGTTCTGGATCAGCATCGCCATGACGGGCGGCCCGCCATAAAGCGTCTCCTTGTCGCCGTTCAGCGCCAGACCGATTTTCGACTGGTCGATATGGCGAACGGAGGAATCCTTGAAGGCCTGCCCTTCGATTTCCCGCTTGTCCATGCGGAAAATGCCGGAGTTGGAGTGAAATGCCCCGCCGCCCTCATGCTTCCAGGCGCCGGTGACGGCCGCAATGGACAGCGCCGCATGCATGTTCACAGCACCGTTGCGCTGCCGGGTGAAGCCGTAGCCAAGCCGGAAGAATGTCTTCTTCGTCGTACCGACCAGCCGGGCGAACGCTTCGATCTCCGCGACCGTCAGGCCGGTCAGCGCCGCCGCCCATTCCGGCGTGCGGCCGGCAAGATGCGCTTCCAGTCCCTTCGGATCGTCCGTATAGGCGTTGAGATAGTCCCAGTCGGCAAGGCCATCGCGGAACAGCACATGCATGACCGCGCAAGCCAGCGCCCCGTCGGTGCCCGGCTTCAGCACGAGGCCGAGATCCGCCTGCCGCACGGTGGCGTTTTCATAGATGTCGATGACAACGATCTTGGCGCCGCGCTCCTTGCGGGCGCGTACCGCGTGGGTCATCACATTGACCTGCGTGGCCGCCGCATTGGTGCCCCAGATCACCACACAATCGGACTTGGCCATTTCGCGCGGATCGACGCCGCCAAGCTTGCCGGTCCCAGCGAAAAACCCGGTCCAGGCCATGTTGGTGCAAAAACTGTCGAACTGGTTGGAATATTTCTTGGCGTGCCGCAGGCGGTGCATGGAATCGCGCTGCACCAGCCCCATCGTACCGGCATAGATATAGGGCCAGATGCTTTGCGAGCCGTATTCCGCTTCGGCCTTGAGGAAGCGTTCAGCGACCAGATCAAGCGCTGCATCCCAGCTTGCCTCTTTCCACACGCCCTCGCCTTTGGAACCGCCGCGGACAAGCGGCTTCAGCAGCCGGTCGGGATGATGGATGCGCTCGGCATAGCGGGCAACTTTGGCGCAGATGACACCGGCCGTATAGCTGTTGTCCTTGGCGCCGCGCACACGGCCGATCTGGCCGGAATCGAGCACCTCGACATCGAGCGCGCAGGTCGAAGGGCAATCGTGAGGACAGGCCGAATGGCCCGTGCGGAGAATGACAGCTTTGTTCATGGCCTATCCATAGCGCAGTTTTCGCGCCGCCGGAATGGGCTGGATAGCGGCTGCAGACGCAAAATGTCGCGACCACGCTTGACGCTGGCGAGCGGACTTGATACTTAAGTAATCACTTTAGTATTGAATACTGGTCAAGCTTTGCATGGGAGGCCCGAAATGTCACTGAAACTGTATTTTCACCCGCTATCGTCGTTCTGTATGAAAGTGCTGACCGCGCTGTACGAGAACGACACGCCCTTCGAGCCCTGCATGGTCGATTTCATGAACGAAGAGGCAAGCGCTGAATTCCGCAAGATGTGGCCGATCCGGCAGTTTCCGGTCTTGCGCGACGAAGCCCGGGGCCAGACCGTTCCTGAATCCAGCATCATCATCGAATATCTCGCCGAGCATTTTCCCGGCAGGACGCCGCTTTTGCCCTCCGAGCGGGAGCCGGCACTGGAAACACGCTTCTACGACCGCTTCTTCGATCTGCACGTGCATGTGCCGATGCAGAAGGTCGTCACCGACAGGCTGCGTCCCGCGGGCCAGAACGATACGCTGGGCGTTGACCATGCCAGACAGAAGCTGCGAACCGCCTATGATGTGCTCGAGGACCGTCTCAAAGGCCGGACCTGGGCGGCAGGCAACGCCTATACGATGGCGGACTGCGCCGCTTCCCCCGCGCTGTTCTATGGCGACATGGCCGTGCCGATCGGCGAGGGATATCCCGTGCTGACCGCTTATCGCGATCGCCTGATGAACCGGCCGTCCTTTGCCCGCGCGCTGGAAGAGGCAAAGCCCTATTTCGACATGGTGCCGAAATAGGCGTCAGGCAAGGCGCATCACGGCGGCGCCCGCGGCGATCAGCGCCACGGCGATCAGGCGCTTGGCGCCGACATTCTCCTTGAGAACCAGGGCGGAGATGGCGACCGCAAACAGGATTGACGTTTCGCGCAAGGCGGCCACGGCTGCAACCGGGGCCATGGTCATCGCCCACAGGGCAAGACCGTAGGAGCCGAGCGTGCCGACGCCGCCGACCGTAGCCAGACGCGTCCGCTTGAGGAAATGCGGCCAGAGCTCGCCCTTGCGGGTCACGACGGTCCAGAGAAACAGAGGAATGGCGTTGAGGGTGAAAACCCACATCGTATAGGCCGCCGGTGTGCCGGAATGCCGGACGCCGATGCCGTCGATCAGGGTGTAGGTGGCGATGACCAAAGCATTGATCAAAGCAAAGACCGTCGTGGCGCGGTTGGCCCCTGCCCGCCGCCGCGCCTCCAGCGCCAGCACCAGCACGCCGCAGCAGATCAGTGCAATGCCCGACCATTTCTGCGCCGACAGGAATTCGCCGACCAGCGGACCGCTGGCAATGGCGACGAAGAGCGGCGCCGTGCCGCGCATGATGGGATAGGCCTGGCTCATGTCGCCGCTGCGGTAGGCCGCCGCGACAAGCGCGAGATAGATGAGCTGGACCACGCCCGATGCCGCCAGAAACGGCCAGCTTTCGCGCGCCGGTACCGGCAGGAACGGCAGGCAGACCATGGCGATCACCCCCGCCGAAGTCACGACCACGACGGTGTTGAGGAATTTATCGCCCTCGGATTTGACGACAGCATTCCAGCTTGCATGCAGGAATGCGGCAAACAGGACAATGAGAACAACCGTTCCGGACATGATCAGACCCCGGCACGCCCGAAATGCGCGTGCTCTCCGCGCTCAATGACACATTTGGGTCATAAGGCAAATTCGATAATCTCATCTTTAAAATGAGAAGTTCTAAACGGCATTGATACCGTCGACAAAACTGGCAAGACCCGCGCGCAGCGGCGCACCGAATTCCGCGCTTTTGGCGATGCCGTCCGCGTCCAGCTTCTTGCCCTTGAGCGGCAGGGTGAGCGACGCACTCGTGACCACATGCGCCGACATCGTCATCAGGACTTCCATGAGAAGCGGCGTGATGCGCTCCGAGTGCGGCGAAGTATTGATCAGAAGCACCGGCTTTCCCGGGAATTCGATGCACGACACGAGCCAATCCAGCATGTTCTTGAAGCTGCCGGGAATGCCATGGGCATATTCCGGACAGGAAATGATCAGACCATCCGCCGCACCGACCTGCTTGCGCAACGCCACAATCTTCTTGGGCGGGTTGTCGCCGTCGAGATCGGGATTGAAGGGCGGCAACCCCGCCAGCCCCGCATAAAGCGCCACGCTGACACCGGCGGGTACCAATTGACTGCAGGCTTCCAGCACCGACTTGTTCATGGAAACGGCGCGCAGGCTGCCGGACATGGCGAGAAGTTTTGTCATTGGAAGACCTTCGGGAATCAATTTGACAATCAGCATAGCGAGATGCTTGCGATAGCACCAACATCGTGAAACAAGCAGGGCCATGAACTACCGTCACGCCTATCACGCCGGCAATTTCGCCGATGTCGTCAAACACATTATCCTGACGCGGATTGTGCTCTATATGCAGCGCAAGGACCATGGCTTTCGCGTCATCGATACCCATGCGGGTATCGGCCGCTATGATCTCAAGGGAACGGAAGCGGGCAAGACAGGCGAATGGCAGAGCGGCATCGGCCGCCTGCTCGAGGCCAAACTGGATACGGATGTCGCCGGCCTCATCCAGCCCTATCTGGACATTGTGCGCGCCGAAAATCCCGATGGCGCCATCCGCCACTATCCCGGTTCGCCGCTGATCGTGCGGCACTTGCTGCGCAAGCAGGACCGGCTGTCGGCACTTGAACTGCATCCGGACGATGCCCGGCTCCTTGCCGAGGTGTTCGAAGGCGACGTGCAGGTGCGCGTGACACAGCTGGACGGCTGGCTGGCGCTGGGCGCCCACCTGCCGCCCAAGGAAAAGCGCGGCCTCATCCTCGTCGACCCGCCGTTCGAAATCGGCGGGGAATTCGACCGCCTGGCGGAAGGCCTGGTCAAGGCGCACCGGCGTTTTGCCGGCGGCACCTATGCCTTCTGGTATCCGGTCAAGGACCGCCAGGAGGTCAAGCGTTTCGCCTCCCTCCTGCACGATACCGGCATTCCCAAAATCCTGCGCGCGGAGCTGATGATTCGAACGCCCTCGCCGGAACCGCGGCTCGATGGCACCGGCATGATCATCGTCAATCCGCCTTTCACGCTGGAGGGCGAGCTGCGCAGCGTTTTCCCGGCGTTGTCAAAAGTCCTCAGTGACGGGCAGAATGCCGGTTTCACCGTCGATTGGATCCGCGGCGAGCAAGTTGGTGCTTGACCGCGCGCATCGGCTGTCCGACATTGGTCGCAAATCGATACCTCATGGAGAGTGACCCCTATGGCACGCGTTTCCACCCTTCTCGCCACGACCCTTGGCGCTGCATTGGCAATTTCGTCCGCCGTTCCGGCGTTTTCCGCCGATTTCCTGCAACGCGCGCCCAGCCAGACCTATGACGACACCTGCGGCAAATCCGGTGTCCTCAATCGCATCGTCAACCGGTTCTCCTATCAGGTGCATCACGTGCCGGGCCTGCAGCAGGTGGCAATCCAGGATTTCAGCGACGTTCATCAGCAGCGCTATGAGCCGAGCCGCAATCCGGAAATGTCGGCCGTCCCGCGCTATTATTGCCAGGCGACCGCTCATCTCTCCGATGGCAGGCAGCGTCCAGTCTGGTATGTGGTCGAAGAAGGCTTGGGTTACGCTTCCATCGGCAACAATGTCGAGTTCTGCGTGGCCGGGTTCGACCGCTGGAACGTTTACAATGGCAGCTGCCGCAGCCTGAAATGATCCGTGACCGCTGATGCAGCTCGGCAGCCTGGCGCGCTATGCCCTGTTTGCAGCGCTTCTCGGCGTGTCGGTACTGACCTATCTGCGTGAGCAGCAGCCGCGCGAAAGTCTTGTTCCCTCGCAGACGCCCGGGGTGATTGCCGCGGGCGAACGCCAGACAACCGGCGCGCCCGCCGCATCCGTGCCGGCGGGCAGCGGTTTTGATTTCTACGTTCTCGCATTGTCCTGGTCGCCCAGCTATTGCGCCGCCGAGGGCTCGAATGCCAACCGGCAGCAATGCTCGACAGGACGCCCCTATGGCTTCGTCGTGCACGGGCTCTGGCCGCAATATGAACAGGGCTATCCGCAGGACTGCACCACCGACGAGCCGCGCGACGTACCGTTCAGCCAGGCCAGGCAGATTTCCGACATCATGCCGTCCGCCGGGCTCGTCACCTACGAATGGCGCAAGCACGGCACCTGCACCGGATTGACGCAGAAAGACTATTTTTCCGTGATGCGGCAGGCGGTATCGCGCGTCGCCATCCCGTCCGCCTATAGCCAGCCCACCCAGCGGGCGCCCGTCAATCCGCAACTTGTCGAACAGGCCTTTGTCGCGGCCAATCCGGGAATGACGCGGGATGCGGTCTCCGTCACCTGCGACAGCACATACCTGCGCGAGGTGCGCGTCTGCCTGACCAAGGACCTGCAGTTCCGCAGTTGCCCGGAGGTGGACCGCTCCTCTTGCCGCCGACGCTCCGTCGACATGCCGGGAACGCGGTAGAGCTGCCGATCACCCCCCTCTGGGCTGCCGCCCATCTCCCCCACAAGGGGGGAGATCAGCCTTCACTATCGTTTCATCCAATCTTGAACGGTTGAATGTTTCCTGAAATCATTGATGTCGATGTGATCTCCCCCCTTGTGGGGGAGATGTCCGGTAGGACAGAGGGGGGTGTTGTCAATCTGATCTGAACGCTTTGCGAAAAGCCGCCGGGCGTTTACCGTTTGCCATCGAATCGTCAACCGAGGAGCGTCATCGTGACGAAAGTTCTGTATTCCCCCGCCTCGCCCTACAGCACCAAGGTGCGCATGGCTGCCCATTACGCCGGCATTCCGATTGAAAGTGTCCTCGTGGACACCAATACGGCCCCGGCTGAACTGATCAACGCCAATCCGCTCGGCAAGATTCCGACACTCATTCTCGACGACGGCAAGGCGCTCTACGACAGCCGCGTCATCACCCAGTATTTCAACCGCGTGTCGGGCAACAAGATTTTCCCGCGCAATGCCGAAAAGCGGCTGGAGGCGGAACAGCTGGAATCCGTTGCGGACGGCCTGTGCGATGTCCTGCTTGCCCATGTCTATGAGCGGCGCTTCCATCCGGAAGAAAAAATCCATCAGCCGTGGCTCGACTGGCAGTGGGCCAAGGCGATCCGCGTGCTCGACTATCTCAATGCGGCGCCGCCGCGCCTCGGCAAGAAGCTGCATGGCGGCCATATCGCGCTGGCCGCCGCCCTCGCCTATGCGACCCTGCGGTTCGAAGGCAAATGGGAAAAGGGCCGTTCGAAACTCAAGCGCTGGCAGAAGCGGTTCGAAGAACTGCATCCCGAGCTTGCGGCACTGCTGCCGAAGTAAATCCGGAACAACAAAAAAGCCGGGCAGTTTCCTGCCCGGCTTTTTCTGGAGGTCAAGTCCAGATTAGAACTTGTAGCCAACACCAACGCGAACTTCGTTCGTGGTGATCTTGTTCGATACGCTGTCGATGCCGCCCAGATCATAGTCCTTCTTGCCAAAGTCGGTGTAGCGATATTCAACGCGGCCAACGATGTTCTGGGTGATCTTGGCTTCTGCACCGGCACCGGCTGTCCAGCCGACGTGGGTCTTGCTTTCGCTGCCGAGAGGACCGGACAGCTTGCTGTCGGTAATGGCAACACCGCCTGTACCGTAGAGCAGGACCGGATCAAGAGCGATACCGGCACGGGCACGGATAGAACCTTCTACGCCCTGCTTGGCCTTGTAGCCGAAGTTGTTTTCCTTGGCACCGGAGTAGCCGATGTCGCCTTCAGCACCGTATACGAACTGGCCGTTCTGCAGGTTGTAGCCGCCGTAAGCGCCACCCTTCAGGCCGTCGGCATCGAGCTTGCCAACACTGGTCTTGTTCTTGTTCCAGCCATAACCGCCGTAAACACCGAGATATGCACCAGACCAATCGGCCTGGGGCGCCTGGTATGCAGCTTCAGGCGCAGGAGCCTGTTCGGTGATGACGTCAGCAGCGAGAACGGGGGCGGAGAGCGTCAGCACAGCCGCCGAAGCGAGGATCATTGTCTTAAGAGTGCGCATGGCAATCTCCTTTTTTTAAACTCTTCTACACGGAGCGGGCACTTGGTCGGGGGGATGAACCAAAAGTTGCGTCCGCTGAACGAGAGGAACATTCGCTTCTCATTGTGGCGGCACTCGCGCCAGACTGTGAAAAGAAACTGTCGAGAAAATGGCAGAAATGCGATGTGTTCATTATGCAACATTTTGAATTAGCCAATGATTTCAACGGCGTAAAAATAGTACGACAAAATAGATTTTACGAAATATTTGAGAAAATTTTATTGAAAAGTCCGCAATCCGTCGATTTCAATATAGTATACTTAACCGATACTTAAACTCTGCATTATTCTTGCATTTCTCGGCCGATTTTCGTGGCTATACGCACCTTCATCTGGCGAAAATGCCATGAATGAGATGAATAACTGGTATTTCTCATTTGTCAGTGCAGATGCCGCCAAACCCTCGCGCTTTGCCGATATCGTCCCTATATTCGAGCATGAATCGCAGGATTGGGAGAGCCATTTGCACAGAGATAAGACCGTTGCCCTTGTCACAGGCGGCGCAAGGCGCGTTGGTAAGGCGATTGTAGAGAATCTTGCCGCCAACGGTTTTGCTGTGGCTATTCATTGCAATCATTCGCTCGAAGAGGGTCAAGCTCTGCTGCGTGCAGTAGAGGCGGCCGGAGGCACCGCGGCGGTGGTCCAGGCGGATCTGACCGACGGCGACGCGGTTCGCGGCCTGATCGGCAGCGCCGAGGATGCGCTCGGTCCGGTGGAAATTCTTGTCAACAATGCGTCGATCTTTCATGACGACGGGTTCGGCAATTTCGACAACAGCGTCTGGGACAGGCATTTCGCCGTGCACGTGAAGGCCCCGGTCCTGCTGGCGGATGCGATGAAATCAGCGCTTCCCGACGGGGAGAACGGCCTCATCGTCAATATTATCGACCAGCGCGTGTGGAGACTCACGCCGAAATTCACCTCCTACACCCTGTCGAAGGCCGCATTGTGGGCCGCGACCCAGACCATGGCGCAGGCGCTGGCCCCGCATATCCGGGTCAATGCCATCGGTCCGGGCCCGACCATGCAGGGCGAACGTCAGGAGAGAATCGATTTTGAACAACAAGTTGACGGCCTGCTGTTGAAACACGGGCCCGATCTGGCAGAATTCGGCAACACGATCCGCTATCTCTGGCAGACGCGCTCCATCACCGGGCAAATGATTGCCCTGGATGGCGGGCAGCATCTGGCGTGGGAGACGCCGGATGTCACGGGAATGGCAGAATGACCAACGCACGCAATCATCCGGCAATCGATCCGGCCCCGCCGCTTTCCCCCGACGGGAACGCGGAGGATAGCGATGTGATGCTGGATGACGACGGTCCGCTCGCCGAGGAAAACAGCGAGCCGATCCGCGATGTCGCCGCGCTGATCAATGCGATCGAATGGGATTCCAGCGTCGAAAGCGACGGAACCAGCGGTGCCGATGTTATTGGCGAACTGGTCAAGCGCCTGCCCAACAAGCCCGGTGTCTACCGCATGTTCAACGGGGACGGCGATGTGCTCTATGTGGGCAAGGCCCGCAACCTGAAGAAGCGCGTTTCCAACTATGCACGCGGTCAGGGCCACAACAACCGCATCGCCCGCATGATCCGCGAAACCATGAAAATGGAATTCGTCGTCACCCGCACCGAGACCGAAGCGCTGCTGCTGGAAGCGAATCTCATCAAGCGCTTGCGCCCGCGCTTTAATGTTCTGATGCGGGACGACAAGTCGTTTCCCTATATCCTGCTGACGGCGCCCAAGCAGACCGACCGGCGGCTGGCACCGGGCATTTTCAAGCATCGCGGTGCCCGCTCCTCGAAGGGCGATTATTTCGGCCCCTTTGCCTCGGCGGGTGCTGTCGGGCGCACGATCAACGCGCTGCAACGCGCCTTCCTGCTGCGCACCTGCACCGATTCGTTCTACGAAAACCGCACGCGTCCGTGCCTGCTCTACCAGATCAAGCGCTGCTCGGGTCCCTGCACCGGTGAAATCAGCGAAGCGGATTATGACGAGCTGGTCACCGAGACCAAGGCGTTTCTGTCCGGCAAGAGCCAGGCGGTGAAAACCCATCTGTCCGATGCCATGCGCGAAGCCTCCGCCGAACTCGATTTCGAGCGCGCGGCGGTCTATCGCGACCGCCTGTCTGCTCTCTCCCACGTCCAGTCGCATTCGGGCATCAACCCGCAATCGGTTGAAGAGGCCGATGTCTTTGCCATCTATCAGGATGGCGGCACCACCTGCATTCAGGTGTTCTTCTTCCGCACGGGCCAGAACTGGGGCAACCGCGCCTATTATCCCAAGGCCGATTCGTCGCTGTCGAGCGCCGAGGTGCTCGGGGCCTTTCTGGCGCAGTTCTACGACGACAAGCCCTGCCCCTCGCTGATCATGCTGTCGGAAACGGTGGAGGATCAGGAACTGCTCGGTGTTGCCCTGACGGCGAAATCCGACCGCAAGGTGACGATCACCGTGCCGCAGCGCGGCGAGAAGAAGGATCTTGTCGAACACGCGCTCAGCAATGCCCGCGAGGCGCTTGGCCGCCAGCTGGCCGAGACCTCGTCGCAGTCGCGCCTGCTCAAGGGGGTCGCCGAAACCTTCGGTCTGGAAAAGACACCGCGCCGCATTGAGGTCTACGACAACTCCCACATCATGGGCACCAATGCCATCGGCGGCATGATCGTCGCGGGGCCGGAGGGGTTTGTCAAAAACCAGTACCGCAAGTTCAATATCCGCTCGACGGAGATCACGCCGGGCGACGATTTCGGCATGATGCGCGAAGTGATCGAGCGCCGGTTCAGCCGCCTCGTCAAGGAACACGGCACGCCGGAGAACAAGGACATGCCGGATGCACCGGCGGATGAGGAGATCGATGAATTCGACGAGGAGTCCGATGCCTTCCCCGCATGGCCTGACATCATCCTGATCGACGGCGGCCAGGGCCAGATGAGCGCGGTGCGCGGCATTCTGCAGGAGATGGGGATTGCCGACAAGGTGACGGCCATCGGCGTTGCCAAGGGCGTGGACCGCGATGCCGGGCGCGAGCGGTTTTTCATGGAGGGCAAGCAGTCCTTCACCCTGCCGCCGCGCGATCCCGTCCTGTATTTCCTGCAGCGGCTGCGCGACGAGGCGCACCGCTTTGCCATCGGCACGCACCGCGCCAAGCGCAAGAAGGAAATGGTCAAGAATCCGCTGGATGAGATCGCCGGGATCGGCCCTTCACGCAAACGTGCACTGCTTCATCAGTTTGGCACGGCTAAAGCTGTATCGCAGGCCGCTGTGGAGGATCTGATGAAGGTGGACGGGATATCGGAAGCAATGGCCATCACCATTCGCGATCATTTTCGCACCTAGTTTGGTTTACTTATTGAAATCGGGACACAATTGCGCCCGACTCCGGAATGATGAGCTTGACGTTTGGCGGACAAGCCCGTTTGATCGGCACTGATTTGATTGGTTGGAAATATGCCCAAGAACAACGCCTACTCCTTGCCGAACCTGTTGACCTATGGGCGCATTCTCGCGGTGCCGCTGGTCGTGCTGTGCTTTTTCCTTGAAGGCAGCCTGCAATCCAGCGATGCGGCGCGCTGGGGCGCGCTGGTCATCTTCGCCATTGCCAGCATCACCGACTTCTTCGACGGCTATCTCGCACGCATCTGGAAACAGACCTCGACCATCGGCCGCATGCTCGATCCGATAGCCGACAAACTGCTGGTATCGGCCTGCCTTTTGCTGTTGGCGGCGGACGGAACCATTGCCGGCTGGACGCTGTGGGCGGCGATCATCATCCTGTGCCGCGAAATTCTCGTTTCGGGCCTGCGCGAATATCTGGCGGAACTGAAGGTCAGCGTGCCGGTGAGCCAGCTGGCGAAATGGAAGACGACGATCCAGATGTTTGCCGTGGCCATCCTTCTGGCAGGGCCCGCCGGCGACAAGATCGTGCCGCATACGACGCAGTTCGGCATCGCGCTGTTGTGGGTGGCGGCCCTCGTGACACTCTATACCGGCTGGGACTATTTCCGTGCCGGCCTCAAACATGTGGTAGACTAGAGCCATGGCAGTGAAACTTGTATATTTCGCGTGGGTGCGCGAACGCATCGGCAAGGGCGAGGAGATCATCGATCTCGCGCCCTCCATCGTGACCGTCGGCGATCTCCTGAGCCACCTCAAAACCCGCGGCGAGGAATATGAGGCGGCGCTGGAATATCAGGACGTCATCCGCGTGGCCATCAACCAGGAACATGTCGACCACAAGACGCCGATTGGCGGCGCGCATGAGATTGCCCTGTTCCCGCCCATGACCGGCGGCTGAAGCCATGTCCGGCGCGATCCGACCGCGCGTCGCCATCCAGAGCGACGATTTCGATACGGCCGCTGAAATTGCCCGCCTGACATCGGGACGCCATGACATTGGCGCCGTCGTCACCTTCAGCGGCCTGTGCCGGGATGAAGCCGGGACGCTGCAGGCGCTTGAAATCGAGCATTATCCCGAAATGGCCGCCCGCGAAATCACCCGCATTGCCGGCGAAGCGCTCGGCCGCTGGCCGCTGACGGGGCTCACGGTCATCCACCGCTATGGCATGATCCGGCCGGGCGAGAACATCGTGCTGGTCGTGGCTGCCTCCGCCCATCGCCGCGCCGCCTTTGACGCTGCCGCCTTCCTGATGGATTATCTGAAGAATGCCGCACCCTTCTGGAAGAAGGAACACCTTGCCAGTGGTGCGGCAAGCGGCTGGGTCGAGGCCAAATCGACCGATGCGGCGGCACTTACGCGCTGGCAGGAGATTGAGAAATGAGACGGCTTGCCATTCTGTCACTCTTCATCGGCTTCGCCGGCGTGATCGCGCTGTTCGGCCTGTCGTTCAAGGCACACAGCGAAAGCCGCGTGCCTGATATCACCGGTGTGTCCTGGCTGGCGGAAGACATCAATGGCGGCGGCGTCATCGACTTCGCCCAGACAACCCTCACGATCGGCCGTGACGGTGCGGTGAGCGGTTCCGGCGGCTGCAACCGTTTCATGAGCAAGGCTGTGGTCAAAGGCCGCAAGCTCACATTCAAGCCGGCGGCGGCAACGCGCAAACTCTGCCCGCCTGCCCTGATGGATCAGGAACACAAGTTCTTTACGGCGCTGGAACGCACCCGTTCCTTTTCGGTCGTCGGCGGCAAACTCATCTTGCGCGATGCATCGGGCAAAACCATTGCGCAGCTGGCGCGGCAGGACTGAATTCACAGCCCTTTAAAACAAAAAGCCGGGAAAATCCCGGCTTCTCGCTGTCTGATCTGAAACAATCAGCCGACGACTTCCGTACCGGAGAACCAGTAGGCGATTTCTTCAGCGGCTGTCTCAGGCGCATCGGAACCGTGAACCGAGTTTTCGCCGATCGACAGGGCGAATGTCTTGCGGATGGTGCCTTCATCGGCATTGGCCGGGTTGGTGGCGCCCATGACTTCGCGGTTGCGGGCAATGGCGTTTTCGCCTTCCAGAACCTGGACGATGGTCGGTGCGGAGGACATGAATTCAACGAGTTCGCCGAAGAAAGGACGTTCCTTGTGAACGGCGTAGAAGCCTTCGGCTTCGCGGCGGCTCATCCAGACGCGCTTGGAAGCAACAACACGAAGACCAGCCTCTTCCAGCTTCTGTGTGATGGCACCGGTCAGGTTGCGGCGCGTCGCGTCGGGCTTGATCATCGAGAAAGTGCGTTCAATCGCCATGGAATAAAACCTTGTCGTTAGGGGAATTGGATGGCGGCTCTATAGCGTCAGGCAGCCCCTTTGCCAAGGGGCTGTGCCGAGAAACAGGCAATGGCATGGTGCGTGGTTCGACAGGCTCACCATGAGGGCGGTGGTTTGATTGCAAGGCTCATCTCAGATGTTGCAGAATATACCCCCTGCAATCCTCAATCTCCCTCATGGTGAGCCTGTCGAACCACGCACAACCCTGCTGCCCAAATTGCAAACCTATGCAGCAGCGCTGATCTCGCGGGCAATGCCGCCATGCAGATCGAGGCAGCGCTCGAACCACGCATGCACCGGATCCTTCTCGTCCACAAGCTTGAACGGCGTCAGCACCCGCACCCACTGGAACGCCCCGAACACGATGTAATCGCTGAACAGCGGGCCCTCGCCGCCGATGAACGGCTGCGACAGCAGCATCTTGCGCAGCGGTTCGAGGCTCTTGGTGAAGGCGTCGTGCCTGGCGTCACGTTCGGCAGCCACCTCCTCCAGCGGACGGCCGAAGATTTTCTCGCGGCTTTCGCGGAAATAGGCCTGGTTCGGCGCATCGAGAATATCGTGCACCGGCATGAGGATGACGAGGTTCAGATAGGGATGCAGTGTCATCTGCGACCAGCCCTCGACGAACCGGGCCATGGCCCGGCCACCCTCGCCCTTGAACAGCGACGGCCGGTCGGGATAGGTGTCTTCCAGATACAGGGCGATCTCGAAGGAATCCGCCACACGCGTATCGCCATCGCGGATGATGGGCACCTTTGGCGAGAACGCGCCTTCGAGCTCCGGAATACCCTTGAACGACACGCGATTGCGGTTGAATGGCAGGCCCTTGTGGGCCAGCGACATCACGGTTTTCCAGCAATGCGGGCTGAATGGCCTGTTCAGATCCGTACCGACGAGTTCGTGCAGAATGATTCCCATGGAAAGGCGCCTCTGTTTGGATATTATGGCAGCAAGACTGACGCATTTCGGCAGAAAGTCAATTTGCTGCAACAGCATTTTCGCATGCGCGCCGCTCTGTGCGAACGTGCCCAATCGGACACAGATATCGCCTAACCCCACTTTCCCGCGCAATCGGGCGATATCTGCAGCATGCACGGCTTGCGAAATGCGCATTTCCCGTGCAAAAGCGCGGCCATGCTTATTCTCAACGACATATCCGTGCGTATGGCCGGACGCCTGCTGATCGATCACGCCAACCTCAACCTGCCGTCGGGCACGAAGGCTGGACTGGTCGGGCGCAATGGCGCGGGCAAATCCACCCTGTTCAAGGTGATCACCGGCGAGATGCCGGCGGAAACCGGCGATTTCTTCCTGCCCAAGAACATCCGCATCGGCCAGGTGGCGCAGGAAGCGCCGGGAACGGAAGATTCCCTGCTCGAGATCGTGCTGGCCGCCGACCAGGAGCGCACCGCCCTTCTCGCGGAAGCCGAAACCGCCACGGACCCGCACCGCATCGCCGAAATCCACATCCGTCTGGTCGATATCGACGCGCATTCGGCCGAAGCGCGCGCCGGTGCGATCCTCTCCGGCCTCGGCTTCGATTCCGAAGCGCAGAAGCGCCCGGCCTCGTCCTTTTCCGGCGGCTGGCGCATGCGCGTGGCGCTGGCGGCTGTGCTCTTCGCCGAGCCGGACCTCTTGCTGCTGGACGAGCCGACCAACTATCTCGATCTGGAAGGCACGCTGTGGCTGGAGGATTATGTCCGCCGCTATCCGCACACGGTCATCCTGATCAGCCATGACCGCGACCTTCTCAACTCGGCCGTCAATTCGATCATTCATCTCGACCAGACCAAGCTGACGCTGTGGCAGGGCAATTACGACCAGTTCGAACGGCTGCGCAGCGAAGCGCTGGAGCTGCAGCAGAAGCAGCGCACCAAGCAGGAAGCGCACCGCAAACATATGGAGGCCTTCGTGGAGCGTTTCCGCGCCAAGGCATCCAAGGCCAAGCAGGCGCAGTCCCGCCTGAAGGCGCTGCAGAAGCTGAAGCCGATTTCGTCCGTCATCGAAGACCATGTGGCGCCGTTCCATTTTCCCGAGCCGGAAAAGGTGGTGGCATCGCCGATCATCGCCGTTGAAAGCGGTGAAGTCGGCTACACGCCGGGCAAGCCGGTGCTGAAACATCTCAACCTGCGCATCGATGCGGATGACCGTATCGCGCTGCTGGGTTCGAACGGTAACGGCAAGTCGACACTGGCCAAGCTGATCAGCGGACGTCTCGCGCTGCAGAGCGGCCGGATGACGGTGGCGCCGAACCTGAAGATTTCCTTCTTTGCCCAGCACCAGCTCGACGATCTGGTGCCCGAGGACAATGCCATCGAGCATGTGCGCAAGCTGATGCCCGATGCGCCGGAATCCAAGGTGCGCGCGCGCGTCTCGCAGATGGGCCTGGCCACGGTGAAGATGAACACGGCGGCAAAGGACCTTTCCGGCGGTGAAAAGGCGCGTCTTTTGATGGGGCTTGCGACCTTCCAGGGTCCGAACCTGCTCATCCTGGACGAGCCGACCAACCATCTGGATATCGACAGCCGCGAAGCGCTGATGCATGCGCTCAACGATTTCGACGGCGCCGTCATCCTGATTGCGCACGACAGGCACCTGATCGAAGCCACGATGGACCGGCTCTGGCTGGTGCGTGACGGCGCGGTTGCGCCCTATGACGGCGATCTCGACGCCTACCGTTCGCTGGTTCTGGCCGATGCCAAGGCCGAGCGCTCCGGCAACAGCAAGATCAACGCCGATGACGGACAGAAGCTGACCAAGGCCGAGCAGCGCAAGCTGTCGGCGCAGAAGCGCGAAGCCTTGAAGCCCTTGCAGAAAAAAATCCAGGAAGCCGATGCCATGGTGCAGCGCTTCCAGAAGAAGATCGAGACCCTGCAGGACCAGCTGGCCGATCCGGTCATCTACAGCCGCGAGCCGGCCAAGGCGACGCAGATCGGCAAGGAAATCGGCTATGCCAAATCCTCGCTCGCCCGGGCGGAAGAGGAATGGCTGACGCTGTCGACCGAATATGAAGAGGCGATGGCCGATCTGTAACGGGAACGTTACCCCGCAGTGCGTGGTTCGACAAGCTCACCATGAGGGAAGTGAGTTGACTGCAAAGCTGATCTTAGAAGTTGCAGAATAGAGTTCCCTGCAATCCCCCACCTCCCTCATGGTGAGGTTGTCGAACCACGCACCAGCCATATGCAGCCGGTTTAACTGTTCAAATTTTGCTGCGGTTTTTTGAGAGTTGAGACAGGCGTTCATAATCCAATGCGATCAGCGCCTGCTTTTTCACGCGTGACCACCCCTTGATCTGGCGTTCCCGTGCTATGGCATCAAGGATACGGTCGTAAGTCTCGGTGAAGACAAGTTGGACAGGGCGGCGGCGTTTTGTGTATCCATCGCAAATTCCTGCATTATGTTCCCAAACGCGGGCGTCAACGTCCTGTTTCGTCAGCCCCGTATAATATGATCCATCCGAGCACAGCAGAATATAGACTGTGACCTCCAAGCCTGGCTCTCCATATGCGGCGCTGAATGCTAGGAAAACGGATCACAACAGGCAATTCGACAAAAGTTGCAATATGCACAGTGCGTGGTTCGACAAGCTCACCATGAGGGAGGTGGAGGATTGCACCACGCACCGTCACTCATTCTCACCAACAGCAAAAATCGCAAGAGAGGGGATTTGCAGGTCGAAATCCTCCCCTCTCCTGGATTTTCCGGATCGTCCGGAACTGTCGCCCGCCCCTCGTCAGGGCGGGCTTTTTCGTGCCGCTACGGCAGATCGGCCGCGAACACCGTCTTCCTGCGCAGCGGCAGGGCGAAACCGGCGATCATGGCGGCAAGGCCGATCATCGTCGAGACCGCAAAGATGATCATCGTTGCGCCGCGCAAGGCTTCGGGGCTTGTTGCCTGCGGATAGCTGGCGGCATTGGCGACCAGACCGGCCACCGCAGCCCCGATGGCATAACCGGCGGATTGCAGCGTCGGCAGGAGGGCGGAAGCGCGGTCGCGCTCGCCGTCGCGCGCCGATTCCATCACGCTCTGGCTCAAAAAGCCCCAGCTGACCCCGAACCCCGCGCCGATGCTCATCTGGCCGACCAGAACCACACCCGGCAGATCGGCGGAGAAACCGAGCACGAGAACCGCAAGTCCCGTCACCAGCAATACCGGTCCGAGCCGGATCATCCGCGAGCGGCGGCGCGGGTCCTGCACATTGGCCACCAGAATGGCAATGCTGCTCCAGGCGACGGCAAAGCTGGCGCTGAACGCACCGGCCATGGTCGGGCCATAACCCCAGAGATTCTGCAGGGTCATGACGAGATAGACCGAGGTGGAGGCCTGGGCGACGGGCATCAGCAGCACGATCCACAGGCCGATGCCGACCGTCGACGTCAGGGCAAAGGCATCGGACGGGAACAGCGGCGTGCGGCTGCGGCGGTCAACCGCAACGACGGCAATGAGAACGGCCGCGGCGCCGGCGACACACAGGACTTCCAGCGTCAGCGTCTGCATGATGCCGGCAAGCGCCACCAGCATGATGCCGCCGCCAATCGCCCCCAGCCGCAGGAAAGGCACGGACAGCGCTGCCGCTTCGGCCGCCGAACGCGGTACGATGCGGAACACCAGCGCGATGAAGATCAGCGCCATGGGAACATTGACGAGGAAAGCGGCGCGCCAGGATACGGTTTCCGTCAAAAGCCCGGCAACCAGCGGACCGCCGAAGGCCGCGATGGCCCAGACGACGGCTTCGGCGCCAAACACTTTTGCCACCAGGCGCGACGGGAACAGGTCGGGAATGAGCGCATAGCAGATGGCGGCGATCACGCCCTCGCCCAGCCCCTGCAGGGCGCGGCCGATCAGCACTTCCGTCATCGACGAAGCAAAGGCGGCGATCAGCGTGCCCGCGAGAAAGACGATGGCAGCGCCGACCAATGCCCGGCGCGGGCCGAGCCTGCCCTTCAGCAGCGCGCCGCTGGCACCGCCGACGATGGACAGGACGAGATAGAGCGTGAAGGCCCAGGAAATCAGTTTTAGCCCGCCGATCTCGCGCACGGCCGTCGGCAGGGAGGTGGAAACGAGAAACCCGTTGAAGGCAAACAGCGCCACGCCGAGGCAAAGCGTCGTGGTTGCGGCGGAAAACTGCGGGGTCAGCAGCTCGGACCAGCGGGCATCGCTGGCTGTATCGTCGGGGTCATGCATGGCGTCACCTCAATTAAATAAGTTTTATGTTTTTATATTCCGCTTAATAAAATAAGCAATCGCTTTTTAAAAAGATTTTTGTTACATTGCCGGTATGCAGGATCGAACGACAAATCGCATGCTCTATTCCCTGAAAGTCGCCGGCGCGCAGACCGCCGCGTCCCTGGCGGATCGTCTCGGCATTACCTCCGTTGCGGTGCGGCAGATGCTTGGGCGGCTGCATGAGGATGGCCTCGTCGCCTTTGAAGACAGCCGCGAGACCGTCGGCCGCCCGAAACGCTTCTGGCACCTGACCGACAGTGGCAACGGGCAGTTTCCCGACAATCACGCGGCGCTGACAGCCGATATCCTGGCGTCCATATCAGCCGTGTTCGGCGATGCGGGGCTTGACAAGCTGATCGCGCACCGCGAGGCCACCACGCTCGACCACTATCGCAGGGAACTCGCCGACGCGGGCTCCCTCGAGCAACGGGTGCAGCATCTGGCGGACATACGCTCCGCCGAAGGGTATATGGCAGAAACAACCCGCGATGCGGCGGGTGCGCTGGTTCTGGTGGAAAACCACTGCCCGATCTGCGTGGCCGCCAGGGCATGCCAGAAACTGTGCCGGTCGGAGCTCGACGTGTTTCAGGCGGCGCTCGGTCCCGATGTCGAGATCAGGCGCTTCGAGCATATATTGAAGGGCGCCCGGCGCTGCGCTTACCGGATCACGGAAAGGCCGGGGGACAGCCCTCAGCTGGCAATGAAGCTGTAGAGCATCGGGCTCATATAGCCTCTGCCAACGCGCCAATAATCGCGCATCGGCCCGCCCTCGCAGCGAAAACCCAGCCGCAGGGCCAGCCGGATTGAAGCGGTGTTGTCGGGATGGATGATCGCCGTGATGCGATGCGCCTTCAGATGGGCCACACAGTAATCCATCAGCGTCTTGACCGCCTCGCTCATCAGCCCCTGCCCGTGCCACTCGCGGCGCAGGATGTAGCCGATTTCAAGCCGGTGATTGCTGACCTCGCGGTGATGGTAGTTCACCATGCCGATGCACTCGTCCGTGGTCCTGTCGGCCACAGCCCAGGCCATCGAATCATAGGGCGACGTGGTCTTTGCCAGGATGCGCAGGCAACGCCGCGTTTCTTCCATGGTCGTGCAGGCGGTAAAGCCCCAATACCGCGTCAGCGTTTCGTTCGCGAGGCAGGCGTGCAGCCCGGCTTCATCGCGGCTTTCGAACGGACGCAGGCGCAAGCGCGGCGTCAGCAGTGTCGGGCAGGCAGTGCCCGGCGACACGATCAGCGTCCCCATTTGGGCGTTGGCGGCGTGCTGTTGGGGTTGGCCTTGCGGCGTCCCAGGCGGATCAAGCCGAAAATACCGACGGCGATCATGGTCAGGCCAGCCGGAACGAAGCGCTTGTCGATGCTGACCGCCCCTTTGCGCAGGACGATATCCACCTGCGCCACGTCGAGGCCATCGGCATCGCCGGGTCCGATTCTGATGATATAATCGCCCGGTACCACGGGATCGATATCGCCGATCCGGTCGCGATAGAAGCGCGGCCCCTGCGGCGATCCCCGGTTGGCGGCCTGCGCATTGACATAGGAAAGCGTCTTGACCAGCACATCCCGGCCGTCCCGCGATACGACCGAGGTCAGCGCGGTGCGCCCTTCGGCCGGAATGAAACTGCGCAGCGGCTGCATGTCGGCAAAGATCCGCACCGGGCCGTCACTGGCCTTCAACGAAACCGTCACGGGCTTGTACGGGCCGGGCCGGTCAAACACCCGCCACGACCCCAGCTCGCTGCCTGAAAAATTATAGGCGTACCAGGGATAGCCAATTCCAAGCGCCACGCCGGCGAGCAGGAGCAACAGCAGCAGCTTGCGCATCTCTCAGGCCTTCTTTTCCCAGCGGCCCTCGGCATTCTGCTGCCAATAAGTCAGCGTGTGCCCCCCGGCCTTCAACTGCTTCCACTGCTCTCGCGCCTGTTCGAGCTGCATCTGGTCATGCCCGTCGAACATCAGCACCAGCCGTTCATAGGCTTCGACATGTGCCGGAACCGCGCCATCCACCAGAAAGCGTACCGTGGCCCCGTTCGGATTGCCCTCGCCCGTGGTCAGTATCACCGGCTGCTCCTCCGGGTGCGGCTCCTGATCCGTGGCATGGGCCAGAAACGACGCATCCGACCAGGTCCACAGATGATTGTCGAGACTGTCGCGCCGCTCCTGCGATCCGGTCTGGATGACCACCTTCCACTGGCGGCTCAGCGAGCGCTCGACCAGACCCGGAAGCGCGTTTTCCAGTGTCGATTCAGTCAGGTGGTAGAAGAGGATTTCGGTCATTGTCTCTCTTGGCTCAAAAACGCGCCAGTGTCACTTCGTTGAAGCAGTCCTGGACCGATTCGTCAAAGATTGGGTGGTGCGTGGTGCGTGGTTCGACAAGCTCACCATGAGGGACGGAGTGGATTGCAGGGAGCCTTACTCCGCGACGTTCGCGATTGGCTTTGCAACCAAACCACACCCCTCATGGTGAGCTTGTCGAACCACGCACCACAGTTTCGTCAGCCTTCGAAATTGTCCTGGACCAGCCGGTCAAGCAGGCGGACGCCGAAACCGGACGCCCAGGACTGGTTGTACTCGCTGGCCGGTGTGCCCATGGCGGTACCGGCGATATCCAGATGCGCCCAGGCCGTATCCCCGACAAACCGCTTCAGAAACTGCGCTGCGATGATGGCGCCGCCAAAGCGGGTGCCGATGTTCTTCATGTCGGCATTCTTGGTATCGATCAGCTTGTCATATTCCGCGCCGAGCGGCATGCGCCACACTTTCTCGCCGGTCGACTGCCCCGCATCGAACAGCTGCGCCGCCAGCGTGTCGTCATTAGAGAACAGCCCCGCATGCGACTGGCCGAGCGCAACCATGATCGCACCGGTCAGCGTGGCGAGGTTAACCATGAATTTCGGCTGGAAACGCTCGTTGCAATAGTAAAGCGCATCCGCCAGCACCAGCCGGCCTTCCGCGTCGGTGTTGAGCACCTCGATGGTCTGGCCCGACATGGAGGTTACGATGTCGCCGGGACGCTGGGCATTGCCGTCGACCATGTTTTCAACGAGGCCGACGATGCCGACCACATTGACCTTGGCCTTGCGGCTTGCCAGCGTATGCAGGAGGCCGGTGACGGCGGCCGCGCCGCCCATGTCGCCCTTCATCTCGTCCATGCCGGCGGCCGGTTTGATCGAGACACCGCCGGAATCGAACACCACACCCTTGCCGACGAAGGCGATGGGCGCTTCCTTGCCCTTACCGCCCTGCCATTCCATGATCGCAAGCCGTGCCGGGCGCACCGACCCTTGGGCGACACCGAGCAGCGAGCCCATGCCCAGCTTCTTCATATCCTTGGGGTCGAGAATCTCGACCTTCACATCGAGCTTCTTCAGTTCCTCGATACGTTCGGCAAATTCTACCGGTCCGAGAATATTGGCGGGTTCATTGACGAGATCGCGCGCCAGGATAACGCCTTCCGCCACGGCTTCGGCATTGGCAAAGGCCTTCTTTGCCGCCTGCGGATCGGCCACGAGAAGGGTGATCTTGGCCGAGGACTTGTCGTCCCGGCTCTCGTCATTCCTGCCCTTCTTCGTCTTGTACTTGTCGAACGTATAGGCGCGCAGCAGGATGCCCAGCGCGAAATCCGCGGCATTTTCACCCGACACGTCCGTATCCGGCAACGCCAGAACCACGGAAACATGCTTGGCCTTGCCGATCTTCGAGAAGGCCGAACCGCCCAGTTTCAGCCAGTCATCGGCTTTCAGCTTGGCCGGATCGCCGGCGCCGACCAGGACCAGGCGGTCAAGCTCGGTGCCGCCAGGCGCAAGCGTGCTCAGGCTCGCCGCAAGTTTTCCCTTGAAATCCGAGACATCGATGATACGCGACAGCAACGCCTGCCCGACGACAGATTCGGCTTCCTGCGCGGCCTTGCCTTCGGCTGCCAGAAGCAAAATTGCGGTTCCGTTTTCGACGGCAGCAAACTTTGCAAAACTGATGGATGGTCGTTTGGACATGATATCTCCAGATTGAACAAATTGTGACTTCCTAATTCATCAAAGTTGATGAATGAAGTGGGTAACGATAGGTATCGGGCGCTAACACCTTGTTAACCAGCTTTCTTCGCCTATTTTTAGCCAAGCCTGACTAGATTGAACATATAACGGGTTCGTCCCATAGTGCGGCAAAATAATGCCATGGATTGCATGGCATACATGAAATGGTCGTTCATCCGTGAGCGGCAAGTCGACAAACAAGGTGGCGGAACTCTTTTGCGAAACATGACATGCGCCTGATTGAGTATTACATCTTGCGACGCATCGTCGTCATGTTTCTGGCAGTCCTCCTGTCAGCAGTCGGCATTACGTGGATCGTCCAGGTCCTCGGCCGCATCAACTTCCTGACCACCAGCGGCCAGAGCTTCTTCTACATCCTGAAGTTCAGCTCCAACCTGCTTCCCGCCGCTTTTCCCGTCGTCATGCCGTTCGCGCTGGTCATTGCCGTGACGCAGACGCTGTCGACGATGAACCAGGATTCGGAACTCGTCGTCATCAATGCCTCGGGCGCGCCGCGCTCCACGGTCATCCGGCCCGTCCTGCTTTTTGCCGTCCTCGTTGCCGGTCTTTCATTCGTCATCGCCAATTTCATCGCCCCGTATTCGCAGATGAGCATGCGGCAGATGCTGGCCGACGCCCGCTCCGACGTGATCAATCTCGTCGTGCAGCAGGGCTCGTTCCAGCGGCTGGACAAGGATCTCTATCTGCAGATTGAAAGCCGCGATGCCAACGGCGCCATCAAGGGGCTGTTCGTGTCCGATTCGCGCGATCCGGTGACCGACCTCCTCTACTATTCGAAGGACGGCCTCGTCGTCGACAAGGGCAACCAGAGCCTTTTGGTCATGAAGGACGGCGAAATCGACCGCCGCGACGTGAAGACCGGCGATGTGTCGATCATCAAGTTCAACACCTATGCTCTTGATCTTGCTGAATTTTTACCATCGGACGATAAGGACGTCACCATCTTCCCGAAGGATCGTCCGCTGAACTATCTGATGAACCCGGACCCGAACGATACGGTCTATCAACAGAAACCGCTGCGCTACACCTCGGAGCTGGCCAAACGGTTGACCGACTGGATGTATCCCATCGTTTTCGCCTTCATTTCGCTCGCCGCCGCCGCGGATTCGCGTTCGCACCGCGAGGCGCGCATTTCCGCCTCCTTCACGGCGATCACGTTGAGCCTGATCGTCTTCTGGATCAGCTATTCCAGCGGGCAGGCCTCGGAAAAGAATGAAAACGTCATTCCCTTCCTCTTTGTTTTCCCGATCCTTGTTACCCTGTCGGCCATCTATGCATTGGCGACGAATCGTCAGATCGGCATGCCGGCAAAGCTGGCCGACTTCTTCAAGAACGGGTTTTCGTCACCACAGGCGGCCCTTGCAGGTGTCAGGACAAAGCTGCTAAATCCCCGCTCCGGACGTGGAGCGCGTGACGAATGATAGGCTGGACACTCGGACGTTACTTCTTTCTCCGCTACGTGACGATCACCTGCTATTTCCTCATGGGAAGTTTTGCGCTCGCCCTTATCCTCGATTTCACCGAGCTGTCGAGCAAGCTGGCCGCCCTGCCGGAATATTCCTCCATGCAGGCATTCGGCCTGTCCGTGATGCGCATTCCCTACATCATGCAGCAGGTGTTTCCGTTCATCGCGCTGTTTTCGGCGATGACCACGCTGATCTCGCTGAACCGGAAGTACGAGCTTGTCGTGGCACGCTCCGTCGGTGTCTCGGCCTGGCAGTTTCTCCTGCCCGCCTGCACCGGTGCGTTTTTGTTCGGCCTTCTCGCCGTCCTGATCGTCAATCCCCTCGCCGCCTATGGCTTTGAGAAAAGCGAGGCCGTTCAGGCGGCCTGGCGCAGCGGAAAAACCAACGATACAACCGATGATCGTGTGCCGTGGCTGCGCCAGAAAACCGATGAAGGCGAGACCATCATCGGTGCCAAGAATATCGTCAACCGCGGGTTGCGTTTGGTCGATGCTTCCTTCATCCGGCTGGACAAGAACAAGGACATTATCGAGCGTCTCGACGCCAAAACCGCTGACCTGGAAGATGGCTACTGGCAGTTGACGGACGTGACGAAATTCGTGCTGGGCGAGACACCTGTTTCACCGGGCGACGTCCGCATCGCAACGCATCTTCGGCCTGAATTCGTTGAAGAAAGTCTGGCCCGGCCAGAGACAATTCCTTTTTTTGAGCTGCGTAACAAAATTGCCGCAGCTCGCTCTTTTGGCTATCCAGCCAATGCTTTTGACATGCATTTCCAGTCTTTGCTGGCTTTGCCTGCCCTTTTAATGGCGATGACCCTAATCGCCGCGACGGTTTCGCTGAAATTTGTTCGCTTTGGCCAATCTGGAACGATGATTCTGGGTGGCGTCCTCGCGGGCTTCGTGCTTTATGTCGTCACAGTTGTGGTCAAGGCTTTCGGAAATGCGGGATTCGTTCCGCCTTTCGTTGCCGCTTGGACTCCGGTCCTGATCGCAACTTTTTTTGGGGTCTCCTTTCTGCTGCACAAGGAGGATGGTTAGAGTGGGATTGAATGTAACGCGCTCGGTGTTGCCGACGTGGCTCGCACGGCTTATGTGCGGGACGGCCGTGCTATGCCTTGCAGGCGGGATTTCGTTCCCGGCCTTGGCCCAGACAAATGATGCCCTCGCAGGTAATTTCAAGACGAATCCGAATGCGCAGATGCTGCTGGAATCGGATGAACTCGTCTATGATATCAACGCCAAGACGATTTCAGCCGTCGGCGGCGTGAAGATCGAATATGACGGCAACCGCCTCGTTGCCCGTCAGGTCACCTATGATCAGAAGACCGGCCGCCTGAAGGCCGTCGGCAAGGTCGAGATCGTCGAAAAGGACGGCAACCGCATCTATGCGGAAAATCTCGATGTCACCGATGATTTCAAGGAAGGTTTCGTCAACACGCTGCGCGTCGAGGCTGCGGATAACACACGCTTCGCGGCGGAAAGCGCCGAACGCATCGGCGGTGAAATCACCAAGTTCAACAACGGTATTTATACCGCCTGCGAGCCCTGCCGCGACAAGCCGGGCAAGGCTCCGCTCTGGCAGGTGCGCGCCCAGAAGATCGTCTGGAACGGCAAGAACAAGACCATCCGGTTCGAGCGCGGACGCTTCGAGCTGTTCGGCATGCCCCTGGCCTTCCTGCCGGCGTTTGAAATCGCCGATCCGACCGTGAAGCGCAAAAGTGGCTTCCTGATGCCGAGTTACAGATACGAGACGAATCTCGGCTATGGCGTCAGCGTTCCCTACTTCTGGGCGCTCGCCCCCAATTATGACCTGACGCTGACCGGCACCGGCTATACGAAGCAGGGTTTCCTGGCCGACGCGGAATGGCGCCATCGCCTGGAAAACGGCGAGTACAGCATCCGTGTCGCGGGCATCAGCCAGCAGAAGCCCGGCGAGTTCGACGCGACCAACGATCAGGAAGACCACGATAATACCGGCCGCGGAATGATCGGTTCGAAGGGTGCGATTCACATCAACCCGCGCTGGACCCTCGGCTGGGATGCGATGGTGCAGTCGGACAAGGCCTTTGCCTACCGCTATGGCCTCGAAGGCTATGCGGACTACAACAAGACCGACCAGATCTACCTGACCGGTCTGCATGACCGGAACTATTTTGACCTGCGGCTCTACAAGTTTCACGTTCAGGAAGGTTACTCGGATTCAAACTCGGCTTCGTCTGAGAACAAGCAGCCCTGGGTCCTGCCAAGTCTCGACTATGCCTATATCCCCACCCAGCCTCTTGCCGGCGGCGAGTTGAACTTCAACTTGAACGTACAGGCGCTGTATCGCGACAAGGAAGATGGCACGGCATCGACAGGTCTGACACGCTCCGGCTATCTCTCGGGCATCAAGGGCAATGACGGCCGTATCACCGGCGAAGTCGAGTGGAAGCGTACATTCATTACCGATAGCGGCCTTGTCCTGACACCCATTCTCGCGCTGCGCGGCGATGGCATGTATGTCGACTCGAATTCCGTTGGCGTAAACCGCGATCAGGCCTTCCGCGGCATGGCAACCGCCGGGCTCGAAGCTAAATACCCGATCCTGTTCACAGCAGCCAATTCAACCCACGTGCTCGAACCGACGGCACAGCTCTTTGTCCGCAACAACGAGCCCTATGCCGGCCAGATGCCGAACGAAGATGCACAAAGCTTCGTCTTCGATGCCTCGAGCCTGTTCGAACGGGACAAGTTCTCCGGTTACGACCGGGTCGAGGGTGGCACACGCGCCAATCTGGGTATTCGCTATTCCGGCACGTTCAACAACGGCCTGTCGCTCAACGGTATTGCCGGTCAATCGTTCCAGCTTGGCGGCGTGAATTCCTTTGCCTCGCAGGATTTTGTCAATGCGGGCGCAGAATCGGGACTGGAAACGGCTCGTTCCGACTATGTTGCGATGATCGGCGCCAACTACGGTGCCTATACGCTGACGACGGGCGGCCGCTTCGACAAAGACACATTTGAGGTTCATCGTGCCGAAGTTGCGGCGACGGGCGCCGGCAAATACGGCTCGGTTTTCGGGAAATACGCATTCATCGGCGCTCAGCCCACCTATGGCTTCACCGAGGACAGGCAGGAAGTCACCCTTGGCGGCACGGCCAAGCTGACACCGAACTGGCGTCTTCTCGGCTCGGGCACCTACGATATCGTGCATGACACACTGGTGAAGCGCACGGCAGCGATTGCCTATGACGATGAGTGCTTCACCTACCAGATGTACTATACGCAGCAACGGCCCATCACCGGCACTGGCACAGCCGGCGACACGACAACAACATACGGTTTCCAGATCTCCTTCCGTACGCTGTGGGAATTCGGCAAGCCTGTCGATATTGGCGGCATTTGATTATTTCTTTTCAACTGGCCGCCCTTGCGGCCAGTCATGCTTTTGCCTTAGTAAAACGGCAATAAGACGGAAATGAATCTCACAGGAATGGATTTTACCGGTCATTTTTGTCAAAATGGTCAAAAGAGATCCATAATGATCGGATAATGTGGAACATGATGGTGAGGAAGCACATTCTTGCGGCGGCGATTGTTACCGCTTTGGGCTCGGGCCTGGCGGCCGGCATTTCGTTGCCTGCGCAAGCGAGCGACGTCAAGGTAATCGTCAATGGAATGCCGATTACCGATTATGACATTGCCCGGCGCGCAGCCTTCTTGAAGCTGCAGCACAAGAAGGGCAACCTGCCGCAGATGGCGCGTGAGGAACTCACCGACGACATGCTGAAACGCCAGGAAATGCGGCGGCTGAACATCGTCGTTTCCGATACCGAAGTGAATCAGGCCTTCGAGCGCTTTGCCACCAACAACAAGATGACCCTCGCCCAGCTCACCGGTGTCCTCGACAAGGCAGGTGTGACTGCCGACCATTTCAAGGAATATATCCGCCTGCAGATGGGCTGGGGCCGCGCGCTTGGCACCCGCAACCGGTCGCAGGGCGGCAGCCGCGTGTCCGAGCAGGATGCCGTGCAGCGCATGCTGAAGGACGGCGGCAAGAAGCCTGTCTCGACCGAATTCACATTGCAGCAGGTCATTTTCGTTGTTCCGGCCGCCGATCGCGGCAACATCGCCAAGCGCCGCAACGAGGCCAATGCGCTGCGCGCCAAGTTCAATGGCTGTGACTCAACGCGCGATATGGCAAAGGGCATACTGGACGTGACCGTCCGCGATCTCGGCCGTTTCGTCGAACAGGAACTGCCGCCGGAATGGTCGAAACAGGTCACCGCCACCTCCGCCGGACACGCGACCACCACACTCGACACCGACAAGGGCGTCGAATTCCTCGGTGTCTGCGCAACGCGCCAGCTTTCCGATGACCGCGTCGCCCGCCTTGTTTTCTCGCAGGAAGCGGCAGCGGCCAACCAGAAGCCCGATGCCACGGCGGAAGCGGTCAACAAGCAATATCTCGATGATCTGCGGAAAAAGGCATCCATCGTCAATCGATGATGGTATTGCCTTCCCATGAGCAGCATCCTCGCCGTAAGCTCCGGTGATCCCTCCGGAATCGGACCTGACATAGCGCTTGCCGCATGGGCATTGCGCGCGTCGGCGCGCCTGCCGGCGTTTTTTCTGCTTGGCGACGAAAAGCTCATCGCCGCACGTGCGGCGCGGCTCGGCATGGATTGCCCAATCGAAATCACCACGCCGGAGGATGCCGACAGGGTTTTCGGGCAGGCTTTACCGGTTGTTCCCCTGCAAAACCGCCAAATCGACCGTCCCGGCATTCCGCTCGCCGACAATGCCGCCGGAACGATCGAGGCGATCGAGCGCGCCGTCGAATACACGCTTTCCGGCCGTGCCAGTGCCGTCGTCACCTGCCCCATCGCCAAGAAGCCGCTCTATGAGGCAGGGTTCCGCTTTCCCGGCCATACGGAATTCCTGGCGCATCTGGCCAGTGAGCGGTTCGGCCGCGAGGTCACACCCGTCATGATGCTGGCGGGGCCCCTGCTGCGCGCGGTTCCTGTGACCATCCACATTGCCCTTGCCCGTGTTCCAGAAGTGCTGGATACCGCCCGGATCGTCACCATTTCACGCATCACGGCGCAGGCGCTGAAAAGCCAGTTCGGCATCGCCAATCCACGCCTTGCCATTGCCGGGCTCAATCCGCATGCGGGCGAAGGCGGCGCCATGGGCCTGGAAGACGAAGAGATCGTCCGCCCGGCGGTTGAGATCCTGCGCAAGGAAGGCATCGATGCACGCGGGCCGCTGCCGGCAGACACCATGTTCCATCCGGCGGCGCGTGCCGGTTATGACGCGGCGATCTGCATGTATCACGACCAGGCGCTCATCCCGGCCAAGACGCTGGGCTTCGACGACAGCGTGAACGTGACGCTCGGCCTGCCCTTCGTGCGCACCTCGCCCGACCACGGCACCGCATTCGACATCGCCGGATCGGGCAAGGCCAAGCCGGACAGCTTCATCGCCGCATTGCGCCTGGCGGGTGAACTCGCCTCCCATCGCTCCAGCCCGGAAAACAACGCCGCATGAGCATCGACAGCCTCCCCCCTCTGCGCGATGTGATCGACCGGCACGAACTGATGGCCAAGAAATCCCTCGGCCAGAACTTCCTGCTCGATCTCAACCTGACCGCCAAGATCGCGCGGCAGGCCGGCGATCTGCAGGGCCAGACCGTCATCGAGGTCGGCCCTGGCCCCGGCGGCCTGACCCGCGCCCTGCTGGCGCAGGGTGCCCAAGTGATTGCCATTGAACGCGACGAGCGCTGCCTGGCGGCGCTGCAGGAAATTTCCGATCATTATCCCGGCCGCCTGCAGGTCATATCAGGCGATGCGCTGGAGACGGATTTCAAGGCACTGGCGGGGAACGGCACGGTCAAGATCGTCGCCAACCTGCCTTACAATGTCGGCACGCAGCTGTTGATCGGCTGGCTGTTGAGCGAGCCGTGGCCGCCCTTCTATGCCTCGCTGACGCTGATGTTCCAGCGCGAAGTGGCCGAGCGCATCGTGGCAAAGCCTGGCTCTGATGCCTATGGCCGCCTCGGCGTGCTGGCGGGCTGGCGCACGGAAGCCAAAATAACCTTTGACGTGCCGCCGCAGGCCTTTACCCCGCCGCCGAAGGTGACGTCCTCGGTGGTTCACCTCATTCCGCGCGCCGAGCCGCTCGCCTGCGATGCGACCATGCTCGGCCGCGTCACGCAGGCCGCCTTCGGCCAGCGCCGCAAGATGCTGCGCCAGAGCATCAAGCCGCTCGGCGGTGAAGCGCTTCTGGCCAAAGTCGGGATTGATCCCACACGCCGCGCCGAAACACTGTCCATTGCAGAGTTTGTAGCGCTGGCCAACGCGGTTTAGGTATGGGTTAGGGAAACCATTGGTAAATCTTGCATAACCACTGTGCGTGGTTCGACAAGCTCACCATGAGGGAGATGGGTGGGCTGCAGGGCTAGTCGGAAACATTGCAGAATAAAGCTCCCTGCAATCCTCACTCTTCCTCATGGTGAGCTTGTCGAACCACGCACAATGTTCCTGCAGATATCAGATAACCTGCGCCGTTAATCGATCTTCTCATCCAGCAGGCCGCTGACGAAATCGAACAGGCCGGGGCAACGGTCGCGGCGCAGGCGTTCGGCCGTCACGATGGACTGGACCTCGTGATAGGCGCGTTCCAGATCCTTGTTGACGATGACGTAATCATAGGAACGCCAGCGCTCGATCTCGTTGCGCGCATTGCGCAGGCGCATGTCGATGACTTCTTCGGTGTCTTCGGCGCGGCGATGCAGCCGCAGCTTCAGGTCGGCCATCGACGGCGGCAGGATGAAGATGCTGACGACGTCGCCCTTCATCTTGTCCTGCAACTGCAGCGCGCCCTGCCAGTCGATGTCGAACAGCATGTCCTGCCCGTCGGCCAGGGCGTTTTCCGCCGCCTCACGCGGCGTGCCGTAGAAATTGCCATGCACTTCAGCCCATTCGATCAGTTCATCGCTGTCGCGCAGGCGCTCGAATTCGCGCACCGAAATGAAGTGATAATGCACGCCGTCGATCTCGCTGGCGCGGCGCGGACGGGTGGTCACGCTGATCGACAGCGACAGCTCGAGCTTTTCCTTGTCGTTGAGCAGCAGACGGGCAATCGTCGACTTGCCGGCACCCGATGGCGACGACAGCACCAGCATGAGGCCGCGGCGCTTGATGCTGTTTGAGGCGTTGAGCATGTTTACTCCAGATTCTGTATTTGCTCGCGCAATTGATCCACAACCGCCTTGAGGTCAAGTCCAATCGACGTGATGGAGGCCGCATTGGACTTGGAGCAGAGTGTATTCGCCTCGCGGTTAAATTCCTGTGTCAGAAAATCCAGCTTGCGCCCGACACCGTTGCCATCGCGCAGCAGCGTGCGCGCGGCGGCCACGTGCATCTCCAGACGGTCCAGCTCTTCCTGGATATCGGCCTTGGTGGCGAGAAACGCCGCCTCCATGTGCAGGCGCGCTTCATCGAGAGCCGGAGATGCATCGAGCAGCAGTGCAACCTGTGCCGCCAGTCTCGACCGGACGGCGTCGAGTGTCCGGCTCGGATCGCGCCGCGCCTCCCCGGTCAGCCGTTCCACCGCATCGATCTGGGTGCTCAGTATATCACCCAGCGCCTTGCCCTCGGTCTCGCGGTTGCGCGCAAGCTGCACCAGCGTCTCGTCGAGGACCGCCAGCACGGCCGCTTCGATCTCGGCCTGGTCTTCATCTGTCAGCACGTCCTGCGGCGCTTCCAGAACGCCGCGCAGCGCCATCAGGCCTTCCGGGGTGGACGGTGCCAGACCGAAGTCCGCACGCAGCTGGGCGGCGATCCCTGCCAGTTCCCTCAGCAGCGGTTCGTTGATGAGCGCCCTGGCATCCCCGGCGCTGCGGTCAACGGTCAGGGTCGCCTGGAAATTGCCGCGCTTGAAATGCTGGCTGAACAGCGCGCGCGCCTTCTGCTCCACGGCTTCGAACCCCGCGGGCAGCCGGAACCGCACATCGAGCCCCTTGCCGTTCACCGATTTGATTTCCCATGAAATCTGCGCCCCGGCGCTGTTCCGGAGGTGACGGGCAAAACCCGTCATGCTTTGCAATGACATTTTTCCCCCAAAGTCCGAAAGGACAAGGCCTGATCGAAACCAGGCCTTCAGACATTATTCCTGTGTCGGCGCGCTGTCGTCTGCCGCAGACGGCTTGGCATTCTTGTCGCCGGTGGCGGCCTTGGCAGCCTCGTCGACACGGTTCTTCTCGACGGTGCGCCAGCGCTTCACATTGTCGTTGTGGTCATCCAGCGTTTCGGCGAAGACATGCCCGCCGGTTCCATCGGCCACGAAGTAGAGGTCCTTGGTCTGCGAGGGATGCGCAACCGCTTCCAGCGCATCGCGACCCGGATTGGCAATCGGCCCGGGCGGCAGTCCATTGATCGTGTAGGTGTTGTAGGGCGTCGGCTTCTCCAGATCCGATTTCAGGATCGGGCGGTCGGCCGGTTTGCCCTTGCCGCCGAACAGGCCATAGATGATCGTCGGATCGGACTGCAGGCGCATCCGCTTGTTCAGGCGGTTGATGAACACGGCGGCGACGCGCGGACGCTCATCGGCCTTGCCGGTCTCCTTCTCGACGATGGACGCCAGCGTGACGAATTCCTCGATGGTCTTGAGCGGGATGCTCTGGTCGCGGCGCGCCCAGATATCCTCGACCAGCTTCTTCTGGTCGGCCTGCATCTTCTTGATGATTTCCTCGCGCGTCATGCCGCGGGAGAAGCGCTGCGTGTTGGCGAACAGCGTGCCTTCCGCCGGAACGACAGCCGGCAATGCCCCCACCAGCGCATCATCCTCGCTGACACGCTGCAGAATCTGGTCGACGGTCAGGCCTTCGGGAACGGTCAGCGAATGCAGGACAGACTTGCCGCTGCGCAGCAGGTCCATGATGTCACGCATCGAGGCGTGCGCCTTGATCTCGTACTCGCCGGCCTTCATGTCACGCTGAAAGCCATAGGCCTGAACGCCATATTTGAACACGCGGCCGTCGGTGATGATGCCGCGGCGTTCGAGGCCATCGGCGATTTCGACGATGCCGCTGCCGTTCTTGACGACATAATTGGTGGTGACTTCCGTCGGGCCGGGTTCGTTGAAGGCAACTTTGCCGAAATAGACCGCAGCAGCGGCTGCAATCACCAGAAGAACCACGAGCGACAGCATGAAATTGGCGAAGACAACGATCTGGCTGCGCGCACGGCGCGAGCGGCGCCGGGGTGCGGGCGGCGGCGTGCCCGGTTCGGGGCGCAAGGCCTCGGATGCCGACTGCGGGACAATCGGATTGCGCTCCGGCGCGCTGGCGGCGGCTGAACCGTTCGTCTCTTCAGACTGCTGATCTGAGCTCACACGGGCACCTCGAGCATGTTTTTCCGGTTGGAACCGGTATTATTTTGATTGCGAATATGGCGAAAGCGCGAAAACGCTTCCGCCATTGCTTCAATCACTGTTGATAACGCCGCAAAACCAGCGAAGCGTTGGTACCGCCAAAACCAAAGGAATTGGAGAGAGCAACATCGACGGTGCGATGCCGCGGCTTGTGCGGGACCAGATCGATCTTTGTCTCGACCGATGGCTTGTGCAGATTGAGCGTGGCCGGAGCGACATTGTCGCGAATGGCCAGCGCACAGAAGATGGCTTCTGTCGAACCGGCTGCACCCAGAAGATGACCGATGGAAGACTTTGTCGACGACATCGACACTTTCGGAGCGGCATCGCCCAGAACGCGTTCAACGGCCGCCAGCTCAATCGTATCGGCCATCGTCGATGTGCCGTGCGAATTGATGTAGTCGACCTGATCCGGGGTAATGCCTGCGCGCTTCAGCGCCATTTCCATGGAGCGCTGCGCACCCTCGCCGCTCTCGGACGGAGCGGTGATGTGATAGGCATCGCCGGACAGGCCGTAGCCGATGACCTCGGCGTAAATTTTCGCCCCGCGGGCCAGCGCATGTTCCAGCTCTTCCAGCACGACGATACCGGCACCCTCGCCCATGACGAAACCATCGCGGTCATCGTCGTAGGGACGCGAGGCCGCTGTCGGATCATCGTTGCGGGCTGTGGACAGGGCCTTGCAGGCGGCAAAGCCGGCCAGCGAGATGCGGCTGACGGGCGATTCCGTTCCGCCGGCAACCATCACATCGGCATCACCGAAGGCGATGAGACGCGACGCATCACCGATCGCATGCGCGCCGGTCGAGCAGGCGGTGACAACCGAATGGTTCGGGCCGCGCAGCTTGTGCTTGATGGAGACCTGGCCGGAAGCCAGATTGATCAGACGTCCGGGAATGAAGAACGGCGAAATGCGGCGTGGACCCTTGTCGCGCAGCGTATAGCCGGCTTCGACAATGCCCTCGAGACCGCCGATACCCGAACCGATGAGAACGCCCGTGGCGATCTGATCCTCGTCGCTTTCCGGTGCCCATTTGGCATCGGCAAGCGCCTGATCAGCGGCAGCCATGGCATAAATGATAAAGGGATCAACCTTGCGCTGTTCCTTCGGTTCCATCCAATCGTCCGGATTGAATGTGCCATCGGAGCCATCGCCGACTGGAATGCGGCAGGCAATCTTGCAAGGCAGATCTTCAACTTCAAACTCTGTGACCCGCCGGGCACCGCTCTGGCCAGCCAGAAGGCGGGACCATGTGTGCTCAACACCGGATGCAAGAGGAGAAACCAGCCCAAGGCCGGTTATGACAACGCGCCTCATGGCCGATCCTTCAATGTCATATTCAGCATGATATTTTCCAAGGGCCCTGCGCAGGTTCCGACAAAGGCAATCTGCCGCCTGTCAAAATGCCTGCGCTGCCGGGCCGAATGAAAATCAGGCTTGTGCTTTATCGATGAACTTGACGGCATCGCCGACTGTCAGAATTGTCTCGGCAGCATCATCAGGAATTTCAACGCCGAATTCTTCTTCGAAAGCCATCACGAGCTCGACAGTATCAAGGCTGTCTGCGCCCAGATCGTCGATGAAGCTCGCACCATCGGTGACTTTCTCGGCATCAACGCCCAGATGTTCAATAACGATTTTCTTGACGCGTTCTGCAGTATCACTCATGTGGAAACCTCAACCTGTTTGTTTTTCTCCATGCCTTGGTTAGCGGCACGGATGACTCTAATCAAGCAATAAGATGGCAGGTCAGCCTTGTTTAACAGCTAAAACCCCTCATCCCAGCCACTTCTTCCTCGCGGAATGGAAAAGGCATCAAATCGATTTGACACCCTGACTTGGTGCGCGACTTATCACGCTTTATTCACGGTCTCAATCGCATAAATGTGATTGCGACGTAAACGCCCGGCGCAAAGGTGCAGCCGGGCGGAATACGCGTGACCAAAGGAGCGAGCGAACAGCTTGATGCAATCGGTCGTTGTCGCAGTTCAAAGCTCCAGTTTGATCTGGCGTGATGAGGCACCCACCATAATTTTGCTGGGCGGCACCAGTTTCCATGTATTCTTATCGGTATCCCAGATGCTCTGCATTCGAGGTGGAATTTTAACAGCCACTTTTTTCTTTTCGCCAGGCTTCAGATCAACTTTCTCCCAACCGACGAGCCGTTTAGGTGGCTCCCCCGCTGCTGAAGGAAACTGGATATAGACCTGCGGCACCTCTTTTCCGGAAACCGTACCGGTATTTTCAACGGAAAAGGATACTGTTTTCGTGCCGTCCGTTCCGTCCGTATCCATCCGTAAATCCGAATATGCAAAACTGGTGTAAGACAGACCAAAGCCGAATTCAAACAACGGCTCCACGCTTTTCGCATCGTACCAGCGATACCCGACATTGAGTTTTTCGGAATAAACCGGATTTTCAGACCAGGCGCCACCACCTGTCGGGGTGTCAGTTTCCTTTTTCGGAAAGGTAATCGGCAGTTTTCCTGAAGGGTTGATCTTGCCGAACAAGATATTCGCAATAGCCGGTCCGCCATTTTCACCAGGATACCAGGTTTCCAGAACAGCTGACACATTATCGATCCAAGGCATCAGGATAGGATTTCCACTTTCGATGATGACGATCGTGTTTTTATTGACAGCAGCTACCTTCGTTACCAATTCGTCTTGATTGCTGGGATTGCCTTTGCCATCGCGAACAACGCTCAAACTGAGCGAGAGCGACGTCACGTCCTCGCCTGAGGGCTGAGCGACAACGACAATTGCCACGTCTGATGTTTTCGCCAGCTCGACGGCAGCATCTATTTCTTGTGCCGTGTAGGGACGAAACGGCTGAGCACGGTCGCTGTTTCCGCCATAACTTACCTCGGCATTCGGTGCGGCGTCCTTGATTGCCCGAACGATCGACGTTCGTACCAGCGCCCACGGAACAGCCCACCAGCCGCAGCCATTTTGATGCAGTTTCACATCCCCGCACGTGTCGTAATTGCCCCAGACCGGGTGTCTGGTTGTTCCAGAACCGCCCCCGGACAAGACTGCGTCATCCGCATGGGCGCCAATAACCGCGATCTTTTTCAGTTTCACTGCGTTCAATGGCAGGAGGTGTGCATTGGGTGCGGCACTGAGCGGCGCTCGTGCTTGCTCATTTTTAAGCAGAACAATCGATTCTTCAGCCACTCTTTGCGCGACGGCTGCCCCGCTTTCGAAATCGGTTTGCGGTTTAAAGTCTGCGACTTTGTTATCGACCGGCGGATTGTCCATGACACCGACCTTAATCATCGTTCGCAGCTTGCGCCGTACCATATCGTCCAGACGCGATATGGGGATGGTTCCGTCATTCAGAAGCGGCTTCACTTTTTCGGCAAGAAAATAATCAGCCGCCTGCCAATCCTCTTCCTCATCGACACCGGCATTGATCGCGCCAGCGGTAGAATGTATGGCTTTCCAATCAGTCTGAACCTGCCCCTTGAACCCCCACTCATTCTTGAGAATTTCTGTCAACGTGTGATAGTGCTGGCAAGCCGGTATGCCGGCGGGATATTTATCAAGTGTGAGTTTGTTGTACGAGCACATGACGTTGCCTGGCTCGGCCTCCCGAACGGCAATCTCGAAGGGCAGCATGTAAATCTCCCGCAGCGTGCGTTCGTCGATGGCGCTGCTGCCTGTCGTGCGATAAGCCTCCTGTTCATTACCCACCATATGTTTGATCGTTGCAATTACCTGCTGGCTCTGGGTGCCTTTCGTACGCCACGCCAAAAGCTTGCCTGCAAGGACTGGATCCTCTCCCAGATATTCAAACATGCGACCCGAACGTGGATCGCGAACCATGTTGGCGCCGCCGCCCAACCCCATGCCATATCCCTGCGCGCGCAGTTGTTTGGCGATTTCAACACCGTAATCATAAGAAAGTTTTTCATCCCAACTTGCCGCAACAGCAAGCGTTGCCGGGAAAGTCGTGCTGGCGAGCTTCAACGCGCCCGAGCCCGTCGATGAGTCGGCTATCGTCAGCTCCGGAATATTGAGTCGTGGCAGCCCCGGAATGTGCCCAGCCCCGCCCCCGCCGGTATCACCCATAGTCTTGTGATCCGTGCGGATAAATTGCAGCTTCTCATCGAGCGACATTTGCGCAACGAGACTGGCGGCACGAACATCGGCAGGGTCAACTGCACGCTGTTCGTCGCTGCCTGCATCTGCTTTCCGGGCATCCGCTTTGTTCGGCTTAGGCTCACCGCCCCCCGCGGGAGGCTGCGCGATCTCCGGAACAGCGGTGTTTTGGCTGATTTCAGCCGTCGCGCCGGCCGAATAGGTTCCCGTACCATCGCTTGCTGATTTTTCGTCGTTGTTGCAAGCGGCCGTGAAAATCGGAATGAGAGATAAAACGAGCGCGTTCCATATGGATTTTTTCAAAACAATTTCCTCCTCGAAATGTTCTTGGTATAATTGTTTTGATGGTCGAAATAATTCAGGCAAAAATCAATTCTACAAAGGTCTAGGGTCAGGCTCATTCGTACAGTGAAAAACAAAGCCCCGGACGTTTCCGCCCGGGGCTTTCAAATACTGGCTGACCTGACCTGGCTCAGATCATCGCCATGCCGCCGTTGACGTGGATCGTCTGGCCGGTGACGTAGGAAGCCTCGTTGCTGGCGAGATAGACCACGGAGGATGCCACCTCTTCGCCTGTCCCCATGCGGCGCATCGGGATGGCGGACATGATGCCTTCCTTCTGCTTGTCGTTCAGCTTGTCCGTCATGGCCGATTCGATGAAACCGGGTGCAACGCAATTGACCGTGACGTTGCGGCTGGCGATCTCAGCCGCGAGCGCCTTGGAAAAACCGATAAGGCCGGCCTTGGACGCGACATAGTTGGTCTGGCCCGGATTGCCGGTCACGCCGACAACGGAGGTGATGTTGATGATGCGGCCATAGCGGCGGCGCATCATCGGATGGGTCAGTTCGCGGGTCAGGCGGAACACGGCGGTCAGGTTGACCTCCAGCACATTGTCCCAATCGGCATCGCTCATGCGCACGAACAGGCCGTCCTTGGTGATGCCGGCATTGTTGACGAGGATTTCGACGCCTTCGAGATCGGCTTCGGCCTTTTCGCCCAGCGCCTTCACTTCATCGCGGTTCGACAGGTTGGCCGGGAAAATCTTGACCCGGTCGCCAAGCTCGTTTGCCAGCGCCTCGAGTTTTTCGACGCGTGTGCCATGCAGGCCGACAATGGCGCCCTGCGCATGCAGCGCGCGGGCAATGGATTCGCCGATACCGCCGCTGGCGCCGGTTATGAGAGCCTTGCGGCCTGTCAGGTCAAACATTGCTCAATCCCTTCCGTTCAAACGTTCAGTACAGCAACAGCTGCTTCGATATCTTCCGGCGTGCCGACGGCGACACCGGAAATGTCCTTGTTGATGCGGCGTGCCAGGCCGGTCAAAACCTTGCCTGCGCCAATCTCGTAGAGTGTCGTTGCGCCATTGGCGCCGAACCACTCGACCGTCTCGCGCCAACGGACCTGGCCTGTTACCTGCTCAACCAGCAAGGCTGCGATTGCATCGGCCGACGTCACCGGAGCCGCGCGCACATTGGCGATCAGCGGCACCACCGGATCGTGCTTGGCCACATTGGCCAGCGCCTCGCGCATGGCATCGGCGGCCGGCGCCATCAGCGCGGAATGGAAAGGTGCGGAGACCGGTAGCATGATGGCGCGCTTGGCGCCCCGTTCCGTCGCCAGCGCGGCGGCCGCCTCGACCGGTGCCTTCGACCCGGAAATGACGATCTGGCCGCCGCCATTGTCATTGGCGATCTGCACCGGGCCTTCGAGCGCGGCATCGGCGCAGACAGCGGCGACAACCTCGTGCTCAAGCCCGATGATGGCGGCCATGGCACCAGCACCGGCGGGAACCGCCTGCTGCATGGCATTGCCGCGGATGCGCAGGAGCCGCGCCGTATCGGCGAGCGAGAATGTACCGGCAGCGCACAGCGCCGAATATTCGCCGAGCGAATGACCGGCGACATAGGCGACCTTGTCCTTGATCGATATGCCGCGCGCTTCCAGCACGCGGATGACAGCGATGGACACCGCCATCAGGGCCGGCTGCGCATTGGCGGTCAGTGTCAGGGTTTCTTCCGGGCCGTCCCAGATGATGGCGGAGAGCTTTTCACCAAGCGCATCGTCGACCTCGTCGAACACCGCTTTGGCTTCGGCAAAATTGTCGGCCAATGCCTTGCCCATGCCGACGGCCTGACTGCCCTGACCGGGGAAGGTGAATGCTATGGACATGGGGCGTGCCTCCGGATTTCTGCTTTATCGTCGTCAATCTGCCGCGCGATGTGCCTATCGGCAAGCCCGAAGTCAAGCTTTCATGCGCCGTACCGGCCGCACATGCACATTATAATAGGCGGAATAACGGGTTTTCAGCGCCACGCCCGCTGTCGCGTCTGGCTGTTGAAAGGTGGGAAAGACGGGCGGTCCCTGGAACGCGGGTCTTGGGGTATGTGGTATGCAATGCTTGCGATCCTGGGGACCACCCGCCTCGGCGTTTTTGAGGGTTTTACCCAATGCGCATCCATTGGGCCAAACCTCCCCGGCCGCACAGGTTCCTCCCTGCAGGGCCGAAGCGCCGATCCTTTCCCGACTTTCGAAGGTTTCCGGAAGCATTCCCGCCGGAAAGGACACGAGAAGAATAAGCGAGGTTGGGAGAACGTGGATAAGTTGGCGTGGTTTTTATTTGAGATGGCAAAACTGTGGTGCGTGGTTCGACAAGCTCACCATGAGGGAAGTTGCATTTTGCAGAGCACCGGATTCCCTCATGGTGAGCTTGTCGAACCACGCACCACGGACTACAAATCCCCATAAACTGCCCGGCATGTCGCGTTGCAATATAAAACGTCCGTGGCGGGTTGCGTCTTTTGCCATTTGCCCGTATAAGCCGCCCGTTCATTGCTCGGCGTCAGCTGGGGGCTGAACGGAGGGCCGGATTTCGATCCGTGGAAGCGTAAAAGCTTCAGCCTCCCGTGTCTCCGCTCTCGATCGTCTCCATCAGCGTCCTTTCTTCCCCGGTCACCCGGCAGAGAGATTCGCAGAGGTTTACCGTTGATTCCGGGCAATATTAACGAAGAAAGGCAAAGACAATGGCTCTTTATGAACATGTGTTCCTTGCTCGACAGGACATTTCGCAGCAGCAGGTCGATGCGCTTGTAGAACAGTACAAGGGTATCATCGAGGCCAATGGCGGCAAAGTCGGGCGTATTGAAAGCTGGGGCCTCCGCGCCCTGACATACCGCATCAACAAGAACCGCAAGGCGTATTACTCGCTTCTCAACATCGATGCTCCGGCAGCTGCCGTTGCCGAAGTTGAGCGCCAGCAGCGCATCAATGAAGACGTTCTGCGCTTCATGACGATCCGCGTTGAAGAGCACGAAGAAGGCCAGTCGGCCATGCTTGCACGCCGTGACGATCGCCGCGAACGCGACGACAAGTTCGGTGGCCGTGATGACGATCGTCCGCGCCGCCCACGCCGCCCGCGTGACAACGAAGCCGGTGAAGGAGCAGAATAATGGTTGATATCAATCAGATCCCGACCCGTCGTCCGTTCCATCGCCGCCGCAAGACCTGCCCGTTCTCGGGTGCCAATGCGCCGAAGATCGACTACAAGGACATCAAGCTCCTGTCGCGCTACATTTCCGAGCGTGGCAAGATCGTTCCTTCCCGTATTACGGCTGTCAGCCAGAAGAAGCAGCGCGAACTCGCCCAGGCGATCAAGCGCGCCCGTTTCCTCGGCCTGCTGCCATACGTGGTAAAGTAAGACTATCGAAGGCGGCAGGATTTCATCCCGCCGCCTTCTGCCCTCCGGGGCAACACAGCCTTCCGCGATGGGCGCGGTCAGGCACACCAGAAAACCCAAGTTGAGGGATCGGTTGAAAAACCACCTCTAACTGCTTCAACAAGCAGGACAGCGAGCGACATGAAACTGACTGGAACAGATATCGGCATTGGTGTGCTGGCGGGCCTTGCGGCTGCGCTGCTGACGACCGGTGTTATCGTGAATTCCAGCCTTGCCATGATATTGCTGCTGTTTTCGCCGCTGCCGATCTTTGTCGCGGCGCTGGGCTGGGGCACGGCCTGCGGCTTCATCGCCGCGCTGACCGTGGCTGTTGCGGTGTCCGTCATCGCCGCCCCGACGGCCGCCGTCGTCGTCGTGCTCATCACCGCCCTGCCCGCCGCCGTCGGCGCCTATTTCACCGGCCTTGCCCGTCCGGCCGCCGAGATTGGTGGACCCAAGGACGTCTATGTCTGGTATCCCCTCGCCGATACATTGCTGCGGCTGGCGCTTGTTGTCGCCGCCGCCTTCATCGTCATCGGCGTCATGATCGGCTTCAGCGAAGACTTTGCCCGCCAGCTGGCGCAGGCGCTGACCCAGCAGCTGGCCGTGAGCAATCCGGAACTGGCGGCCAATGCCGACCTGACGCAGAGCATGGCGCAATTCGTCGTGCGCGTCCTGCCGGCCCTGCAGCCCGCCGCGTGGCTGTGCGTCATCATCGCCAATCTGTACATCGCCCTGCGCCTGACCGCTGCCTCGGGCAAACTGCGCCGCCCGCGGGACGACTGGCCGCGTGCCCTGCGCATGCCGCGCCCGGCGCTTGTCGTTTTTGCCGTCGCCTGCGCCGCTGCGTTTCTGCCGGGCGGTCCCGGCTACGCGGCAACGGCGGTTGCCGGTGCCCTCGGCGCCGGGTTCGTCCTGGCCGGCTTCGGCATGCTGCATGCCCGCACGCGCGGCGCCACCTGGCGGCCGTTTGCGCTGTGGTTCGCCTATCTCGCCGTGTTTCTCTTTATTTTTGCGCTTCTCGTCTTCCTTCTCGCCGGTCTGTTTGACACATCGCGCAACGCGCCGGTTTCGAAGGCTGTGAATACCGATACCCCACCCAATAACGACAATTGAACTTGAAAGGAAAACTCACATGGAAGTCATTCTTCTCGAACGCATCAGCCGCCTCGGCCAGATGGGTGAAACAGTCAAGGTAAAGGACGGCTTTGCCCGTAACTTCCTTCTGCCGCAGGGCAAGGCGCTTCGTGCCAACGAAGCCAACAAGAAGAAGTTCGAAGGCCAGCGCGCCCAGCTCGAAGCCCGCAACCTCGAGCGCAAGACCGAAGCTCAGGCAATCGCCGACAAGCTCGACGGCAAGACATTCGTCGCCGTTCGCTCCGCCGGTGAAACCGGTCAGCTCTACGGTTCAGTAACGACCCGCGACATTGCCGACCTGATCACGGCGGAAGGTTTCTCGATCAACCGCAACCAGGTTGAACTGAACACGCCAATCAAGACGATCGGCCTGCACAAGATCGTTCTGGTTCTGCATCCGGAAGTTGAAGCAACGGTTACGATCAACATTGCCCGTACGGCCGATGAAGCCGAGCGTCAGGTAAAGGGTGAAGACCTCACCTCCGCCGAAGCGATCTATGGCATTGAAGAAGCACCGCTTTCCGACGAATTCTTCGACGAAGACGAAGAAGGCGAAGAAAACGCCTGATTTCAAAGCAAAAACCGCTCGCAGGAGTGGTGTTTGCTTTACCATAAAACACCCGGCAGAGATGCCGGGTGTTTTTTTGCTTTGCAGAATCAAAAAAACGGGTAAATTTGTTTATCCTACCCACGCCCGACCTTGGCTCAATCCCGAGCCTCATAATGGCCGAGCTCTATCGTCAATGATGGAGATTGTTCATGAATGCCATTCTTAGGGCTGCGCTTTCGCGGCTCATCCACACTGGTACACTTTCGATTACTGACTCATCCGGCCAGAAGCGCACCTTTGGTGACGGGACCGGAGAACCGATCCACTTCCGCATCAACACGGCTGCGGCCGAACGGCGGATTGCCTTCGACCCGTCCCTGCATTTCGCCGAAGCCTATATGAACGGCGAACTCGATGTTCTCGACGGCGATATCTACGACGTCCTAAAGATCATCTTTGAAAACACCGGCGCCACCGCGGCACGCGAGCCATGGATGCTGGCGCTGGAGGGCATTCGCCGTGCCACCCGCCGCCTGCACCAGATGAACAATCTCACCCGTTCATCCAGCAATGTGCAGCGGCACTACGACCTGTCGGAAGAGCTCTACCGCCTGTTTCTCGACCCGGACATGCAGTATTCCTGCGCCTATTTCGAGCATCCAGATGCGACCCTCGAAGAGGCGCAACTGGCGAAGAAGCGGCATATCGCGGCCAAGCTTCTGGTCGAAAAAGGCCACAGGACCCTCGATATCGGCTGCGGCTGGGGCGGTCTCGGGCTTTACCTCGCCCGTCATCTCGATGCCAATGTGCTGGGTGTCACCCTCTCGCACGAACAGCATGGCATCGCCAACAAGCGGGCCATCGACGAGGGCCTGTCGACACAGGCTCGCTTCGACCTGCGCGACTACCGGACCATCGACGACAGCTTTGACCGGATTGTCTCCGTCGGCATGTTCGAGCATGTCGGCGTCGGGCATTTCGCCGAGTATTTCCAGCATACGGCGCGGCTGTTGAAGAAGGACGGGGTTTTCCTCCTGCATTCGATCGGCCGGTCGGACGGGCCGTCCTATACCAATGCCTTCATCCAGAAGTACATCTTTCCGGGCGGCTACATTCCCGCGCTCTCGGAGGTGCTTCCGCAGATCGAAAAGGCGGGGCTGGTCATCACCGACATCGAAATCCTGCGGTTGCACTATGCTGACACACTGCGCATCTGGCGTGAGCGGTTCATGGCGAACCGCGACAAGGCCAAGGCGATCTATGATGAACGTTTCTGCCGCATGTGGGAATTCTATCTCGCCGCATCGGAATCAGCCTTCCGCTGGCAGAACCTGATGGTGTTCCAGATCCAGCTGGCGCACCGGCAGGAATCGGTGCCGCTGACGCGCAACTACATCGAGAAGGAAGAAAAGCGCCTGAAGCGGCTGGAAAGCGAGCGCAGCTGCGCCAATACCCAGGTCGACAACCGGGAATCGGCTGCCGGGCGCTGACGCCCGCCGCAGCAAACCCATTGGCCCGTCGCGATCGTGCTGATCGCGGCGGGCCAATGCATGAATCGCGCCCGGTTTTTGTATCGTGATCGCGCATTCTGGCAAGTGCGCGGTGGACATTGGCAGGAGAACGCGCTTAAGCCTCCCCACGGGCTGCCAGATGGCTTAGAATCATCGAGGCGCGAATCAGGTAAGAAATAAAGCCAATCTTTTCCGCTGCTGTGGATAGCGGGGTTAAGCCTGTGCTTTGGCAATGCTCCATTGCTTAGGATTCACGCCGAAGGCCATAGTTAATTCGAACGGGAAAAAATACCATGGCTGAGGCAGCACGCAAATTCATCGAGGTACGGGACAACGCGGACAAGCTTTACCGTGAAGCACCGAACAATATCGAAGCCGAACAGGCGCTGCTCGGGGCCATTCTCATCAACAATGATGCGTTTTACCGGGTCTCCGACTTCCTCAAGCCAGTGCATTTCTACGAGCCACTGCACCGCAAGATTTTCGACGTGTCGTCGGACATGATCCGCATGGGCAAGATGGCCAATCCCGTCACGCTGAAGACGTTCCTGCCCGTGGAGGAAAAAGTCGGCGAGATGACGGTGATGCAGTATCTGGCGCGCCTTGCCGCCGAAGCTGTGACCATCATCAATGCCGAGGACTATGGCCGCGCCATCTATGATCTTGCCACGCGCCGCGCGCTGATCACCATCGGCGAGGACATGGTCAATATCGCCTATGACGCGCCGGTGGACGTGGCGCCGCAGGGCCAGATCGAGGATGCCGAGCGCCGCCTGTTCGAACTGGCGGAAACCGGCCGCTACGATGGCGGCTTCCAGACCTTCACCGATGCGGTGAAAACCGCCGTCGACATGGCCAACGCCGCCTTCATGCGCGACGGGCACCTGTCCGGCGTTTCCACCGGCATCCATTCTCTCGACAACCGCATGGGCGGCCTGCAGCCGTCGGATCTGATCGTGCTTGCAGGACGACCCGGCATGGGCAAGACCTCGCTTGCCACCAACATCGCCTTCAACATCGCCGCGGCTTACGAGTCCGAGCAATTGGCGGACGGGACGATCAAGGCCAAGAATGGCGGCGTTGTCGGCTTCTTCTCGCTCGAAATGTCGTCGGAACAGCTGGCGACGCGTATCATTTCCGAGCAGTCGGAGATCAGTTCATCGAAAATCCGCCGCGGTGAAATCAACGAGGCCGAATTTGAAAAGCTCGTCGCCTGCTCGCAGCACATGCAGAAGGTGCCGCTCTATATCGACCAGACCGGTGGTATTTCCATTGCGCAGCTGGCCGCCCGCGCCCGGCGTTTGAAGCGCCAGCGCGGCCTTGACGTTCTGGTCATCGACTATATCCAGCTGATGCAGGGCTCGTCCAAAAAGGCGTCGGAAAACCGCGTTCAGGAAATCACCGAAATCACCACGGGCTTGAAGGCTCTCGGCAAGGAACTCAACACCCCGATTATCGCGCTGTCACAGCTCTCCCGTCAGGTGGAAAGCCGCGAAGACAAGCGCCCGCAGCTCTCCGACCTGCGCGAATCCGGGTCGATCGAGCAGGACGCCGACGTGGTGATCTTTGTTTATCGCGACGAATACTACATCAAGAACAAGGAGCCGAAGGAAGGCACCGAGGAGCATTTCAAGTGGCAGGCCGACCTCAAGGAGGCCATGGGCAAGGCGGAAGTCATCATCGCCAAGCAGCGTCACGGCCCGACGGGCACGGTGAAGCTGGCCTTCCAGGCGGAATTCACCCGGTTCACCGACCTTGCGGAAGATTCACACCTGCCAGAACGCTTCGAGTAATCAATTGAACAGCACAAAACCTCACGTCACCACCGCAGGCGCCGATCCTCGTCTCGCGGGCGGGCGGCTTACCATCGATCTCGATGCGCTCGTGGCCAACTGGACGTTCCTTGCGGAAAAATCGAAACCGGCGCAGGCGAGCGCCGTCGTCAAGGCCGACGCCTACGGGCTCGGCATCGGCCATGTCGTGCCTGTCCTGCGCGACGCCGGCTGCCGGACCTTCTTCGTGGCACTGGTCGAGGAGGGCCTGCGGGTCAAGGCCGCCGCGCCGGATGCACGGGTTTTCGTTCTGAACGGCCTGTTTGCCGACGCGCGCCCGGTGTTCGAAGCATCGGGGCTGATCCCCGTCCTCGGCTCACTGCACGAAATCGGCCTGTGGAGCCGCGCCAATGCCGCGAGCGGATTGACGCTGCCCTACGCCCTGCATGTGGATACCGGCATGAACCGGCTGGGACTGACCATGGCCGAAGCACTCGACTTTGCTGCCGCTGGCCGCGAAATGCCGGTGCTGGTGATGACGCATCTGGCAACCGGCGATGAACCCGGTCATCGCCTCACCCGGCAGCAGATCGAGTCATTTCAAATGCTTCGCACCGCTTTTGCAGGCATTGAATCAAGCGCGTCCAACTCCTCCGGCATTTTTCACACGATCAGCAATGGCGGTGACCTGAGCCGTCCGGGCATTGCGATGTATGGCGGCGAGGCGCTGGCCGGCGTCGCCAATCCCATGCGCCCCGTGGTGACGCTGGAAGCGCGCGTCGTGCAGATCCGCACCAGCCCCAAGGGTGAGACGACCGGTTACGGCGCCACCGCGCTCTTGGAACGCGAAACCCGGATTGCCATCTGCTCGACCGGCTACGCCGATGGCTATCTGCGCTCGCTGTCGGGCAGCGGCACGCCCCTGCGCAACGTCGTGCCCAAGGGCGGCGAAGGCTTTGTCGCCGGACGCAAGGTGCCGGTGATCGGCCGGGTGACCATGGACCTGACGTCGTTCGACATCACCGATCTTCCCGAGGACGCCGTCAAACCCGGCGATCACGTCGAGCTGTTCGGTGGCAATATCGCCCTGGATGACGCGGCGCGCGCCGCCGGGTCCATCGGCTTCGAACTTTTGACCAGCCTGGGCAACCGCTATCACCGCCGCTACCTCTATTCCGGAAAAGGCGCCTGATGGCCAAGGCAAGAATTCAATTCATCTGCCAGAACTGCGGTGCCGTGCATACGCGCTGGGCCGGCAAGTGCGATTCCTGCGGCGAGTGGAACACGCTGGTCGAGGAAGGCACGGCGGGCGGCATCGGCAGCGGTCCCGGCAAGCTGTCGGGCCGCAAGGGGCGCGCCGTCGCCCTCACCTCGCTGTCCGGCGAGATCGAGGATGCGCCGCGCATCCACTCCGGCATCGGCGAGCTTGACCGGGTCACCGGCGGCGGTTTCGTGCGCGGTTCGGCCATTCTGGTGGGCGGCGATCCCGGCATCGGCAAATCCACCCTGCTGACCCAGGCGGCGGCGGCACTGGCGCGGCAGGGCCACAAGGTCATCTATGTCTCGGGCGAAGAAGCGGTGGCGCAGATCCGCCTGCGCGCGCAGCGCCTGCATGCCGCCGACACCGATGTGCTTCTGGCCGCTGAAACCAATGTCGAGGACATTCTCGCCACCATTTCCGATTCCAAGCGGCCCGATCTCATCATCATCGATTCGATCCAGACCCTGTGGACGGATGCCGCCGATTCGGCCCCCGGCACGGTCACGCAGGTGCGCGCCGGGGCCCAGGCGATGATCCGCTTTGCCAAGCAGACCGGCGCCGCCGTGGTTCTGGTCGGCCACGTCACCAAGGACGGCCAGATCGCCGGACCGCGCGTCGTCGAGCACATGGTGGATGCGGTGCTGTATTTCGAAGGCGAAGGCGGCCACCACTACCGCATCCTGCGCACGGTGAAGAACCGTTTCGGCCCGACCGACGAGATCGGCGTGTTTGAAATGTCCGACCGCGGATTGCGCGAAGTGGCCAATCCGTCGGAACTTTTTCTCGGCGAACGCAATGACAAATCGCCGGGCGCCGCGGTTTTTGCCGGGATGGAAGGCACCCGGCCGGTGCTTGTGGAAATTCAGGCGCTGGTGGCGCCCTCGACGCTCGGCACACCGCGCCGCGCCGTCGTCGGCTGGGACGGCGGCCGCCTTTCGATGATTCTGGCGGTGCTTGAAGCCCATTGCGGCGTGCGGTTCGGCCAGCACGATGTTTACCTGAATGTGGCGGGCGGATACCGGATTTCCGAGCCTGCAGCCGATCTTGCGGTTGCATCTGCACTGGTTTCCTCCATTGCCGGTATTGCCCTTCCGGCCGATTGCGTCTATTTCGGCGAAGTCAGCTTGTCTGGCGCCGTTCGCCCGGTGGCGCATGCGGTGCAGCGGCTGAAGGAAGCAGAGAAGCTTGGGTTCAAGCAGGCTGTTCTTCCCAAGGGAAGCAACGACGTGCCGAAGGGACGCAATGCCCATCTGACCGAGACCGCTTCGCTGCCGGACCTTGTGGCCCGGATTGCGGCGTCGGGACCCGGTAAAACGAAACGCGACGACTGACGCGGCACAGTCCTCCCGAGAGGGCGTGCAGGTCGGAATTGGATTGGGGATACATGTAAATGCCTATTACGTTGCTAGACGGAATTCTTTTGGGCATCACCCTCGTTTCGGCGGTCCTCGCCATGGTGCGCGGCTTTTCGCGCGAAGTGCTGTCCGTCGTGTCATGGGCAGCGGCGGCCGCCGCCGCCTATCTCTTCTACAAGCCGGTCGTCCCCTTCCTTGCCCCCTATATCAGCAATGAGACCATCGCCCAGATCGCGGCCGCCGGTATCGTCTTCATCGTGACGCTGATCATCGTTTCCGTCATCACCATGAAGATTGCCGATTTCATCATCGACAGCCGTATCGGCGCGCTCGACCGCACGCTCGGCTTCCTCTTCGGTGCGGCGCGCGGCGTTCTTCTGGTGGTTGTCGCGATGCTGTTCTTCAACTGGCTCGTCACGGACAACCAGCCCGCCTGGGTGGCGCAGGCCAAGTCCAAGCCGATGATCGACTCACTCGGCGCAAAGCTGATCAGCCTTTTGCCGGAAGACCCGGAATCAACCATTCTGAAGCGTTTGAAGCCCGGCTCGAGCCATACTCCGGACGCAACGACGGCACCTGAACCCAAGGAAGACATCCCGCCGGAAGGCACGACACCGAAGCCCTGACGGGCTGCCGGGTGCGACAAACGGTTAACTTGGCGTTTGCGTGGTAATACCCCACATAGTGTGGCATAATGGAATGACAGATCTTACAGTTGAATCTGCGGCGAAAGGCTTGCGGTAATGACCGACATTTTTCGTGATGAGACCCCTCTCATGTCCCTTGACGACGACACACTGCATGAAGAGTGCGGTGTGTTTGGCATTTTGGGGCATCCCGATGCCGCCACGCTGACGGCGCTGGGTCTGCACGCCCTGCAGCATCGCGGGCAGGAAGCGGCGGGTATCGTCTCCTATGACGGCAAGCAGTTCTGCTCGGAGCGCCGCATGGGCCTTGTCGGCGACCATTACACCAACCCCGCCACGCTGGCGCAGCTGCCCGGCGACCGCGCCATCGGCCATGTGCGCTATTCCACGACAGGCGATCCGGCGCTGCGCAACGTGCAGCCGCTGTTCGCCGAACTGGAAATCGGCGGCATCGCCATTGCCCATAACGGCAATTTCACCAACGGCCTGACCATGCGCCGCAAGCTGATCGCCGACGGCGCGATCTGCCAGTCCAATTCCGACACGGAAGTGGTGCTGCATCTCATCGCCCGTTCGCGCAGCACATCGTCGAGCGACCGTTTCGTCGATGCGATCCGCCAGATGGAAGGCGGCTATGCCATGCTCGCCCTCACCCGCACCAAGCTGATCGCCGCGCGCGATCCGATCGGCATCCGGCCGCTCGTCATGGGTGATCTCGACGGCAAGCCGATCTTTGCCTCCGAAAGCTGCGCGCTCGACATCATCGGCGCGAAGTTCGTGCGTGACATCGAGAACGGCGAAGTCGTGGTCTGCGAAATCCAGAGCGACGGCACGATCAGCATCGAGGCCTTCAAGCCGCAGTCACCGAAGCCGGAACGCATCTGCCTGTTCGAATATGTCTACTTTGCCCGCCCGGATTCCGTTGTCGGCGGCCGCAACGTCTATACCGCCCGCAAGAACATGGGCATCAACCTGGCCAAGGAAGCACCGCTGGACGCCGACGTCGTCGTCCCGGTTCCCGACGGCGGCACGCCTGCGGCCATCGGCTTTGCCCAGGCGAGCGGCATTCCGTTCGAGCTCGGCATCATCCGCAACCATTATGTCGGCCGTACCTTCATCGAGCCGACCCAGTCGATCCGTGCCTTCGGTGTCAAGCTGAAGCATTCGGCCAACCGCGCCGTGATCGAAGGCAAGCGCGTGGTTCTGGTCGACGATTCCATCGTGCGCGGCACGACGTCAGTCAAGATCGTGCAGATGATCCGCGATGCCGGGGCGCGCGAAGTGCATATCCGTGTCGCCAGCCCGATGATCTATCATCCGGATTTCTACGGCATCGACACGCCGGATGCGGACAAGCTGCTGGCCAACCAGCATGCGACCCTTGCCTCCATGTGCAAATATATCGGCGCGGATTCGCTGGAATTCCTGTCGATCGACGGGCTGTACAGGGCGGTCAGCGGGGCACCGCGCGACGCACAGGCGCCGCTGTTCACCGACCACTACTTCACTGGCGATTACCCGACCCGGCTGGTTGACCGGGACGGCATCAGCAATGTGCGCCAGTTCTCGCTTCTCGCAAACAACGGCTAACGGTTGAGTTCCCATTCATGATTTCTGACGGCAGTTTCCGGCTGGACGGCAAGCTTGCGCTTGTCACCGGCGCATCCCGCGGCATCGGTTATTTCCTTGCCAAAGACCTGGCAGCGCGCGGCGCGCATGTGATTGCCGTTGCCCGCACGGTGGGCGGGCTGGAAGAGCTGGACGACGAAATCAAGGCTGCGGGCGGCACAGCGACGCTGGTGCCGCTGGACCTGACCGACATGCCCGCCATCGACCGGCTCGGCGGTTCCATCCATGAGCGCTGGGGCAGGCTCGACATTCTCATCGCCAATGCCGGTATCCTCGGCACGATTTCGCCGATCGGCCATGTCGAGGCAAAAGTCTTCGACAAGCTGATGAACATCAATGTGACCAGCGTCTGGCGGCTGATCCGCAGCACCGACCCGCTGCTAAGACTTTCCGAGGCGGGCCGTGCGGTGCTGCTATCCTCCGGCGTTGCCCACTCCGCCCGTGCCTATTGGGGGCCCTATGCGGCATCCAAAGCCGCTGTCGAGGTGATGGGCCGCAGCTGGGCCGAGGAAGCGCGCCAGACAAAACTGCGCATCAATTCGGTCAATCCCGGCGCGACACGCACCGCGATGCGGGCGCAGGCCGTACCGGGCGAAGACCCCGACACACTGCCGACTGCGGCGGATGTGGCCGCCAAGATCGCGCTCATCCTCGATCCGAGGATCGACGCCACTGGCAAGCTCTACGACGTGCGCGCCGGCAAGCTGCTGGGCTACAACGACCCGAGCTGAAAGCTGATCATCCGGCGAGGCGGATAACCGCAGCGCCGGTTTTGCCTGCGGAGAGCGCATTGGCGCGCCACGCTTTCGGGCTCATGCCGGTGACGCGCAGGAACTCGCGGTTGAAGTTGGATTTTGTCTGAAACCCGGCATCAAACATGATGCCGGTGACCGCACGATCCGTATCCGCCAGCAGGCGGCAAGCCTCCCTCACCCGGTAATCATTGACATAGTGCGAGACGCTCATCGCCTTGACCCGGTTGACGGCTATCGACACCTGCCGGGCCGGCAGGCCCATCTTGCGCGCCAGGCGGTTGAGGTTGAGATCGACATCCCGGTAGAGTTCCCGCGCCTGCATCAGCCGATCGAGCGCGGCGGCGATGTCCGTGTCTTCGGCGCTGGGCAGCACCGGCGACGCGCCCTCCTCCGTGGCGGTTTCGTCCCGTTCCTCCGGGCGGCTGGTTCCCGCGACCGTGGCCGCGCTCCCGAGGACGAGCAGGGCCAGGACATTGCCGATGGCAACGATGCGGGCGGAATGGCTGCCGCCCGACTGGGCAAAATCCCAGCTGATGACGATGTCGGTCAGCGCGGAACTGGAAACGGCAAAGGCCGTCACCTGCAGCGCCCGGTAGGCGCTGATGACACCGTCGAGCCGGGATGAACCCAATGCATCCGGACCGGCCCACGCGAGGCGGCAGAGGGCAATGCCATAGCCCGCGAACACCAGGATGATAACCAGCGAGATCGGTGCGGGCCAAAAAGCGATAAGGCCGATCACCACAAGCGTCGGCAACAGGTGCAGCAGGAGCCACGGACGCTCTGCCGGCGGCCGCTCGCTGCGCAGGCCTTCGAAACTCAGCCATGCCAGCGTGGCGATGATGACGGCGAGCACGGCCTGGACCGGCAGGACCTCCAGCACATCGTAGCCCCAGCGCACCCCGATCACCACCGATTGCAGGGCATAGACCGACACCAGGACGAGAAAGAACGGATTCCTGTCATTGCCATCGCTGCGCCGGATCATCTGGACGAGAAGGACGACAAGCAGGACGGCGACGACAAAAGGCAATGGAACAAACAGCATGGAACCTGCGACCGGGACGAGTGGACGAAGCCCACTATGTCCTGAAACGCGATCGCGGACGACCTGAATTGTGATCAAGGTCGAATTTCAGCCGATAGTGCCCTCCTCTGGTTGTCATGCCAACCCACAGGAGCCCATCATGCTGAGCCTTATCACCGCCATTCTGCTTCTCTTCGGAACCGTAACCCCCAGCGCCGCCGGCGAGGTCAAGCCGCCGCTCGATATCGGTGCGGTCAACAGCGTCACGATTACGGGGGAAGCCAGCAGCATCGTGTTCACTGCGGGCGATGGCCCGCCCTATCAGGCCCGCGTCACCAGCACCCGGTCCGGCTGGTTCTCCGGCTGGTATTCGAGCTGGTTCGCCGATCAATGCGCCACCCGCACCACCATGGAGGTCAGGGAACGCACGCTGCGCATCCACGTGGTCAATGCACCGCTGCTCAGCCTTTCCGACTGCGAAGTGCTGATCCGCGCCAGCCTGCCTGCCGGCAGCGATGTCAGCATCGAACAGGCGGCGCTGCAGGCCCGGCTGACCGGTGACTACGGTGCCGTGCGCATCAAGGGCCATGCGGCGGATTTTGCGCTGGATGGGCACGCGGCGAGCCTCGATATTTCGGGTGACGCCGTGCGCAGCGACCTGCGCTTTGCCCGCGTCAGCGGCTGCGAGACTATACGGCTCGATTCCCGCGCGCTCGACGCCTCGTTCAGCTTCGGCAAGGACGTTCCCATCAGCTACGCCGTGGATGCCAAGGCATCCCTCGTCGACAGCAAGCGGGACAGCACACCCGGCGCCAAACCCGCGATCAGCATCAAAAGCGACTATGCGCGCGTGACGATCCGCTAATCCCTATCACTTGAAACAAGGAAATCACCCATGAACATTCCCAGATTCATAGTATTGTCTGCCTTCCTCGCCTTAAGCTCCGTGCAGACGGCACCGGCCGCCGGACTGACATTCATTGACGTGCCGCAGGACAATCATGGCCCGTCATTGGAGAGCGCCGTCTGGTACCCCTGCGCCGGCAATCCGACGCAGGTCGACATTGGCTTCGATCATTCAACAGGGGTGAAGGATTGCCCGCTGATGGGCCAAAAGCTGCCGCTCATCGTGATTTCGCACGGTGTCGGCGGCTGGTACGGCAATTTCCATACGCTTGCCGAACAAATGGCCGATGCGGGTTTTGTCGTCGCGGCCATCAACCATCCGAGGGATGGCGGACGATCCAGAACGCGCGATCCGGGCGATATTGCGTCCATGACCCAGCGTCCGCAGGACATGACAAGGCTGCTGGACTTCATCCTCACCTCGTGGTCCGACGGGTCGCGCATCGATGCCGCCCGCATCGGCTTCTTCGGATTCTCCCGGGGCGGGTTCACCGGTCTTGGTATGATCGGCGGCAATCCCGACTGGAAAAAGCTGCTCGATAATTGCCCTGTCTATCCCGGCAATCGCTTCTGCGCGCAAATCCGGGCAGGTGATATTCCGCCGCTTACCGCCGATCCGCGCATCATCGCGGCTGTTATTGCCGACCCCGCCGGCGGCAACCTGTTCACCCCGGAGAGTTTGGGACGCGTGACTGTTCCCGTTCAGATCTGGGGTTCGGAATATGGCGGTGACGGCCTGTCGCCTGCCGATGCCGCCTCGGTTGCCAGATATCTGGCAGGCAAACCTGAATACCGCCTGGTGCCGAAGTCCGGCCACTTCTCGTTCCTGCCGCCATGCAGCGCCGAATTCGCCAAGCTCGTGGCTGACTCAGGAGATACGGAACTGTGCAGCGATGCCGAGGGCTTCGACCGCGTCGCCTTCCACAAACAGTTCAACGCGGATGTGCTCGCATTCTTCCGGAAGCATCTGACGGACACAAAACAACCCTGATGCAGGTCGGCGGATTGTCCCAGCTAACCCAGACAATCCCCAGCATTCCAATTCTCAAGAAGGAGATAGAACATGAAACTGCATATCATGCTTTGTGCTGCCGCGATTTCTGCTCTGGCCACCCCGCACATGGCCCATGCCGATAACATGGCCGGCGTTCGGCAAATCACCGTTCCCTCGAAGGAACGCGGCACCGATCTCGATGTGACGGTCTGGTATCCGGCACGGACCGGCGGCGAAGAAGTCCTGCTGGGCGATACCCCACTTTTCAAAGGGACCGCCAGCATGCGCGATGCACCTCCCGTTGAGAGAAAATTTCCTCTCATCCTGCTCTCCCACGGCACCGGCATTGCCGGCAATGCGCAAGCCACGGGCTGGATTGCCGCCCCCTTGGCGCGGCAGGGATATATTGTCGCCGCGCCAAACCACCCGGGAAATCAGAGCGGAAACAAATCGGCAAGCGAGACGATGAAGCTTTGGCTGCGGCCAGCGGATTTCACCGCGACCCTGGATGCGTTGAAAACCGGAACGGTTTTCCGCAACCGGATCGACTGGAAAAACGTCGGCGCGCTTGGCCTTTCCATGGGTGGCTACACCGCCCTTGCGGTGGCAGGCGCCCGCATGGACCGGCAACGCCTCGCGGCCTATTGCGATACCGATCTGCGCAACCACTCCCTGTGCGAATGGCTCGCACAGAGCGGCGTTGATCTGCACAGGATGGATGTGCAGCCGGCAGGCTTGGACTATAGGGACAACCGTATTCGCTCGGCAGTTGCAATCGACCCGGCCATGTCGGACACGCTCACAGCGGAAAGTGTTGCAGGCATCGCAATCCCCGTTGACCTCGTGAACCTCGGTCGAAAAGGCGACATTCCCCGCACGCTGCAGGCGTCGTGGATGGCTGACATCATTCCGGGTGCGCGCTACGCAAACATTGAAGATGCCGACCATTTCAGCATGTTTGCCGCGTGCAAGGCCGGTGCATCGGACAAACTGAAGGCTGAGGGCGTAACAGAACCGCTGTGCGACGATGGCGGCGGACGATCCCGCAGCGCCATTCATGCACAGCTGATCGATATGATCACAGACGCGTTCAACCGGACGCTCAAAGCGCAATAGATGCGCTGCAAAGTCGTTGTGCGTGGTTCGACAAGCTCACCATGAGGGAGTTGGTTTGGCGCAAAGCCAATTTGGCAACGTTGCAGAACATAGCTCTCTGCAATCCTCACTTTCCCTCATGGTGAGCTTGTCGAACCACGCATGATGGCGCCTGCAATCCGCTCAGGACGCCGGGGTCTCGGAACCGGCGACAGATTCAGCAGCAGCGGCAGCATCTGCCGCCTCGTGCCGCTTCCACGCGCGGGCGCTGAACGGCAGGCTCAGGAAAAAGCCGATGGTGGTCAGCGTCAGCGTCTGCCACGTATAGCTCATCAGGAATGCCACATAGACCACGATGAACAGGAAGCTCGGCATCACCCAGTCCGAGCGGAGTTTTGTTCCGGCCGCCTTGCCGCTGAACACCGGCAGGCGGCTGATCATCAGGATCGCCACGCAGACGGTATAGGCTGCGCCGGCAAAGGCCAGTGGCCTTGTCGGCGCGAGGCCGAGAAAGCCTAGATAGACCGGCAGCATCACCAGCATGGCCCCCGCCGGGGCGGGAACGCCGGTGAAAAAATTGCCCTGCCACGCCGGTTTGCCGATCACATCAAGCATTACATTGAAGCGGGCGAGGCGCAGGCAGCAGGCAATGCAATAGAGCAGCGCGGCGATCCAGCCGAAAGAGCGGGCCTGATCCAGCATGTAGGCATAGAGCACCAGCGCGGGCGCCACGCCGAAATTGACGATATCGGCAAGCGAATCCATCTGCGCGCCGAATTTTGTCGACCCCTTCATCATGCGGGCGATGCGCCCGTCAATGCCGTCGAGGAACGCGGCGAGAAGCACCATCGATACCGCCAGTTCGAAGCGGTTCTCGAAGGCCAGCCGGATACCGGTCAAACCGGCGCAGATGGCCAGAACCGTAATGACATTCGGCACGAGGTAGCGCATGGGGATGCGCGAACCCGTGGGTTCCTGCACCTGCGGCTTTTCATCGAACAGCGGATCGGTCTCGGGTTCGTTCATGCCGCGCGCCTCAGCTGATACGGACCAGCGGGGCGCTGGGCTCGCCGCCGAATTCCGCCAGCACGCTCTCGCCGCCAACGGCCGTCTGGCCGACGGCAACGCGCGGTGCAAAACCTTCCGGCAGGTAGACGTCGAGGCGCGAGCCGAAACGGATCAGGCCAAAGCGTTCGCCGATGGAAATGGAGTTGTTTTCATCCACCCAGCAGACGATACGGCGGGCGACGAGACCGGCAATCTGCACCACGGCAACCCGGCCATTGGGGCTGTCAATCACCAGGCCGTTGCGCTCGTTCTCGGCGCTCGCCTTGTCGAGTTCCGCATTGAGGAACTTGCCCGGCTTGTGGACAATGGTGGTGATGCGGCCGCGCACCGGGGCGCGGTTGATATGGCAGGAAAACACGTTCATGAACACGGAAATGCGGGTCATTTCGCGGTCGCCGAGGTTGAGTTCGCGCGGCGGCACGGCAGGCCCGACGGCCGATACGATGCCATCGGCCGGGCTGATCACCAGCCGGTCGTCGGTCGGGGTGACGCGCTGCGGATCGCGATAGAAATAGATGCACCAGGCGGTGAGGATGAGGCCGATCCAGAACAGCGGTTCCCAGAAATAGCCGAGAACCACGGTCACGCCGGCAAAACCGGCGATGAACGGATAGCCTTCCCGATGGATGGGGACCAGAGTGTTGCGGATGGAATCGACAAGGCTCATTGCTTTGTTCCTGACAGCGCCGGATGTTCGCCGGGCAGCATACACGCCGCGCCGGAATTTCGCGTTACTTATCGGAGATTGGCAGCGGGGGCAAACCTTTCAACCCGGCTTGCACCGGTCATCAGCAGAATTCTTCCGCATTCAATTTTTTCCGGCTGCGACTTTTCACGGCTCGACGGCGACATCCAAGGCGGGCTTGCCCCGGACAACCACGCCGAGATCGTCCTCCTCGCGCACCTTGCGCAGGCGTTCTTCGGCCTCGGTTGCCTCGCGCTGGCGGTTCCACATGGAGGCATAGAGGCCGTTTTCGGCCAAAAGCGCCGTATGCCTGCCGCGTTCGGCAATCACGCCATCCTTGAGCACGATGATCTCGTCGGCACCGATGATCGTCGACAGGCGGTGGGCGATCACCAGCGTGGTGCGGTCGCGGCTGACCAGATCGAGCGATGCCTGGATTTCATGTTCGGTGGCGCTGTCGAGCGCCGAGGTGGCCTCGTCGAGGATCAGGATCGGCGGCGCCTTCAAAATGGTGCGGGCAATGGCAACGCGCTGCTTTTCGCCGCCGGAGAGTTTCAGGCCGCGCTCACCGACCATGGCGTTGTAGCCTTCCGGCAGGCTCTGGATGAAACTGCCGATCTGGGCGAGTTCCGCCGCGTTGCGCACTTCCTCTTCCGTCGCCGTGATGCGGCCATAGCGGACGTTGTAGGCGATGGTATCGTTGAACAGCACCGTATCCTGCGGCACCATGCCGATCACCGCCCGCAGGCTTTCCTGCGTCACGTCGCGGATATCCTGGCCGTCAATGCTGATCGAACCGCCTTGGATATCGTAGAAGCGGTAAAGCAGGCGCGACAGGGTGGATTTGCCGGCACCCGACGGGCCGACAATGGCGACGGTCTTGCCGGCGGGAACTTCGAAGCTCACCCCTTTGAGGATCGGACGCTGGGGATCGTAGGCGAACTTCACATTGTCAAAGCGCACGGCGCCGCGCTCGATCACCAACGGCTTGGCACCGGGCTTGTCGGTCACCTCCTGCTCGACATCGAGAAGGTCGAACATCTGTTCGATATCGGTCAAGCCCTGCCGCACTTCGCGGTAGATGAAGCCGATGAAATTGAGCGGAATGGAAAGCTGCATGAGCATGGCATTGATGAAGACGAAATCGCCGAGGGTCTGCGTGCCGGCCAGCACCTCCCTGCCCGACATGATCATCATGACCGCCATGCCGATGCCGAAAATCACCGACTGGCCGAAATTCAGCCAGCCGAGCGACGTCCAGATGCGGGTCGCGGAAATCTCGTAGCGCGCCATGGCCGCATCGAAGCGGCTGGCCTCCATCTGCTCGTTGCCGAAATATTTGACGGTTTCGAAGTTCAGGAGCGAGTCGATGGCCTTGGTGTTGGCGTCCGTGTCGGAATCGTTCATGTCGCGGCGGATGCTGATCCGCCAATCGCTGGCACGGATGGTGAACCAGGTGTAGAGCCAGACCGTCGCCACGACCACGGCGAGATAGGACAGACCATAGGCAAACGCGAAAATCACGGCGGTCAGCAGGAATTCGATGATCGTCGGCGCGGTGTTGAGGATGGTGAAGCGGACGATGGTTTCAATGCCCTTGGTGCCGCGCTCGATGATGCGCGACAGGCCGCCGGTGCGCCGCTCGACGTGGAAGCGCAGGGACAGATTGTGCATGTGCACGAATGTCCGGTAGGCAAGCTTGCGCACGGCATATTGCCCGACACTGGCAAACAGCGCATCGCGCAGCTGGTTCAACCCCGCCTGAATGATGCGCGCGGCATTGTAGGCGGCCACCAGCATCAACGGGCCGACGAGAATGAGCGGCAAGAGATCGGACGGCACGAACTTGCCGTTCAAGGCATTGGTTGCCCATTTGAAGAAATAGGGCACCAGAATGAGGATGACCTTGGAAATCAGCAGGTAGAACGAGGCCCAGACGACCCGCATCTTCAGGTCGGGACGTTCATCCGGCCACATATAGGTCCAAAGATTGCGGATGGTCTGCAGCGTTTTGCCAGACTCGGCGGAGACAGTTTTTTCAGCCACGGCTATTCCTTGATGGCCGCAGCGGCTACCCGCGCTGCCGGCACAATGGTATCGGGCGGACAGCAGAGATTGGCCATATCGCCGACAAGGGCGGCGACATCGGCAAAGGCGTCCGGATTGATGCTGTAATGGGAACTCTGGCCGGACTGGCGGTAATTCACCAGACCGGCATCGACCAGTATTTTCAGATGCTGCGATACGGTCGACTGCGCCAGATCAAGCGTTGCGACAATATCCTTGCAGCAGGAGGCGTTCAGTCCGGCCAGCTGCCGGACTATGCGCAGGCGCGCGGGATGGGCGAGCGCGGTGAGAATCCGCGCCGTTTCCGCATCTGACATCGCCTGTTGAAATCGGTTGCTGCATTTCATCGTTCATCGGCGATAGACGATATAATTTTCCAATGCAAGGGTTAAAGCAGGTCATCCATGCCATGCGGGTGCGGTTTTGGAGCATATACGACGCTCAAGCATCAGAAAAAGCCGTCGAGAAATGCCGCCGTGCGATCCGAAATTCCAACGATCTTGTCGGTTGCCTGGCGGTAGAACTTGAAGTTGAGTTCCGTACCGGGCTCACCATCTTTCCAGTCGGTCAGATGCTTGAGGTCCCGCCTGCCCAGCGGCCGCACGGCAAGGGCATTGCGCCGAATCACAACGCTGACACGCGGCGTTTGCCTGATGACGCCGCTCGTCCTGGCGACGGCTTCGGCTGAGATGACGACACCGCGCGCGACAAGTCCCTGCCCGCCCTCGTTCTCGCTGGCGAAGAGAAAGACCGTGTCACCGGCTGCGATATGCTTGCCGCCATACATGGTCTTCTGCGCGGTGAATGCGAACATTTCCGCCTGCGGATCGCGAATCTCGGCTTTGATCGCGAATGCCACCCGTCCGTCCTTACGCTATTGCGGCGCCGGCTTGTCCTTTTCCGGCAATGAAAAGACCTGTCCGGGGAAAATCCTGTTCGGGTTCTGGATCTGCTCCTTGTTGGCCAGATAGATCGTCGTATAGCGCATACCCGCACCGTAGGTCCGGCGCGAAATCGTCCACAGATTGTCGCCGCGCCGGATGATGACCGAACCATCGACATTGCGAAGCGGCTTGGCCGTATCGGTGCCCGACGCCTGTTCACTGCCGGCAGCCGGGGCTGCTTCGGTCGAAGCCTGCGGCGTTGCAGCCGGTGCGGGCGTTGCGGATGGCGCGACGGCTGACACGCGCTGGCCTGCCTCGCGCTTGAACGGCACGGCGGCGCGGGCAATGACGGTCACGCCATCTTTTTCCACCATGTCCGCACGGATGATATAGTCGCCCACGGGCAGGTCGCGGGTTGTCTGCACGAGAAAGTGGCCATCGGCGCCCGTCTTGGTCGAGCCGATGAGATTGTCATTGGCATAGACCTTGACCGTGTAGCCGGCATCGGCAATGCCGGCGATGAACAGTTTGCTGCCTTCGATCTCCACCGCTTCGACAACGATGCGGGCCTTGGCGGCGGGCTGTTTGGCAGGCTTGTCGCCGGTGGGAGCCGCTGCTGCCGCCGGCTGGTTGGAAGCCGCCTGACCTGCCGGAGCTTCCGGCACGGTGATCAGCCGGCTCGGCTGGCCGGATTGTTCGACAAGCGCCAGGACCTGCCCCGATTTGGTTTCGGGGATGGAGACGATGGCGGTTTCCAGCGATGTCATGGCGCTACCATCGGGTGCCGTCGAGCGCAGGACCAGCTGGTAATCGCCGGGCTTCAGGGGATCATCGAGGACGATGACGAAGTCGCCATTGGGCGACGCCTTGGTGGTTCCAAGAATATCGCCGCGCGCCAGAAGGTCCACCTTGGCATTGTTGGCAGCCTTACCCGCCAGAACGATCGTCCCCTTGGGGTCAACGCGCAGCACATCGAAGGTTGGAGCACCCGGCTTGCCCTCGGCTGCTTCAACCTGCGGCGTCACCGTGCCTGCGGCTGGCGCGGCAGCCGGTGCTGTCGTGTCGGCCGAAGGCGCAGCGGGAACTGCAGCTTGCGGCTGTTCGGCCGGTTTTGCGGCGGGCGTTTGCGCGGCTGGCGCAGGTGCGTTTCCGCTCGCCGTTACGGCCGGCGCATTGGAAGTCGGCTTACCCGGAACGAACCCCAGATAGGCAGCAGCCAGCCCCACGGCGACAACAACGCCAAACCCCAATAGTGCAAACTTGTTCTTGACCATCGATCCCCAACCCTTTTGTTCTTTTTGCTCTAGCGCCTTTTCCGGCTCGCCACAAGAAAACCGTTTAGATTCAGCCTCATTCTTTGTGATTATTCTACCAGATTCGCAATTCGAGGCTTTTGTCGCATCCGCAGCGGCTTGACGTTTCACCGCACAGAAGGCACCACTTTTCAAATGAGCAAGATTCAATCCATCTGCGTTTACTGCGGCTCGTCTCCGGGCCGCGATCCGATTTACAAACAGAGCGGCAGGATGCTGGGCAAATCCATTGCCGAAAACGGGCTTGAGCTGGTGTACGGCGGCGGCACGAAGGGCATCATGGGCGCCGTGGCCGACGGTGTCATGTCGGCGGGCGGCAAGGTCACCGGCATCATTCCGAAGTTCCTGATGAACAAGGAAGCGACCGAGCATGCGCTCGGCCAGCTGTCGGAACTGGTCGTCACCGAGGATATGCACGAGCGCAAGCACAAGATGTTCGAGCGCTCCGACGCCTTCGTCACCCTGCCCGGCGGCATCGGCACGGTGGAGGAGATCGTCGAGATCATGACCTGGGCGCAGCTCGGGCGCCACCGCAAGCCGATGGTGTTTGCCAACATCAACGGGTTCTGGAATCCGATGCTTGCCCTCATCGATCACATGAAGGCGGAAGGCTTCGTGCATACGTCACATTTGGTCAATCCGCTTGTGGTAGAACGCCCGGAAGATATCGTTCCGGCGATCCTCAAAGCAGCCGCAAGAGGCGACCGGGACGGCGACGAAGCGATCATCGAGCGGCTGTAGCCGGAAGGAGCGGGATTTCATGGTTCAAACGCTGAGCTTAGATCCCGCCCCCGACGCCAAGCTTCTCCCCCAGGACGACTTTGTCATATCCTACCGCTTCGGCAGCGACGGTGCCTTGCTGTCCGAGCCCGCCGCCGCAACGGACAAGGCATGGACCTGGAAGAGTTATGCGCTGGCCGATGCGCGTGCCCGGCGCAGCCTCGAAGCGGACAAGAGCCTGCCGGACAGCGTGCGCGAGGCCTTTCTCTCCTCCGGCGATCAATGCCAGATCAGCTTCGAAGACGGCTGGCTGTTCGGCGAACTGCCGGATCTGCAGCACGAGCACTACGGCGATCCGCGCGAGCTCGGCTATTTCCGCTTTGCCTTCGACAGGAACCTGTTTATCAGTGGCCGCAGGCACCCGCTGCAATCGGTGGATGACGTGCGCCAGTCGATCATCCGCGGCAAGACCAAGCCCGCCTCTCCGATAGCGCTGTTCAACGCGATTTTCCGGCGTTTTCTCGACCTGCTCAAGGCCGAGATCAACCGGCTTTCGGAAACGCTCGATTCCATCGAGGACCACATCGTCAGCGAAAAATGGCAGGGCGAGCGCGAACGGCTGGTGCCGGTGCGCCGCCAGATCGTGGTGTTTCACCGCTATCTCACGGCTGCGACCAGCCTGTTCCGCCATATCGACCATGCGGACCGGCGCGCCCTGCCGGAAGATCTGGACGATCTGATCGAAGGCCTGTCGATCCGCGCGGCAACGCTGCATGCGGAAGGCGAACAGCTGCAGCAGCGCGCAAGGCTGCTGCAGGATGAACTGCTGGCCAAGATGACCGATCAGTCCAACCGTTTTCTCTACGTGCTCTCCGTCATGACCGCCGTGCTGTTGCCGAGCAACGTCATTACCGGGCTGTTCGGCATGAACACGCCGGGCCTGCCCTTTGCCAACAGCGCACATGGCTTCTGGGTGGTGGCGCTGCTCGCCGTGATCATTTCAGCCATGGTCTACCTGATCGTCCGCAGGATCGGCGGATCAGGGCGTTAGGAAAGCTTCGCCTTGCGCGATTCATGCAGCATCGACCAGGTGTAGATCGCTAGCGCCGCCCAGATCAGCGCGAAGGCAATGAACTGGCTGTTGGAGAACGGCTCCTTGAACACGAAGATGGCGCACAGGAACACGATGGTCGGCGCGAGATACTGCATCAGGCCGATAGTGGTATAACGCAGGAGTTTTGCGCCAAAAGCGTAGAGAATAAGCGGAATGGCCGTGGCCGGACCGGCAAACAGGAGAAGTCCGATATCATGGCTGCCGCCATTGACGAAATGGCTCGTGCCCTGCGCCACGGTCCAGGCAATGAAGCCAAGCGAGGGAATGGACAGGATCAGCACTTCCAGCATGAAACCTTGCGTCGGGCCGATGGGCAGCGTTTTGCGGAAGAAGCCGTAGAAACCGAAGCTGAAGGCGAGAACCAGCGAAATCCACGGCAGGCCGCCGGATGAAATGGTCAGGAGCACAACCGCGCAGGCCGCAAGGCCGACCGCCACCATCTGCGGGCGCGTCAGCTTTTCCGACAGGAAAATACTGCCGAGCACCACGTTCACCAGCGGATTGATGTAATAGCCGAGCGCCGTGTCGATGGCGTGTCCGGCGCCGATGGCCCAGACATAGGTGCCCCAGTTGATGGTGATCAGCGTCGCCGTCAAGGTGGCCATGGCCAGCATGCGCGGCGTTGTCAGCGCGGTTCTCAGATCGTCGAAACGGCCCAGCCACCACAGCACGGCACCGGCAATGGGAACCGACCAGACGATGCGGTGCGCCACCACCTCCAGCGCCGGCATGTAAGCCACGGCTTTCAGATAGAACGGCAGGATGCCCCACAGCAGATAGGCGGAAAGCGCAAAGATAAAGCCTTTCCTGCCGTCGGACATTCCCGGCCCTGCTTCAGCTGCGATTGTCCCAGCCCCAAGGCCGCTTTGATTGATCTGTTCACTCATGCGGCGATGCTCTACGACTACAGGCCGGAAACGTCTATCGAATTCGGCTGATCATCCCATCAACGCCCTTGATGATTTGGGATCAATTTCATCCAATAATCGAGAAAATCGGCTCACTCGGCAGCGATTTTGCCAGCAAGATCGCGATTTTTCATCAATTTGTAGACGATTGAGTCCATCAGCGCCTGAAACGAGGCATCGATGATATTGTCGGAAACGCCCACCGTCCACCAGCGCACATTGCTGGAATCCGTCGATTCGACCAGAACCCGGGTGATGGCTTCCGTGCCGCCATTGAGGATACGCACCTTGAAATCCGCCAGCACCAGATCGTCGATCTCGTGCTGGTAGCGCCCCATGTCCTTGCGCAAAGCCAGATCGAGCGCATTGACCGGGCCATGCCCTTCCGCCACGGACATGCGCTGCTCGCCATCAACCTCGACGCGGACCACCGCTTCGGAAACGGTCTTGATATTGCCGTTGGCATCGAAGCGGCGTTCGACCATGCAGCGGAAGGATTCGACCTTGAAGAATTCCGGCACCGTACCGAGCGTCCGGCGGGCCAGCAGCTCGAAACTGGCATCGGCGCCCTCATAGGCATAACCCTCAGCCTCATGCTCCTTGACCAGTGCGATCAGCGTATCGAGGCGCGGATCGTTTTTTGCAACGGGAATGCCGCGCCGCTCCAGCTCATTGATAAAGTTGGATTTTCCGCCCTGATCGGACACCATGACCTTGCGGCGGTTACCGACAGTCTCCGGCGGTATGTGTTCGTAGGTCGCCGGTTCCTTGATCAGTGCCGAGGCGTGAATGCCCGCCTTGGTGGCAAAGGCCGACGCGCCGACAAAGGCGCCCTGCGCATTGGGCGCACGGTTAAGCAGCTCATCGAAACTGCGCGACAGGCGCGACAGGCCCTTGAGCTTTTCGGCGCTGATGCCGGTTTCGAAGCGGTCCGACCAGGCGGGCTTGAGCGCCAGTGTCGGGATGATGGTGATCAGATTGGCATTGCCGCAGCGCTCGCCGATGCCGTTGAGCGTGCCCTGGATATGACGCACGCCCGCATCGACGGCAGCGAGCGAATTGGCGACCGCCTGCTCCGTGTCGTTGTGGGCATGGATGCCGAGGTGATCGCCGGGGATAGCTTTGGTGACGGCGCGGACGATCGCGCTGACTTCACCGGGCTGCGTGCCGCCATTGGTGTCGCACAGCACCACCCAGCGCGCGCCGGCCTCATAGGCGGTCCTGGCGCAGGCCATGGCATAGTCCGGATTGGCCTTGTAGCCGTCGAAGAAATGCTCGCAATCGACGATGGCTTCCTTGCCCGCCTCGACCGCCGCCCGGACGGAGGCATCGATGGATTCGAGGTTCTCCTCGTTGGTACAGCCGAGCGCGACACGGACATGGTAGTCCCAGCTCTTGCCGACAAAACAGACGACATCGGCCGAAGAGCCGATCAGCGCCGCCAGCCCCGGATCATTGGACACGGAGACACCGGCGCGCTTGGTCATGCCGAAAGCGGCAAACTTTGCCCGTTTGGTGCGCTTTTCCGCAAAGAAGGCCGTGTCGGTCGGATTGGCGCCGGGATAGCCGCCCTCGACATAGTCGAGGCCGAACTCATCGAGCATATCGGCAATGACTTTCTTGTCTTCGACCGAAAAATCGATGCCCGGCGTCTGCTGCCCGTCGCGCAACGTCGTGTCGAAGAGATAAACGCGTTCTTTTGTCACTTGCCCGCCACTCCCAACGGCCATGCATCCGTATCATGATCGGGATGCTGGTTGGAAACCATTGTCTTTAAAAACTCGATTGATTCAGGATCGCCATCGGACCTGTGGCCAGGCAACCGATTGAGTTCATCGACATAGGGCAGCTTGTCTTCGATGCCCCATTGCACGAGCGGCGCCAGTTCCTCCGGATGATCGAAGGCGCCGATGGCCAGCGCGACGCCGTCGGGCGCCTCGTAGGTCAGGGGCGTGCCGCAAGCGGCGCAGAAGCCGCGCTGGACGTGATTGGACGAGCGGAAGCGCTTTGGCGCGCCGCGCGTCCACTCCAGGTGCGCCGTCCTGGTGGAAACCAGCGGCGCATAAAAATTGCCGAAAGCCTTCTGGCACATGCGGCAATGACAGATGGAGGTATCGGTCAGCGCACCTTCAACGCGGAACCGCACCGCGCCGCACTGACAGCCGCCGCTATAGACGGGCCTGTTATCAAGACTCATGGCTGTGGCTCCCCTTCAGCGCAACACGGACAATGTGCTGACACACGCCCTCGACATCCCGCAGGACATCGTCATTCCAGAAACGCAGGACGACCCAGCCATCGGCTTCCAGCCGGCGGGTTCTGCCCAGATCATAGATCAGATGATCATCTTCAGCATGCTGCGCGCCATCAAGCTCAACAATCACGCGATGTGAAGGACAAGCAAAATCAACGATGTAACCGGCAACGGGCATCTGTCTTTTAAAGCTTAGCCCCATCAGCCGGTGCGCACGAACCGCATTCCAGAGCTTCAGTTCCGCGTCCGTCAATGCCCGGCGCATTGCCTTGGCATTGCTCCGAATTTTGCGGGGAACAGGTGTATGTGACGGCATGGTACTCACCCCCCTCTGTCCTGCCGGACATCTCCCCCACAAGGGGGGAGATCAGCTTTCATGGGTGCCGTGGTACAATCTGAGAGTTTGAACATTGTGGGTGAACATCGATGTCGATGTGATCTCCCCCCTTGTGGGGGAGATGTCCGGCAGGACAGAGGGGGGTGAAACAGCGCCGATGTCACCGTTTCACCTCCCAGGTTGTCACGCGCTCGCCGGTCTGCGGGTCCTTGCCGTCCTTCAGCTGGATGCCCTGCTCCAAAAGCTCATTGCGGATGCGGTCCGCCTCGGCAAAGCTTTTCGCCGCAAGCAGCGACAACCGCTCGCTGATCTTGGCATCGAGTTCCGCCTTGAAGGCGTCGGACAGGCTGGCGGCAGTTTGACCCGCCACATCCACGCCCAGCAGGGCAAATGCCGCGTGGTAATCCGCCGGGCTGACCGAACCGGATTTGCGGATCGATGCCAGCCAATTGATCAGGCTTGGCGTTGCCAGATCGTCCGACAGGATGGTGATCGCGTCATCCGGGATCGTGCCAACCGGCGCATCGCCGACATATTCGCGCGCCTTGAGCAGGATGTTCTCCGCTTCCTCGAGCCGGCTGACGGTGAAGTCGATCGGCTCGCGGTAATTGGTCATCAGCATGGCGAGGCGCAGCACCGCGCCCGGCCATTTGCGGCCGCCGAAGGTTGTCGTCTGCAACAGCTCGTTGATGGTGAAGAAGTTGCCGGCGCTCTTGGCCATTTTCTGGCCTTCGACCTGCAGGAAACCGTTGTGCATCCAGATATTGGCCATGCGCTCGGTCCCCAGCGCGCAGCAAGACTGGGCGATCTCGTTCTCATGGTGCGGGAACACCAGATCGATGCCGCCGGCATGGATATCGAAAATGTTCTTCATCGGATCGTCGCACATGAGACCGCCGCCGAAGGGCTCGAGCAGCTTGGCCATCGCCATGGCAGAGCACTCGATATGCCAGCCGGGGCGGCCAAGCCCTTCGATGCCCGCGGGCGACGGCCAGCCGGGTTCATCCGCCTTGGACGGCTTCCACAGGACAAAATCCATCTCGTCGCGCTTGTAGGACGCCACGTCAACGCGGGCGCCGGCAAGCATGTCATCGGCCGAACGGCGGGCAAGCAGCCCGTAGCGCGGGCCCTTGCGGGCATTCATCGCCGAAGGGGAAAACAGCACATGGCCGTCGGCGACATAGGCGACGCCCTGCTCGACGAGCCGGTCGATCATCGCCACCATTTCCTTGATGTAATCCGTGGCGCGCGGCTGGTCCGACGGCTCGAGATTGCCGAGCGCCGTCACATCCGCCTGAAACTGCGCATTCGTCTTGTCGGTGACGATCCGGATCGCCTCGTTGAGCGGCAGGCCGGGATAGTCGCGCGCCGCACGGGCGTTGATCTTGTCATCCACGTCGGTGATGTTGCGCACATAGGACACCTGCGCCTCGCCATGGAGATGACGCAGCAGCCGGAACAGGACGTCGAAGACGATCACCGGGCGGGCGTTGCCGATATGGGCATAGTCGTAGACGGTCGGACCGCAGACATACATGCGCACGTTTTTCGGATCGATCGGCACAAAGTCTTCCTTCGTGCGGGTGAGCGTGTTGTAGAGGCTCAGGGTCTGCGGCATGTCTTTGATCTCAAATTCGGGTTGCAACGGTAAAAACGCATATCACGGCGCTGGTCTGGCGACCGGTGCGTTTCACATCTTTGGAGCGAATTTTGAGACGAAAACGGCCGGGGCCAGCGAAGCGCTAGCTGATAATAATCCGACAGGTAATAATCGTTACGGACGACGTTTTCATGATTGCATTTATGATTGAGCCGGGGCGCAAGGTCAAGCGCAACTTGCCAGCCGCCGGGTGTGGCAAATTTATCGGGTTTGAACTGGTTAATCGAAATTAACCGGAAAGCCCAAAATCCTCCCGGAATGTGCCTTTTTTCCGGCGGAATTGACCGGGATTCCTGCACCCCAGAACAGAGGGGAATTGTCCCCGCGACACAGGACCGGACACATGACCAACACTTCCGTAGCGGCCAAAGCCCGCGACACCGTTTTCGCCGATCATCTGGCCGCACAATACCGTGCGATTGGCCCGGCCGCCGTTCAGGCCGCCGTTTTGACCAAGCCGCGCCAGCGGCCGCTGCTGACCGTTTCAACCGTGCAGGAAACGGACTAACAGACTGAGGGCGATCCCGGCCATGACAAGGCCGATGAGGACGTCCAGGACACGCCATGCGGCCGGCTTGGCAAAAACCGGCTGCAGCAGTCTCGCGCCATAGCCGAGACCGAAGAACCAGACGAACGAGGCGACCGCCGCTCCGGCGCCATAGGCCGCGCGGTTGGCGCCTTCAAAACGCGCCGACAGGCCGCCCAGCAGAACCACCGTATCCAGATAGACATGCGGATTGAGGAAGGTCAGCGCCAGAACCGTGGCAATGGCCGCCTTCAGCGAGCCCCCGCCCGAGCGCGCCGCCTGCATGGCCTCCGGCTTGAGCGCCCGGCGAAACGCCACCGATGCATACCAGAACAGGAACGCCGCACCGCCAAGCGTGACCATCGAGATCAGCTTGGGGGACTGGGCAATCAGCGTGCCGAGACCGGCAACACCGGCGGTGATCAGCAGCGCATCGGACAGCGCGCAGATCAGGGACAGGATGAAAACATGCTCCCGCAAAAGCCCCTGGCGCAGAATGAAGGCATTCTGCGCGCCGATGGCGATGATCAACGAGGCACCGAGAAGGAAACCGGACAGAGCGGCGGAAAACATGGGAAAATCCTGAAATCTGAAGGAGAGGCTTGGATGGACGGTCAGAACAGCTTCATCTGATCGTCGGACTCCGGCGGCTTCTGCCGGAGCGGTTTTTTGACCTCAAAAGCCCCTTCGGCCACCCGTTCCTGAATGTCCGGGCCCATATTGGCAACCTTGTTGACCTTGTCGGATACCGGTATCGCCTCGAAAAAGTCCGCCTGGGCCGGTTTCAGCAGATCGGCGACATGGCGCGGCTCCTGGGTCTTGCAGTCGAGCCAGCGGCTGAAATCCTTGGGTTCGATGACGACGGGCATGCGGTCATGGATGGGGCGCAGCGTTTCATTGGCGCTGGTGGTGAGGATGGCGCCCGTGTCCATTTCCGAGCCTTCCGCATTGGCCCATGGCTCATACAGGCCGGCAAAGGCGATGACGCCGCCATGCTTGGGACGGATCCAGAACGCCTGCGACTTGTTCTTGCCGTCGCGGCGCCATTCGTAAAAGCCCGACGCGGGGATGAGCGCGCGGCGATGCCGCATGGCGGTCTTGAAGGATGCCTTGTCGATGGCGGTTTCCGAGCGGGCATTGATCATCAGCGGATAATTGGCGGTGTCCTTGACCCAGCCGGGAATGAACCCCCAGCGGACCAGCAAAGCCCGCCGGTCGGGGCGGTTGCTGCCGGGCGGCGGCGTTTCGCCCGAGACGATCATCAGCACCGGCTGTGTCGGCGCGATGTTATAGCGGGCCGGAAAGGCCTCGACATCCATCAGCCCCATCAGGGCTTCAATCTCTTCCGGGGTTCCGAGGAGGGCAAAACGTCCGCACATGCAATGAGAGCCTATTTGAATTGGAACGGCGATCATCCGGTTTTTCGATGCCGGGTCAAGGTGGAGTTTGCAAGATGTCGAACCACGCTCTTGTCAAAGCTCCCACCGCGACATACCCCTGACATATGGCACAGATTCCGCTTTCCCCCGATGTTGACGGCGTTTCAGCCGTCTGTATCCGCAACGAGGCTTTCCTCCTGGTGGAGCGCGGGCGCGAACCCGCCAAGGGCTGGCTGGCCTTCCCCGGCGGGCGGCGTGAAGATGGAGAAGCGCCTGATAGCGCCGCCATCCGCGAACTGTTCGAAGAAACCGGCATCCGCGCGACTGAAGTGTCCTATCTCGACACGGTTGTCTTCGATTATTCGACCCCGGAATTTCCCACCCCCCGGCTCTATCGCCTCGCGGTTTTCCTGGCGCACGATCCCCGGGGCGAGGCCATTGCCGCCGACGACGCGGCGGCAGTCCACTGGCTGAAAGTCGAGGAAATGGCCGGCTTCGATGTCACCGCCAGCGTGCTAGACATGGCCCACGCCCTGGCGCGAACCTTCAAAAGTTGAGGGTATTGCCGCATTGCGCCTTGAAGACGCCTTGCTTTCCAGCCACAACCGTCTGCAGGGGATTCCACCGCCACAGGGTCAAGACGTGCGCCGCAGAGCATTGATATCAGCATTTCTGTTGGCGATCGTCAGCGCGGGTCCCGCCCACGCGGTGGACCCATTGTATGAAACAAAGCTGATCCGGCTGGCGGAAATTCTCGGCTCCATTCATTCGCTGCGCAACATCTGTGGCGAAAAAAGCAGCCAGTGGCGCGACCGGATGGATTCGCTGCTGGCGGCGGAGAATCCGGACCCTGCCCGCCGGGCACGGCTGGTGGCCAGTTTCAACCGCGGCTACCGGACGTTTACCGAGACCTATACGGCGTGCACGAGCCAGGCGATTGCGGCGATTGACCGCTACCAGACCGAAGGAGAAAGGCTTTCTTCGGAGATCATATCGGGCTATGGAAATTAACCAGGCTTTAACTGTTGAAGCCAAAGGACCGCATTTTAAGCAAAACGTATGGTATTGTTTAGCGGCAGTTTAAGAATTGGCTTCGGCCAAGGATGGTATAATCATGAACATGACATCGGCGGACCTTGATAAGTTGGTTGCAGAAGAAAAAAAGCTGGTTGCGATCGAATATCAGAATGAAGTCTGGGCAGATGGCACTCTTGAAGGTATCGAGCCCGAGATCATGGCCGAAGCTGCATTTGCGACCGCGCTGACCGAATTGATCCGGGATAACGGCGAAGTGTCCGCGCTGGCCTTGCTCGAAGTGCTGCGCGAACGTATTTCTGCAGGTGAATTCTCTTCGAATCGCGTCCTGCAATAATTCAACGACCGGGTGATCCTGCATGCTCGACAAGCTCGCTTCCGCTTCCGTGATCGCCAGAACAGGTTTTCTAGCGGCAGTCCTTTGCGCCTGCGCTGTTCCTGCCTATGCCGCCGGACTGGACAAGCCCGTGCAGCTGGCGCTCAGCGAGATCAAGAAGGAAGAGCTGCCGAAGGCCACTGAAACGGCTCCGGCAAAGCCCGAGGAGAAGGCACCGGCGGGCACTGCCCCGACGGCCCCTCCAGCCGCTTCCGAAACCAAACCCGCCACGACAACACCGGAAAAGCCCGCCGCCCCTGCCGCAGCGCAAGAAAAGAAGGCGCCCGAGGCACCCGCTGCCAAGGAAAACGATGCGGCTGGTACGCCGCGCAGCAATCCGGCCCTGCCGAACGTGCCGGAAGGCTCACCGCCGCCGCACGTGGAATATGATGTCACCAAGCTGCCCTTCCCGGTGCAGAAGATGCGCGAGCTTATCATTGCCGCCGCCAAGACCGGTTCGCTGGAATCCCTGCGCCCGCTGATCGGCTCGGGCGACGACATGACGATGCTGTCGCTCGCCGATACGGACGGCGACCCGATTGCCTATCTGAAGAGCCTTGCCGGCGACACGGATGGACAGGAAATCCTCGCCATCGCCATCGATATCCTCAATTCAGGCTATGTCCATCTGGATGCCGGAACCCCTGATGAGCTCTACGTCTGGCCGTATTTCTTCGCCTACCCGCTCGACAAGCTCGATGCCAAGCAGCGCGTGGAACTGTTCCAGATCGTCACCGCCGGGGACTATGACGAGATGAAGCAGTTCGGCACCTATGTGTTCTACCGCCTCGGCATTACGCCGAAGGGCCGCTGGCGCTTCTTCGTCAACGGCGACTAGACCGGACCATTGGCGAAATAGCGCGTGGGCGTGACCCCGAACACGCGCCGGAACATGGCAATGAATGCGCTGATATTGTTGTAACCGACATCAAGCGCGACTGTGGTGACCGCCTGCCCCGCTGCCAGCAATTCCAGCGCCCGCATCAGCCGGGCGCGCTGGCGCCATTCGGTAAAGGTGAAACCCGTTTCAACCACGAATTTGCGCGTCATCGTCCGGGCGGGAATACCCGCCCAGTCGGCCCAATCCTCGGCTTTTCGCTCGTCGAGCAGATTGCCGGTAAAGGCATGGGCGATGCGCACCAGCCGCGCATCCGCCGGCATCGGCAGCCCGAGATCCTCATGCGGCAGGCTGGCGATCTCATCGAGAATGACGCGCGCAATCCGCTCCTGTCCCTGATCAAGCACCTCGCCCTTCCAGCCAGCCGCCCGACTGACCGCCTCGCGCAGCAGTCCGGAACTGCGCAGGGTGCAGGGAATGACGGGGAGCATCGCGCATTCCGGCTCCGCCACGTAGACGCTCCAGCCGAAATAGGCCCCATGCGACTGCAGCGAATGCTTGTGATGCGGCGGTATCCACACCGCGTGGATGGCGGGAACGACCCATTGCCCCGCTTCCGTTCCAATCGTCAACAGGCCGGTGCTTGCCCCCAGCAACTGGCCGCGCGCATGGGCGTGGACGGCAACGAACCGTGGAGCACTCCTCTCCTGCTTGCCCGCAATGATGATCGGGCCTTCGGACGACATGGCTTGTTCCGGGGTGATGAAATAGCTCATTTTGGCCTCAACACCGTATTCATTGGCATAGATACGATAGCAGCGCCAACGTGTCGTGGCTAGTTTGCTCGCATGATTTTTGCCAAGGAGACGACGATGCGTGCCCAGGACATTTTGCCCGACAATATCAACCAGGTGGAGGTCAACGACGTCGCCGTGCGCAAGGGGACGGTCGGCGCCTTCCTCATCAACGCACGGCTCTGGCTGAAACCCGGCGCAACCGCCGAGGAGCGTGAGCTGACCGAACAGGACATTCTAGATGCGCTGCCCGCACTGGTTGCATTGGGTCTGTTTGACTTCTTATCTATCCGCGATCCCAAACTCAGGGAATTCGTCGCCATGCACCTGTAGGAGACAACGATGCTCATTGATCTCAAGGAATTTCCGCTTGTCTATTTGCGTGCCGACCAGGACAGCAGCGAAAGCCCGGAAGCGCAGATCAGGGCGCTGTTTGCCCGCGGCGAACGCTTCGTCATGATCGCCGATCATTCGCCCGACGATCATCAGGAGGAGCCGCACGAGCAGCGCAAGCAACGCTCGCAGGTGCTCAAACGCTTTCGCGACCAGCTGGCACGCTGGTGTGCCGGCGCCATCGTCATCGAGAACAAGGGGCCGGTGGCCAAGCCGATCAAGCTCGCCTCCCAGGCGTTCGGCCATGCGTTCGGCGTTCCCTTTGCCTTTGTCAAAGACGATGCCGCCGCACGGGAAACCGCCCACCGCATCCTTGTGCCGCAGGCTTTTCCGCTCGGCTGAAAAATAATCCGAAAAATTTGCGGTACATGTCACATCCGGCCTTTCCATCTCGTCTTGTGTGCAGGCAACGCAATGCCGCACAAGGAGATGACTGATGAAAGCCCGATTGATTCCCTATAGCTACGCCATCATGAAGCCAATGCTTGACATGGAGGACGCCGTTGTCAAAAGCGGCCTCGAACACAGCCTGATCGAACTGGTCAAGATGCGCGCCTCGCAGATCAATGGCTGCGCCTACTGCCTCGACATGCATTCGAAGGATGCGATCAAGCATGGTGAGACGGTGCAGCGCCTGGTGCTGCTTGATGCCTGGCGGGAATCGCCGCTTTATAGCGACCGTGAGCGCGCCGCGCTCGGTTGGACCGAGGCACTGACACTGGTTGCGCAAACCCATGCGGACGACAGCGACTTTGAGCCCCTCAAGACGCAGTTCACCGAAGAGGAGATCGTCAAACTGACCATGCTGATCGTGACCATCAACGCCTGGAACCGGATTTCCATCGGCTTCCGCTCCGTCCATCCGGTAGACAAAGCCCGTGCAGCCTGACGCCACCGAAACGTTCAACCGCCTCCGGCCCCGGCTGATCCGCATTGCCTATCGCATGCTCGGTTCAATCGCGGAGGCGGAAGACATCGTGCAGGAAGGTTTCATCCGCTGGCACCAGGCCGACCGGTCGCAGGTGCGCAGCGCGGAAGCCTTCCTGGTGCGCACCATATCGCGGCTTTGTCTCGATCACCTGAAATCGGCGCGCGTGCGGCGGGAGACCTATGTGGGAAGCTGGCTGCCCGAGCCGATCTTCGACCCCAGCGAGGAGGAAACCGACAGCGATATCACCCTCACCCTGATGATGGCGCTGGAACGGCTGTCGCCGCTCGAACGCGCGGCCTTCCTGCTGCATGATGTGTTCGGCCAGGATTTCAATCAGGTATCGGAAGCCATCGGCCGCGATCCGGCAACCTGCCGGCAGCTTGCCAGCCGCGCCCGCGCCCATGTGCAGCAGGCAAAACCGCGTTTTCCCGTGTCCGACGCCCATGGCAAGGATATTGCGACGGCCTTCTTCAATGCCTCGCGCAGCGGCGACATGCAGGCCCTGCAGGCGCTGCTCGCCGACGATGTCACGCTCTACACCGACGGCGGCGGTATTCGTCCTTCGGCGATCAATCCCGTCTATACACAGGACAAGGTGTCGCGTTTCTTTGCCGGTATTGCGCGCCGGGCGGAATACCACAAACCGCCACTGTTGCGTCAGGGACTGATCGACGGCCTTCCCGGCTATATCACCCGCGAAGCCGACGGTCTGCTCCAAACCACCGCCCTCGAAATCGAGGACGGAAAGATCAAGGCGATCTACATCGTGCGCAACCCGGAGAAGCTGGGCCGCATCGCCGTTGCCAATTGATCTTGTGTCAGCAGAGGCGATCCCCCGCGCGCCCTACCGCGCGGTTTTCAACGCGCTATCGATGATCGCCGACATCTGGGCCACCGAAAGCGCGCCGACATATTTCCTGCCATTGACGAAAAATGTCGGCGTGCCGGTGACGCCGAACTCCTTCAGTGCGCGTTCCCGGACGGCGTTCACCTTGTTGAGGAGCGCCTGGTCGGCCAGGCAGGATTTGAATTCCTGCTCCGACAGCCCCGCCAGCCTGGACGTCTGCTGCAGATAGCCCATGATATCCTTGGTCTCGATCCACTGCCGCTGATGCCCGAACAGCGTTTCGATGAAGGGATAATAGCGCTCCTTGGTCACGCAGCGCGCCAGCATGAAAATGCCCGTGGAGCGCGGCTCCAGCGGCAATTCGCGAAAAATGAGCTTCGCCTTGCCGGTGCTGATGTATTGCTGTTTGATGACGGGCAGCGTCTGTGCGGTGAAATCCGCGCAATGCGAGCAGGCCATGGACGCGTATTCAACGATGGTCACGGGCGCATCGGCATTGCCAAGGACCATGTCCTCAAGCGGCCCCGGCTGCATGAGTTTGGCCACATCAACACTGCCGACAGGCGCAGGAACAGCCTCGCCGGCAGCCATCGCCAGGATGGCCATGGAAAGGGCGGCGGCAGCGGACATCAGAAGCGTATCACGACGGTTTGGCATCTTGCCTCCCTACTCAATCTCATAACCAGCCCAGATGCCGGCACGCGACGACTGGTCCGGGAGACATAATCAATCGCGCGCTCACGCGCAATCAGCTGGCGCGGGAAACCACCGCTTCGATTCCCGTAATTGAACCGCGTAAAACGATATCATGCCCAAAAGGTCAGAAAGGCCGCATTTCACTCATCTGCCAAATCCCCCGCTGCGCGGAGCCGGATGCGTCTTGTCGCAGTCGTTCCAGCCACTGCTTGATACGGTAAAACTCCCCACCGGCGTGCTGTAATGGCAATCCGTTCCGAGCTTGACGCCGTCAACGCCGCGTGTGACCCCCACCAGCGTACCGGAATATCCGCTTGATTTGGCCGTCGTCTTTGAAACGGAACTATGCGACGAACTGCTCTTGCTGCTGCCTCCCGATTTCTTGGATCCACCCGATAACTGCCCCTTGGAGATGCCATGATCGCTGTCAAGATTGCCGCCGCCACCTGACACAAATTCAATTTCTTCCGCAGTCAATTCACGCATGATTATTTCCCCGTTGAAAATCGACAAAATCAATCCGTTTTCAAAGGAAACACGAGCAGCAACCTGTGTCTATGCTACTTTCGGAGAGGTTTTCGTTGTGCAAGGCGTTGTTTTTCAACGCCCGAATTGACCTGCCAAAACATCGCGCTCACGATAGGTGCACCTCTCACCCCACGGAATCATCCCATGCCAGAATTCACGATGTACCAGGTCGATGCCTTCACCAGCGCGCTTTTCCGTGGCAATCCCGCCGCCGTTCTGGTGCTGGACGACTGGCTGCCCGAGGCAACCATGCAGAACATTGCCGCCGAGAACAATCTGGCGGAGACGGCATTCGTGCGGCCCAACGGCAGCGGATGGGACCTGCGCTGGTTTACCCCGGTGCACGAGGCGCCGTTCTGCGGCCATGCCACGCTGGCAACGTCGCACGTGCTCGCGCATGAGCTGGGCATTGACGGTCAGCAGGTGTTTGAAACGCAGGTCGGCACCTTGCGCGTCGATCGCAGCAATGGCGGATATCAGCTTGATTTTCCAAGTTTTCCGCCTGAGATCCTGAGCGAGATTCCAGCGCCTTTGCGGGCCATTTTCGGCAAAGGCGAGGTCAAGGCGTTCCGCAATTTCGAGAACATGTTCGTCGAGCTTGCCGATGAACAGGCGGTTCTCAACTTCGTGCCCGATCTGCCCGCAATCCTGAAACTCGATCCCTTAAGCCTGGTGATCACGGCAAAGGGCAATGAGCACGATTTCGTCTCGCGTTACTTTGCGCCGCTCGCCGGCATCCCGGAAGATCCGGTCACCGGCTCCATTCACGCGACGCTGGTGCCCTACTGGGCGCAGAAGCTGGGCAAGCCGAACCTTTCCGCCTTCCAGCGCTCCAGCCGCGGCGGGCATCTTCTGTGCGAACTGAAAGGCGACCGCGTTCTCATTTCAGGATCGGCGGTCACCTTCATGAAGGCGCAGATTTACCTGCCCTGACCGAGCGCTTCGCCAAACAGCACCGGCTCGCCCTGCGACGGCGTGACGATTTCGCCGTCCCACATGACCTTGATGCCACGCACGATGGTGCCGACAGGCCAGCCGGTGACGATCTTGCCGTCATAGGGCGTCCAGCCCGCCTTGGAGCCAACCTGCGCATTGGTGATGGTTTCGCGCCGTTTCATGTCGACGATGGTCAGATCCGCGTCATAACCAACGGCAATGCGGCCCTTGCGCGCCATGCCGAACAGGCGGTTGGGGCCGTGCGAGCTCAGGTCGACAAACCGCTCGATTGACAGGCGCCCGGCATTGACATGATCCAGCATGATCGGCACCAGCGTCTGCACGCCGGTCATGCCCGATGGCGATGCCGGATAGGGTTTTGCCTTTTCTTCCAGCGTGTGCGGCGCATGGTCGGAGCCGAGCACATCGACAATGCCCTGCCCGATACCCTTCCAGACGCCATCGCGGTGGCGCGCATCGCGCACCGGCGGGTTCATCTGGATGAGCGTTCCCAGCGTGGCATACTGGCTGGCATCCAGCGTCAGATGGTGCGGGGTGGCCTCGCAGCTGGCCACATCCTTGTGCCCGGCGAGGAAATCGATTTCTTCCGCCGTGGAAATATGCAGCACATGGATGCGCGCGCCGGTTTGGCGCGCAATGCGCACAAGCCGCTCCGTGCACTGGAGCGCGGCGATTTCATCGCGCCAGACCGGATGCGACGATGGATCATTGGCAACGCGGTAGCTTTCGCGTTCGCGCAGGCGGAACTCGTCCTCGGAGTGGAAGGCGGCGCGGCGGCGGGTGTTGCGCAGAATGGAAGCCACGCCTTCGTCATCCTCGACCAGGAGATCGCCGGTGGACGAGCCCATGAACACCTTGATGCCTGCAGCGCCGGGCAGACGTTCCAATTCGGCCACGTCTTTCGCATTGTCGCGCGTGCCGCCAACCCAGAAAGCGAAATCGCAATGCATGCGGTGATTGCCGCGCCTTATCTTGTCTTCCAGCGTTTCCGCCGATGTGGTCAGAGGCTTGGTATTGGGCATTTCGAAGACGGCGGTGACGCCGCCGAGGACGGCCGAGCGCGAACCGCTTTCCAGATCTTCCTTGTGCTCGAGGCCGGGCTCGCGGAAATGCACCTGGCTGTCGACAACGCCGGGCAGAATGTGCAGGCCGGTCGCATCGATGATCTCGCCGGCGGAAGCACCGCCGAGATTGCCGATGGCGGCAATGCGGCCATTGGTGATGCCGATGTCGCGCAATCCGACACCATCCTGATTGACAACCATTCCGCTTCTGAAAATCGTATCGAACGTCTGTGCCATCTGCTTTCCATTCCTGCCTTGCGAACCCTTCCCTTGCGGCTTACGTAACGGGGACAGCAAAGGCAAGGGTGATATGATGCCATCGGCAAACTTAAGCGGCAGAGCGATTCTCGACATAACCGGAGACGATGCGGAAAAGTTCCTGCAGAACCTGATCACCACAGATCTCGACACCCTCAGCGAAGGCGACCTCAAACCCGGCGCGCTGCTGAGCCCGCAGGGCAAAATCCTGTTCGAGTTCCTTGTCTCGCGGTCAGCGGAAGGTCTCGTGCTCGATACGCTGCAGACCTCGGTCGCCGATCTCCAGAAAAGGCTGACGCTCTACAAACTGCGTGCCAAGGTGGAAATTACCCTGCGGCCTGAATCGGTTATCCGGGTTTCGTGGCACAATGAATCAGGCGCTTCAGACAATGATTCAGGTTTGCACGACCGCCGCTTTCCCGATGGCTTGAATGTCCGCCGCCGTTATGGCGGGGAAACCGCACCAACGGCGGATGAATCGCAATGGACGGCGCTGCGCATTGCCCATGGCGTGGCGGAAGCGCCGCTCGACTATGCGCTTGGCGATGCGTTCCCGCATGATGTCAATCTCGACCAAATATCGGGTGTGTCCTTCAAGAAAGGCTGTTTCATCGGCCAGGAGGTGGTCTCGCGCATGCAGCACCGCGGCACGGCGCGCCGGCGTATTCTCATTGCCTCGGGCAATGCCGCCCTGCCTGAAACGGGTACGGCCATCACTGCGAGCGGGCGAGAGATCGGCACGCTTGGCAGCGTCGTCGGCAATGCCGGGCTGGCGCTGGTGCGCATCGACCGTGTCAAGGACGCCATGGATGCGGGCACGCCGATCCTGTCAGGAGATGCGGTTCTTACCCTTGCCATTCCGCCCGAACACCGCTTTACATTTCCCGTGACGACCGAAGGGGCCTGAGCGGGAGAATCCATGCCGAAACCGGCAGCAGCCAAAACCAAGCAGACCAACGAAACGCGGGCATGGCAGCGCATGCTGTCGGGCCGCAGGCTCGACCTGCTTGACCCCTCGCCGCTCGACATCGAAATCGAGGATATCGCGCAGGGCCTGTCACGCGTGGCGCGCTGGAACGGCCAGACCGTCGGCGATCACGCCTATTCGGTGGCGCAGCATTCCCTCTTGGTCGAGCACATCTTCGGCCTGATCGTTCCCGACGCCAGCACCGAGCACCGGCTGGCAGCACTTTTGCACGATGCGCCGGAATATGTGATCGGCGACATGATTTCACCGTTCAAGGCGGTGGTGGGCGGCGATTACAAGAGCGTCGAGCTGCGCCTGCAGCAGGCTATCCACCTGCGCTTTTCCCTGCCGCCAAGCGTATCGCAAAGTCTGCGCGGCCTGATCAAACGCGCCGATGCCGTCGCCGCCTATTTCGAGGCGACGCGGCTTGCCGGTTTTGCCGAGAAGGAGGCCGTGCTTTTCTTCGGGCGTCCGCGCGGAATCGACCCGCAATGTCTCGACTTGACGGCCATGGCCACCCAGAATGCGCAGAATGCCTTTTTGCAGCGTTTTGCTGTATTGGAATCACGACGCCACCAGACATAAGGGCCAGCCATGCCGCATATCATCGTCACTCCCCTTTCCCGGCTTGCCGAAACGGCAACACGGTCCGGCGCACGGGACATGGTGACCCTGATCAATATGGGCACCCCGGTTGAACGGCCCGCCGAAATCGCCGAAGCACGCCACCTGTTTCTCGGCTTCAACGATATCATCGAACCGGCAGATGGCATGACCCCGCCGGGTGCCGAGCACGTGCATAGCCTGATCGCCTTCGGCCGCAACTGGGACCGGCAGGCGCCGCTGCTCGTGCACTGCTATGCCGGTATCTCGCGCTCCACCGCCGGGGCCTATATCACCGCGCTGGCGTTCAACCCCGCGCTTGACGAGGTCTGGCTCGCCCAGACCCTGCGCCGGAACGCGCCTTCCGCCACGCCCAACAGCAGGCTGGTTGCCCTCGGCGACGACATCCTTGGCCGCAAGGGGCGCATGGTCGACGCGATCAAGGCGATCGGCCGCGGCGAGGACGCATTCGAAGGCACCCCTTTCATCTTGCCGCTCGCGGTCCAGCCATGACAACCACCGGTGCGCCCAACGCCGTCGAAATCAACCTGAGCGCCGCCATTGCCGCGGTTGCCGACAATGATCCGCTGATCCTGACGACACCGGCCAGCGACGATGCGCAGCGCGATGAACTGCCGTTCGGTCCGTTCAATCCGCTGGCGCACCGCACCTTCGAGACGGGCCTGCGCGAATGGGTAGCGGAGCAGACGCCGCTGCGCCTCGGCTATGTCGAGCAGCTCTACACATTCGGCGACCGCGGGCGGCACAAGACGGCCGAGGACCGTGACCTGCACATCGTCTCCGTCGGTTATCTCGCACTGACCCGGATCACCGATGACAACCGGGAAGCCTTGCGCAAATCCGGCGCACGCTGGCGCAGCTGGTATTCGTTCCTGCCGTGGGAAGACTGGCGCGGTGGCAAGCCCGCCATGATCGATGACACCATTCGCCCGGCGCTGTGCCAGTGGGCCGAACAGGGCAACTCGCATGCGCGCCTGAGCCGGTTCCGGCTGGCCTTCGGCGACGAGGGCATCGCCTGGGACGAGGAACGCGTGCTGGAACGTTATGAACTGCTGTACGAGGCGGGGCTCGTCACCGAGGCCGTGCGCGACGGGCGCGCCGATCCGCCTGCCCTCACAGGCAATCTCGGCCTGCCCATGAGTTTCGACCATCGCCGCATTCTGGCGACGGCGATTTCACGCCTGCGCGCCAAGCTGAAGTACCGTCCCGTGGTGTTCGAACTGATGCCGCCGACCTTCACGCTTACCGCCCTGCAGGAAACCGTGGAAGCCATCTCCGGCCGCCACCTGCACAAGCAGAATTTCCGTCGTCTGGTGGAAGGCACGGAACTGGTCGAGCCGACCGGAGCCGAACAGACACAGGCGCGCGGCCGGCCCGCTGCGCTTTACCGGTTCCGGCACAATGTGCTGGAGGAGCGCAGCGTCGCGGGCCTGCGGGTCGGCGGGCGCGGATAGGGAGGGGATATGACCGACAAACCCAGTGCCGTGAACGCCGAAGGCATTTCGGAACCGTTCGCCGTGGAAAGCGTGCCGTGGCAGGACTGGTCGGAAGGCAGCCGGTACGGCTCGCGCTTCCGCTATCTCTCTGCTTTCGGCGGTGCCAGCCATGTGGGCGTTGCGATGGAGGAACTGGCGCCGGGCATGGAGTCCAGCCTCAACCATTATCACATGCTGGAGGAGGAGCAGGCGCTGATCGTGGCGGGCGAAATGACCCTGAAGCTCGGCGACAAGACCTATCCGGTCAAAACCGGCGATTACGTCTGTTTTCCCGCCGGCCAGAAGGCCGGACATTCCTTCTACAACCACAGCAACGAGCCCTGCCGCTTCCTCATCATCGGCGAGAAGAACCCGCATGACGTGATTGTCTATCCGGAAACCGGCCGGGTCAGCGTCCGCCTGACCGGCGAAGGCTATGACAAGTCGGCGACCATGGAATATTGGCAGGGCGCGGATATGGAACGGAAGAGGTAAGCAGAGTTTACTTCAGGAGATATACGTTCTCGTCACCCGGAAATGCCCGTGCACGGACATCATCCGCGTAGGACTTTACCGCCGCATCGATACCGGCGCCGACCGTGCCGTAGACCTTGACGAATTTGGGCGGCTTGGGATTGTAACCCAGCATATCCTCCAGCACGAGAATCTGCCCGTCGCATTCTTTCGACCCGCCAATGCCGATGGTCGGAATTGGGATTTCGCGGGAAATCTCGGCGGCGAGCGGCTCGACAATGCCCTCAAGCACCACGGAGAAAGCTCCCGCATCGCTGACCGCCTTGGCATCCGCCTTGATCAGCGGCCACAGCGCCGTGTCGCGCCCTTGCGTCTTGAAACCGCCCAGCGTGTTGATCGACTGTGGCGTCAGGCCGATATGCGCCATCACCGGAATGCCGCGTTCGGTGAGAAAGCGTATGGTCTCGGCCATGCGCACGCCGCCTTCGATCTTGATGGCGCCGCAGCCGGTTTTCTGCATCACCCGTGCCGCATTGCGGAACGCCGCGGCGGGGCTTTCCTCATAGCTGCCGAAGGGCATGTCGACGACAACCATGCCGCGTTTTGAGCCACGCACGACAGCCTTGCCGTGCATGATCATCATGTCGAGCGAAACGCCAAGCGTGGAGTCCATGGCGTAGAGCACCATGCCGAGACTGTCGCCGACGAGCAGGATATCCGCGTGATTGTCGACAATGCGGGCCGTGTTGGCGTGATAGGAGGTCAGCGCCACGATGGGTTCGCCGCCCTTGCGTGCACGGATTTCCGGTGCCGTGACCCGGCGAATGACGATTTCCTGGCTCATCTCGATGCGCTCCCCTCGCGTTGTTGTCAGCCGATCACGCGCTGGTCGATCAGCCGCACCTTGCCGAAGCGCACCGTGAGCAGGATGACCACGGGCTGTTTGAATTTACCCGAGACAGGATCGAGCGTCTGAGCGTCGCGGATATCGACAGCTTCGACGTCACCCTGTTTTTCCGTTTCCAGCATCGTGCGCACCGCGTTGCGGATGGCCGCCACCGAACGCTGCCCTTGTGCCACCATCGCATCGGCAAGATCGAGCGAGCGCGGCAGGATGGCCGCCGCCTTGCGATGTTCCGGCGTCAGCATGGCATTGCGCGAGGAGCATGCGACGCCGTCCGCTTCGCGCACCGTTGCCACGCCGGTGATGACGATGGGCATGTCCAGATCGGCGACCATGCGGCGGATGATCGTCAGTTGCTGATAATCCTTCTCGCCGAAGAAGGCATGGTCCGGCTGCACGATGTTGAACAGTTTCGTCACCACCGTGCTGACGCCGCGGAAATGGCCGGGCCTGATCTTGCCGATGAGGATACGCGAGAGAACCGGGTTTTCGACGATGGTGTGGGCGCCGGCCCGGTAGATTTCGGCCACCTCCGGCGTGAAGACATAATCGACGCCTTCGGCTTTCAGCTTGGCGAGATCGCCGGCCATGTCCCGGGGATAGGTCGACAGGTCCTCGTTGGGACCGAACTGGGTCGGATTAACGAAGATCGACACGGCAGTCACATCGCAGGCGGCGCGCGCTTGGCGCACCAGCGTCATGTGGCCGATGTGCAGATAGCCCATGGTCGGCACAAGACCGATGCTTTTGCCCTTCAATCGTTCCGCCTTGAGGGCGGCGCGCAGCTCGGCGATGGTGGCAATGACTTTCATTTCAGTTCTATGTCCAGTCCGATATCCAGCGTTGGGGCTGCCATGGTGATTTTCGAGGTCGAGATGTAGTCAACACCGGTTTCCGCGATGGCCTTGATCGTATCAAACGCAATATTGCCCGATGCTTCAAGCCTGGCGCGGCCTGCATTGATTTTCACCGCCTTTTCAAGCAGTTCCGGCCCCATATTATCAAGAAGAATCACATCGGCATTGACGGACAATGCCTCATCGAACTGGTCGAGGCCATCCACCTCCACCTCGATCTTGACGAGATGTCCGGCATAGGCCCGCGCCGCCAGAATGGCCTTGGCGACACCGCCCGCAACCGCAATGTGGTTGTCCTTGATGAGGATCGCGTCATCGAGACCGAAACGGTGGTTGGAACCGCCGCCGCACTTCACCGCATATTTGGCGAAAGTCCGCATTCCGGGAATGGTCTTGCGCGTGTCACACACCCTGGCATGGGTATGGGCGATCAGGTCGGCAAAGCGGGCGGTATAGCTGGCGATGCCGCTCAGATGCATCAGGAAATTGAGCGCCACGCGCTCGGCCGACAGGATGGCGCGGGCATTGCCTTCGATAATGGCGATGATGTCGCCGGGTTTCACCCGCACGCCGTCCTTGACCAGGGCGGTGAATGTCACGTCGGGATTGATCAGGATGAAGGCCTTGCGGGCAAATTCCATGCCGCAGATCACGCCGGCCTCGCGGCTGGACAGAACCGCCTTGGCGGTCGCGTCCTCGGGAAGCGTGGCATTGGTGGTCAGATCACCGGCGCGCCCGAGATCTTCAAGCAGGGCGGCGCGCACGGCGTCGTCGATCAGCAGTCCCGGCAATGAGGGGGGAAACGCCTTTTGCGCTACAGTTGCTTTTTGAGACATATTCATCTGCTCTCTCCGCCTGCGCCTAAGCGCGTTCCATCATGTCGCCGACATAGGCCTGCGCATCGTCCAGTGTCAGGAATGTCCGGTGCTGCCATTCCCGGCGTTTTTCGGGAAAATCGGTGCGGAAATGGCCGCCGCGGCTTTCCTCGCGACGCAAGGCACTGACCGCCACCAGCTTGGCGGTGGCCAGCACATTGCGGAATGCCGGATCGCGGTTGGTCTGTTCAAGCGCGAGAATGGCCTTCAGCCCGGCGCGCATGTCCTCGCCGTTGCGGATCACCCCGAAGCTGGCGCTCATGGTCTTGCGCAGCGTCGCCATGGCGGAACTGTCGCCTTCGCTCTGCAAGTCATCGCGGTCGACCGATCCGGCCGACCAGTTATCGACCGGTTTTGCGCCGTCCCTGCCGATTTTGGCAGCGATGCGGGCAGAGAACACGACTGCCTCCAACAGCGAATTGGATGCGAGGCGGTTGGCGCCATGGGCACCCGTGGAGGTGCATTCGCCGCAGGCCCAGAGGCCGTCAATCGAGGTGCGCCCGTCGGCATCGGTGAGGATACCGCCCATGAAATAATGGGCGGCGGGAATAACGGGGATGGGCTGGGTCACGGGATCAATGCCGGCGTCGCGGCAATAGCGGTACACCGTCGGAAATTCGTCGGGGAACGCCGCGCCGACCGCCGTGGTGCAGTCGAGCCAGGCGCCCCGCCCCGCCATGACTTCGGCATAGATGCCGCGCGCCACCACATCGCGCGGGGCAAGTTCGCCATCGCTGTCGATTTTCAGCATGAAGCGCTCGCCATCGCGGTTGATCAGTGTCGCGCCATGGCCGCGCAGCGCTTCGGTTGCCAGCGGCGCCGGGTCCTTGTGCACGTCAAGCGCCGTCGGATGAAACTGCACGAACTCCATATCGGCCATCATGGCACCCGCGCGCGCCGCCATGCCGATGCCCTCGCCGCGCGCCTCGGACGGATTGGTGGTGACCGCATAGAGATGCCCGATGCCACCCGTGGCAATGACGACCGAACGGGATGCAAGGCGTATCTTCTCGCCCCGGCCCGCATCGGCGCGGGCAATCACCCCGGTCACGGCGCCTTTTTCCGTGGTGATGTCTTCCACCACATAGCCTTCCATCACGCGGATGGAGGGGGTGTTCTCGACGGTGTGCACCAGCGCCTGCATGATGGCACGGCCCGCCATGTCGCCCCGCACGCGGACGATGCGGCTTTCCGAATGCGCCGCCTCACGCGACACCTGCAGCTTGCCTTCGAGATCGCGGTCGAACGGCACGCCATAGCCAAGCAGGTCATGCACGCGGGCAGCGGCTTCCGTTGCCATCAAACGTGCAATGCTTTCGTCCACAATGCCATCACCGGCGGCCATCGTGTCGGCGACGTGCTTGTCCGTCGTATCGCCCTCGGAGACGGCGGCGGCAATGCCCGCCTGCGCCCAGGCGGAGGAGGCACCGCGGCCGATGGGTGCCGCCGCGAGAATGGTGACGGGACGCGGCGCAAGCTTCAGCGCGCAAAACAGGCCAGCCAGACCGCCACCGATAATGATCACCGGCTCAACCGGCGCCGGGGCCTTGGAGAATGGTACGCTCATCGGAATTACCCCCTGTTGCCCAGCCGGGCCGTTGGGTTGAAGGTCAGTTCTTGAGGTTCACCATGCGCTCGACGGCAAGACGGGCACGTTCGGCAACCAGCGGATCGACGTGAATTTCCTCACGCATGTAGACGAGGCTTTCCAGAATGTTCGGCAGCGTGATGCGCTTCATGTGCGGGCACAGGTTGCACGGCTTGATGAACTTCACGCCGGGCACCTCCGACTCGATGTTCGACGCCATCGAGCATTCCGTGACGAGAAGCACCTTTGCGGGCTTCCGGTCCTTCACGTAATTGATCATGCCGCTGGTGGAGCCGGTATAATCGGCGATAGCCACGACTTCCGGCGGGCATTCCGGATGGGCAATGATCTGGATATCCGGATCGGCAATCCTGTAAGCCAGAAGCTCATCGGCGGTGAAGCGCTCATGCACTTCGCAATGCCCCTTCCAGGTGAGGATCTTGACATCCGTCTGGGCGGCGACGTTCTGCGCCAGGAATTCGTCGGGAATGCACAGAACCCGGTCAACGCCAAAGCTTTCAACCACCTCTACGGCATTGGCCGAGGTGCAGCAGATATCGCTTTCCGCCTTCACCTCGGCCGAGGTGTTGACATAGGTGACGATCGGCACGCCGGGATAGGTTTCCCGCAGCAGACGGACATCGGCGCCGGTGATGGATTCAGCCAGCGAACAGCCGGCTCGCATATCCGGAATAAGAACGGTCTTCTGCGGGTTCAGCAGTTTCGAGGTCTCGGCCATGAAATGCACGCCGCACTGGACGATGATTTCGGCATCGACACGCGTGGCCTCGCGGGCCAGTTGCAGGGAGTCGCCGACAATGTCGGCAACGCAATGGAAAATTTCCGGCGTCTGGTAATTATGCGCGAGAATGACGGCGTTGCGCTGCTTCTTCACCCGGTTGATCGCCGCCACATAGGGCGCGTAGACAGGCCATTCGATGCGGGGAATATGATGCGCAACCCGCTGGTAGAGGTGTTCGGTTTCCGCCGCCACTTCCGGGGTGAAAGACAGGTCCGGCATGGTGAGAACGCCGAAACGCTCCGCTGCGGATGGGCCGGAGACAGGGCCGTTTACGGTGCGCGCAGTGCTGGTCATCGTCTTTTCCTCCAAGGGCAACCTCCTCAGATTGCCTGCTGCCGATCATTTATACTCAATATGAGCATATTTGTGATCAAAAGAAAAACGGCAAGGCCGTCGCTGAATACATAGGCCAATATTTCCGCCGCTTCAAGGGGCAGATTTTCAACAATCGGCTAAAGATTGCGGGAGGAATGAACGCGCCGAAGACAATCCGGCGCGAGTATTCCCTGTGTCACGCATGACGTGCGAGCCGATGGAAACGCCCGGCTTGAGGGCATTTCCCCGATTTATTTCAGAGGGTTAGTACGTGGTTCCCCGGTGGCGGTAATAGTTGCGGTCCTGCCGGTCGCGTTTGGCCGGGCTGTCGCCACCCAGACGCGGCGAGCAGTCGGTGAATATTTTCGCGTTGATATCCGTTGGCCGGTCGCAAAAGACCAGCGGGCTCACCCGGCCCGAATTGGCGCAACCGGCCAGGGTAATGGTGGTCAAAGCCAGAAGTGGCAGAAGAAATCGCATCGGGAAAGCCTTTGTCTGTATGTGCGGGGAATGAACGGACCCATAACGTATCAATTGCGTTGATGTGCCAATTCACATCTATTCAATTGATTGAGAGTACAAATAGGATAATTCTCTCCTGGATTTAAGGGGAGAGACCATGATTCAATCGCGCACAGCAAAGCCTGCGGGCTTACCGTGGCTGATCATCACCGCCGGTTGTCTCATCGCGGTCATGACATTCGGCCCACGCTCGGCCATGGGTCTTTTCCAGTTGCCGCTGCTGCATGACAAGGGCTGGGACCGCACCACATTCGGCATGGCCATCGCCTTGCAGAATCTGTTCTGGGGTATCGGCCAGCCCTTCTTCGGCGCCATCGCCGACAAGTTCGGCACATGGCGGGTCCTGCTGATGTCGGCGATCCTCTACAGCGCCGGGCTGATCCTGATGGCATGGGCTTCCTCACCCGGCATGCTCTATATCGGCGGCGGCCTTCTTGTCGGCCTCGGCATCGCCTCCGGTTCCTTTGGAACGATCCTTTCCGCATTTGCCCGCAATGTTTCGGCCGAAAAACGCACCTTCGTCTTCGGCCTCGGCACCGCAGCGGGTTCCGCCGGCATGTTCGTGTTTTCGCCGCTCAGTCTCGCGCTGATCGAGCGTTTCGGCTGGTCCGATGCGCTTGTTTATCTCGGCATCGCCATGCTGATCGTGCCGCTTCTCGCCATCCCGCTGCGCGGCAATTCCACCAGCGGCCGCGTCAGCGAGGCACAGTACAAACAATCCATGGGCGAAGCCCTGCGCGAAGCGCTCGCCCACAGGAGCTATGTGCTGCTGACGACAGGCTTTTTTGTCTGCGGCTTCCAGCTGGCGTTCATCACCGCGCACTTTCCCGCCTATATCAGCGATATCGGCATCGATGCCAAATATGCGGTGCTGGCGCTGGCCCTGATCGGCTTTTTCAACGTGATCGGTTCGCTGGCATCCGGCGTCATCAGCCAGCGCTATTCCAAGCCGAAATTCCTCGCCTATCTCTATATCGGCCGCTCGGTGCTGGTGGCGGCATTCCTGCTGCTGCCGCAGACCGGCGCATCCGTGGTGGTGTTTGCCATCGTGATGGGGCTGATGTGGCTTTCAACCGTACCGCCGACCAATGCGCTGGTCGCCATCATGTTCGGCACGCGCTATCTCGGCATGCTCGGCGGCATCGTCTTCTTTTCGCACCAGGTCGGCTCCTTCCTCGGTGTCTGGCTGGGCGGTTATCTCTACGATCACTTCGGCAGCTACAACCCCGTGTGGTGGCTGAGTGTCGTCCTCGGGATTTTCGCCGCCATCGTGCATTGGCCGATTGAAGAGCGCCAGGCGGACCGCCCCGCCCTGCAACCGGCCGAATAGGCTGCGTTACGGCTGCAGGCGCTTACGGATGGGTTCGAATTCCGGCGTGGCCTTGCGCTTGACCGGATCCGGTTCGTTCGAATCAATGGCTTCCCAGTACTTCCAGTTCACCTTTTCCGATCCGAGCTCGTAGTCCATGCCGTCCCAGCTGTCCTCACGGAAGCTGTAGAAGGCCCAGTGCAGCCTGTCTTTGTCGAGCACGGTCAAGACATCCTCGAGATAGGCCTTGCAACCCGCAAGCATGCGCATGCAGCCATACTCGCCTGCGACCAGCCGGTTGAGCGGGATATGATGCGCTTTTGCCCAGTCGACCGGCTTGGCGAGGTAATCGGCAACTTTCTGCGCATTCCATGTCACCGTTGATCCGGCATAGGGAACCTCGCCGGGATAGGCATAGGGCTTCTTCCGCTTGATATTCGGCGCGCTTGTTGCTTCGTAGGGCTCGTACATGTGGAAGCTGTAAACGACCTTCGTGTCATCGAGCGGTTTCGGCCAGTAGCTGAAGGCATCGGCAGCCGCATACCACCCCGCATCCGCCATGACAGGCGTTGCGGGATCGACCTTGCGGATTTCGGCGATCACCGTGTTGTAGAAGGCGATCAGGTCGCGCGCGCCGCCCTTCTGCTTGCCGTACCAGGCCTGCATGTCCGCAACACCGGCATGTTCGGCAATACCGCCCATCTTTTCCGGCGCGGGCTCGTTGACGATATTGTAGGCCGCAATGGCGGGATGATCCTTCAAGGCGGTCGCCAGATCCCGCCAGAACTGCGCGGCTTCCTGCCATTTTGCCTTGTCCTGCCAGAGCCGGTCATCGAACTTGCCGTTGTTGTTCTGCGACCAGCGCATGGATGGCAGGGACAGCGGCGTGATGACGACCTTGAGGCCGGCCTTATCAGCGCGGTCGAGCGTTGCCTTCAGCGTGGCAAGATCGGCTGCGGGAATGCCTTCATAGTGGTCGGCATCGCCGATGAGAAAATCCCGCTTGGCCGGCTTCCACTTGTCGTAGGAGAGCCGCACCCAGCTCGCGCCATATTTTTTCAAGGCGTCGAAATAGGCCTGGTCCGGCGGCAAGCGATTGAAACTGTTGCCGCCATGCTGCGGCGTATCCCAAAAGGTGATGAGATCGGCGGCATTGGCGGCGCAGCTCATGGCGAGGGAGAGAAACAGGGTCGTCGCGATACGCATGGGCACTCCTTCGGATCAATGGTCAGAGGGACAACTGACGGGGCACTGCGGCGGCAATGGGCCGGGTTTTGCCCGGCAGGATGGTTATAAACAGAAACCGCCGCCTGACGGGTCAGACGGCGGCGATTTGCATCGATATGGTAAGCGGAGTGTTAATCGCGCAATGCCGCCTCGATCTTGTCGAGTGCCTCGGCCTTGCCGATGCCGGTGAGAAAGGCGAGCGTCGTGATCACCGGCTTGCCGAGATCCTTCGGCAACTGGGTGGTGGAGACGACAAGGTCGACATCATCGATCTGGCTGGCTACCTCGGTCGCCTTGCACTGGCGTGAATTGAACGTAATGCCGCGTTCCTTCAGCGCGTCCTCCACCGCGTGAGCGACGACGGTCGACGTCGCGATACCGGTCCCGCAGGCGAAAAGTACAGTCTTTTGTTTGGTCATTGGTCCCTCTTCATCCCGGATGGCGCGTCAGGCCAAAAGCCGGGTCACATCGTCAACAGTGGTGGATCGCATCAGGGCGGAGATCGTGTCCGCCGACTGAATGGTCAAGGCGATTTCCTGCAGCATTTCGATCTGCTGGTCCTTGTCGTTGAGGGCCATCAGAAAAACCACGCTGACCTGCAGTTTTTCCTCCGGGTCCTCCATATTGCAAAAGGCCACCGGCCTGCACAGCGTCGCCATGGCGAGGCCCGGTTTCAGCACATGTTCCGGGTCCGTATGGGGAATGGCAACATTGTTGTCCAACCCCAGCGGCAAGCCGGTGGGCAGCGCCGCCTCGCGGGCAAGCACCGCTGCGGCAAAGCTCGGCTTCACATAACCCAGGCTGTGCAAACGATCGGAAAGAATCCGGATCACGTCCTGATCATTCCCGGCCTCGACCCCAAGGATAATCGCCCCGGGATCGAGAAAGTTCATCAGGGCTTTCGCCATTCACTTACTCCAGTATACGTCTTGTCAGGCAGTCTTGTCGGCGTTCTCATCGGCACCGGCGGCACGTTCCCATGCAGCGGTGTTGCGGTGATAGGCCCAGAAGGCACCGGCGATGACGATGGCAATGACACCAAGACCCGCCGCGCCGAGACCGCGGATCGCAGCGATCACCGCATAGGACACCCACAGGAACCCGTCGACGACGCTGGTGATCTGCACCGCATTGGCCGGCATCTTGAAGCCGGACGACTGGGCGGCGCTGGTGAACAGCGGTGCCAGCGCGTTGGCGACATAGAAGCCGACAGCCAGCGTGAAGGTGCCGACGATGACCATGCGGAAGACATTCCCCTTCAACAGCGGCGCTGTCATGGCAACGATGAACGGAATGACCGCGAGATCAGCAAAAAGAATGACGCGGTTGCCCGGCAGGATCACCGAGAGGATGATGGCAATCGGCACCAGGATCAGTGACGAAGAGATCGCCGCGGGATGGCCGATCAGAATTGCCGAATCAAGCCCGACCAGCAATTCCCTGTCGCCTGTCCGCTTCTTGACGAAAGCCTGCGCCGCATCGGAAACCGGCAGAAGCCCTTCCATCAATATCTTGACCATGCGCGGCAGCAGCAGCATCACGGCAGCCAAGGTCATGCCGGTCTGCAGCACCTTGCTGAGAACCACGCCGAAATCCCCGGCGTTGTAGTAAGCGATCACGCCGAGCACGAGACCGATGATCAAGCCGAGAATGACCGGCTCGCCGAAGACGCCGAAGCGCTTTTCGAAGGTTTCGGTGTTGATCTCGATCTTGTTGATGCCGGGAATCCGGTCGATGATCCAGTTCAGCACAATGGCAATTGGCAGGATTTGCGCTGAGGCCAGATGCGGCACGGAAATGCCGGGAATGCCATAGAACTGCTGCACGGCCTTGGCCGACCAGTCGGCAAACAGCAGGCAGAGCGCGACCATCAGCGCCGCGACGATCAGGCCGTAGGCCAGGCTGTCGGTGGCGGCGACGGCGAGCGAGCCGATGAAGGCAAAGTGCCAGAAATTCCACACGTCGACGTTCAGCGTGCGGGTCATGCGCGTCAAAAGCAGCACGATATTGACCGCGATACCGATGGGGATCACCCACAGGCCGACGGACGATCCGAAGGCGATGGCAGCGGCCGACGGCCAGCCCACATCGACGATATCACGCTGAATGCCGGTATTGGTGACGATCGCCTTGGCGACATCGCCAATCGATGTGAGCATCAGCCCGAGCACCAGATTGATACCGATAAAGGCAACGCCGATGGTGACGGCTGCACGGAACGCGCGCCCCACCTTGGCGCCAAGAACCACGGCAATGATGAAAATAACGATCGGCAAGAGGACCGTCGGCCCCATCGTGTCGACGGCAGCCTTCAGGCCCGCCAAGAAACTGTCCATTTAAACCTCCCCAGCAACCCTGCGGCTGCGATACCCCAAACGCTGTTTTTGCGTCGCGCCAATGTTTGACAGGATATGCGGGAAAAACTAGCGGATTTTCCGAAAATTCGACCGAAATTCACACTTGTGCGCGGCGATTTCGCTGCAATTTCCCAGTTCCTGGGCAGATTTTCACAGACAGGGTAAAAGCTTGGTCATTCAGGCCGGCAAACCCCGAAAATGCGCGTTCAAGATGCCTCTGGAACCGGCACTGCCTGCTGGTCGCGATACCGCAGCGCAAGATTGACATTGCGTCCTGCGGTCATGCCGAGAAACCACGCCCAGACACCCGCGGCAATCGGCTGGACCGGCCAAGCGGCAACCCATGAAGCATGGGATTCGATGCCGTAATGCAGGGTGAATTCGAAGGCGAAGCTGCCAAGGATAATCGCGAACATCATGATGTCACCCGGCACGGTGATCTGTCCGGCCTGCCGGTCGATTGCGATGGTCCAGCGGCGGGCGTGATGCCAGCCGAGCGCCAGCCCGATGACGAGCCCCAGCAGCGCGGCGAGAATGTCCCGATCCACCGGATGCGGAAACAGGCCGAAGAACCCGCGAAAACCGAGAGCCGCAAACAACAGGGGCATGATGAGAAGCCGCCGGATGCGGATCGTGCGTCGGAAGCAGCGCGTAACCCCGACCCACATCAATGCAATGAAGATAAAATAGACGTAGACCGGGATATGTGACATGGCAAAATCCGTTCTCATTGTCAGTTCATCTCAAATAAACTACAATCCTAACAGTGTAAAGATAGTCTGGATACGCATGGACGAACACGATCAAAACCCCGCCGGTTATCATCATGGCAATCTGCGCCGGGCACTGCTTGCCGCCGCCCGCGGGCTGCTGGAGGAACGCGGCCCCGGCGCCTTGAGTTTGCGTGAGATCGCCCGCCGGGTCGGCGTATCCGCGCCTTCGGCCTATCATCACTTCGCCAGCCTCGATGCCATTGCCGTGTCGCTGGCCGAGCAGGGATTCACGGAATTCGCCGAGCAGCTGGAAGCAGCCCCAACCAATGCCAAGGGCATGCTGGCGCCGACCGGCGAGGCCTATATCGCCTTTGCCCGCGCCAATCCGGCGCTTTACCGCCTGATGTTCGGTGAAGGATTGCGCGGTGCCTCGAGGGAAAGCGAGGCCGTGCGTGCGCTGCGCCAGCGCGCCTATGAAAAGGTCAAAGCCGGCCTGTACAAAAGACTGCCGGCAGAAGAGGTTCCCGCAGCCGCCCTGTTTCTATGGTCGCTGACCCACGGGCTGGCATTGCTGATGATCGACGGGCAAGTGGACGCCGGGGCTGACGCCGACGCCTTGATCCGCCAGGTTCTGAGACTGTCGGGAACCGGCTTGCCGAGCGCGCGATAATTCGCTTTGCCGATATGTTTTATCAGGCCGCCATGAGGCTATCGGCTCTGATCCAGCAGAGCCAGCCGCACGGTTTCCGCAACGAACCCGGCTTTGCCGCCGGTGTAATGCTTCCAGTCGCCGACAGCATCGACAGCTAGTTGCCGTTTCAGTTTCCCATAAGCCTGCGCCCGCCCCGGATTTTTGCGCAAATAATCGCGGAACAGCATCCTGTCCCGGTGAATCCGGTTGTCCGGCCCGCAAAGATAAAGGCGCGTGCCCCAGGAACCATGGCCCTGCGTGAACGTCCACATGCCATCCTGATAGGGGTCGCCGTGGAAGGTGTAACCATCCTGAGATTTGATGCGTTCGACCGCCTGCGGCAGCAGGGCTTCTGCCCTGAGAACACAATCTATATCAATTTTCGGTTTTGCGCAGAGCCCGGCTATGGAGGTGCTCCCCACGTGATAAACTTCGTCAATGTATGCGCCGATGGTCTGCAGCAGCTGCTGGCGCTGGTTTTCGAAAGCACGCGCCCATTCCGGATCGTGATCGACGAGTTGGATCGCCCGCACAGCCGCGTCCCTCGCCATCTCAGCCGCCGCGCATGAAACTTTCGAGCGGGAAAATCGCGCACGTCTCGGTGCCGTGGGCCAGCAGCTTGCCGTTGGCATCGCGCAGGAAGGCTTCCGAGGTCGCCAGCGTGCGGCCGCGATGCACCAGCTTGCCCTCGCAGAAGACAGGGCCGGTATCGGGCGACAGCGGCCGCACCAGATTCACCTTGAATTCCACCGTGGTGTAGGCTTCGCCCGGCTTCAGGGTCGTCATCACGCAGCAGGCCAGCGCAGAATCCATCAGTGTCGCCACCCAGCCGCCGTGGATGCCGCCCAGCGGATTGAGATGTTCCGGCGCCGGGACGCCCGTGAAGACGACCCGGTTGGGCTCGACCTCATGCAGGGTGAAGGACAGGGTTTTGGCCATGGGCGGGGCGGGATACTCCCCGCGCAGCATTGCCTGCAGGATGTCGAGACCGCTGCGCTTTGCCAGATCGGCAAGCGGCAGCGTACCGATGCCACCGGGAAACGCGATGGCAGGCATGGTATCTGAACTCATGATTGTGCTGACCTTTCCTGTGCGGCCTGGCCCTGCCCTGCCGTCCTTGCTATCGAGCGCGATACCGCCGTCAAAAACCCGTCGCGCGACTCCGGCGCCTTCAGCGCCCGCGGTTCCCAGACGTGACGGGTGAAGAAGAAACTGGTCAGACGGAAAGCATCCGTCAGTTCGGCGAGCGACGCCGCCCGCACCTTCGAACTGATCATGAATGGCGGCATCGCCAGAAGTTTGTCGGCCCAGGGCGCACCGGCATCGCGCGATACAGCCCGGCCGGATTTCGGCGAGACATAGGCAAGGTTGTCGCCGCTGCCCGTCGCCGCGCAGCGTTTCAGGTCGAGCCCGAAACCCAGCTCCTCCAGCATCATCACCTCGAAGCGCAGCAGCAATTCACCCGAGATCAGCGGGTCGTCGCAATGTTCGAGGATGATGGCGAGTGTCTCGAAAAGGCCCTGGTGCGGATCACGCTCCGGCAGGAGGCGCAGATGCGCGGCAGCCAGCTGCAGCGCATAGAGGCCGACGGGCTGTTCGATCAGCCGGGCGGCGGCAAAGGATACCGGCTCGACCTGCATCATGCCAAGATGCTCGTCAATGCGCGCGCGCCAGATCACATCCACCCGGTTGCCTGGCTGCAGCAGCGGCTGCATGCGGCGGGAGCGGCCGCCGCGCACCAGCCCCATATGGCGGCCATGCGCGCGCGTCATCAGTTCGAGGATCGCACTGGTTTCCCCGTGCCGCCTCGTTCCGAGTATGATTCCTTCATCCCGCCATTCCATGAGGCGAGACTCGCGCTATCCGTGCGGGAATTCAAGGCCCATTTCGCGGTAACGCTCGGGATCATTACCCCAATTGTCACGCACCTTGACGAACAGGAACAGATGGACCTTCTGTTCGAGGATTTCCATCAGCTCCTTGCGGGCGGACTGGCCGATGGCCTTGATCGCCTGCCCCTCGTGGCCGAGCACGATCTTCTTCTGGCTGTCGCGCTCGACATAGATCACCTGCTGGATACGGACGGAACCATCCGGCTTCTCCTCCCAGCTTTCGGTCTCGATGGTCGACGAGTACGGCAACTCATTGTGCAGGCGCAGGTAAAGCTTTTCCCGGGTGATTTCCGCCGCCAGCATGCGCATCGGCATATCGGAAATCTGGTCTTCCGGATAATACCACGGACCTTCCGGCAGGTTGTCCGCGAGGTACTTCAACAGATCCTTGCAGCCATAGCCCTTCAGGGCCGATATCATGAACGTCTTGTCGAAATTCACCTTCTCGTTGGCGCGCTGCGCCAGTTCCAGGAGTTTCGGCGCTTCGATGCGGTCGACCTTGTTAAGGACGAGAATGACCTTGCGTTTCTTCTCGTGCAGGCTACCCAGAATGGCTTCCGCCTCTTCGTTGATGCCCTCTTCCACGTCGATCAGCACGAGAATGAGGTCCGCATCCTTGGCGCCGCCCCAGGCTGTCGTCACCATGGCGCGGTCGAGCCGGCGCTTGGGCTTGAAAATACCGGGGGTATCGACCAGCACCATCTGCGTGCGGTCGTGAATGACGATGCCGCGCACCAGCGCGCGCGTGGTCTGGACCTTGTGGGTGACGATCGAAACCTTGCTGCCGACCAGCTGGTTGACCAGCGTCGACTTGCCGGCATTCGGCGCGCCGATCAAGGCGATGAAGCCCGAACGCGTCGGGCCTTCGGGCTGGGCCGTTTCCGGCGTTACGTCCTGGTCGGTCATATCTGTCCTTCTTCCTGCGTCTTCTGACGGACGCCTTCCCGGTAAAGCAGGGCAACGGCCGCTTCCTGCTCGGCAATGCGCTTGGAGCGCCCCATGCCGGTGGCTGGCGCAAAACCCTTCACCTCTACCTTCACCGTAAATTGTGGATCGTGGTCCGGGCCGGTGCGTTCGACCACGCTGTATATGGGCTGGGCACCATCCTGCTGGTGTGCCCATTCCTGCAATTCCGTCTTGGGATCGCGCTGCGCCGAGTTGATCTCGCGCGAGCGGGCATCCCAATACCGCTGGATGAAAGGTTGCGCCGCTTCCAGCCCGCCGTCCAGATAAATCGTTGCGATCAGCGATTCCACCACGTCGGCACGCAGGCTTTTCAGCCGCTTGTCCGCCAGTCCCTTCACATCGGAACCGGTGCGGATGAATTCATGCAGGCCGATTTCATCGGCCACAGCAGCGCATGTATCGGCATTGACCAGCGAGTTCAGGCGCAGCGACAATTCCCCTTCGCTCGCGGTCGGATAGGCGCGGAAGAGCATTTCGGCAATGACCAGCCCGAGAACGCGATCGCCGAGGAATTCGAGCCGTTCATAATCCGATCCGACCGACTGGCGGGCACTGGCATGGGTCAGCGCGCGCTCCAGGCGGGCGAGGTCGCGAAATGTGTGGCTCGTCTGCTCCTCCAGTCTGCGAACGGCGTCAGCGGACAGGGTCATGGGCGGCTCATTGGCTCTTCGGGGTGAAGGAGGTTCCGTTCACGCTGTGAAGCAGACGGTCAAAGCGCAGCTCCGACGGCCAGCGCCACAGTTCCAGCGGGCTCGCCTTGCCGGCAATGGAGAAGAAGATGATGTTGGCACGGCCGATGAAGTTTTCGAAGGGCACGTAGCCCACGTCAAAGCGGCTGTCGGCGGAATTGTCGCGATTGTCACCCATCATGAAATAATGGCCGGCAGGCACAACGAATTCACGCGTATCGTCGCCGAGGCCGTTGGGGGTCAAATCGAGCGTGTCATAGGTCACGCCGTTCGGCAGCGTTTCGCGGTAGACATCCACGGGGCGGTTGACTTCGGTGACATCGGGATTGTTGATCTGGCCGACCTTGACGCGCGGCACGGCGACGTCATTGAGGTAAAGCACGCCGCCACGCATCTGCACACGGTCACCGGGAAGACCGACGACGCGCTTGATGAAATCCAGCGATGTATCGTTGGGTTTGCGGAACACGGCAATGTCGCCGCGCTGCGGCTCGCTGGCCCAGATGCGCCCGGAAAACAGGTTCGGCGCAAAGGGAATGGAGTATTTCGAGAAGCCGTAGGAGAATTTCGAAACGAAGAGATAATCGCCCTCAAGCAGGGTCGGACGCATCGAACCGGACGGAATGTTGAACGGCTGGAACAGCACGGTCCGGATCACCAGAGCGAGCAGCAGGGCCTGCACGACAACGCTGATCGTCTCGCCAAGACCGCCAGATTTTTTCACAACAGATTTGTCGCTCACGCTCGTCATATCTCCAAATTTCTAAGCTGCACCCTCTTAACCGCTGAATCTGCAGGGAGCAATGCTACATAGCTCTGCTCAATGGCGTTTGATTGCGGCTATTCCACGATTTTCAGCGCTTCGATAATCACGAATGCTTGCGCAAGCGGAAAATCGTCGGTGATCGTCACATGGATGTGCGCGGTATGTCCGGCGGGCAGAATCGCCTCAAGCCGACGGGCCGCACCATTGGTCAGCCGCATCGTCGGCGCGCCGCTCGGAAGGTTGATCACCCCCATGTCGCGCCAGAAAACACCTTCGGACAGCCCCGTCCCGAGCGCCTTGGCGCAGGCCTCCTTGGCGGCAAAACGCTTGGCATAGGAAGCAGCGCGCAGCTTGCGCCGTTCGGAGCGGGCCTGCTCGACCGGCGTGTAGACGCGATCGATGAAGCGCTGGCCATGCCGCTCCAATGTCTTTTCAATGCGTCTTATATCAATCAGGTCACTGCCGATCCCGATGATCATGAGGGTTCGGCCACCTTTTCCAGCGCATAACCGGCCTTGCGGCGGTTCTGGAAGCTGGCGACGATCCAGCGGGTCGGGAAATAGACCACAAGGGCGGCGATGAAACCGAGGGGGATCGCACCGATCAGCATCGGCTTGACGATCGGGCCCCACAATTCGGCGAAATCCAGATGCCGCAGCATATGGCCGAGGTGGTGTGGGAAAGGCTCGTCGCTGGGACCGCCGCTCAGGATGAACCGCCCGGCCTCCAGCGTCGCGCCCCAGATAAACGGCAGGAACAGCGGATTGCCGAGCGTCGTGCCAAGGATGGCGGCGGCGATGTTGCCGCCGATGATCCAGGCTATCGCCAGCGCCACGGCGATATGCACGCCGAGAATGGGAATGAACGAGGAAAAAATGCCGGCGGCAAGCCCTGCCGCAATGGCGTGCGGGGTCGCCCGCAGCCGCAGAACACGCTTGCCGAAATAGCGCAGCGACCGGCCGACCGAGCGGCGCGGCCACACTGCAGTACGCATCCGTTCACGGAAGCCCGGTTTGATACGCCGTTTGAAGAGCATTGGTATTCAAGTCCCTCGACGCCGGAGCCAGCGAGTGCGCAACTGGCTCAAGCGCTCACGTCTTTTGGTTAATCAAATATTACGACTACCAGGCTTAACGGGCGGAATTGCGGCAAGCTCAGGCGGTAATTGGTCAGCAGGATAGGCCGGGACTTCATATTCCGCCAGTGCAATCAGCGGCACGCCGACATCTGTCTTGCCGGCGGAGCGATCGATAATGCAGGCGGCGGCCAGAACCTCGGCACCCAGTTCCTGCAAGGTGGTGACCGTTTCGCGGATCGACAAGCCCGTCGACACGATATCTTCGACGATGACGACGCGCGCGCCCTTGGCAATTTCAAAGCGGCGCAGGCGGAACACACCGTTCTCGCGTTCGACCCAGATGGCCGGGACGCCGAGATGGCGCGATGTTTCGTAGGCCGGGATGATGCCGCCGATGGCTGGTCCGACCACGTAGTCGATCGGGCCAAGACCGGCATTCCTGATCTTGTCGGCCAGCGCACGGCACACGCGCTCGGTCTTGTCGGCGTGCATGAACACGCGGGCCTTTTGCAGGAATGTCGGGCTGCGCAAGCCCGATGTCAGGATAAAGTGCCCTTCCAGCACTGCCCCTGCTTCGCGAAATACCTGCAGAACTTCATCCGTATTCATGTGTGCCCCTCTATCCGTTCACGCGCTGTGCGTCGCTGACGCACTTGCTTTCCTTGAGTTTCGACAGGATCCGGTTGAGATGTTTCAGATCCCAGACCTCCAGGTCGACGATCATCTGCGTAAAGTCAGGCGCCGTGCGGACCATGGAGAGATTGTGAATATTGGTTTCGTTGGCGGCGATGATCTCAGCGATTTCTGCCAATGAACCCGGCGCATTGATCGCCGAAATGTTGATGCGGGCCGGGAAGCGGTCGCGCCTGCTTTCGTCGATATCCCAGCGCACGTCGATCCAGCGCTCCGGCTGGTCGTCATAGGCCATCAGCGCCGATGACTGGATCGGATAGATGGTCATGCCCGCACCGGGCTGGAGAATGCCGACGATGCGATCTCCCGGCACCGCGCCTTCCGGCGAAAAGTGCACGGGCATGTCGGGGCTTGCCCCGCGGATCGGCAGGGCATGCGGGCCGCCCGGCTCCCATCCCGCTGCGCCGTCGCTGCCTTCCGGCATCTTGAAGATCATGCCCGACGTGTTGCGGAAATTGACCCAGCCTTCCTCGCGCTCGCTCGGCGTCGGCTTGGGCTTGGAGTCCTGATATTCCGGATAGACCGCCTTCATGACATCGGAGGACGGCAATTCACCCCGCCCGACGGCGGCCAGAACATCGTCGATCTCTTTCCGCGCTAGGCGCGGCAGGCCCTTCTTGAGTTCATCGCGCGAATAGACTTTCCCCGCCCGCTCGAAAGCCCGCTCGAGAATCTGCGTGCCGAGGCCGGAATACTGCTTGCGCACCGCAATGCGCGTGGCACGGCGGATGGCAGCGCGCGCCTTGCCGGTGACAACCACCGATTCCCAGGCGGCCGGCGGTGTCTGCGCCTTGGAGCGGATGATCTCGACCTCATCGCCATTATGCAATTCGGTCATCAGCGGCATGATGCGGCCATTGACCTTGGCGCCGACGCAGCTGTCGCCGATATTGGTGTGCACCGCATAGGCGAAATCGATCGGCGTTGCCCCGCGCGGCAGGGCGATGAGCCGGCCCTTCGGCGTGAAGCAGAAAACCTGGTCCTGAAACAGCTCCAGCTTGGTGTGTTCGAGAAACTCTTCCGGATTGTCGCCTTCCGCGAGCGCTTCGATGGTTTGCCGCAACCACGCATAGGCGTTGGTTTCGGTCGAAATGACATGCGGGTTCTGCGCGCTGCCGCGATCCTTGTAGATCGAGTGGGCGGCCACGCCGTATTCGGCAATGTCGTTCATTTCGCGGGTGCGGATCTGCAGTTCGACACGCTGGCGCGACGGACCGACGATGGTGGTGTGGATCGAACGGTAGTCGTTCTGCTTGGGCGTCGAGATATAATCCTTGAAGCGGCCCGGCACCATCGACCACGTGGTATGGATGATGCCAAGCGCATTGTAGCAATCGGCGACGGTATCGACGACGACGCGGAAGCCGAAGATATCGGAGAGCTGTTCGAAGGAGAGCCCCTTGCTTTCCATCTTGCGGAACACCGACCAGGCCTTCTTCTGCCGGCTTTTGACACTGGCCTTGATGCCGCGCTTTTCGAACAGGCTGGAAAGATCGGTTTCGATCTGCGTCAGCGTGCTGCGGTTCTTTTCCATCAGCTCGGCGAGCCGGTTGGTCACGGCGTTGAACGCTTCGGGATTGATGTAGCGGAAGGCCAGCCCTTCCAGTTCCTCGCGCATATCCTGCATGCCCATGCGCCCGGCGAGCGGCGCATAGATATCCATGGTTTCCTCGGAAATGCGCAAACGCTTGTCCGGCGGCACGTGATGCAGGGTCCGCATATTGTGCAGGCGGTCGGCGAGCTTGACCAGCAGCACCCGCACATCGTCGGAAATGGCGAGAAGCAGCTTGCGCAGGTTTTCCGCCTGCACGGCCTTTTTCGAGACGAGGTCCAGCTTTTTCAGCTTGGTCAGGCCCTCGACAAGCTTGCCGATGTCGGGTCCGAACAGCGTGTCGATTTCCTGCCGGGTTGCCGAGGTATCCTCGATGGTGTCGTGCAGCAGGGCAATGGCGATCGTCGCCTCGTCCAGATGCATGTCGGTGAGGATCGCGGCCACTTCGAGCGGATGGGAAAAATACGGATCGCCCGATGCGCGTTTCTGGTGACCATGCTTCTGCATGGCATAGACATAGGCTTTGTTGAGAAGCGCCTCATTGACGTCAGGCTTGTAACGCTGAACACGCTCGACAAGCTCATACTGACGCATCATGGACGGAAGCCTCCAAACCCAAAACTCTAAATTATCGAGCGATATATGGTAATTGCGTTACCAAGACGCAAAAATAATGCGCCGCAGAAAGACTGCGACGCATCACGATAGCCTGAACCGGCAATCAGTCGCGCTGAAAGCGCGACATTTGATTAATAGTCGTCGCTTTTTTCCGGAGCTACCAGACCTTCGATACCGGCCAGCAATTCCTCTTCCGACATGCTGTCGAAGGAAACATTGTCGTCGGCTTCGATCTCGGCAATCTCATTGCCTTCGCTGTCGCCGGAGGTGACCTGCGGTACCACAGCAACGGCTTCCGGCTCATCGACTTCCACATGCTTCTGCAGCGAGTGGATCAGATCTTCCTTGAGGTCGCCCGGCGAAAGCGTTTCCTCTGCGATTTCGCGCAGGGCAACAACCGGATTCTTATCATTGTCGCGATCGATGGTGATCGCTGCACCCTGTGAAATCAGGCGCGCGCGGTGACTGGCGAGCAAAACCAGTTCAAACCGGTTTTCGACCTTGTCAACGCAATCTTCAACAGTGACGCGGGCCATGAGCTGCCCCTTTCATTTTTAACTGAATTAGCGGATTAAGCGGGACATAACGCGGTTACACGGAAAAAACAAGCAAAAGCCGTCAACAGGTTCGACACGGGCTGTTTAACAGTAAAAAACAATCACCATAGATTGAGCGGTTCTATCCAAAATTCGGACAAATTTTCCGCCCAGCTATTGGCTTTTCACCGAACCCGACGTAGTAAATATGCTACTTTCGTATAAGATCAGATCGAGCTTTATTACCTTCTAGCTGATTTGAAATTGAAGCTCACCTTTTTGAAATGGAACCTTATTATGTTTGATCCACGTGAAAAGATCGTTTTGTTTATCGATGGTGCAAATCTCTACGCAGCCTCAAAGGTACTGGGATTTGATATTGACTATCGCAAACTTCTTACAGCTTTCCAGAAAAGAGGCTATTTGCTTCGCGCGTATTACTATACAGCGCTTGTAGAGGATCAGGAATACTCATCGATACGCCCATTGATCGATTGGCTTGATTACAACGGATATAAGGTTGTTACGAAACCCGCAAAAGAATTTACCGATTCTGCCGGCCGCCGTAAGATCAAGGGCAATATGGACATTGAACTTGCTGTCGATGCCATGCAGTTGACGGACACGGTGGACCATTTTGTTATCTTCTCCGGCGATGGCGATTTCCGCTCCCTGGTGGAAGCCTTGCAGCGCAAGGGCCGCAAGGTCAGCGTCGTCTCGACACTTTCGACCCAGCCGCCAATGATATCGGACGAACTGCGCCGTCAGGCGGATCATTTCATCGACCTGACATCGCTACGCACCGAAATCGGCCGCGAGGCATCCGAGCGCGCCCCGCGCCGTGTCGAAGAAGAACAGGTCGATTACTAATAATCGCTTATTGATATTTGTCGAAAGATTCGGAAATGCCGCATGGAAAACCATGCGGCATTGTGCTTTTTAGCGCCCTATGAGTGTCGAACCTTCCCCCGATTGCCCGATCTGCCCGCGACTGCATGACTTCATCGCCGGATGGCGCGTGAAAGAACCGGCGTGGCACAACGCACCAGTCCCCGCCTTCCTGCCTGCGGGTGGGATTGAGTCGGTTCAGTTGCTCATTATCGGGCTGGCGCCCGGCCTGCGCGGCGCCAACAGGACGGGCCGTCCGTTCACGGGCGACTATGCGGGGGATTTGCTTTACGGCACGCTGGCAGAATTCGGCTTTTCCCGCGGCACATTCGCCGCCCGGCCGGATGACGGCCTGGAACTGCTCGATGCGGCGATCGTCAATGCCGTTCGCTGTGTTCCGCCGGAAAACAAACCGGTCGGCGGCGAGATCAACAATTGCCGGCGGTTTCTGACGCCGACCATCCAGCAGTTCCGCAACCTGCGCGCCATCGTGACCCTTGGCACCATCGCGCACCAGTCGACGATGCGGTCGCTGAAGCAGCCGGTGGCGAAATTTCCGTTCAGCCATGGCGGACAGTCCGATATCGGCGATATCCGCATTTTTTCCAGCTATCATTGTTCGCGCTACAACACGAACACCGGACGCCTGACCGAACCCATGTTCAAGAGCGTCTTCGCCGCCGTGCGCACGCATCTGGATGCTTCGGTTTAAGGGTACGAAGCACCCACGCAATCAGCCGCGGTCGCGCAGCAGCCGTGACTTCTCACGGTTCCAGTCGCGCTGCTTTTCCGTCTCGCGCTTGTCGTGCAGTTTCTTGCCGCGGGCAACGGCAAGTTCGAGCTTCGCCCTGCCCTGATCGTTGAAATAGAGCTTCAGCGGCACGACGGTCATGCCTTCGCGGTCCACCGATTGCGCCAGCCGTGCCATTTCACGCTTGCTGACCAGCAGCTTGCGGTGGCGGCGCGGCGCGTGGTTGAAGCGGTTGGCCTGCAGATATTCCGGAATATAGGAATTGATCAGCCAGAACTCGCCGTTTTCGAGACTGGCATAGCTTTCGGCAATGTTGGACTGGTTGTTGCGCAGGGATTTGACTTCCGTGCCCTGCAGCACGATGCCAGCCTCCATCGTGTCGAGAATCTCGAAATTGAAACGCGCTCTGCGGTTCTCGGCAATGACCTTGCGAACCGTAATGGGTTTTTTGGCAGCTTTGGGCTTGTTCATGAGGCCTATATAATGCTTTGCAAGTAGGTCGTACACTCACAAATCTGGTCGAAATGGCGCCTGAAACGGCAAGAAGATGCGAGGAGAGGCGCGAAGGGCGGGGTCTTTCCCCCGGCCGAGCGGCTCGACACTGCAGCTTGCAGCCGTTTCGGCGTCCGCAGGATATGGTCCATTTCGACCAGATTTATGAGTGTACGACCTCAATTGTCAGTTGATCAAACCCGCATGTTTCATCGCCTGATCGATACGTTCGGCGGTAGCCGCTTCAATCGGGACGAGCGGGGAACGCACCGAATTGTTCATCTTGCCGAGCTTGGCCAGGGCATATTTCGGGCCTGTCGGGTTTGGTTCGATAAACAGCGCCTTGTGCAGCGGCATCAGGCGGTCCTGAATGGCGAGCGCCGCGGTGAAGTCGCCCCGCAGGGTCGCAGCCTGGAACTCGGCACACAGGCGCGGCGCGACGTTCGAGGTGACGGAGATGCAGCCGACACCGCCATGGGCGTTGAAGCCGAGCGCCGTCGCGTCTTCGCCGGACAGCTGGATGAAATCCAGACCGCAGGTGATGCGCTGTTCCGAAACGCGCTCGATCTTGCCTGTCGCATCCTTCACGCCGGCAATGTTCTTGAAGTCATGCGCCAGCTGGCCCATCGTCTCCGGGGTCATGTCGATGATCGAACGGCCGGGAATGTTGTAGATGATGATCGGCAGCGAGACGGATTCGGCCACGGCCTTGTAATGGGCATAGAGGCCGCGCTGGTTCGGCTTGTTGTAATAGGGCGTGACGACGAGAATCGCGTCCGCTCCGGCCTTTTCCGCATGCTGCGCCAGCTCGATGGCTTCGCGTGTGTTGTTGGAGCCCGCACCGGCAATCACCGGCACCTTGCCCTTGGCTTCCTCAATGCAGACTTCGACCACGCGCTTGTGCTCGGCATGGGACAGCGTCGGCGATTCGCCCGTCGTTCCGACAGGCACGAAACCATTGGTGCCCTCGGCGAGCTGCCAGGCCAGGAATGCGCGAAAGGCTTTCTCGTCAAACGACCCGTTTTGGTCGAATGGCGTGACGAGAGCGGTGATTGAGCCTTTCAGCATGGTGAACTCCAAGAAAACAACGTTAGATCAAGGCCGGGCCAGCATGGCGCCAACCAGGAGGTGGCGCACCATAGTCGTGCAACCTTCGCCGGGCAAGATGATTTCCGTGATGAAAAACAGCAATACAATTGATGTTTTGCGTAGAACCAACGGACCATGCTAACCTTTCGTTAAGATTGCCTTCACACGTCCGCCACTATTATCTGATCCAACAGTTCTGGATCCGGGGCTGCGCGTGATCCTTTCGATTAAATTGGTTGCCTGAATGCTGAGAACTTCTGTTTTGCGTCATGTTCTTCTCGCGTCATCGCTGCTGGTGACGACGGCTTCGTTTGCGCAAAATTCAACGCCGCCCATTCCAACGCTCAAACCGTTTGCCCCCACCCAGACACGGACCAGCCCCGCAGCACAGATCATGGCCAAGCCCGATCCGGTGACCACGGCGGGAATCGCTCAGCCGTCGAAACCGTCGGCCATTGCAGGCAGCCTCAAAAGCGGCCTCGATGCCCTGTCGGGCGGCGACGTGCAGCAGGCTCTCGGTATCCGCAACGGACTGCCGGCCGACGCGCTGGACCGTCATATCCTGACCTGGGCTATCGGCCTGTCGAATGCGCCGGGTGTTCCCAGCTCGGAAATCGCCCATGCGGCAGCGGAACTGCCGGGCTGGCCCGGCATGGCGACCTTCCGCAACAATTCGGAACGGGCGCTGTTCAAGGAGAATCCGCCGGCGGCTACGGTGATCAATGCCTTTGGCGGCACCCCGCCGCAGACGGCCGAAGGCACCATCATCCTGGCCCGCGCCTTTGTCGCCACCGGCAACACCACCCGTGCCCGCCAGGTTCTCGGCCCCTTCTGGCGGACGAAGAAGCTGGACGATGCGCAGGAAACGGCGATCCTGAAGGAATTTGCGCAGGTCATTCCGCGCGAAGACCATCTGGTGCGCATGCTGACCATGCTTTACGAAGGCAAGGCAAAATCCGCCGGCCGCGTCGCCAAGCTTGCCAATGCCGACGTGCTCTATCAGGCCTTTGCCGCGGTTCTGCAGAAATCGCCGGATGCGGCGCAGAAACTGGCGGCTGTCACCGGCTCCTGGCAATCGAACCCGGCCTACATCTTTGCCAAGGCGCAGTATCTGCGCCGCCAGGAACGCTTCAAGGAAGCGGCCGATGTGCTGGCCACCGCACCGCGCGATGCGGCATCGCTGATTGACCCGGACGCCTGGTGGGTGGAACGGCGCGTGCTGTCGCGTGAGCTGCTGGATATCGGCGATGCCACGCGCGCCTACAAGATCGCGGCCATGCACAGCGCCGAAACCCCGTCCGTCGCCGCCGAGGCGGAATTCCATGCGGGCTGGTATGCCCTGCGGGCGCTCAAGGACCCGCAGACGGCGCAGCGCCATTTCGCCCGCATCGCCGAGATTTCGTCGCGGCCCATGTCCGCCTCGCGCGCCTATTACTGGCTGGGCCGTTCCGCCGAAGCGGGCGCGGGCGGCAATGCGCGTGACTATTACAGCCGTGCGGCGCGTTTCGGCACGACATTCTATGGCCAGCTGGCCGCCGCCAAGCTCGGACAGGCGAGCCTGCAACTGCCCTATCCGCGCCCGAGCGATGCGGATCGCGCCCGTTTTGCCCAGCGCGAAGCCGTGCGCGCCATCCAGCGCCTGGAAGACACCGGCTATGCGCAGCGCGCCGCCATTCTGTACGCCAGCCTGAGCCAGGAACTCGACAGTCCCGGCGAACTGGCATTGCTGGCGGTCATGGCGGAACGCACGAGCAATCACTTCGTCGCCCTGCGCGTCGGCAAGATTGCGGCGCAGCGCGGCATCGACGTCGGCGCCCTGTCGCATCCCATCGGCGCCATCCCCGGCAATGCCAATATTTCTGGTTCCGGTGCTGCCCTTGCCTATGCCATCGCCCGGCAGGAGAGCGAGTTCAACGCCAGCGCCGTTTCCAGCGCGGGCGCGCGCGGCCTGTTGCAGTTGCTGCCCGGCACAGCCAAGGACGTCGCCAAGCGCGCCGGAATTTCCTATTCCAAGGACCGGCTTACCGGCGATGCCGCCTATAACGCCACCCTGGGTGCACGCTTCCTCGGCGAACAGATCGCCAAATTCGACGGTTCCTACGTCCTGACCTTTGCCGGATACAATGCCGGGCCCAACCGCGCCAATGAGTGGGTTTCGCGCTATGGCGATCCGCGCGGCAAATCCGTCGACGAGGTCGTCGACTGGATCGAGCGCATTCCCTACACGGAAACCCGCAATTACGTGCAGCGCGTCATGGAGAACTACGAGGTCTACAAATCGCGGCTCTATGGCAAGGCCCAGATCGAGAGCGATCTGACCGCCGGACGGCTGCAGCGTTAGCCGGGCTCTACACTCAACAACAGGATTGCGGATTGGCCGATTTATTGCGCGACATTCATTTCGACGCCCCCGATGGCCTGCATCTCCATATGAGGCTTTACCAGCCCGAGCACAAAAGCGACAACCTGCCGGTCGTCTGCCTGCCCGGGCTGACCCGCAACAGCCGCGACTTTCACGACCTCGCATTGTCATTGTCGCAGCACCCGCAGACGCCACGCCCGGTGATCAGCGTCGATTACCGCGGACGCGGATTGTCAGCCTATGATCCGGACTGGTCGCACTACAATATCGGGATGGAAGCGGGCGATGTCATTGCCGGTCTTGCCCATCTGCAGATCAACCGGGCGATTTTTCTCGGCACATCCCGCGGCGGGCTGATCACGCATATTCTGGCAGCCATCGCGCCACAGCTTCTCGCCGGCGTCATTCTCAATGATATCGGGCCGGAGATAGCGGTCGAGGGCCTGCAGCAGATCAGCGCCTATCTCAATGGCACGCGCCAGCCCGGCGACTGGAATGACGCGGTAGAGTTGCAGCGGTCGGTGCACGGAGCAGCCTTCCCTGCCCTGACCCAGGACGACTGGCAGCGTTTTGCCCGGATGATCTACCGCGAAGACAACGGTGTGATCCGCCCGGATTACGATCCCAATCTCCGCAAGACGATGGAGAACATCGACTATTCGCAAAAACTGCCGGATTTGTGGGCCCAGTTCGAACTGATGAAAGACCTGCCGCTGCTGCTGATCCGGGGCGAAAACACCACTTTGCTGGCGCAGGAAACCGTTGACGAGATGGCGCGGCGGCATAGCGCGCTGCAGGTGTTCAATGTTGCGGGTCAGGGCCATGCGCCGCTGCTGGAGACAGGCCGCATGCCCGAGCTGATCGCCGCGTTTTGCGCAGGCGTTGATTTGCGCGCGGACTAGCCGCTCTTTGCAGGCTTCTTGGGTGCTGCCTTGGGCTTGGCCTTGGCCGCAGTCTTTGCCTTGGCGGGGACGTCCCCTGCCTGCCTGATCATATCGGCAGCCTGCTTCATCCAGCCTTCGCGATGGGCGCGGCCGGGAAAGCCAATCGCACGGCTCACCCACGCAGCCTGATCGACATCCCAACCCGCAATCTGGTCGAAGTGAAACACGCCGAGCGTATGGAGCTCCGACTGGATCACGGTGCCGATCCCCTCGATGTCCGACAGGCGATCCGGCTTGCCCCGCCGCGCGTTTTTCAACAAAGCGGGGCGGTGCGTGTCGTCTTGAGACACTCTGACCGCCCGGCTGCCTGCAGTCTTTGCCACGGTCTTTTGGGCCGGAGCTTTCGTCTTTGATCGCGCGGCGACGGGGGATGCCATCGCCGGGACAGGCTCGGCCGGCGGCACCATTGCCGGACCGGACAGCGGCTTGCTCACATCGTCATTGGCAGGCGTGACCGGTACATGCGTTGCGGCGGCGAGACGGGCGTCAGCGGCGCGCGTCGACTCTTGAGAAACTGAATCGGTTTTCGGAGAGAACTTTTTGAAAAGATGACCCAAAATGGCGCCGACAATGAACGCGGCTGAAATGAGCAAAAGCGCCTGAAGAAGAAAAATGACCACAGCTCGTTACCCCAGTTTCAACACAGATCAGTTGCGCTTGCCGCCCTGGGTCGACCAGCCGACATAGAAACCGACAAGAGCGGCCACCAACAGAAAGAGCCATAGCTTCGTGATGAGATACATGATTGTCCGCGCTCCCGTTGATTGCACTGGATCAGCATTCCCGCCGGGAAATCACCCGGCATTGCCGGCCGGCGGCGGCGCCAGCTTCACCTCGCCCACCCTACCATTACCCGGAAGTTGTGTCTTCAATGCGTTGGTGACGGACTCATAATCCGCGGCATTTGCGGCTGTTCCGGTGATGCTGTAGGTCTCCCCGGCAAGCCGGACCTCACCGCTGATCAGCTGCGATGCCTGTTTCAGCGCGAAATTGGCAAGCTCGACAAATCCCTGCGGCGCGCCGCGCGCGACGGCCATTTCGTCCAGGATTTCAATGCCCGGCATGGCATTTTCAGCCGCAGCCAGAAGCTTGGCGCGTGTATCGCCATAGGGGACATTGCCCGACAAAAGGATGCCCTGATCCGACTTGGTCACCACGAAACTGAAGGGATCAACCAGGGGTAAAAGCGTCGCTGCGTTCTCGACCACGCGAATGCCATCGGTCGTTTCAGCGATTTTCAGTGCCGATGCGAGGGCTTCGGCCGATGGCGCCACCCCCTTGAGGGTCAGATCGCGCCCGTCCACCTCGATGCTGGCCCAGCTGTTATCCGCTTCCAATGCGGCAGCGACGGTCTCCGTCAGTTGGCGGTCAATCGGCTCGGCAAGGAACCAGCCGGCAAGCGTTGTCAAACACGCAACGGTAATCAGACCAGGCCAGAACCAGCTTTTAACAATGTGCATGGATGGCATTTTCCCCTTACGGCAATCGAACAGAATGCTGTCTTGCCCGATGTCGGTGGGAATATCAACACGGTGCCTCGCGGCGAACTGCGAACGCCGGAAAACTGGCCGCGCGCCACAAAGAAAAACCCGGCAGCTTGCGCTGCCGGGTCCTATGAACTCAATCCTGTTAAGGATTAGAAGTTGCGCTGGAAGCGGATCATGCCACCGAATGCATCGTCGTTACCGCCGACAGCGGGGCTGGTCGCGATATCCTTACGATGACCGTCGAACTTGGTGTAGCTGATTTCTGGCGTGATCGTGAAGCCAGGAACGAGCTCGTAAGCAACGTTCAAAGTACCAGCAACGGTGCCTTCGGATTCGTATGCAACCTGTGCATTGACAGTTGCCTTATCCGAAACCTTGGCGGACAGACCACCCCAAACAGCCCAGTCGCCTTCCCAGCGGCCGAACCAGTTCAGGCTGCGGACGTGACCGGTCGTGTAATTGTCGTCGAAGTTGGACTGATAGCCACCCATGACGAATGCCTTAACAGCGTCGGTGATCTTGACGTCCAAACGAACCTTACCGGCCCATTCTTCGATAACCGAGTCATAACCAGCAACAGCCGAGATGCCGCCCCAACCCTGCTCGTACTTCACACCACCAAGTACGTGTGGCATGTAGTCGTTGATGCGGTAGTCATGGCTTGCACCATCGTTGTCCGACTCAACTTCACCCTGTTCAGCAGCGATGATCGCCGAGAAACCGTTACCAGCTGTGAATGTGTAGCTGATCTGGTTGGAAGTGCCTGACTGATAGTTGATCACGTCGTCGTTGATGACGTCGCCAGCATAACCGGTCCACGAACCGAACAGTTCGTCAGCAACACCAACGCGGAAACCACCGAGTTCGATGAATGCCTGAGGAATGGAGCTGTTGTTGGAACCGTTCTTATAGTTGAAACGTGTTTCAATGTACGAACGCAGTGTGCCGAGTTCGGTTTCCGAACGGGCGTCAAAGCGGATCGTTGCACGTGTCAGCTTGTCGTATGTGCCGTCGCCATCAGGATCGCTGCCCTGGTTGACGTGGCCGCCGGTGTATACGCTGTCGCCGCCCTTGGCGTCGTAACGCAGATAGCCGCCGATCTTCAGGCAGGTCTCAGTACCAGGAATGTAGAAGAAGCCCTTGCCGTATGCATCGCAAACGCGAACATATTCGACAGCTTCTGGCTCAGCGACGACAACTGCATCGGCAGCGCGTGCGCCAGTTACTGCAACGAGGGCTGCAGCGGAGCCGAGTAGAAGGCTCTTGATGTTCATTTCTGACCTCCAGTCAAAGTTAAAAATGGGTCTGGGCATTCCAATTTGGCTGAAGGACAACCTTGTCCCCATCCCCTAAGTCCTAGAAGAAATGCGATCAACGCCGTTCCTCTGCGACCGAACATACTCGCCCTCTCCGGGGTTTCAACCATGAATGTCGGCATCCACACCTCGCGGCCCCTCTATGCCTTATCCCTGTTGCACAAATGACACGAAAACGTCGCGACCCCGGCGAAATCTTTACCACTCATTAATATAGGTAACCGGATTTTCATCAATTTCTCTGCATCGATGGCGGAAACGGAACGGTGTTTTGACTCGAAATCGGGCATGCATCACCGGCATATTTACAGTGTATGCATCGAATCAAATGCGGCACGGACTGATTCTGACAGGTGGTTTGCCATGACTTATTTCTATCTCTTTGTAGCCATAATTTTCGAGGTGGCGGCCACATCGGCGCTCAAGCAAGCGGATGGTTTTACAAAGCTTTGGCCGTCGCTGATCTGTTTGGCCGGTTATGCGGCGGCTTTCTATTTCCTGTCCATACTGGTCAAGACGATGCCCGTCGGGATCGTTTATGCCATCTGGTCCGGCGCCGGGATCGTGCTCATCGCCGCCATTGGCTGGTTCTGGTTCAAGCAGCCGCTCGACACGCCGGCAATCATCGGCCTTTCGCTGATTATCGCCGGTGTTCTCATCGTCAACCTGTTCTCGGGAACCGTGGGACACTAAAGCCTTTCCTGCCGGTAAAAATCCGTTGAATCGCCTGGCCTTCCGTCAAACTTTGACTGGAGGTCAGAAATGAACATCAAGAGCCTTCTACTCGGCTCCGCTGCAGCTCTCGTTGCAGTCACTGGCGCACGCGCTGCCGATGCAGTTGTCGTCGCCGAACCGGAAGCTGTCGAATATGTTCGCGTTTGCGACGCATACGGCAAGGGCTTCTTCTACATCCCCGGAACCGAGACATGCCTGAAAGTCAGCGGTCATGTGCGGTTTGATGCCAAGGGCGGCGATGATGTCTCCAAGGGCGGCAAACTCGGTACCTGGAAACTTCTATCCCGCGCCACCATCCGCTTCGATGCCCGTTCGGACACCGAACTTGGTACATTGCGTTCCTTTGCCGAAACACAGTTCAATTATACGAACGGTGACAACAGTTCGTCGCTTCCCCACGCCTATATCTCGCTCGGCGGCTTCCGCATCGGCCTGACCGACTCGCTCTTTGACACATGGACCGGTTCGGCCGGTAATGTCCTCAGAGACGGCGTGATCTCCTATGCCGGAGATGGCGACAATCAGGTCAGCTACACCTTCACCGGCGGCAATGGTTTCTCGGCCCTCATCGGCCTGGAACAGGGTGACAAGGATCACGTGATCGTGGATTACGTGCCGCACATCATTGGCGGCGTGAAGTTCGAACAGGCCTGGGGCGGCATCTCCGTTGTTGCCGGCTACGATTCCGTCGTGGAAGAGTTTGGCGGCAAGCTGCGTCTGGATGTAAAGTTCACCGACACTGTCTCCGCCTTCGTTCTGGGCGGTTATCAGTCCGGTTACGGCGACCACGCCAAGGAAAAACGCACCACCTCCTATTACGGCCCGTGGAATGGCGACTGGGCCATCTGGGGCGGTCTGACCGCCAAGGCTTCGGACAAGGCCACGTTCAACGCGCAGTTGGCTTACGAATCCGAAGGGACCTACGCCGGCGCAATCAATGTCGCCTACGAACTGGTTCCCGGCTTCACCATCACGCCTGAACTCAACTACACCAAGTTCGATGGTGCCCGTAAGGCCAAATCCCTGGCCAGCAATGGAAGCGATGACGCGTTTGGCGGGTTCCTTCGCTTCCAGCGCAATTTCTGATGTCATGACACACAGAACCAGCGCCGGAATTTACCGGCGCTGGATTTTCCCAAATTCATTTTCACCAATCCATTTTCAGCGCCCGTCAACACGGCGCACAGACATTTAGCAGGAAAGGAAAGCAAAGCGGTCGCGGACCGAGGAGATTTGGAAATGTCGAGGCAATATCGCTGGGAACGGACTGTTGAGGGAACTGTGCAAGGCTTCCTCGAACGGGATGGTATTATCCTAAAGTGCTATTCCCCACCCGATTGTGCTTTTCAGAAAGACGATTACAACTCGTTGCATATTTCACTTATGCATATTTTTCTGATTTAGAGCGTGATCCCTATGACAATTTCATCGATGGGTGCCAAACAGGCAGACACGGACTTCCCGGTTCGATTTCAGTACAACGTCACCTACGCAGCGGCGGACCGTACCGGCAATCGCGTGGTCAGGGACCATTCTCTGGACGAGCTGACAGCGCGCTATATCGGGATTCTCTGGGACGACGGTTCGCACAAGGGCAATGTCAAATCCTTCCTGGGCGAGACCAGCGAGATTCTGGCCGGCAACCGGTTCAGTGTCTTCACCCAGGACATGCTCGATTCGGTGATCGGCACGCTCCGCGAGCGCGGTAACAGCAATGCAACCATCAACCGCAAAATGGCTGCTTTGAGCAAATTGCTTCGGAAAGCTTACAAGATGGGCGATATTTACAGCCTGCCCGAGTTTCGGCGGCAAAAGGAAAGACAGGGCCGGATTCGCTTTCTCGAACTGGAGGAAGAGGCCCGCCTGTTCTCGGCCATTCGCGCCAAATGCGAAGACAGCTATCGTTTGAGCATCTTTCTCGTCGATACGGGGTGCCGGCTCGGCGAGGCGATCGGGTTGAACTGGAACGATCTGCAGGAAAACCGCTCGACCTTCTGGCTGACAAAATCCGGGCGCAGCCGGACCGTGCCTTTGACCCGGCGCGCCCATGACGTCACCCAGATTCCACGCGGGCGCTTGAAGGGTCCGTTTGCCATGCACGATCAGCCGCGCTTCCGTGCCATCTGGAATGAAGCCAAGGCCGAGGTCGGATTGGGGACAGACGATCAGGTCGTGCCGCATATTTTGCGCCATACCTGCGCATCGCGGCTGGTGCGCGGCGGCATCGATATCAGGCGCGTGCAGATCTGGCTCGGCCACCAGACATTGCAGATGACCATGCGGTACGCGCATCTGGCAACGCATGATCTCGATCCCTGCGTTGTCGTGCTGGAGCAGAATTGACGACCGGCGCGGAAAAGCCGGATATTCGCGACTGCCCCATGCGATCAGAGGCCGGAGCGTTCGCAGCCTGCACCGCGCCCGATCGGCAAACGGCCTCAGAAGCGATAACGGATACCGATCGTATTGGCGTTTGAACCTTCCCCCATATTGCCGAAGGTTTCGCCGGCACCGGAGCGGTGATGCAATTGCCACGTCACTTCAAGGTTGGGCGCGCCGCCCCAGCGAAATGAAAGTTCCGGCCCGAGAAAGCCAAGGAAGGAAGCATCGCCATTATAGCGCAGTTCGCGTTCCTTCTCGATCTGGGTCTCGCCGGTTACCGCGCTGAAGCCGGCCGTGAATGCCGGGGAGATCACGACATTGCCGATAACGAGACCCTGGTGGCGCAGCCGGACGCCGGTCCAGATCTCGCCTGATGTGTCGTCGTCCTCACCGAACCGCAACGCGACACCGACGACGCCGCCAAGTTGAAATCCTGATCCGAGATTGTAGACATCGCGCCCATAGGTGACGCCGACCAGATAGTTCTTGGTGTAGTCCACATTGAAAAGATGGATGGCGCTGCCCGCGGTATCGCGTGCGAATGGTCCGCCCAGCAGCGTGACATCATTGCGCGTCGGCGCCTCTCCGGGCTGCAGGAAAGGATCCGTCGTGGCAAAATATATGAAGGGATGGGCCTTGCTGGCGGCCATTGCCTGACCGGAAGAAAACCCGAGAACTGCCGCGCTGACCAGCGCTCCAACACCAACCGAACGCCAAGATTTCATCTCTGCCCTCATGGTTCCTGAATAAGACGAGTCTGGCGCACACGATACAAAAAACGCGGGAAGAAGAAACACAAAATTAAACATAGGCATTTTGTTCTGGAAAATGCGTGGGGCTTGAATGGTTTGGCAGTGTCTGCCACCCCGGAAAAAGCCTGGACCCCGCGCATGGCGCCGGGTCCAGGCCTTTTGACTCATCACTGTGATTCCCTCAGTTTCGCTTCAGGTTGGGATAATCTCCCCCTCAGCTTCTGATGGTATCAAGCGCACGTTGTCACCTTCGGGCAACGTGAGGCTCGGCAATTCATCCCCCGATGATCCCCCCCTGCCGGGCCTCATTTCCGGCTTTGCAACAGCGTCAGTCAAGTATACCCAACCTCGACATGTTCAAAATCACCGTGAATCAGCGCATATATTACGTCTCTCAAAAAAAATCACAAGACAAGAGGGCAAAACAAGATACAGGCAAGAATTGCGTTCCTGTGTCAGTAAAACTGCCAAGAAAAAATTATTCCACGCGTCCGATAATACATGGGCTGTGCTGCGCCGCACTTTACCCCTCAGGCATCGGAACGATGCGCAGGCACTGATGCAGCCAGTGGCGGGCCGTCAACTGACAAAGCGGTTTCTGCCGGCGCATCGGCAGAGCGACGGTGCCGGCCCGCCGGCAGAATGGCTCCAGGTCTTGATTTCGCCATATCACGTAACATATAAAGTGTCATGAAATCTGCAAACCGGTTGCCGAGCACAGTTCCCTGCCCGGCGGATGTTCAAACCGATGCCATACCCGCGGGAGGCGCAAGCGCAATGACCCCATTTTCCGATCCGCAGGCCGTGGCGCGCTATGCCGACGGACCAACCCGTTTCGTGCCCGGCTTTGATGCCATGCAGCGCATGACCACGCTTCTGCTGGCCGAACGCGCCCCTGACGATGCCCGGGTGCTGGTTCTTGGCGCTGGCGGCGGGCTGGAATTAAAGATGTTTGCGCAGGCCCATCCGGGCTGGATCTTCGACGGCATTGATCCGTCCGCCGAGATGCTCCATCTGGCCGAACGGACGCTGGGGCCGCTGGCCGCGCGGGCGCGGCTGCAGCAGGGCTATATCGGCGATGCGCCTGACGGCCCCTACGATGCGGCGACGTGCCTGCTGACCCAGCATTTCATGGATATGAATGAGCGGCGGCGTACGGCAGCCGAAGTCAGGCGCCGCCTCAAGCCCGGCGCGCCGTTCGTCACCGCCCATCTCAGTTTCCCGCAAGGCGACGGCGCGCGTGCAACATGGCTATCGCGCTACGCCGCCTTTGCGGTCGCGGCCGGGCTTGATCCTGAAAAGGCAGCGAGCATGCAGCGGGCTGTCGACACAAAAACCCACATTCTTGCGCCCGAGCAGGACGAAGCAATCCTGATCGAGGCGGGTTTTGCGCGCGTCGAGCTGTTTTATGCGGCTTTCAGCTTTCGGGGCTGGGTCGCCTATGCCTGATGCGTATCGCGCATGGCGCGCCATTCCCGGATCGGATAGGCTGCACCGGGACGGGAGAACAAAGGGCAACCAGATGAAGTACCTGACTATTGCTGCGTGTATCGTGCTTGTTGCCGGAGGTGCCTTTTATGCGGCAACGTACAACGCCGCATACAGGCAGCAGAACGAACAAACGCAGCCAATGCGGGATGCCGAGAACGCATTTTATGACGCCGCCGGAGCAAAAGTGGGAGAAACCGAGAAGGTTCGCACCGTCTGCGAGAATTTTGCACGTGACCCGGCAATGAACGCCGAGCCGGTGAAAAGCTTTCTCAGCAAGTGCCGGCAGTTTGGTTTTCTGTAAAAACCTTCCAGACCCTCTTGCCGCCCCCCTGCTCGCGAAAGCTGGCCGCGTGTCTTCCAAAGTCCCATCCGCATGGAAGAAATGCTTTAGAGGATGAGAAAAACTTTGACGGCTCCCCGGACCCAGAACATAAATGAGTGACGGTTAAATTCTCAATGAAGATCAACAGGAACTGGAAACGCTATATTGAGAATTCTACTATTCCTAACTCTTCTCTTGCTGGCTGGTTGTGATGACCGCCCTGCCGGGTGGTCTGCCATTGTTTACCCGGATCGAACCGACCGAACAAAATTCGTCGTAACGCCGCATTTCACGTCCGTGTCGTACTGCCTGGATTCTGCGAAAGAGAAGATGAACGAAATCCAGGTCAATGGCCGCGGCGACTATCAGTGCGGCTATAATTGCGAGGAATACGGAGATCCTCATAGGAAGAATATCTGCGAGAAATACAGCAAGTAGGTCGCGGTCCTGTCTGGTTACGAGATCGCTGAGCCGCTTTAGACGGTCGATCTTGCCAGCATCAGTGATCGACATCCGCGTCTCGTGTTTGGGTATGCCAGCAGGCATTCGATTGCGAAGCCGCTTAACAAAGCCATCAAGGATTCGGGCCGCCAAAACTGACCAGCCACCAATTCGGGCGGCTCCACAAGCCGGGGGCTGCTGCTCGACACCCATATCCACGGCGATGCCGACCGGGAGGTGGCAAACCGGGTGTTTTCCGGCAAAACCCGCAAGAACAAACGGTGATTTGCTTGCGCCAATTTTGTGCGGTTTGTGTCTGACCATGACCGCTTCGTTCCGTTTTCCACGGCTCGGAACTGCAAAATAGAAAAATCAGAAAACTTGCACAAAGGCCTTGCCAACAAAGGGTTTCCTCTTTAGTCAGCGTCCTTGGAGAGGTGGCCGAGTGGTCGAAGGCGCTCCCCTGCTAAGGGAGTAGGCCCGTTAAACGGTCTCGAGGGTTCGAATCCCTTCCTCTCCGCCATTTTCCACGCTTGCCCTCCAAGACAGTTATCCCGCAGTGCAGACACTCGGACATCGCCGGTTGCCGTGCATGTCCCGGTCTGTCTGGCACGCCCCTTTCCGTCAGAGCGTTACCGCCCCGATCTGCTGCAGGACCCCCAGACGGTCGACTTGCAGCCATGCCCGGATCAGCTTGCCATCCTGCGCCTGATAGATGGCGATTCCCTGCTGAACCGCGGTCCTGCCGGTGGGCGCGATACCCGACAGCGGTCCCAGATGCGCCGCCTCGAAGCGCCAGCGCACGCAGACCCTGTCTCCCGCCGCAAACAGGTCTTCCAGCTCAAACCGCAGGCCGGGAAACGCCGTGATCATCCGTTCGACGGTCTGCCGGAAGCCTTGCGGCCCCTGCTCGCCGCCCGCGCCGACGAAACCCTCCGACAGATACTCCGGAAGCCGCTCGAGCAGGCGCGGATTGAGACAATCCTCATACAGGCCTTTGACAAGTTCAGACGGGGTCATGCTATACCTCAAATTGACAATATGCTGTCAATTTTGCATTTTGACAACATACTGTCAATATACCGCTGGAAATTCGGGAGATCATCATGCGCACCCCTCAGGGCGAAGAATTGAGCCGGCTCGTTTGGGACATCCTGCAAACCGCCGGCCGCCTGACCGAGGCCGGCAACCGGCTGAGTGCGCCGTTCGGATTGACCGCCGCGCGCTGGCAGGTCATGGGCGCGATCGTTCAGGAGGCCGCAACCGTGGCGGATGTCGCCCGCCACCTCGCCCAGACACGCCAGAGCGTGCAGCGGCTGGCCGATGAGCTGGTGCATGACGGGCTTGCGGCCTACGGCCCGAACCCGCGGCACCGCCGCGCCAGCCTGCTCAGCCCGACGTCTGAGGGGGCTGCGTCCTATGCGGCGCTGATGCGGCGCCAGGCCGAATGGGTGAATGCGCTGTCCGCCGGGATGCGGCTTGAGGATATCGCCGCGTCGAGGGATCTGCTGGCCACTCTCGGCGCGGCACTGGAGAGCAGCCGGCCATAGAAAAAGGCGGCTCTCGCGAGCCGCCCTTTCTGCATTCAAGCGTTCTGATGGGAATCAGAGACGGAAAACACCCAGCGGATACCAGTAGCCATCGCTGTGACGGCGATAGCCGCGGCGATGTTCACGGTAGCCCCGATGATTCTTCCAGTATCCCGGACGATAATCGCGGTTGTTGTAGTGCGGGCGGCGGCGATCGTCACGGCGATCCCAGCGACGGTCATCGCGGCGATCCCAACGGCGATTGTCGTGGCGGCGCCGCTCAACGTACTGCACCTGCTCGACATTGGATACGACCGGCGCCTTCTGGGCCGATACCGGTGCCGCATTCGAAGAAACGACCGAGGTCAATCCAACGAGAACCGCCAGCAAGCCGGCGGTAAACAGCGAAACAAGATTTTTCATTAGTCACTCCTATCGATTCATACCGGGGATAGGTGCGCCTTCAAGGATGAACAGAGTATGAACGGTATTGCTTTCACCTCGCCCGCAGCGCGCCTTATCCGGATATCGCCGCAGGCCGGGGACCCCGCAAACCGATGCAGTTGCCCCAGGGATCGCGCACCTGACACATGGCAAGACCATCCTGTATCGCCAGCGGCCCGCGATAGAGCGTGGCGCCCAGTTTTTCCACATGCGCCAGAGCCGCGTTAAAATCGTCCACGGCCCAATAGACAACGGAGCCGAAGGGCCCGGAGCCCACTTGCGCGTCTGCAGGCACGATTTCAAGGCAGACGCAGCCGAGCTGCAGGAACTCGAAATCAAATTCATCGAGCCGCGTGCGGACAGCCTCAGGAAAAGCGCGTTGATACCATGCAAGCCCCGCTTCGACATCGCCGACATGAACCAGAACCGCGGCAATGGGGTGGGATGTCGCGTGCATGGGGACCGGTCTCTTCTGCGGGATAGGTTTTGATCGGGATATCCGAGGCGGAATGCTGTGGCAACGGTCCAACTACGACTTTAAGCAGCGTTCGTGTTCGCCCCGTCGAGCAAAGCCTTGACGACAACCAGACGCTCGTCGGCGATGTCGCAGACATATTGGATTGCCGATTGCTGCCGCTCATTGCCGATATTGGCAGCGGCCATGAACCGCACTTCGACAAGATATTTCACTTCAGTCAGACGGTTCTGAGCATCAATGATTTTGCTTGATTCATGGCTCATGATAGGGCCTCAATAGGGTTGAAAATTAATCTAAAAATGTTTCAGACAAACATAATAGGCACCAAAACAATAAGGCTGGGCATCACTGTTTCACCGGCGTAAAAATCGCAACAGTGAGACGATAGTGCCTCACCAGGATTGGTGTCAACAAAAATCGTAACCGTGTAGCGAAAATGATCGATTTACAGTGCAAAATGGCGCGTGCGGCTTTGGGACTTGGGGTGCGTGATCTGGCAGCGCTTGCCCGCGTATCGACGGATACAATCGCCCGATTGGAACGTGGTGAGAGGCTGAAACCTGCGACCATCATGGCTATCGCAGCGGCTCTGGAAACAGCGGGGGTTATCTTTGAGGCGGATGGTGAAACGGTGAATGGTGGTCCAGGGGTGAGACTGCGGATGAAAGAATGATCCGGCCTGCCGCGCTTCCAGCAAGAAACAGACGCTAGGCCCCGGCTTCCCGCTTCAACTCCGCCGCTGTCGCCTCCAATCCCGCAAGGGCAAAGCGCTGGAAATGGGCGATGATGGTTTCCTGCGCACCGGGCGCCGGTGCGAAGAGATCGGGCAGAACCTGCGACAGCAATTGGCGGTTGCCGAGCAGCAGCATGGCAAAGGGCGAGACCATATTGAGCAAACACCGCCCCACCGCCGGATGGTCGGCGGGCACCCCCAGAATATCGGCAACGAGCCCGGTTACCACCTGTTTCTTCGGCAGCACCTCCTGATTCAACAGCACGGGAAAGGCCTGGGATGGCGCGAGAATCTCGCGGCTCAATACCCGCAGCACCCATGTGGATGAAGCCGGGGCGATGATTGCCGCGGCAATCAGTCCGATGAGGATTTTCAGCTTGTCGATGGAAGCCCCCGGTCCCTGCGCCAGCGCCACCAGCCGGTCATAGGTCAGCAGCCGCCGGTGCGCCTCGACCAGCACCGCGGCATAGAGCCCTTCAATGCCGCCATAATAATAATTCACCGCGGCCGAATTGCTCCCGGCCCGTTCGGCGATCTCCTTGCCCGTGGCGCGGTCAAAGCCCTTTTCGGCAAAGATTTCGCCTGCCGCTTCCAGAATCTGGGCCTTGGTCGAAGCGCCGTCCTCGCGCCGTCCGGGAAGTTTTCGAGGTGTTTTGCGTATCATGCCCGTACAGTAACCCAGATTTGAAAGGATTAAAAGTTCAAATTGAAATTCAAATTTGACATAATGCGCATACGGCCTGTATGATGGCGCATGAGCAAAATTCTTCGCATTCTCATTCCGCTGATCCTTATCGCCGCCCTCGCCGGCGGAGCCTGGTGGTACTATCGCCCGTCATCGGCGAACGATGCGCTGACGCTGTATGGCAATGTCGATCTGCGGCAGGCATCGCTTGCCTTCAACGGGTCGGAGCGGATTGCCGAGGTGCTGGCGGAAGAAGGCGATGTGGTGGGCAAGGGCCAGGTGCTGGCGCGGCTCGATACCAGCCGCCTTGCCCCGCAGGTGCAGCAGGCGGAGGCAACCGTCGCCGCCCAGCAGGCCGCCCTGCTCCAGCTGAAAAACGGCAGCCGGCCTGAGGAAATTGCCCAGGCGCGCGCCAATCTGGTGTCGGCACAGGCCGACGCGCTGAACGCCAAGGCGCAATTCGAGCGCCAAAGCGTGCTGACCGCCAATGCCACCGCCAGCAAGCAGGACCTTGATACGGCGCGCGCGGCGGCAGCGGTTGCCGACGCCAAGGTGGACGTGGCGCAAAGTGCGCTGGCGCTTGCCATCGCCGGGCCGCGTGTTGAGGAAATCAGCCAGAGCGAGGCGCAGTTGCGCGGCAGCGAGGCGCAACTGGCGCTCATGCGCCAGCAGCTTGCCGATGCACAGCTTTTTGCGCCGTTTGATGGCGTCGTGCGCTCGCGGCTGATGGAACCGGGCGAGATTGCAGCGCCCAGCAAGCCGGTGTTTTCGCTGGCAACGCGCGGCACGAAATGGGTGCGCGCCTATGTCTCCGAAACCAATCTCGGCCATCTGCGCCCCGGCATGCGGGCCAGGATCACCACCGACAGTTTTCCCGATCAGCCGCTGGACGGCTGGGTCGGCTTTATCTCGCCGGTAGCAGAGTTCACCCCGAAAACCGTGGAGACGACGGACCTGCGCACCAGCCTCGTCTATGAGGTGCGCGTCTTTGTCGAGGACCAGAAGGATGTGCTGCGGCTCGGCATGCCGGCCACCGTCACGTTGCAGCCGGATGCCGCGCCGCACGCGATTGCGCCAATGGCGGACACAAAACCATGACCGCCGCCGCGCCAGCCTCCCCCGTCACGGCGCGGTCCATCCACAAGACGTTCCACCGCGATACCGGCGAAACGGTCAAGGCGCTCGACGATGTCTCGTTTGAGGCGCGCCACGGGACGGTGACCGCCCTTGTCGGGCCAGACGGCGCGGGCAAGACGACGATCCTGCGGCTGATGGCCGGGCTGATGGCGGCCGAGAGCGGCGAACTCAAGGTGCTCGGCATCGATGTCGCGGCCGATCCGCAGGCGGTGCAGAACCGCATCGGCTACATGCCGCAGAAATTCGGTCTTTATGAGGATCTGAGCGTCCAGCAAAATCTCGATCTTTATGCGGACCTGCATGGCATCACCCCGGACCAGCGCCGCGAGATTTATCCGCGGCTGATGGACATGACCAATCTTGGCCGCTTCACCGAACGGCTGGCGGGAAAGCTCTCCGGCGGCATGAAGCAGAAGCTCGGTCTTGCCTGCACGCTGGTGCGCTCGCCGGAATTGCTGCTGCTCGATGAGCCGACCGTCGGCGTCGATCCGCTGTCGCGGCGGGAACTGTGGCAGATCGTGCTGAAACTGGTGCGCGAAGACGGCCTGACGGTCGTCGTCAGCACCTCCTATCTCGACGAGGCCGAGTTCTGCGACCATGCGGTCGTCATGCATCTGGGCAAGGTGCTGGCGCAGGGCAAGCCCGACGAGATCACCGCCCGCGCGAAAGGCAATGTGTTCATCGCCAAGCCGCAGGACGGCATGAATGCCCGCTCGCTGCAGGCGCGGCTGTTCCGTCATGACGGCGTGGTGGATGCGGTGCCGGAAGCAGGCAAGGTGCGCATCGTCCGGCAACCGGGTTTCAACGGCAAACTCAGCGTCGACGGCCGGCCGGTGGCGCTGACAGCAACGCCGCCGCGTTTCGAGGACGGCTTCATGGTGCTGTTCAGCGCCGTGGCGGGCGAAGGCCATTCCAGCAGCCTGGAGCTGCAGCGCGCGGCAGACGCGGCACGCAAGGACGAGATTTCCGTGGAGGTGCATGACCTCGTGCGCATGTTCGGGGATTTCGCCGCGGTGAACCATGTCAGTTTCCTGGTGAAGCGCGGCGAGATTTATGGGCTGCTCGGCCCGAACGGCGCGGGCAAGAGCACCACATTCCGCATGCTGTGCGGGCTGATTCCCGCAACCAGCGGAACATTGCGGGTTGCTGGTGCGGATTTGCGCACGGCGCGCGCGGAGGCGCGGCAGAATCTGGGCTATGTCGCGCAGAAATTCTCGCTCTATGGCGACCTCTCGGTGGACGAAAACCTGGATTTCTTCGCCAGCGCCTATGGCCTGCGCGGTGCCAAAAAACGCGAACGCATCGACTGGTCGAAGCAGCAGTTTGAACTCGGTGAACTGGCGACGCTGCCGAGCGGCCAGCTGCCCGGCGGGTTCAAGCAGCGCCTGGCCATGGCCGCCGCGCTGTTGCACGAACCGGATATCCTGTTCCTCGACGAGGCGACGAGCGGCGCCGATCCCCTCGCCCGGCGCGAATTCTGGGGACGCATCACCGCGCTGTCGGAACAGGGTGTAACGGTCATCGTCACCACGCATTTCATGGAAGAAGCGGAATATTGCGACCGGATCATGATCATGGATGCCGGGCGCAATCTCGCCGAGGGAACGCCCGCCGACATCCGTGGCCATGCCAAACCGCAGGACGGGCGCGAGCCGAACATGGAGGATGCATTCATCGCCATTGTCGAGGAATCGCGCAGCGCCGCCGAAACAAGGGGCAAGGCCGCATGAGCACACCCGTCCCGATCCAGCATCATGGCAGCCTGCGGCGCATCCTGGCGCTGGTGCGCAAGGAATCCTGGCAGGTGATCCGCGATCCCAGCAGCATCGCCGTCGGCATCGTCATGCCGATGATGCTGCTGATCCTGTTCGGCTACGGCCTGTCGTTCGATCTGAAGAACCTGCCGGTCGCCCTCGTGATGGAAGAGAATTCCGCCGAAGCGCGCGGCGCGGTGTCGGGTTTCGAGCTTTCGGACTATTTCCAGACCCATCCGGTCAAGACCATGGCGGAGGCCGAGCGGCTGCTCAAGGACAAGACCGTCAGCGGCATCGTGCGCATTCCGCCGCAATTTGCCCGAAACGTTGCGCTGGGCAATGGCGATATCCAGATCGTCGTCAACGGCACCGATGCCAATACGGCGCGCATTTCGCTGGCCTATGCGCAAGGCGCCGTTGCCACGTGGCTGGCGCGGCAGGCGGCCGAAGGCAGGATCACAAGCAATGGCGCTTCCGTGGAGATACAGACGCGGCTCTGGTTCAACGAGGCCAATGAAAGCAGCTATTTCCTCGTGCCGGGGCTGATCGTGCTGGTCATGACGCTGATCGGCGCACTCCTGACCGCGCTCGTCATGGCGCGGGAATGGGAGCGCGGCACCTTCGAGGCCCTGTTCGTTACGCCGGTGCGGCCGGTTGAAATCCTGCTCGGCAAGATCATTCCCTATTTCGTTCTCGGCATGCTCGGGCTGGCATTGTCCGTTGTCGGCAGCCAGATCCTGTTCCATGTGCCGCTGCGCGGCTCGCTGTGGATACTCGTCATCGTCTCGATGCTCTATCTGATCGTGGCGCTCGGCATCGGCCTGCTGATTTCATCGGTCACCAAGAGCCAGTTCGTTGCCAGTCAGGTCACCCTCGTCGTCACCTTCCTGCCCGCGATGATGCTGTCCGGCTTCATGTTCGACATCCGCAGCATGCCGCTCGTCATCCAGTTCATCACCTATATTTTCCCCGGCCGCTATTTCGTCAGCGTGCTGCAGACCCTGTTTCTCGCCGGCGATATCTGGGGAGTGATCCTGCCCAATGCCGCGGTGCTCGCGGTGATGGCAACGGTGCTGATGGCCGCTTCCGTGCGGGCAACGCGCAAGAAACTCGGGTGAAGCCGTCATGATCCAGTCGCTCTTCCGCATCATCGCCCTTATCCGCAAGGAACTGCTGGCAATGCTGAAGGACCCCAAGAGCCGCATCGTACTGGTGGTGCCGCCGATCATGCAATGCCTGGTCTTCGGCTATGCCGCGAGCTACGACCTCAACAACGTGCCCTACGCCCTTCTCGATCACGATCACAGCGCCGCCTCGATGGCGCTGGCCGCACGGTTTGACGGTTCCGCGACGTTCACCCGTATCGCCACTCTGCAGCGGACAGGCGATATCGCCGGTTACATCAACAACAGGCGCGTTCTATTGGTGCTGGTCATCGACCAGGACTTTGAAAAGAACCTGATGGCCGGAAAGCCTGCCCAGTTGCAGGTTATCGCCGACGGGCGCAATTCCAATACGGCGGGCACGGCACAGGGGTATGTCAGCGCCATCGTGACGGATTTCACCCATCGCTGGCGTGCCGAGAACGACCAGGCCGCCAATACCGGAATCACGGTGACGACACGCGCCTGGTACAACCCGAGCCTGGAGACGCGCTGGAACATGATCCCGTCACTGATCGGCACCATCACCATGATGATGACGATGATGCTGACGGCCATGTCCGTGGCTCGCGAGCGGGAGGCGGGAACGCTCGACCAGCTGCTGGTCACGCCCTTCCGCCCCTCCGAAATCATGGTGGGCAAGGCCCTGCCGTCGATGATGGTGGGCACCACGCAGGCAACGCTCATCCTGCTCGTCGCGCAGCTGTGGTTCCAGATCCCCTTCGCCGGGTCCTACCTCATTCTTTATATGGGATTGATCCTGTTTCTGGCGGCGGCGGTCGGCATCGGGCTTTTCCTGTCGTCGCTGGCCGCGAACATGCAGCAGGCGATGATCTTTTCCTTCGTGCTCTTGATGCCGTTCATGCTGCTGTCAGGCCTGACGGCGCCCATCGGCAACATGCCGGATATCCTGCAATATTTCACACTGATCAATCCGCTGCGCTATGCCATCAGCATCACGCACCAGGTCTATCTGGAAGGCGCGGGCATTCGCCAGCTCCTGCCGGAAATGCTGGCGCTCATCGGCATTTCCGTGGTGACACTGCCGGTTTCATCCTGGCTGTTCCGTCACCGGCTGGTGTGAAAATCCTGGACGACCTGATTGCGTGGTGCGTGGTTCGACAAGCTCACCATGAGGGATGTTGTTGATGACAAAGCCAATCGGATATGTCGCAGAATATGGCTCCTTGCAATCTACTCCCTCCCTCATGGTGAGCTTGTCGAACCACGCACTGAAGGGAATGCCAGTCGTCCGTGATCAGCCCGGCCAGCAGCGCATGGCGATATCGATCAGCCTGTAAAGCTCTTCCCGCGCGGTTCCGCTCGATGCCTGTACCGCGGTACCCTGGGATACGGTCATGATAAACCGGGCGATATCTTCCGCATCGCACTCGGTTTTCAGGTCACCCTCGCGTTTCGCCCGGGCAAAACGCCGCGCCAGTGCCTTCTGGCCCATATTGCGCTTTTCGATGATGGTTTTCTGGATGGCGGCGGCGGCATCGCTGCAGCCCATGGCCGCATTGATTCCCATACACCCCGAAGGATTGCAGTCGCAGGTCTGCGCATCGGCAAAGCCGTGCAGAATATCCATGGCGACGGTGCGTGCGTCCGGCTGCTCCAGCGCTTTCCAGAAAAACGCCATGTAATTCTGCTCATAGCGCTCCAGCGCCATGCGGAACAGTTCTTCCTTGTTGCCGAAGGCGCCGTAAAGGCTTGGCTTGGTGATACCCATGCCGTCCGTCAGGTCAGTGATGGATGTGCCCTCGTAGCCCTTGCGCCAAAAAAGTTCGAGCGCAGTCTGCAGTGCCTCATCGGCATCAAATTCCCTCGGCCGTCCCATGGACAAGACTCCCTAGAAGAAATATACCGCTCGGTATAAAATCCAATTGACAGCCACCGTACCGCAGCCTTATATCTCGTTTTATACCGATCGGTATCGATCGTCAACGATCCAATTTCGTTTAGCCACTCCCAATGGCGATACAACTTTCAAAGCAGGATGACCACGATGTCAATCAGCACTTACAAAAGATCACTCTATGTCGGCGGCTTTATTGTGGCGCTGGCAGCCGTGGGTTCGACCCAACTGTTCGATCTTGGCAAGAGCCATGCCGAAACCAGCAAGCAGGCCGCGCCCGTGGCAACGCCCGTTTCCGTCGCTGTCGTCCAACCGAAGCTCATCACCCGGTGGAGCGAGTTCTCCGGCCGCCTCGAAGCCATCGACCATGTCGACCTTCGTTCGCGCGTCGCCGGGGCCATCCAGTCCGTCGCCTTCAAGGAAGGTGCGCTGGTCAAGCAGGGCGACCTCCTCGTCAAGATCGATCCGGCTCCCTATGAAGCCGAGGTCGCGCGGGCAAAGGCCGCCGTCAGCGCCGCCGAATCGAAACTGTCCCTCGCCAAGAACGAACTGGAACGCGGCAAGCGCCTGATCGATTCGCGCACGGTGTCCCAGAGCGACTATGACCAGCGCATCAACGTCCAGAGCGGCGCACAGGCCGATCTCGAAGCGGCACAGGCCGGGCTCAAGACCGCCATGCTCAATCTCGATTACACGGAAATCCGTGCGCCCATCAGCGGCCGCGTCGGCCGCATCGAAATCACCGCCGGCAATCTGATCGCCTCCGGTCCCAGCTCGCCGCTGCTGACCACCATCGTCTCGATCAGCCCGATCTATGCCAGCTTCGAGGCCAATGAGAACACCGTGGCACAGGCCCTCGCCGACCTGCCGCAGGGTCTCAACAGCCGCGATTTCTCCGACCGCATCCCCGTCGTGATGGACGTTTACGGCCAGAGTGACGTGAAGGGCAAGCTGCAGCTGATCAACAACAGCGTCGATGTCGCCAGCGGCACGGTCAAGGTACGGGCGGTGTTTGACAATGCGGACGGCAAGTTCATGCCGGGCCAGTTTGCCAAGCTGCGCATGGGCACGGCCAACGAAAAGCAGGAACTGCTGGTCGATGAAAAGGCTGTCGGCACCGACCAGAGCAAGAAGTTCGTCATGGTGGTCAACGACAAGAACATCGTCGAATACCGCGAGATTTCGCTCGGGGCACCGGCGGAAGGCCTGCGTATCGTCACCAGCGGCCTGCAGCCGGACGAAAAGATCGTCGTCAACGGCTTGCAGCGCATTCGTCCCGGCTCGCTCGTCGCTCCTGAAATGGTCGCCATGGGCGCTGCAGCGCACAATTTGCAGGCCTTGGCCACCGATCCAGCCAAGACACAACAGTAATCGCATCAAAGCCCCGCAACGGGCAGGCGGATAGTGACATGAATATCTCCAATTTCTTCATCGACCGCCCGGTCTTCGCGGGCGTTCTGTCTTTCGTGATTTTCCTCGGCGGCCTGATCGCCCTGACGGCCATGCCGGTATCGGAATATCCGGATGTCGTGCCGCCATCCATCGTGGTGCGCGCGCAATATCCGGGTGCCAACCCGAAGGTCATTGCCGAAACCGTGGCAACGCCGATCGAGGAACAGATCAACGGCGTTGAAGGCATGCTCTACATGGGCAGCCAGGCAACCACCGACGGCCAGATGACCCTGACCGTGACTTTCGCCATCGGCACCGACCCCGACAAGGCGCAGCAGCTGGTGCAGAACCGTGTATCGCAGGCCGAACCCCGCCTGCCGCAGGAGGTGCGCAGCCTCGGCATCACCACGGTGAAGAGCTCGCCGGACCTGATGCTGGTGGTCAACCTCATTTCGCCCAACAACCGCTATGACATCACCTATCTGCGCAACTACGCGCTGATCAACATCAAGGACCGGCTCGCCCGCATCAATGGTGTCGGCGACGTGCAGCTGTTCGGCTCGGGCGATTATTCCATGCGCGTATGGCTTGATCCGCAGAAGACGGCGGAGCTTGGTCTTTCGGCAACGGATGTTCTCAATGAAATCCGCGCGCAGAACGTCCAGGCCGCAGCGGGCGTCATCGGCGCCTCCCCCAGCCCCAACGGTGTTGACCTGCAATTGTCGGTGAACGCGCAGGGCCGGTTGCAAACCGAGGAAGAATTCGGTCAGATCATCGTCAAGACCGCCGCCAATGGCGCGATCACGCATCTGCGCGATATCGCCCGTATCGAGCTTGGCGCTGCCCAGTATTCGCTGCGCTCCCTGCTCGACAACAAGCCGGCCGTCGCCATCCCCGTTTTCCAGGCACCGGGCTCCAACGCCATCCAGATCGCCGATCAGGTGCGTGCGGTCATGGACGAGATGAAGCTGACCATGCCGGAAGGCGTCAGCTACGAGATCGTTTATGATACGACGCAGTTCGTCCGCGCCTCCATCGAAGCCGTTGTTCACACGCTGCTGGAAGCCGTTGTGCTCGTCGTTCTCGTGGTCATCCTGTTCCTGCAGACATGGCGCGCCTCGATCATCCCGCTGATTGCGGTTCCGATCTCGATCATCGGTACGTTCGCCGTCATGCACCTCTTCGGCTTCTCGGTGAATGCGCTGAGCCTGTTCGGCCTCGTGCTCGCCATCGGCATCGTGGTGGATGACGCGATCGTGGTGGTGGAAAACGTCGAACGCAACATCGAAAACGGTCTGGCGCCACGTGCGGCAACCGTTCAGGCGATGCGCGAAGTGTCGGGTCCGATCATCGCCATTGCGCTGGTGCTGGTTGCAGTTTTCGTGCCGCTTGCCTTCATCAGCGGCCTGACCGGACAGTTCTACCGCCAGTTCGCGCTGACCATTGCCATCTCGACCGTCATCTCCGCCTTCAACTCGCTGACCCTGTCGCCGGCCCTCGCCGCCCTGCTTCTGAAAGGCCATGACGAGCCGAAGGATGCGCTGACGCGGTTCATGGACAAGACGCTGGGCTGGCTGTTCCGCGGGTTCAATGCCGTGTTCACACGCGGCGCCAACGGCTACAGCCGCGGCGTCACCGCCGTCATCTCGCGCAAGACCGTGATGATGGGCATCTATGTCCTGCTGATCGGTGCGACGGCCTTCATGTTCAAGAGTGTTCCCGGCGGGTTCGTGCCGCCGCAGGACAAGCAGTATCTCGTCGGCTTCACCCAGCTGCCGGATGGTGCAACGCTTGACCGCACGGAGGCCGTCGTTCGCCGCATCGGTGACATCGCCCTGAAGATCCCGGGCGTGCAGAGCACCATTGCGTTCCCCGGCCTGTCGATCAACGGTTTCACCAACAGCTCCAATGCCGGTATCGTCTTCGTCTCGCTCAAGCCATTCGAGGAGCGCAAGACGCCTGACTTAAGTGCCGGAGCGATTGCCAAGGCGCTGAACATGCAGTTGTTCGGCATCAAGGAATCGTTCAGCGCCGTGTTCCCGCCTCCCCCTGTTCAGGGTTTGGGCGCCATCGGCGGCTTCAAGTTCCAGATCGAGGACCGCAACGGCCTGGGCTATCAGGCACTGGACGACGCCACCAAGGCGTTCCTTGCCAAGGCTGCCGCCGCTCCGGAACTCATCGGCCTGTTCTCCAGCTATCAGATCAACGTTCCCCAGCTTTACGCCGATGTGGACCGTGCCAAGGCACGCCAGCTCAATGTCTCGCTGCCGGAAATCTTCAACACGCTGCAGATCTATCTCGGCTCCGTCTATGTCAACGACTTCAACAAGTTCGGGCGGACCTATTCGGTCCGCATGCAGGCCGATTCCGGCTTCCGGGCGAAGGCGGAAGACATTGGCGACCTGAAGGTCCGCTCGGGTTCGGGTGAAATGATCCCGCTGTCGGCCCTGCTCAAGGTGCAGTCGAGTGCCGGACCCGACCGCGCCATGCGTTACAACGGCTTCCTCGCAGCCGATGTGAACGGCAACGCGGCGCCGGGCTTCTCTTCCGGGCAGGCGCGTGCTGCCGTCGAACGCATCGCCGCCGAGACCTTCCCGGCCGGCATCGGCTATGAATGGACGGAGCTTACCTATCAGGAGATCATCGCCGGCAATTCCGCCTACCTGATCTTCCCGCTGTCGATCCTGCTGGTGTTCCTGGTGCTGTCGGCCCAGTACGAAAGCCTGTCCCTGCCGCTGTCGATCATCATGATCGTCCCGCTCGGTTTGCTCGCCGCCCTCTTCGGCGTCTGGCTGACCGCCGGTGACAACAACGTCTTCACGCAGATCGGGCTGATCGTGCTGGTGGGTCTCTCAGCCAAGAATGCCATCCTGATCGTGGAGTTCGCGCGGGAACTGGAGTTTGCGGGATCAACGCCGTTCAAGGCGGTGATCGAAGCCAGCCGCCTGCGGCTGCGCCCGATCCTGATGACCTCGCTTGCCTTCATCATGGGCGTGGTTCCGCTCGTCACGTCAACGGGCGCCGGTTCGGAAATGCGCAGCGCCATGGGCGTGGCCGTGTTCTCCGGCATGATCGGCGTGACGCTGTTCGGCCTGTTCATGACACCGGTCTTCTACGTGCTCGTTCGTGCCATGACCGGCAACCGGCCGCTCAAGCATGCGAGTCAGGGAAGCCACTTCGACGGCGAATCAAGCCACAATTCGGCCATGGTTCATCCCGCCCCGGCTCCGGCCGAGTAAAAAACACGCGCGGTGCGCAGGTTTTTCCGCCTGTGCACCGCGCGAATCAAGTCACTGAAACCACATTGTTTTCTTCGGCATTGACAGGCAAAAGGCCCGCCGGACGGGCCGTTCACAAAGACGTTTGGGGCCTGAACGTGCTTTTTGGGGTGACAAAAAGTTTCAAACTGTTACAGTTGCGTGACCAAGCCGACTATCGGCACTGACGAGCATGACCGGGTTTCGCGTTCCGCGGAGGTCGTTTAAATCAGGAGCAGACTTTGACAAGCGTTGCACCAGCCAATGACAACAGAAAGATCAGCGACGGATTCTTCCCTCTGGTCTTGTTCCTTGTGGTCACAGAAATCGCGGCAACCGTGCTGCTGACTTTGCCAAATTGGTATTGAAACCCAAACAGGCGGAAGCCAGCATGTCGATCCTGCCCCTGCTGGCAGGAATGATCATTATCGTGATGCTTGCCGGCGTCCTCATCGTCTGACCGGACTTTATTTTCCAGGACATTTTTGCCTCTCCGGCAATTCCTCCATCCAATCAATCAATTGGGATAACACGAGCGGATGCTCTGTGATAATCTCGGCCTGTTGAACTGATTTGGCCGCCGTCTCGCGCAGGAGAACGGCGGCATGGAGAGCCCAATGAAACGTGCAACCTGTTCGGTGTTGCTACTCATTCTGTTCGTTGCCGGATGCCAGACCATCACCCCGGAAGAACGGCGCGCCATCGATGGCCGGACCTGTTCGTCCTATGGTTTCAAGCGGGGCACCGACGCCTTTGCCCGCTGCCTGCTCGACCTTGAACTGGACCGCCGTGCCACAAGCCGGGCTCAATTCGATGACATGCGATTCAATTCGCCGCCCCTGATTATCTATGGGGGCCGCCATTACCGCTGGTAAGTTATAAACAGGGGACAGCGATGTCCCTTGACGGGTTTTGAAACTTCACGAAAAGGTCGTGAACTCTTTTGGCACCCGTCAAAACACAGACGAATCAAGAAGGATAATATTGATGCGAAGCCTGTTTTTTGCCGTAGCGGTGGCTGCGGGACTTTTTGCTGCTGAAAGCCAGGCGCAAGGTATGCCCAATGCCGCTGCCCCCAGTGTCAATGCTCCCGGTGCCAATGCGCAAGCCACACGCGTTCGCCCTGAACAGGATGCCATGTCCGCACGCATCCGGAAGAACCGGCCGGCCAAACGGACCTATGCGCGCGAAGAAAGCCGGCGGCAGCTGACCGCGGAATATAATCGCCGCGCCCGGGTTTTCGGCCGGGCCAGCGCCGACCGCTGGCTGGCGACCCAGCGCCCCTGACCTATCCCTGCCATTGCCTTCCGTACATCTGCCGGTGACCCGTCGGCGGATTTTTTGCTGTTGCGGGCCCGTCTTGACAAAGACCCCTGGTTCGCACGACTATTGCCGGGCTGCGTAGGGCGCATCGACGTGCGGTCGAAAGGGCAATGCCCGCCTGCGTCAAATGACAACAGATGCGCCAATGCCGAACCTCGAAAACCTCAGAAAGCAAGCCAAGCAGTATCTGCGCTGGCATCGTGAACGGTACCATCCCGTTGCCGCCGAAATCCGGGCCGCCCTGCCGCGGTTCCGGCATCTCGATGACAAGGACGTGCTGGATGCGCCGTTCAGGCTCAGCGATGCGCAGGAACTTGTGGCACGCCAGCGCGGTTTCGAAGGGTGGCAGGCGCTCCTATCAGGAGCCTACACCATGAGCACCCCCATCCATCAACCCGCGCCGCGCGCCGTCCTCAGTTCCATTGCTGCCCAGCTTTTCGTCGCCGATATCCAGCGATCATGCGATTTCTACACCCGCAAACTCGGCTTTGCCGTTGATTTCCTCTATGGAGAGCCGCCGTTCTACGGACAACTCATCCGCGACCGGGCCAAGCTTGCCTTGCGGCTGGTCTGCGAGCCTGTCTTTGCCGGCGATATCCGCAGCCGGGAGCATCTGCTTTCCGCTTCAATCGCCGTCGACAGCGCGGCGGAGATCAAGCAGCTTTTCCTCGATTTCCAGGCGGCGGGCGTGTCCTTTCACCAGACGCTGAAGAAGGAGCCTTGGGGCGCGAGAAACTTCATCGTGCTCGATCCGGACGGCAATCTCATTCTGTTTGCCGGCCCGGCTGACTGAGCGGCCGGATTGCGCGCACCACACATCCCGGCATTTTCACGGCTTGTTGTCTTGTCACTGCCGGATTCCTGTGGATGTAAGGAGCCACGTGATCAGGGAAAGACAGCAGCGTGATCAAGTTTCCATGGAATGACCGCGCAGGAAAGCCGTCGGCCATCAAAATCGCAGCCCTCATTGCTGCCTTTGTCCCTCTGGTGTTCATCACCACGGGCTACAAGGTCAATATTCTCGGGCCGCGTCCGATCACGGAAGCCATTCACCAGACCGGCGACTGGGCGATCCGCTTCTTCCTGATCTCGCTCGCCATAACGCCGCTGCGCCATATCACCCGCTGGAACAGGCTTATCCTGATCCGGCGCATTCTCGGCCTCACCGCCCTCGCCTATGCCGCCCTGCACTTCTCGCTCTACATCGTTGACCAGAACGGCAACCTGCTGCGAGTGGCCAGCGAGATCTGGCTGCGCATCTATCTGCTGATCGGCTTCACCGCATTGCTTGGCCTGGTTGCGCTCGGCGTGACCTCCACCGATGGCATGATCCGGCGCATGGGCAGGAACTGGAACCGGCTGCACATGCTGGCCTATCCGCTGGCAGCGCTCGGCGTCCTGCACTTTTTCATGCAGTCGAAGGCCGATGTCACGCAGGCGACGCTGATGGCGGGTTTTCTCATCGCGCTGCTGCTCTACCGCTTTGCCCATGCGCGCGGCTTTGCCCTGTCTTCGCCGTGGACGCCGCTTGCCATTGCCGTGCTGGCGGCGCTTGGAACCGCCCTTGCCGAATATGCCTGGTTCGCGCTCGCCACCCGAATTCCGCCGATGCGGGTGCTGCTGGCCAACCTCTCCTTCGCCTATTCGATCCGCCCGATGTGGTGGGTGCTGGCGGCGGCGCTGCTTCCGGCCCTGTGGGTTGGCATAAAGCCGGCGGCCAACCGGCAAGGCCGCAAACTCAATCCTGTTACACCGAAATAAGAGACAGGTTTTGCTTTTCACCGCCGGAAAAAATGCTATCGCTGTGGCCATGGAACCGCAGCTTACCCCCCTGATTGAATCGCTCCCCTCCACCGTGCCCTTCGTCGGACCGGAAACACTGGAACGCCAACGCAACCGGCCATTTCGCGCCCGGCTTGGCGCCAACGAAAACGGGTTTGGACCGGCACCATCGGTGATCGCAGCCATGCGCGCCGCCGCGCCGGAGGTGTGGAAATATTGCGACCCGGAGAATTTCGACCTGAAGGCGGCGCTCGCCGCGCATCTCGCCGTCACGCCGCGCAATGTCGTGGTCGGCGAAGGCGTTGATACCCTGCTGGGGCTGACGGTTCGCCAATATGTGCGCGAGGGAACGCCGGTTGTCACCTCGCTCGGCGCCTATCCCACCTTCAACTTTCACGTGGCCGGGTTCGGCGGGCAGCTTGTCACTGTTCCCTACCGGGATGACCGGGAAGACCTTGATGCCCTGCTGGACGCCGTCATTCGCGAAAAGGCGCCACTGGTCTATTTCTCCAATCCCGACAACCCCATGGGGACATGGCACGAGGCAGCGGCGATCGAAGCCTTCGTCGCCGCCCTGCCCGAAACCACCCTGCTGATCCTCGACGAAGCCTATGGCGAGACCGCCCCGGCTTCCGCCCTGCCCGCCATCGACGTCTCGCGGCCCAACGTGCTGCGTATGCGCACTTTTTCCAAGGCCTATGGCCTGGCCGGCATGCGCTGCGGCTATGCCATTGGCGCGGAAAGCCAGATCACCGCCTTCGACAAGATTCGCAACCATTTCGGCATGAACCGCATGGTGCAGATCGCTGCGCTGGCCGCCCTTGCCGACCAACCCTATCTCAACACGGTGGTGGCGCGGATCATTGCCGGGCGCGACCGAATCGCAGCCATCGCCGCCAGGAACGGCCTTGCCGCCATCCCTTCGGCCACCAATTTCGTCACCATCGACTGCGGGCGCGATGGGACCTACGCCGCCAGCGTGCTGAGCGGTCTCATCGAGCGCGACATTTTCGTCCGCAAGCCCATGGCCCCCGTGCTTGACCGCTGTATTCGTGTCAGTGTCGGACTGGACGAGGAACTGGACCTGTTTGAGGAAAAGCTCGCCGAGACACTGGCTGCACTCAAGTAAATCTGGATAGCAGACTGCGAGAGCAGATCAGAACCGCACCGACATGGACTGGAACCGAACATGGCATTGAATGGCGACACCCACCTTGGTGATACCAACAGCGGCACCCTCCACCAGCACACGATCAATCGGACATTCGCCTGCCTCGGCGGCCTGATCGGCGCCGCTGGCATCGCCGCCTATGCAGCCGCCGCGCACAGCGCCAGTCCGCATATGGCAACGATTGCGCCCATCTTGTTCATCCACGCCCCGGCTTTCCTCGCGCTTGCGGTACTGGCGAAAATCAGCCGCGCGGCCTATGGCGGCGGCCTCGCGCTGTTGCTCGGCCTCCTCCTGTTCATCGGCGATCTCGCTTCCCGCGATATCACCGGTGACCGCCTGTTCCCCGGCGCCGCACCTGCAGGCGGTACACTGCTCATCCTTGGCTGGCTGCTCGTTGCCGCCACAGCCTTCCGCACATTCGATTTCAGGAAATAGCTGCCACGATACAGAGAGGCATCACGCCCTGCAGCCGGGACGATGAGATCAGCTTATTCCCTTCAGCTTGTTGTTGCACAGCTTGTAGTAACCACCGCCTTTCTCGATCCAACGCATGCCGCCCAGCGTATTGTTGTCCTTGTTGATGTGATAGTGCTCCAGACAGGTGTGCATGCGCGCCTTGGCCGGTTTCTCCGCCGCAAATTTGCTGGAAACGGCACTCGGAAACACGAGTGATTTCGGCACCCCGGCCGTCGGGGCGGCCTTTGGCGCAATCTCCGGTTTTGTCTCCGGTGACTCAGTTTCCGCCGCCGCAGACGCCGCTTTTGCGCATTCCTGTTTGCGGAATTCGTTCCAGCCCGTTGTGCTGCCTGCCGCTTGCGCAGCTTTGTACCTGGCACTGCAGTCCTTCATTGAAACGGCCTGCGCCGGCACACCCCCTGCCAGCAGAACAATTGCAGCGCCCAGCGCAGGCAACAGATGTTTGAATTCTCGACCAACCATGCTGTTCAACTCTCAGTCTTATGAAAAACGCTATTCAATCAAAGGCATATTGAAGACTGGCAATGAACTGAATCTACCCGATTTTGCGCCGTGGCACCATCGGGCGCCCCTTATCACTTCGTCTGAGAGCCTTCGTCCCGCAGTTGTGCAAACCAGTATCGAGGGTTGAATTTCTCCTTGAATGAATTGAACGTTCGTTTTATTAAAGCTGCATGGCTCGAACAATTGGCTCAGACGGCGAGAAGACCCAGGCAGCGATTCATGTCGCGGCACGGCGGCTGATCGCCAAGGTAGGCTATGAGGCCATGTCGATGCGCCAGTTGGCGGAACAGGTCGGCGTGCAGGCGGCGGCCCTCTACCGCTATCACCCGACCAAGCAGGAGCTGCTGTTCGCGGTGATGCGCGACCACATGGACCGGCTGCTGGCGGCCTGGCAGACCGAGAGCCAGACCCTGACCACGCCGTTCGAACGTCTTGCCGCCTTCATCCGTTTTCACATCCGTTACCATGTGGAGCGGCGGGACGATGTGCACATTGCCAATATGGAACTGCGCAGCCTGCAGGGTGACAAGCTCGCCATTCTGGTGGAATTGCGGGCGGTCTACGAGAACGAGCTGCGGCTGATCCTCGAAGCGGGCAGCGCATCCGGTCAATTCGATATCGACGACATTCCGCTGACGACCCGGGCCATCATTGCGATGACCACCGGCGTGAATGTCTGGTTTCGTCCGGACGACAGGCTTACTGTCACGCAGATTGCGGAAAAATACGTCACTATGGGATTGCGCCTCGTGGGCGCCAAGAATGTCACGACAAAGGACATGGGAGAGTAGCATGTATCAGTCAGGTCTGCGATTTGGACTTTCAGATGATCTCGAAGCGCTGCGCGAGACGGTGCACCGGTTCGCGCAGGAACGCATCGCACCGCTTGCCGCCGAAACGGACCGGTCCAACCAGTTCCCCATGCATCTCTGGCAGGAAATGGGCGCGCTCGGCCTGCTCGGAATGACGGCAAACCCGGATTTCGGCGGCTCGGGCCTCGGCTATCTCGCCCATGCCATTGCCGTGGAGGAGATTTCCCGGGCATCGGCGTCCGTCGGCCTGTCCTACGGCGCGCATTCCAACCTTTGCGTCAACCAGATCAACCGCTGGGGCACAGACGCGCAGAAGGCGAAATATCTGCCGAAGCTGTGTTCGGGCGAGCATGTGGGCTCACTCGCCATGTCCGAGCCCGGTGCCGGCTCCGACGTCGTGTCGATGAAACTGCGGGCCGACAAGAAGAATGACCGCTATGTGCTGAACGGCAACAAGATGTGGATCACCAATGGTCCCGATGCCGATACGCTGGTGGTCTACGCCAAGACCGACCCCGCCGCCGGGTCGCGTGGCGTGACGGCGTTTCTGGTTGAGAAAGGCGTCAAGGGTTTCAGCACGGCGCAAAAGCTCGACAAGCTCGGCATGCGCGGCTCCAACACCTGCGAACTGGTATTCGAGGATTGCGAGATCCCGTTCGAGAACGTGCTCGGCGAAGAGGGCAAGGGCGTGCGCATCCTCATGTCCGGCCTCGACTATGAACGGGTCGTGCTTGCCGGCGGCCCGCTCGGCATCATGGCTGCCTGCCTCGACGTGGTGGTGCCCTATGTGCATGAGCGCAAGCAGTTCGGCCAGCCGATCGGCGAATTCCAGCTGATGCAGGGCAAGCTTGCCGATATGTACACGACGATGAACGCCTCGCGTGCCTATGTCTACGCCGTGGCTGCCGCCTGCGACCGCGGCGAGACCACGCGCAAGGATGCCGCCGGCTGCATTCTCTATGCGGCGGAGAAGGCCACCTGGTGTGCTCTGGAAGCCATCCAGGCGCTGGGCGGTAACGGCTACATCAACGATTACCCGACGGGACGCCTGCTGCGCGACGCCAAGCTCTATGAAATCGGCGCTGGCACCAGTGAAATCCGCCGCATGCTGATCGGGCGCGAAATGTTCGGTGAGAGCGCCTGAATGGCATGAATTCTATTTTATGTCATTCTTTGGTAGAATTGCCATGTTTTATGAATGATGGCAGATTTCTTCCATTGTTCTCAAAGAGGTCTTTAACAATGGCACGCAAGAGGAATGAAGGTTTCCGTGAGGAACCACAAGCGTTTGAGCACGATGCAGACACCTCGTCGGCGCCGTTTTCCTGGGCTGTGACTGCTACGATAGGTGATGGCGGCCGCTTGGTTATTCCGGCCGAGATGCGCAAGCTCATGAACGTGAAGCCGGGCGACACCGTCGCCCTGCGCATGGTCGACGGTTATCTTCAGGTTGCCTCCCAGAGCGCGACGCTGAAAAAGATCTGGGAGAGCGCCGAAAAGCTCAAAAGGCCGGGTGTCAGTCTGGTGGACGAATTCATTGCGGACAGACTGGCCGAACAACGCGCGTCTGATGCGCGGTTTGACCGGCTGGCGCGCGAAGCAGCGGAAATCGCCAAGGCACCGAAGAAATGACCACGGTGGTCCTTGATGCCTCGGCGGTGCTGGCGGTTCTTCTGCAGGAGCCGGGGGCAGACCGTGCGCAGGCCTGCCTTTCCGGCGCGCTCTGCACGACTGTCAACCTGGCCGAGATCATGGCCGCCTGCGCCGACAAGGGTCTTTCCCTTGCCGTTCCCGATGCACTGATGACCGGATACAGTGTCCGGTATGTTGATTTCGACAAGGATCTCGCACTGACCGCCGCCTTGCTGCGCCCCGCAACCCGCCACAAGGGTCTTTCTCTCGGCGACCGCGCCTGCCTTGCTCTTGCCATACGGGAAGGCGCCACTGCCATTACCACCGACCGCGCCTGGGCCGACCTTGATGTCGGCTGCCACATCGAAGTGATCCGATAGGAGAATACATGAGCATACTTCAGTCCCAGATCACCACCACATCCGAAACCTTTGCCGCCAATACGGAGCGCATGCGCGCCCTTGTCGATGACATCAAGGCCAAGGCTGCGCTGGTGAGCAAGGGCGGGACCGACGAAGCACGCAAGCGCCACACCGCGCGCAACAAGCTGCTGCCGCGGGACCGGCTGGTACAGTTGCTTGATCCCGGTTCGCCCTTTCTGGAAATCGGACAGTTTGCCGCCTGGGACTTGTATGGCGACAATATCGCATCGGCGGGGCTGATCGCCGGTATCGGGCGCGTGTCCGGCAAGGAGGTGATGATTGTCGTCAACGACGCCACGGTCAAGGGCGGCACCTATTATCCGCTGACCGTGAAGAAGCATCTGCGTGCGCAGGAAATCGCGCTGCAGAACAACCTCCCTTGCATCTATCTCGTCGATTCCGGCGGCGCGAACCTGCCGAACCAGGACGAGGTTTTCCCGGACCGCGAGCATTTCGGGCGCATCTTCTACAACCAGGCGAACATGTCAGCGGCGGGTATTCCGCAGATCGCGGTGGTCATGGGCTCCTGTACGGCGGGCGGCGCCTACGTGCCGGCCATGTCTGAAGAAACCATCATGGTCAAAGGCCAGGCGACCATCTTTCTTGCCGGCCCGCCGCTGGTGAAGGCTGCGACCGGCGAGGACGTGACGGCGGAGGACCTTGGCGGTGCCGAGGTGCACACGCGCGAGTCCGGCGTTGCCGATCACTATGCCATGGACGATGCCCATGCCCTTGCCATCGCCCGGCGCATCGTCGGAAACCTGAATCGAAAGAAGGTGATAGGGCTCGACCTTCGCAAAGTGAGTCCGCCTCTTTACGATCCGCATGAACTCTACGGCATCGTGCCTACGGACCTGCGCCAGCCCTATGATGTGCGCGAAGTCATCGCCCGCGTGGTCGACGGTTCCGAATTCGATGAGTTCAAGCAGAATTACGGCACCAGCCTCGTCACCGGCTTTGCCCATCTCTACGGCATGCCGGTCGGCATCATCGCCAACAATGGCGTGCTGTTTTCCGAAAGCGCGCTGAAGGGCACGCACTTCATCGAGCTGTGCACCCAGCGCGGCATTCCGCTCGTCTTCCTGCAGAACATCACCGGCTTCATGGTGGGCCGTTCCTATGAAGCGGGCGGCATCGCCAAGGACGGCGCCAAGCTGGTGACGGCGGTTGCCACGGCGCGCGTGCCCAAGGTGACGATGATCATCGGCGGATCGTTTGGCGCGGGCAATTACGGCATGTGCGGCCGCGCCTTCTCGCCGCGCTTCCTGTGGATGTGGCCCAATGCCCGCATTTCCGTCATGGGCGGCGAACAGGCGGCAACGGTGCTGGCGCTGGTCAAGCGCGAGGGAATCGAACGCAAGGGCGGTGATTGGCCCGCAGCCGAAGAGGCGGCCTTTCGTGCGCCGATCCTGGAAAAATACGAGCGCGAGGGCCACCCGCTCTACTCTTCGGCGCGCCTGTGGGACGACGGCATCATCGACCCGGCCAAAACCCGCGAGGTTCTCGCCCTTTCACTTTCCGCAGCCCTGAATGCACCCGTGGAGGATACCACATTCGGTATCTTCAGGATGTAAGGAGAAAAACCATGACAAAAATGTTCTCCAGAATCCTCATTGCCAATCGCGGTGAAATTGCCTGCCGGGTCATCCGCACAGCGCAGAAGATGGGTATCGGCACCGTTGCCGTCTATTCCGACGCCGATGCCGATGCGCTGCATGTGGCAATGGCCGACGAGGCCGTGCATATCGGCGGCTCCTCGGTCTCGGAAAGCTATCTGCGTGCCGACCGCATCATTCAGGCGGCCATCGATACGGGCGCCGAAGCCATTCATCCCGGCTACGGGTTCCTGTCGGAAAACCCCGGCTTTGTAGATGCCGTGGTCAAGGCCGGCCTCGTCTTCATCGGCCCCTCGGCCGATTCCATCCGCGCCATGGGCCTGAAGGACGCCGCCAAGCGGCTGATGGAAAAAGCGGGCGTGCCTGTCGTTCCCGGCTATCACGGTGAAGCACAGGAACTGGTCGTGCTTGCCTCCAAGGCGCGCGAGATCGGCTATCCCGTGCTGATCAAGGCGCGCGCCGGCGGTGGCGGCAAGGGCATGCGCAAGGTCGACAGCCCTGATGATTTCGCCGAAGCGCTGGGCAGCGCGCGGCGCGAAGCCAAGAGCGCCTTCGGCGATGACCGCGTGCTGGTGGAAAAATACGTCTCCAAACCGCGCCATATCGAAGTGCAGGTGTTCGGCGACAATCACGGCAATGCCGTGCATCTCTACGAGCGCGACTGTTCGCTGCAGCGCCGCCACCAGAAGGTGATCGAGGAAGCCCCTGCTCCCGACATCACGCCGGAGATGCGCGCGGCGATGACCGACGCCGCCGTGAAGGCGGCCAAAGCCATCAACTATTCCGGCGCGGGCACGATCGAATTCATCGTCGATGCCAGCCAGGGCCTACGACCGGACGGCTTCTGGTTCATGGAAATGAACACGCGGCTGCAGGTCGAGCATCCCGTGACCGAAATGATCACCGGGCTTGACCTGGTGGAATGGCAATTGCGCGTGGCGGCGGGCGAAGCCCTGCCGCTCACCCAGGCGCAAATCCCGCTGAATGGCCATGCCGTGGAAGCGCGGCTTTATGCGGAAGACCCGGCCAAGGGCTTTCTGCCAGCCATCGGCACGCTGCATCACCTCGCCTTTCCCGCTGCCGTCAGGGAAGGCACGGTGCGGATTGAGACCGGCGTGCGCCCTGGCGACACCATTTCCCCCTATTACGATCCGATGATTGCCAAGATCGTCGTTCACGCCAAAGATCGCGCGACCGCGCTGCAAGCGATGGAAGACGCCCTTCTGAACACGGAGATTGCGGGAACGGTAACCAATGCGGCATTTCTCGCCGCATTGGCGCGACATCCGGGTTTTGCCGCCGGTGATGTCGATACCGGCCTGATTGACCGGGATCTTCACAGTCTGGTCGTTCCCGTGGCCATGCCGGCGGGCGCAAAGGAGTTGGCCGTGCTCTATGCCAGCGGCCTGCTGACAAAGATCACCTCCGACGATCCCTGGACGGCACTGCGCGGCTACAGCCATCTGGCGCCGCCGCAATACCCGGTCACGCTGGGCGAGCCCGGCCATACGCTTCGCTATGGCATTACGGTTCTGGATGACGATCGTTTCGAGGTCGCCGCAGCCGACGCCACCCTTGACCTGCGGGTGCGGCGCGATGGCAGCGGCTGGCACATCACCGGCAAAGGCATCAACCTGCGGGCGAAGACCGCGGCAATACCGCAAGGCATTGCGGTCATCGCCAGGGGCGTGGTGGCAATTTTTGCCGTGCCTGATCCCCTGCAGCAGGCCGACGAGGCCGGAGGAGCGGGTGACCGGCTGACCGCGCCGATGCCGGGTCTGGTGAAATCCGTCCGGGTCTCTGCCGGCGATCTCGTCAGGAAGGGGCAGGTTCTCCTGGTGCTGGAGGCCATGAAGATGGAACATTCCATCACCGCTCCGCATGACGGAAAAATTGCCGAGATCGTCAACGAAGGGGCTCAAGTTAAGGAGAAGACCGCCCTTGTGCGCTTCGAAGAGGCGGAAGTCGCCGCGTTGACCAAGATTTGAAGCAGAAATGACAAACAGTCGTGCTAGTCGTATATCTGTGACGAGCACCACTTGCCTACTCAAGTCGTAAGAATTTCCCATTCACAGCAGAGGAGATCGACCCATGGCTACCAAATCATTGCAGACGATCAAACGCGCGCCCACCGCAACGCCCACCGATCTCGGCGCGGACGCGACCCGCGATATCGCAGCCGCCGTCAACGCGCTGCTCGCCGATACCTTCGCGCTCTACATGAAAACGAAAAACTTCCATTGGCATATGAGCGGGCCGCATTTTCGCGATTATCACCTGATGCTGGATGAACAGGGCGCCCAGATTTTTGACATGACCGACGTTCTGGCGGAGCGCGTGCGCAAGATCGGCGGCACAACATTGCGCTCCATCGGGCAGATTTCCGCCCAGCAGCGCCTGCTCGACAACGACGCCAATTTCGTGACGCCGGAGGACATGCTGGCCGAACTGCGCGATGACACGAAGAGCTTTATCGGCTATCTGCGGCAGGTGCATGAGCTTTGCAGCGAATACCATGACAGTGCCACCACGAGCATCATCGAGAATTACATCGATGAATCCGAGCGCCGCCACTGGTTCCTGTTCGAGGCAACCCGCACCGGTCCTGCCAGCGTCTGATGTGCTGACAACGGTTTCATCGACAGAACGGCATGAACAGCGCCTCTATCGGCAACGGGTGTTCATGCCGTTCAATGCTTTTAATCGTTTGCCTTGGTCATTTTCGCGCGTTTGTCGCGGTTCTGCGTATCGGCAATCAGGGCTTCCACGGCGGAAATGTTCAACGCCAGTGTGGCTATCCGTTTCAAGGTGTTATTGTCAGGAAAAGCATTGGTCTTTGCAGTCAAAATTATCAACTCTTTTTGAGCGTGGCTCAACCTTGATAATAATGCCCCAAGCTCGTCCTGCATAACTTCCCCGTCTTCTTTAAGAATCAAAAATTCCATAAACCGTTTACTTAGCTGATATCCCAGTGTTCGCAACCCCTAAGAGTTGCGAAAGTCTCACTAAAAAACCACATTAAATCGAATTAACTATCATAATTCTAATGATAGGTTTAATCATAGCCTCTCACAAAAATTCATAACACAAAGACAAAACAACATAGAAAATGAGCATTATTATCAAATCAATTCTAAATCGATAAAAATATATCTGATTTAAAACTTTATACTACACATCGTTTAGAAGAAAATATTTGCATTACTGTGACAATCTAAAGCATCTTGCTCCAGATTCTCCCGAATGTGCAGCCCCCTTGAAATCGGGCCGGTAACTCAGACCTGCCGGATCGCAGCGGCGCTCCCACGAGAACAATGGCCCCTTAGCATGATGCCATCTAACGGCTAGGTTGCAATCGCAACAATAATCTCGTCCTGATTGCGTCAATAATGTGGAATTGCCGAAGAAGAGTGTTCAGCGTCAAACCGGCAGCCATGTCAATGGCGGGGCTGGTTCCCGTGCCGCAGGAGTACCCGCAGCCGCTTCAGACGATAGCAGCAGGCGATCCCGGCTGCGTCCTGGCGCGTGATACCGGCATCGCGCAGCAAATGTTCACCCGGCTTGCGCGACAATACCGCGAGTTGGCGAGCCTCGCGATCAGCGATCTGCAAACCCTTCCAAAGATTTGAAAACAAGCAGAAAACAGACATGGAGATGATCTCGAATGGTGAATAATCACCATGCTTGCCGCAAGCATTGACATACATCAAACGAATAGAAATTATGCCTGTCATTCGAATTTTTAATTGCAGGGAACACCATGAACCCGCCGCTCGACAGCGATCTGCTCCGCACGTTCCTGGCCGTGGCAACGGCCGGCAATGTCACCCGCGCGGCGGAAAGGATCGGGCGCACGCAATCGGCCGTGAGCGTCCAGATCAAACGGCTTGAGGAGGTTCTGGGAGAAAGCGTTTTTGCCCGCGGCTCGCGCGGCGTTGCGCTGACCGCCCAGGGCGAAGCACTGCTCGTCAACGCGCAGCGCATCGTCGCGCTGCTCGATGAAACCATGGCGACGATCCGGGCCAAGCCGCTTGGCGGCCCCGTGCGGATCGGCCTTCCCGAAGAATATGGCTACACGATCCTGCCGCGCGCCCTCGCCGCCTTTGCCAGCCAGCATCCGCAAGTGGAGGTAACGGTCAAATGCGGATATTCGGCGCAGCAACTGGCCGCACTGGATGCGGACGAGCTTGATCTTGCCGTCATATTCAACTGGGAGCCGCCGGCAACCGGCGAGGTTCTGTTTATCGACCCGACCGTCTGGGTCACCTCGGAGGTGCATTGCGTGCATGAAATCACGCCCGTTCCCATCGCGATCTACGAGCGCTCGGACTGGTGCAGGAAATTCGCCATGGGATCGCTGGAGCGCAACAGGATCGATTATCGCGTGGCCTACAGCTGCGATACGGGCGGAGGCTTGAAAATAGCAGCGGTTTCCGGCCTTGCCATCGCCCCGCTCGCGCGCAGCAACATCCCGCCGGGCTGCCGCGAACTGACGGAAGCAGAGGGATTTCCGGTCATTGATTCATCGAATGTCGTGCTGCGGCGCAATCCGCGGATGATGAGCCCTGCGATTGACGGCATGGCCAAGGTGATCCGCGATGCGTTCCAGCCGATGGGCTGAGCCATTGTTGTCTCGTGCCGCTGTGGCTTGAGCGCTCATGCGTGGTTCGACAAGCTCACCATGAGGGAGAGTGAGGATTGCAGGGAGTTAGGTTCTGCAACGTTTGTGATTAACCTTGCACCAACCCACTTCCCTCATGGTGAGCTTGTCGAACCACGCACCAGGCATCTGCAGTTCAGTGTGTGGTCATCCATTCGCGGGCTTCGCGCATGGCCGTTGCCAGATCGGCCTTGGACATGGTTTTCACCAGTTCGGCGCGCAGTTCCGCAGCCCGGTCGCTGCCTTTGATGGCCGCAATGTTGAACCATTTATGCGCGGCGACATGATCAACGGCACAGTCACGGCCCGTGGCATACATGATGCCCATTTCAAAGAGGATGTCCGTTTCTGCGGTGCCGCCGACATGTCCGGCATCGATATTCTGAAGATCAAAGCGTGCCATTTTACCGAGTCCCTGTTTAAACCGATAAGCCCTGTTAGACTTCTGAGAACCGCCTGATTTGTTTGTTTTGGCGTGCTCTTTCGATGTTTTCGAGAATGCCACACAGCCCTCAAATTGCTGTTAAGGGGCATGATTAACTGGAGCCAAACAAAACAAAAACAACTGGTAAACTTCGGAATTCATTAAATATATCGCCCCAGCAATTGCAGGCATTTGGATCAAATTCGCTTAAAATGCCAATGTCCGATTTCAAGCCTTTGCTAACCAAGGCACAGCTTCTTTTTGCCGGGCTTGGAGCCATTCACACAGAAATCTCCTCTCCGTTCCGCAACGCCTGCCTGCAAAAAAGCCCGGCTGCGAGCACGCATAAGGCTTCCTTTCAGGGTTTTTTTGAATTACGTTTACGTAAGGGACATGCAAATGGACGCGGAGAGACCCCATTTGCCGCACAACCCTTATCGGGAGGAACATATGAATCGCAAACTCTTATTGGCATGCGCCGGCGTTGTATTGATGGCAGGTCCGGCACTGGCCGAGGAACCGATCGTCGGCACGTGGAAGCGGCCGACAGGTACGCTCATCCAGTACTCGTCCTGCGGCGCCGACAAGTATTGCGGCACGGTCTTGACCGGCGAATACAAGGGCAAATCCATCGGCGAGATGTCCGGCAAGGGCGGGTCCTACAAGGGACAGGTCAACAAGCTTGACGAGGGCAAGACTTATAATGGTAAGGCCAGCGTCAGTGGCAACACCCTGTCCCTGTCCGGTTGCGTGCTGGGCGGGCTCATCTGCAAGAGCGAAAGCCTGACACGCCAGTAATTTTCAGACGGCATGCCAAACCCCGTGAAAGCGTAGAGCTCTCGCGGGGTTTTTGTTTGCTTGCGCCAGATATGGCCGGCCCGTCCGGGTTGCGCCTTCTTGCGATGCGCTTACCGCTGCCCGTACCGTGCGCCGAAACCCCAAGGCGTGCACCGCTTGCCCTCTCCAGGTCTTTGAACGCGGCTTCGATATCCCGCTCCTTCGCTGCGCCCGCCGGTCTGATCGACAGCGACAGGGCCGGAACAACCGGCATGGACCCAACACGTGCAGCGCGGCGTGTAATATGACCTGACATGTCTCATCTGCGTCTCCGGCATCGTGAATCGCAAGGCGGTCCTTGCCGGAGCGGAAACTGATGCCGGATGTGGCGCTTTCCAAGGAAAATGTGTGACGCAAAAAAGTACGCCCCGGCAATGTTGACGTTGGCAAAATCAGAGTGTATTAAACCAAAAGGTTATTTAACCTATGAGTTAGGTAATATCCGTTCGGAATGGGAAGGAAGAGGAACCATGACCGCAGCGCTGGCCCGCAGGGACAATGATCGCGAACTGACAATCGTCCGAATCGTCGATGCGCCGGTGGCGCTCGTTTTCAAGGTCTGGTCACAGCCGGAGCATGTCGTGCGCTGGTGGGGGCCGAAGAATTTCACCTGCCCGAACTGCCAGATCGATTTCAGGGAGGGCGGTGCCTATCGCTCGTCCATCCGCTCTCCCGATGGCGAGGATGCCTGGATGGTCGGCCGTTACACGCGGATCGTCGAGCCGGAGCGGATCGTCTTCACCTTTGCCTGGGAGGATAGCGATGGCCTGCGCGGGCCGCAGACATTGGTAACCGTCACCATGAGCGCGCAGGGACAGCGCACGCGGCTCGTCTTCCATCAGGCACCGTTCGATTCCGCCGGCGACCGGGATTCGCATGAGAATGGCTGGACCGAATGCATGGAACGGCTGGAGGCCTATGTCGAGCCGCTGGGCCGCCTTCACTGAGGAGCGCATGCCCTCGCTTATGGACTGATTATCGCTTGAGCCAATATCAAGGAGGAAACGATGAACACCCATGCACACCCTGACGACCGCAAGGTTGTTTCCCGCGCCGAGTGGGACGAGGCCAGAAAAGCCTTTCTGCTGAAGGAAAAGGCCTTCACCAAACAGCGCGATGCCCTGAACCGTGAGCGCCGTGCGCTTCCGATGGTCCGGATCGACAAGGATTATGTTTTCGAGGGGCCGAAGGGCAAACTCGGCCTGTCCGATTTGTTCGAGGGGCGCCGCCAGTTGATCGTCTATCATTTCATGCTGGGACCGGGCGAAGGCGAAGGCTGCCCCGGATGCTCCTTCCTTGCCGACAGTATCGGCAATCTGGCACATCTGCACGCCCGCGACACCACGCTGGTCGCCGTCTCGCGCGCACCTGTCGCCGAAATCGAAGCTTACAGAAGACGCATGGGCTGGACCTTCCCGTGGATGTCGTCGCATGACAGCGATTTCAACTATGATTTTCACGTGACATTGGACGAGGCCGTCATGCCGCCCGTCTACAATTACACCACGGCCGAGGAATATGAGCGCAAGGGCATGCCCTGGTTCATGCGGGGCGAACAGCCGGGAACCAGTGTCTTCCTGCGCGACGGCGATACGGTCTACCACACCTATTCAAGCTATGGACGCGGCGGCGACCTGCAGCTGGGCACCTACAACTATCTCGACCTGACGCCGCTCGGCCGGCAGGAGGGCTGGGACGGCACGCCCGATCTTGGCGGTCTCGGCAAGAACTGGGTCAAGCGCCATGACGAATATGCCGGCACCGCCAAATCCGCCGACGATAGCTGCTGTCACTGATTTCGATCATTCCCCGCGGAGATATCCGATGAAAAAAACCTATCATGGCAGCTGTCATTGCCAGGCCGTCCGTTTCGAATGCACGATCGATCTCGATGCCGGTACGAGCAAATGTAATTGCTCGTTCTGTGCCAAGCTGCGGTTCTGGAAAGCCTTTACCAGCGGTGATGCGGTACAGATCCTCGCAGGCGCTGACAATCTCACGCAATACCAGTTCGGCAGCAAGACGATCACGCATTCCTTCTGCAGGACCTGCGGCGTCAAGCCGTTCGGACAGGGCAATCTGGAGGTGATGGGCGGGCCCTTCTATGCCGTCAACCTGTCCGTTCTCGATGACCTTTCACTGGAAGAACTGCTGGCGGCCCCTGTGCAATATCAGGATGGCTTGCACGACAACTGGGCAGAGGCGCCGCCGGAGGCGCGGCACCTGTAGAGGGCTGATCCTGCTCCCGACGATGGCTCGCCTGTCAGCGCGCCCGTTGGCCGAACAGGATTTTCTGCGCGTCCTTGTCGTCGGCAAGATTGCGGCGCGCTTCCTTGCCCAGATCCCTGCCCCGCTGAACGGCAGGGCGGGCGCTTATGGCTTCAAACCAGCGCTTGAGATTGGGAAAATCATTGAGATCCTGCCCCTGATTGGCGTGGGAGACAATCCAGCCGAACGACGCCATATCGGCGATGGAATAGTCATCGGCAAGATAGTCCCGGCCTTCCAGACGCCGGTTCATCACACCATAAAGACGGTTGACCTCGTTGGTGTAGCGGTTGATGCCGTATTCGATCTTTTCCGGTGCATATTGCCGGAAATGATGCGCCTGCCCGGCCATGGGCCCGAGGCCACCCACCTGCCAGAACAGCCACTCCTCCACGGCGACGCGCTTGCGCTCGCCCTGCGGATAGAACTTGCCGAACTTGCGGCCGAGATATTGCAGGATGGCACCGGATTCGAACACGGAGATCGGTTCGCCGCCCGGCCCTTCCGGATCAATGATCGCGGGCATGCGGTTGTTGGGCGCGATCCTGAGGAATGACGGTTCGAATTGTTCGCCCTTGCCGATATTGACCAATTTGAGATCGTATGGAACCCCAAGCTCTTCCAGCATGATGGAAATTTTCCAGCCGTTGGGTGTCGGCCAGTAGTAAAGTTCAATCGGCTTGGTCTGCGTCGTCATATCGATCTCCTGGGAGCTTACTCTATCCGGTCAAACATAAGTGCCCGATGCCCGATCGCAATAGCCGGCGACCGATTTCCGGCCGGCTTTGGCGGGCAGCCTGAACCGAATTGAAATTTCAGGCTTTTTGCCATCTCCCAACTGACATCCGATTTCACTATATTAGGAGCATGAACAATCGAATCGGAACAAAGAAACCCGTCGCCATCAGCATGCCGCCCCATGTTGAACCCGAAGAATTCACCGACGCGAAAGCCGCCGTGCAGGCGCTGATCGCCTTGTACGAGCGGAACACGCAGTTTCTGCGCGATGGCTTCGACAAGGTCGCCAAGGGCAAAGTGGAAAACAACACGCATTTCCGAGCCTTCTATCCGGAAGTGCGTCTGTCCACATCAAGCTATGCGCAGATCGACTCCCGCCTCGCCTTCGGCCATGTGTCGGCGCCCGGCCAGTATTCGGCCAACATCACCCGGCCCGATCTTTTCGAAAGCTACCTGGAAGAACAGATCAGGCTGCTGATCCGCAATCATGGCGGCCCGGTCACGGTGCAGGAATCAACGACACCGATCCCCATCCACTTTGCCTTCCTTGAAGGCACCTATGTGGAATCCTCGGTTGCCGATGCGTTCCAGCGCCCGCTGCGCGATCTCTTCGATGTTCCCGATCTCAACGCCACGGATGACCGGATCGTCAATGGCGAATATGAGACCGACGATATTGACGGGATCATGCCGCTGTCGCCATTCACGGCGCAACGCGTGGATTATTCCCTGCACCGCCTGTCGCACTATACCGCGACCCGTCCCGTGCATTTCCAGAACTATGTTCTCTTCACCAACTATCAGTTCTACATCGATGAGTTCTGCGCGCTGGCGCGGCGGCTGATGGCCGAGGGTGGCGGCGGCTACGAGCGGTTCATCGAACCGGGTAACCTGATCACCGAAGCCGGTGACGACGCGCCGACTTCGGGCGTGCCGATTGGACGGCTGCCGCAGATGCCCGCCTATCATCTGGCGAAGAAAGACAATGCCGGCATCACCATGGTCAATATCGGCGTCGGCCCCTCCAACGCCAAGACCATCACGGACCACATCGCGGTTCTGCGCCCGCATGCGTGGCTGATGCTCGGCCACTGCGCTGGACTGCGCAACACGCAGGCGCTCGGCGACTATGTGCTGGCCCATGCCTATGTGCGCGAGGATCACGTGCTTGATGACGACCTGCCGGTCTGGGTGCCGATCCCGGCGCTGGCCGAAGTGCAGGTGGCGCTCGAACAGGCGGTCGCCGAAGTCACGGGACTTGAGGGCTATGACCTGAAGCGCATCATGCGCACGGGCACGGTTGCCACCATCGACAACCGCAACTGGGAACTGCGCGACCAGCGCGGACCGGTGAAGCGCCTGTCGCAATCGCGCGCCATTGCGCTCGACATGGAGTCGGCGACCATTGCTGCCAACGGCTTCCGCTTCCGCGTGCCCTATGGAACGCTGCTGTGCGTCTCCGACAAGCCGCTGCATGGCGAATTGAAGCTGCCGGGCATGGCAACGGAGTTCTACAAGCGTCAGGTCGCCCAGCATCTGCAGATCGGCATCCGAGCGCTGGAGAAACTGGCGGAAATGCCGCCGGAAAAACTGCACTCGCGCAAGTTGCGCAGCTTCTTCGAAATGGCCTTCCAGTAGAATTAAGGGCTTTATATCGGCAAACTGGCGCCCAAAGTCAGCAAATCCTGCTTGGAAACAAGGACAAATTGCCGTATTCTTCTGGAGTGGAGATGGGCTTTCGCCCACCTCCTTTTTCTAGATAGTGAATTGAACCCGGAGGATCAGTGACCAGCTGCTCCGGGTTTTTTTCATCTCCAGTGTGATGCTCAGCGGCAGATACCACATCGCGTCACCTCCAGTTTTGAGAGCAAGGCCATTGCCATGGTCGGGAGGCCCATCCTCCCGATGCACCGGCTGGCTCGATGCATACTGCTTCGCTCTCAAATGCCTGAGTGATGGACACCTTTGCAAATCCCGCGAAAACAGCAACGAATGCAGAGTTGAATGTTGAAGACGGTCTGCATTTCGAGGTTGCGGCGATGGCTCATCGCTGAATGAGCGGAGAACGCGATCTGACATTCCGCATCTTGATTGCGTCGCAATTGACCGTTTAATGCGTGACCATGACAACAACGACAAAATCATCCTGGGTGAAGCTCGCGGCCGTGCTTGTACCGGTCCTGCTGTCGGTACCGCTGGTGCTCGGATTTTTCGGTTCCGTGCATCCGGCTTTCGATGCATTCGCGCACTTCCGCATGCACCTCGCCGCGCTCATGATCCTCACGGCACTGCCAGCCCTTTTCATGGGGTTGTGGCGGGAAAGCCTGATGACCATCATTCTGGCGGTCATGGCCCTGTCGACCGTGCTGGCCCCAGCTCCCGCGCCCGCATCAGCCGGAACGCCGCTAGCCGCCACGCCATCCGGCCAACCGCAATATACGCTGCTGCAGTTGAACCTCCGCTTTGACAATGCCGACCAGACGGAGGTTATCCGACTGATTGCGCAGCAGAGCCCCGACGTCATCACCCTGCAGGAGGTTTCGGACAGCTGGCGGGCGAAGCTCGCGGCGATTGAAGCGCGGTATCCCTACAATCTCTACTGCCCCAGCAGCAAACGCATCGGCGGCGTGGCGATCCTCTCCCGCCGCCCCTTTGCGCTGGGCACGACGCCGCAATGCATCGGCAACGCTCTTGCCGGCCTCGCCCGGATTGATTTCGGCGGCCGCACCGCACTGGTTGCCGCCCTGCACCTGGACTGGCCTTGGCCGTTTGCGCAACCTGACAATGTTGAGGAAATGCGTGCCTATTTCGAACGGCTGCAGGGGCCGATGATTGTCGCCGGTGACTTCAATGCCGCGCCATGGAGCCAAACCGTTCGCCAGATCGCGGCGGCAAGCAAAACCATGCCGGTGGATGGATTGCGCCCGAGCTGGCTGATCAACGGCACGCTGGCAAAAGCGGCCAGATGGATCGGCCTGCCGCTTGATCATATTCTCGTCTCAAGCCGCATATCGGGCGCAAGCGTCGAAACGCTCGGGCCCGTCGGCTCGGATCACCTGCCGCTGCTCCTGCGGTTTGCAATCGATGCGGCAGCCGATGATGGTCCGGATCTGCAGACCGTGATGCTGACGCAGTGATTATTCGAATACCGGCCTCAGGAAACTGCGCTCGTAGCTGACGATGCTGCGATTGTGTTTTTCCATTTCAAACACCGCCTGGCATTCGGGGTCTTTTGCCATGCGCTGCCGGTATGTTTCATAGTCAGCAAGACTGGGAAAGCTGAACATCGCATAGGCGATGTTGCTTGCCCCTTCGCTCGGCAGGAAATAGCCGTGATGGTTTCCGCCCAGCCGATTGACGAGCGCGATCCAGCGGCGACCATAGTCCTCGAATTCGGCAAGCTTGTAGGGATCGATGACATATTTGAGATAGCAGGTGATCACGGGCAAACTCCGGTACAGGTCGGTTGATCGACAAAAGACGCGAGCTTTCACCCGGGCCTCAATCGGAAAAAAGCCCGGATCAACCGGGCTTTTCATCACATGCTGGTATAGACCGGCCCCTCGCCGCCCTGCGGCGGCACCCAGTTGATGTTCTGGTTCGGATCCTTGATATCGCAGGTCTTGCAGTGAACGCAGTTCTGGGCATTGATCACGAATTTCGGTCCGGTGCTTTCCTCGACCCATTCATAAACGCCCGCCGGGCAATAGCGTGTCGATGGCCCCGCAAAGACATCGTGTTCCGACGATTTCTGCAGTGCCGGATCCTTGACGATGAGGTGGACCGGTTCGTTTTCCTCGTGGTTGGTGTTCGACAGGAACACCGAGGACAGGCGGTCGAAGGTCAAGACGCCATCGGGCTTGGGATAGGCGATCGGCTTGTGCTTGGCCGCCGGTTCCAGCGACGCCGCGTCGGACTTGCCATGCTTCCACGTGCCGAAGGGCGACCAGCCGCCGAAAATCGTGTTCAGCCACATATCGATGCCGCCAAGCACCACGCCGCCGACGGTGCCCAGTTTCGACCACATCGGCTTGACGTTGCGCACCCGCTTCAGGTCCTTGCCGATCTCGCTGGTGCGCCAGGCGTTTTCGTAGGAGATGAGTTCGTCATTGGCGCGTCCCGCAGCCAGTGCCGCCGCCGCATGTTCCGCCGCCAGCATGCCCGAGAGCATGGCATTGTGCGATCCCTTGATGCGCGGCACGTTGACGAAGCCCGCCGAACACCCGATCAGCACGCCGCCGGGGAAGGACAGTTTCGGCACCGACTGCCAGCCGCCTTCGGTAATGGCGCGCGCACCATAGCCAAGGCGCTTGCCGCCCTCGAACGTGCCGCGAATGGCCGGATGCGTCTTGAAGCGCTGGAATTCCTCGAACGGCGACAGATAGGGGTTCTTGTAGTTGAGGTGCATGACGAAGCCGACGGCCACCGTATTGTCCTCGAGGTGATAGAGGAACGAACCGCCGCCCGTCTTCAGGTCGAGCGGCCAGCCGAAGGAATGTTGCACCAGGCCCAGCTTGTGCTTGGCCGGATCGATCTGCCAGAGCTCTTTCAGGCCGATACCGAATTTGGCCGGTTCCTTGCCTTCATCAAGCTTGAACTTGCCGATGAGTTGTTTGGCGAGCGAGCCGCGCGCGCCTTCGGCAATGAGTGTATATTTGCCGAGCAGCGCCATGCCGCGCGTATAGGCCGGACCGTGCGAACCGTCCTTTTCGATGCCCATGTCGCCGGTAGCCACACCGATGACCGCACCGCTATCGTCATAGAGAACTTCGGAACCGGCAAATCCAGGATAAATCTCGACGCCCAGCTCTTCCGCCTTGGTGCCGAGCCAGCGGCAGACATTCCCCAGCGAAACAATGAAATTGCCGTGATTGTTCATCAGCGGCGGCATGGCGAAATTCGGCAGGCGGACGGAGCCTGCCGGCCCCAGAACCAGAAAGTGATCCGCTGTCACCGGTGTCTTGAAGGGGTGTCCCTCCTCGTCCCGCCAGCCGGGCAAGAGCTTGTCGACACCGATGGGATCGACCACCGCGCCGGAAAGAATATGGGCACCGACCTCGCCGCCCTTTTCCAGCACGACGACCGACAGTTCAGGATTGATCTGCTTGAGCCTGATCGCCGCTGACAGGCCCGATGGGCCGCCGCCGACAATCACGACATCAAACTCCATGCTCTCCCGCTCTGGAAGTTCGTTTGTCTCGCTCATGAAGTCCTCCTGAATGCTATGCCCCGCAAACACTTCGCCTGTGTTTTTCCCATTTGTAACGCAACAATAGCCGTATGACAGAGGCTAGCATCCATTCAAGATGCGGCCAATTGCCCTCATCCTACGACCATTTCCACAATTTATAATTTACCTTAACGTAAACGTCAATAATTTGGCCCTGTGTGTCGCGGAATTTCCAAAGCGCGGGAACAGGATGACGGCTGTGACATCAAGGGCGTTTGCCGGTGTTTCTCGGGCGAAGTTGCAGGGCCATTGTGTGTGGTTCGACACGCTCACCATGAGGGAGAGTGAGAGTTGCAGGGAGCCACAATCTGCGACATCGCAGATGCGCCCTGCAATCAAACCACCTTCCTCATGGTGAGCGTGTCGAACCACGCACCGCGCACCATGCCATCCGCTGGCAGGTCAACCCAGTTGCGCCTTTGCGCATTTCGTTCATACTCGTCTCCATTGACATGTCTCGCATAAAAAACTGCTGGTGGATCGGGGATAACCAACAAGCGGGGACGGGATGAGATCACTCTGGATGATCTGGACAATGGGCAGTGTTCTGGCTGTCACCATGATTTTTACCCATTCTGCAGCGCAGGAGCAGAAGAAATGGACCGTTGGGCCCTATAGTTTTTCCGATGAAATGGGCGGGTTCAGTATCCGCTCGGTCAGCGGGACCGGCACAACCGAAGATCCGATCGTCATCACCGAAGAGCTGAATGATATCGTTCCGGTCACGCTCGTCATTCGCAACTCCAGCGTGGGAAAGCCAGGATTCGTGCCCCAGGGTTTTGGCCTGCTGTTCCATCTGCAGATCCGGGCCATTAATGGCAGCGGCCGCCCGTGGCAGGAGTTTTTCTTCGAATTGCAGTCATTGCTCGGGGAACCGAGCGACTATAGTGACGGGCTGTCCTTCTGCCAGCCCTGCGATGTGACCGGGATGATCCATTCCAATCTGTTTGCCGCCTACGACGACGATTTCGAGCCCTATGACCGCATGCTGTTTCATGATGGCAAGGTAGATCCAAAGGCAAATGTGAGCATGGATTTCCCGATCGGCGATTTTACGCCCAAGCGCATCTTTTATCTGGTGCAGGAGCCGCGCATTCCCTCCACCTGACCTTGCAATCACGCGCGCAATTTGCGACTTGAAGGAGAGACCCGCTCCAATCCGGGTTCAAGGATCAGCCATTGCCCGACCTGCGTGAACTCTTGCACTTTTATGCCGAAGCCGGTGCCGACACACCGCTTGAGGACGCGCCGGTCGACCGCTTTACCGCAGTGGAGCCCGCACGCAAGCCTGTTCAGCCGCCCGCAGCAACGCGCCAGGCAGTACCGCAGGCCGAGCGGCCGCGACCGGAGCCGCAACCGGTGGCAGCGCCGGCATTGAACAAGACCTCCGTCCCCGACGACACCAAGATTGCGCTGGCGCGGCAGCTCGCCTCGAGCGCCACCACGCTTGAACAGTTGCGCGAGCAGCTTGCATCCTTCGATGGCTGCAATCTGAAATTCACTGCCAAGAACCTGGTCTTTGCCGACGGCAATCCGCACGCCCCCATCATGTTCGTCGGCGAGGCACCGGGACGCGAAGAGGATCTGGAAGGTGTGCCGTTCATCGGCCGTTCCGGGCAGTTGCTCGACCGGATGCTCAGCGCCATCGGCCTTGACCGCACCGGCGTCTACATCGCCAACACCATTCCCTGGCGCCCGCCGGGCAACCGCACACCGACGCCGCTGGAAACCGAGATCTGCCGCCCCTTCTTTGAACGGCAGATCGAACTTGCCGGCCCCAAACTGCTGGTTGCCCTTGGTGGCCCTGCTGCCAAGGCGTTGACGCATGCGCCGGAAGGCATTTTGCGGCTGCGCGGCAACTGGAAAACCCACCGCACGGCGGCGGGGATCGACATCCCGGTCATGCCGACGCTGCATCCGGCCTATCTCCTGCGCAATTCAGCCCAGAAGCGCTTTGCCTGGCGTGATTTCATTGCCGCCAAAATACAGTTGCGCGCCCTCACGCAATAATTCATATGCCATGGCGCAAAACTGGAATGACAGTGTCGTAATTTCCGGCTCTGAAGCCCGGTGAAACCTGTACTTTCCGGTGCAGAAACGCAGGGTCCCCATATGTTTCGCCAGCTCTTGCCGATTGCGGCACTGTTGACCAGCACCTTCCTGATGCTGACCGCCGGCGGTTTGGCAGGCATTCTGCTGCCGTTGCGCGCGGGAATAGAAGGCTGGTCGCCGACCACGGTCGGCTGGCTTGGCACGGGCTATGCCCTCGCCTTCACCGGTGGCTGCATTGTCGTTCCGCGTCTGGTGCGCCGCGTCGGCCATGTCCGCGTCTTTGCCGTTCTCCTGACCCTGCTCAGCATGTCGATGCTGCTGCACGGGCTCATCATCGACCCGTGGGCCTGGACCCTGTTCCGGGCGCTTGCCGGTTTCTCGCTGGCCGGCAGCTACATGGTGATTGAAAGCTGGCTGAACGAGCGCGTGACCAACGCCACGCGCGGCATGGTGTTTTCAATCTACATGATCGTATCGATGATCGGCCTGCTGGTCGGGCAATACATCCTGCCGTTCGGCAATCCGGCGACACAGGCGCTGTTCATGATCGGTGCACTGATCTATGCCGCAGCCCTCGTGCCAACCGGGCTTTCCAATGCCCAGTCGCCGCGCCCGCTGACCGAGGTTTCGCTCGACCTGCCCGGCCTCTACCGCAAATCGCCCGCTGCGATGATCGGCTCGCTGATTGCCGGTATCATAGCGGGCGCGTGGAATTTCCTCTCGGCGATCTATGGCCGCGAAATCGGCCTTTCCACCTTCGACATCGCCACGATGATTGCCAGCGCCATGATCGGCGGCGCCATCTTCCAGTACCCCATCGGGCGCATCTCCGACTTTGTCGACCGGCGCTATGTGATGGTGGTGGCCGGTATTGTCGGCGTCCTGTTGTCCGTGACGATGATCATCGTGCAGCCTGTTACCCCCTGGGTCATCTATTCCCTGATGTTCGCCTTCGGCACGGTGCTGTTTCCGATCTATTCGCTCAACGTCGCCCATGCCAATGATTTTGCCGAGCCGAGCGAATTCGTCAAAGTCTCGAGCGGGCTGCTGATCGTCTACGGCATCGGCAGCATGATCGGCCCGCAGATTGCCGGGCGGCTGATGGATGTCACTGGCCCCGCCGGGTTCTTCATGACCATGGCGGGCTGCTATGCGGCCTACGGTTCCTACGCCTTCTGGCGCAGCCTGCGCCGGGCCCGGCAGGTGCCGTCGGAACGGCCGGACTTCGTCTACCGCGCGCCGGACAGGCCGCAGACGCCGGAAACGCTGCAGCTCAATCCGGCTATCAGCGCGGCCAAGGACGACTAGGGTCAGCCCTGTGGCGTCGAGGCCTTGCGCGCCCGTGCCCGGGCAAGCCCGAGCTGGCGCTCGCGATAGATGATGAAGATGCCGGCGCTGATGACGATGACCGCACCCGTCATCATTTCGCTGGACGGAATATCGCCGAACAGCATGTAGCCGATGACCAGGCCGAGCAGCATCGACGTATATTCAAACGGTGCGATGGTCGACATGTCAGCGTGCCGGTAGCTCTCGGTCAGAAGGATTTGCGCCACGCCGCCGGCAATACCGGCCATGACCAGGAAAGTCGCCTGCATCGGCGTGGGCCAGACCCAGCCGAAAGGCAGGCTGACCAGCGCGATGACGCTCGAGGCAATCGAGAAGTAGACGACGATGGTCGGGGTGCGCTCGGTCTGGACCAGCCGCCGCACCAGCAGCATGGCGATGGCCGCAAGCCCCGCCCCGCAAAGGGTGGCCAGCGCGCCGATTGCCTCTTCACCACCAAATTCGCTTTGACCGGTGAAGAAGGTCATGCGCGGCCAGAGAATGATCAGCACGCCGATGAGCCCGACAAACACAGCGCTCCAACGGTAAAGCCGCACGGTCTCGCGCAGGAACACCGCGCTGCACAACACGGTCAGCAGGGGCGTGGCATAGCTGAGGGCAATCGCTTCCGGCAAAGGCAGCTTGGTAAGGCCGTAGAAACTGGCGCTCATGGCGCTGACGCCGACAAAACCGCGCCAGAAGTGGCTGAAGGGTTCGTTGGTCTTGAATGCGACATTCAGCTGGCCCTGCCACGCGATGAACACGATAACCGGAAAGATGGCGAAGAAGGAGCGGAAGAACACCAGCTGTCCTGCGGGGATGCCATCCGACGCTTTCAGCAGGCTGGACATGCAGACGAAGACGCAGACCGAAGCGACCTTGAGGCCAATTCCGAGCATGACATTGGTGCTGCGCACCTTATCCGTGAGGGGCGGTCCACCGTCTTTCTGGTGAACGATAGTTGTCACGACTGGTATTCCTTGAGGGAGCGAACGGAGAGAAACAGAATTGATATATCTGTATAGGTTACTTTGACGAATCCTTCCAGATACCAATGCGATCACGTTGCATGTTCCAAGCACATACGGAAGTGAACAAAAGCAACGGCATACGCGGAAAAAACCGGCTGCTTTGTTGTATGCCGGGGCAAACACGGCTACGGTCCGGCACCACAAAAAGGACAGTTTCCCAATGCGTACCGATACCGGCCAGATCTTTCATCTTGAAGATTACAAGCCAACCGATTTTCTTATTCCTGAAACCCACCTTGAATTCTCGCTCCATCCCGAGCGCACCATCGTCAAGTCGATACTGCATATCGAACGCCGGCCGGGCGTTGCCGCCGATGCACCGCTTGTCCTTGACGGCGACGAACTCACACTCATCGACATCAGCATCGACGGCGTCGCATTGGGCGACAATGCCTATGTCGCCACGCCCGATCGCCTTGAAATCAGCGCCCTGCCCGACAGCGGCACGTTCAAGCTGCAGATCACCACGGAAGTCAATCCGACCACCAACCGCCAGTTGACCGGCCTCTACCGGTCCAGCGGCGTCTACTGCACCCAGTGCGAAGCGGAAGGTTTTCGCCGCATCACCTATTTCTACGACCGCCCTGACCTTCTGTCTGTCTATACGGTCCGCGTCGAAGCCGATGCCGTGGAAGCGCCGCTGCTTCTGGCCAACGGCAATCCGGGCGAAAAGGGTGTCCTGGCCGATGGCCGGCATTTTGCCGTCTGGCACGATCCCCATCCCAAGCCTGCCTACCTCTTTGCGCTCGTGGCGGGCGATCTCGGGGTCATCACCGACAGTTTCACCACCGCGTCCGGCCGCCCCGTCGATCTCGGCATCTATGTCGAGCACGGCAAGGAGCCCCGCGCGCTCTATGCCATGGATGCGCTGAAGCGTTCGATGAAATGGGACGAGGATGTTTTCGGCCGCGAATATGATCTCGACGTCTTCAACGTCGTTGCCGTCTCCGATTTCAACATGGGCGCGATGGAGAACAAGGGGCTCAACGTCTTCAACGACAAATATGTGCTTGCCGACCACGAGACCGCGACCGACATCGACTATGCCGGCATCGAGGCGGTGATCGCCCACGAATATTTCCACAACTGGACGGGCAACCGCATCACCTGCCGCGACTGGTTCCAGCTGTGCCTGAAGGAAGGCCTGACGGTTTTCCGCGATCACGAGTTTTCCGCCGACATGCGCTCGCGCGCCGTCAAGCGCATCGCCGAGGTCAAGGGTCTCAAAGCCCACCAGTTCCCGGAAGATGCCGGCCCCCTCGCCCATCCCGTGCGCCCGCGCCAGTTCCGCGAGATCAACAATTTCTACACGGCAACCGTCTATGAAAAGGGCTCGGAAGTCGTGCGCATGATCCGCACCATTCTCGGCGCCGACCTGTTCCGCAAGGGGATGGATCTGTATTTCGAGCGTCATGACGGCGATGCGGCGACAATCGAGGACTTCATCAAGGTGTTTGAGGAGGCGTCCGGCGAGGATTTGAGCCAGTTTGCCCTCTGGTACGACCAGGCCGGTACGCCCAACCTCGCCATCACCTATGATTACGATCAGGCGACGCAGACCTTCGAAATCGAGATCGAACAATCGCTGAAGGCCACCCCCGGACAATCGTCGAAAAAGCCCATGCACATTCCCGTGCAGTTTGCCCTGCTGGGCGCCAAGGGGCGTGAGCTGAGGCCGAAATCCGTCAAGGGCGGAACGGTCAAGGGCGATGTCATCCACCTGTTCAAGCGCAAGGAACGGCTGAGCTTTTCCGGCATCACCGAACGGCCGGTGCCCTCCCTCTTGCGCGGTTTCTCCGCTCCGGTCACCATGACCAGCGAACTCACCCGCTCCGATCTGACGTTCCTTGCCCGTCACGACGGCGATGCCGTCAACCGCTGGCAGGCACTGACGCAGCTGCTGACGGCGAAACTGACCAGCAATGCCAAGCGCGTGCGCGGCGGCAAATCCGCCACCATTGAAAGCTCGTCGATCAAGCTTCTCGGAGAAATCGCCTTCAACAGCAATCTGGACGAAGCCTTCCGGGCGCTGTGCCTCGGCCTGCCGTCGGAAAGCGATATCGCCCGGGAACTCGGCAGCAATATCGACCCCGATGCGATTCTGGGCAGCCGCGAGGCGTTCATTCTTGCCGTTGCCGAAGCGCATGTCGCCAAATTCGATCAGCTGTATGACGATCTCGACCACAGCGGCCCGTTCAAGCCCGATGCGACAGGCGCCGGACGGCGCGCCTTGCGCAATGTGCTGCTCGATTATCTCAGCGCTGCCGACGGCAGCCCGAAACGCGCGGCGGCCCAGTTCAGCCATGCGGACAACATGACGGACCGCGTCGCGGCACTGGCGGTGCTCGTGCAGCGGTTCGGCGACAGCAGCCAGACGAAGAATGCGCTCAAGGCGTTCGAAGACCGCTTCGGCAATGATGCCCTCGTCATGGACAAATGGTTCATCGTCCAGGCGACCCAGCCGGGCGAAGGCGCTCTGGCCAGGGTGCGCTATCTGATGACTCACAAGCTTTTCTCGCTCGACAACCCCAACCGGACACGCGGCCTGATCGGCGCCTTCTCCAGCGGCAACCAGACCGGGTTCAACCGTGCCGATGGCGAGGGTTACAGGTTCTTCGCCGAGACCATCCTGACCGTCGACAAGAAGAACCCGCAGCTTGCGGCGCGGCTCCTGACAGCCATGCGTTCCTGGCGCTCGTTCGAGGCGGTGCGGCGCGAGCATGCGCGCGAGGCCCTGGCCTCCATCGCCGTGGTCAAGGACCTCTCCGCCGACGTCAGCGACATCGTTCAAAGGACGCTTGCCTGAGCCTGCTTCGCACCGGTTTTGCCTGAAGATTCGGCTGTCTCTTCCCCGTTTTGATGCCCCGGCCGGTTATCCACCGGCCGGGGCATCGTTTTACCCCTCGCCGGCCTTTTCCGGACGTGGAGTCTTTTCAAAGGCTTAGTCGAATCGGCTGCAAAACTGATTCATGGCTGCCACAATGATTGCTAAATATTTAACAAAAGGACTGGACACACCGAATCAGTTTTGATTCACTACAGGTGCTTCGGATGTGCGGCGTGGCGAAGCAAATCACTGATTATACAGGCAATTGAGGGGGCCATTCGATGGCAAATGCGGACGCGTATCGCGCGCCGACGGGGAAGGATTATGCCGGAAAGCGGGAGACTGCGCGGGGGCGCACCCGTCTTTCCGGTCATATCAAACTTCTCGCTGACCCTGCCTACGGCAAGCTGCTGGCTGCCGAGCCTTACCTGCGCCGTGCCATTCCGCCGCTGATCATTATTTTCCTCATCATCCTCGCAACAGCCCGCGCGATGTCGCTCCTGTCCTGGCGCGACGATACGGAGCGGACGGCCCGCGCCACGCTGGCGCTGGCCGCGAACCACATGGCGAGCATCATCGACAACCGGATGAAGGCCGGCCAGAAACTCGACAGCGGCGAGCTGCAGAACATCATCGCCGAGATGCGCTCCAACGACCTCATCCCGCACGGCATGTGGATCGCCATCGCCTCGGGTGAATCGAAGATCGTCGCCTCGTCGGATGGCGGCGACCGCTGGCGTGACAAGAATCTGGAAAGTTTTGTCACCGACGGCCAGCCGCTGTTCCTGTTCGGCGAGCGCGCCGGGGTGATGGAAGTGCGCATGAACGGCACGACGGGCCTTGCCGCGTTCAGCCGGACCGGCAGCGGCGGCTATTCCGTCTTCGTCATGCATCCGGTCGATGCGATCTTTGCCGAATGGCGGCGGATGATATCCGTCAATGTTACCCTGTTCGCCGGAACCGCCGCGATCATGCTGGTGGTCCTCTACGCCTATTTCAGCCAGTCGGCGCGGGCGCAGGATGCCGATGCGCTCTACCAGCACACCCAGGCGCGGGTGGATACGGCGCTGGCACGCGGACGCTGCGGCCTGTGGGATTGGGACATGGCGCGCGGCCGGGTCTACTGGTCGCGGTCCATGTATGAAATGCTCGGCTATGAAGCCTATGACGCGATCCTGTCGCTCGGCGATATCTCGTCCATCATCCACGAGGATGATGACAAGCTTTACGGTCTGGCCGCGCAGGTGGCGGCGGGCGAGATCAGCCAGATCGACCGGGTGTTCCGCATGCGCCACGCCGAGGGTCACTGGGTCTGGATGCGGGTACGCGCGCAGGTTGCCGATGCCACCGTCGGCGACACCCATCTCGTCGGCGTCGCCGTCGATGTCAGCGAGCAGCACCGCTTTGCCCAACAGACCGCACAGGCCGACCAGCGCATCCGCGAAGCCATCGAGAGCATTTCCGAAACCTTCGTTCTCTGGGACGCGGACAATCGCCTCGTCATGTCCAACAGCAAGTTCAACGAATATTCCGGCCTCGCCAATGAATGCCTGCTTCCCGGCATCGGCAGGGATGAACTGGAGCCGCGCATCCGCGCCGTTGCGTTTGAAAAGCGCATGGCCAATGAACATGGCCGTGCCGGCGCGCTGACCTTCGAACGGCAGCTGGCCGACGGTCGCTGGCTGCAGGTCAATGAACGGCGCACGCAGGATGGCGGGCTCGTTTCGGTGGGCACGGACATTACCCAATTGAAGGTGCACGAAGAGCGGCTGGTCGACAGCGAGCGCCGCTTGATGGCGACCATTCACGATCTCAGCCTTGCGCGCAAATCCGAAGTCGAGCGCACGCTCGAACTCACCGAACTCAACAGCAAATATGCGGTGGAGAAGGAACGCGCCGAGGCGGCCAACCGGGCCAAATCCGAATTCCTCGCCAACATGTCGCACGAACTGCGCACGCCGCTCAACGCCATCATCGGCTTTTCCGAAATCATGCATTCCGGCACATTCGGGCCGCTCGGTTCCGACCGCTACGAGGAATATGTGCACGACATCCACACCAGCGGCAATTACCTGCTCAACGTGATCAATGACATTCTCGACATGTCGAAGATCGAGGCCGGTCACTTCTCGCTCGACCGTGAAGAGATCGACCTTTGCCCGCTGATCAACGAGACGGTGCGCGTCGTCTCGCTGCAGGCGCTGAACAAGGACGTGAAGGTGGAAACAAAAATCGCCGACAGCGTCACGCTCAATGCCGACCGGCGGGCGATCAAGCAGATCCTGATCAACCTTCTGTCGAACGCCGTGAAATTCACCGATACGGGCGGACGCATCTCGGTGCGGGCGCGCAAGGTGTCGGGCGCGCTGGTGTTCACCATCGAGGATACGGGCTGCGGCATTCCGAAATCGGCGCTGAAGAAGATCGGCCAGCCGTTCGAACAGGTGGAAAACCAGTTCACCAAGACCCATACGGGTTCGGGCCTCGGGCTTGCCATTTCCCGCTCGCTGACCGAGCTGCATGGCGGCGCGCTGAAAATCCGCTCGACCGAGGGCGTCGGCACCATCGTCTCCGTGCGCATCCCCACCCGGACCATCGGCCCGGTGCGGGAGGAATGGCGGGTTTAGAACGCTCTATTTTCCATTGGACTTACTCGCCCGGGCGTCGCGCAGCACCGCATTGAATGTCTTGCGGACCGCTTTGGCCGTGTCTTCCAGATGGGTTTCCACCCGCCCGAGATCGGGCAGATCGCAGGCGCGGCACAGGAGATCGCCGAGGCCGGGCGGAAAATCCTCGCGCCGGGTGTCGCTGTTCAGGCACAGCCGGATGATCTGCGTCAGCTCCGTATAGAGATTGGCCGCGCCCACCAGCTGATCCGTCACGACAGGTTCGGCAAAACCGGCCTTGAGTTTTGTCAGCACTTCGGCTGTCGAATGGGCAATGATCGGACCCTCGACATTGCCGGTGAGCACGGCAAACTGGGCAATGAATTCGAGATCGATGATGCCGCCGGGAACCAGCTTCATGTCCCAGGCATCGCGCGGCGGCTTCTCCGTTTCCAGCAGTGTTCGCATTTCGGCCACGTCCTTGGCGATCCTTGCCGGATCACGCGGCAGGCTGAGAATCTCGCTGATATCCGTCTCGATCTCGCCGAAGAGCGCGGTATCGCCCGCCACGGGCCGCGCCCGGGTCAACGCCATGTGTTCCCAGGTCCAGGCTTCCGTGCGTTGATACTTACGGAAGGAATCGATATGCGTCGCCACCGGCCCCTTGTTGCCGGAGGGGCGCAGGCGGAAATCCACCTCGTAGAGAACGCCCTCCGCCGTAGGGGCGGAAAGCGCCGCAATCAGACGCTGGGTCAGCCGCATATAGTATTGCGATGGCGCCAGCTGCTTTTCGCCATCGGATTCCTCTGCATCCGCATCATGGTCATAGAGCAGGATGAGATCGATGTCGGAGCCTGCGGTCAGCTCGCGGCTGCCAAGCTTGCCCATGCCGAGAATGGCGATGCGCCCGCCAGACACGGTGCCGTGCTTGCTGGCGAATTCGTCGATCACCGCCTGCAAGGCCCGGTCGATGACCAGATCGGCGAGATCGGAAAAGGCCTTGCCCGCCCGGATGCCGTCGATGGCGCCGGTCAGAAGCCGGATGCCGATGAGAAAGCGATGCTCGGCTGCGAAAATCCGCAGGCGGTCGAGAATGTCCTCATAGACCTGGGCGGGCCCGAGAAAGTTTTCCAGCCGCTCGGCCAGATAGGCGCGGGTCGGAATATCGGCGAAGATCGCCGGATCGAGCATGCCGTCGAAGACATGCGGCTTGCGGGTGATGATGTCGGCAAGGCGCGGCGCCGCGCCCATGATCAGGACGAGCAGATCAAGCAGCCGCGGGTTGGACTGCAAAAGGCTGAACAGCTGGATGCCGGCTGGCAGGCCCTTGATCATCTCATCGAAACGCATCAGCGCTTCGTCGGCCCGGCTTGTCGCGCCGAAGGCCTTGAGCAGCACGGGCGTGAGTTCAGTCAGGCGCTCGCGCGATTCCGCCGATTGGGTGGCGCGGTAACGGCCGAAATGCCAGGTGCGGATGACGCGGCAGATATCGCTCGGGCGTTCGAAGCCGAATTTCGCCAGGGTTTCCAATGTATCGGGATCGTCGACATCGCCGGTGAACACCAGATTGCCAGCCTCGCCCGCCAGTTCCTGCGCCTGTTCGAACAGCGCCGCATAGTGCGTTTCGACGGTTTTCAGCGACTGGCGGAAATCGGCGGCAAAGGCGTCACCGTCGCGATAGCCCATCATGTGGGCCACCCGCAGGAAATTCTCGTCGTCTTCCGGCAGCATGTGGGTCTGCTCGTCGGCGATCATCTGGATGCGGTGCTCCACATCGCGCAGAAAACCGTATTTCTCTACCAGCGTGTCGCGTGCCTCCGCACTGATCCAGCCAAGGCCGTTGAGCGCCGCCAGCATGTCCACCGTGCGCGAGCCGCGCAGCTGCGGAAAACGGCCACCGGCAATCAGTTGCTGGGTCTGCACGAAGAACTCGATTTCGCGAATGCCGCCCCGGCCAAGCTTGACGTTGTGCCCGCGTACGGCAATTTCGCCATGGCCCTTATGGGCATGGATTTGCCGCTTGATCGAATGCACGTCGGCAATGGCGGCATAGTCGAGATATTTGCGCCAGACATAGGGCGCAAGCTCCGCCAGCACCTGCCTGCCCGCAGCGATATCGCCGGCGACGGGCCGCGCCTTGATCATGGCGGCACGTTCCCAGTTCTGGCCGCGCCCCTCATAATAGTTGAGCGCAGCGCCGACGGGAATTGCCAGCGGGGTTGATCCTGGATCCGGGCGCAGGCGCAGATCGGTGCGGAAGACATAGCCGTCGGCGGTGCGGTCCTGCAGGATGCGCACGAGGCGCCGTGTCAGCCGCGAGAAAGTCTCGACGCATTCATAGGGGTCGGGAATGGCCGGGCTGTGCTCGTCGATGAAGACGATCAGGTCGATATCGGAGGAATAGTTCAGTTCGAACGCGCCGAACTTGCCCATGGCGAGGATGATCCAGCCGCACTGCTTTTCCGGGTGTTCCGGGTCCGGAAGCTTGAGTTTGCCGGACTCGTGCGCATCGCGCAGCAGGAACCGCACGGCCGCCCGCACGCTTTCTTCCGCCAGCCGCGACAGCCAGCGGGTTGTTTCTGCCGTATCGAACACGCCGGAAAGATCGCCCAGCGCGATCAGCACATGCCCCTCCAGCTTCAGCTGGCGCAGGACAGCCATAATGCCGGTTTCGGTGATGTTTTCGGCTTCCGAGCTTGCCGCCACGCTCTGCATGAGCGCGTCAAGACGCTGTGCCAGCGGCATGGCGAACAGCGGTTCCAGGATGCCAGGGCGGCGAATGAAGACCGTGCGCAGATAGGGCGAGAGGTCGAGGACAGCCGCGAGGAAGGCTGCCGCTTGTCCATGGCCCTTCACGCCAGCGGTGACAGGGCATTCCTTCCCGGCGGCGCTGTCGGCAAGCTCGGCCAGAAAGGCGGCGCCCGCCTTCTTGTCCAGCGGTGTCAGCGGGCGCAGATCGCGGGCGAAAAACGCTGCATCATCAAGGCCGGATGCCCTGGTCCTGACATTCATTTGGTCTCCTCCCCCACCGGGAAAGCGAGCACAGCGCGCAGCCCCGGAGCATTGTCCTGCAATTCCAGAGTGCCACCGTGCAATTTCATCACCGCCTTGGCAAGACTGAGACCCAGTCCTGACCCCGGTTGCGAACGGCTTTCCTCCAGGCGCACGAAACGCTCCGTGGCCCGATCCACCTGATCGGGCGGGATGCCCGGGCCATTGTCCGTGACAATCACCCGGATCGTGTGATCCTGCTTTTCCACAGCGAGGGATATTTCCACCGGCTTTTCACCGCCGCCGGCATATTTGATGGCATTGTCGACCAGATTGGAGATGGTCTGCCCAACCAGTTCGCGGTTGATGCGGACCGGCGTTGCATCCTCCGCGCCGAGCACGAAACGGATGCCCGCCTCTTCGGCCGTTGGCTCGTACAGCTCATAGACGTCCTGCACGACCGTCGACAGCGGCAACAGCTCCATCGTCTCGGAGGAATAACCGGATTCCAGCCGCGAAATCATCAAAATGGCATTGAAGGTGCGGATCAGCTGGTCGGAATCGGCAATCATTCCGTCCAGCGCCGCCCGATAGGCCTTGGTGGTCGTGGCATTGGCAAGGGCGGATTCCGCCCGGTTGTGCATGCGGGTCAGCGGTGTCTTGAGGTCATGCGCGATATTGTCGGAGACGTGGCGCACCCCTTCGTTCAATTCCTGGATGCGCGCCAGCATGCCGTTGAGATTGGCGGCCAGACGGTCGAACTCATCGCCTGACCCGCTGACCGGCAGGCGTCCGGCGAGATCGCCGCCCATGATGCGCTGCGACGCGGCGGAAACCTCATCGATCCGGTGCAATGCGCGCCGCCCGACGAAAAACCAGATCAGAAACGCACCGATGCCCATGATGCCCAGCGCCGCGCCGAGCGAACGCCGGACCACGAGCCGGATCTTTTCCGGCTCGCCCAGATCGCGGCCGACCATGACGCGGATGCCATTGGGCATGACGATCACCCGCGCGATGGCGGTATGCACCTGCGGATCGCTGCTGGTTTCGCCGTAGCGTTCATAGGCAATCGGCCGCTCGATCCAGCCGTCGGTCTGCAGAACACCCGCCTCGATGCTCTGCACATTGCCGGCGACGATGCGCCCGGCGGGATCGGCGACGAGATAGAGATAGGCGCCGGGCTGACGGCTGCGCCGGTCAACCGAACGCACAAGACCGGCAATGCCCGCACGCTGATAGGACTGGCCGACGCTTTCGACCTCCTCGTTGACAGCGGCTTCAGTCTGGGATGTGAGAAGGTTGACGGAAAGACTGGTCATGTAGAAGACCAGCACGATGGCGCATACGGTAAAAAGCAGAAGATACAGCGCTGACAGCCGGACGGCTGTCATTTTCATCATGGCAAAAAATCGGCTCATGCATCGAGTCCGCCAGCCTTGAGCATGTAGCCGGCGCCGCGCACCGTGTGCAGCAGGGGCGTGTCGAAACCCTTCTCGATCTTGCCGCGCAGGCGCGAGACATGCACGTCGATCACATTGGTCTGCGGGTCGAAATGATAATCCCAGACATGCTCGAGCAGCATGGTGCGGGTCACCACCTGACCGGAGTGACGCATCAGATATTCCAGCAGGCGGAATTCACGCGGCTGCAGGACAATGGCCTGCCCGGCGCGCTTGGCCGTGTGGGACAGGCGGTCGAGTTCCAGATCGCCGACCCGGTACATGGTTTCCGCCTCTTTCGGGCTGGAACGGCGCTGCAGCACTTCGATGCGCGCCAGCAATTCCGAGAATGCATAGGGTTTGGTGAGATAATCATCGCCGCCGGCGCGCAGGCCGGTCACCCGGTCATCCACCTGCCCCAACGCGGAAAGAATGAGCGCCGGCGTATCGATGCCCTGGGCGCGCAGGGCGGCGACAACGGACAGGCCGTCACGGCGCGGCAGCATGCGGTCAACGATCAGCGCATCATAGCTGCCCTGCTCCGCCAGGGTATAGCCGGTCTCGCCATCGCCTGCCAGATCGGCGGAGTGCCCAGCCTCGGCAAAGGCCTTTTCCAGATAACGGGCCGCTTCACGGTCATCTTCAATAACGAGAATCTTCATGACGTTCATTCTAAGCCGGTTTTGAGACAGAGGTAAGCACCATAGCAATGGCACCCTTTACGGCGGCGGGCAGCAGATCTGTCGACAATCTGCTGCCCTTTGCTTTGGCGCTAACGGGGGGACAGGTGCAGCGCCGCTGCAATCCTATCCGGACCGCTTAGCCCTGGTTGATGGGCAGGGCCACGAACCGCGACTGGTCGTTGGTCTGCACCTGCAGGAGAACGGCCTTGCGTCCGCTCTTCGTCGCTTCGGCAATCGCCGCATCGATGTCAGAGCCGCTCTTGACCGGCTTGTTGTTGACCGAGACGATGATGTCGCCGGTCGTGATGCCCTTGTCGGCGGCATCGCCGGAGCGATCCACATCGGTCACCACGACACCCTTGCCATCGTCGGAAGGAACAACCGTCAGGCCGTAATCATCCAGCACCGAAGCCGGATCCTGATGCTTGCCGCCGCTGTCCTTGTTCGATGCCTGCTTGTCATCGCCGGGCATCGACTTGATCGACACGTTGAGCGACTTGGCCTCGCCCTTGCGCCAGACGGTCAGCTCGGCATCCTTGCCCGGATTGATCGCGGCAATCTTCTTGGCCAGATCACGCGGATCGGAGACCGTCTCGCCATTGACGGCGGTGATCACGTCGCCCGACTGGATACCAGCCTTGGCAGCGGGCCCATCGGACTGCGGTTCGGCGACCAGCGCACCCTTCTCTTCGGAAAGGCCAAGCGATTCGGCGATTTCCTTGCTGACCGGCTGTATCTGCACACCGATCCAGCCACGGGAGACGGTGCCGGTCTTGATCAGCTGGTCGACGACCATCTTGGCCGTCGTCGACGGGATGGCGAAGGCGATGCCGACGCTGCCGCCGGACGGCGAATAGATCGCGGTGTTGATGCCGACGACTTCACCGTTCAGGTTGAAAGCCGGACCGCCGGAATTGCCCTTGTTGACGGCCGCATCGATCTGCAGGAAGTCGTCATAGGGACCGGCGCCGATATCGCGGCCGCGGGCCGAAATGATACCGGCCGTCACCGTGCCGCCGAGACCGAAGGGATTGCCGACCGCAACGACCCACTGGCCGACACGCATCTTGTTGTCATCGCCGAAGGACACGTAGGTGAACTTGCGCTTGTCGTCGACCTTCAGAACGGCGAGATCGGTGCGCTTGTCCTTGCCGATCAGCTTTGCATCGAGTTCGGTGCCGTCATTGAGCACAACGGTGTAGGTGCTGCCGTCTTCGACCACATGGTCATTGGTGACGAGATAGCCATCCTCCGAAATGAAGAAGCCGGAGCCCTGGGCGGTGGGACGCATGCGGTCCGGACGGTTCTGGTGATCGCGCTGACCTTTGCGCGGCTGCATGCCACGCTGACCGTTCGGGCCGCCGAATTCATAGAAGAAGCGCTTGAGCGGATGATTGTCGGGAAGCTGGTCGAAGCCGGGAATGCCCGAACCGTCATCGGCGGTCTGCTGGACGGAGCTCTTCACCCTGACACTGACAACAGCGGGGCTCACCTTTTCAACGACATCGGCAAAGCCAGGCTGCTGCGCGCCGTCTACACGCACGGCTTCAGCCTGCGCAGGCACAACGGCAGCGAGCGGGCCTGTGGCCAGCAGTCCCCCGGCGAGCGCCGAGGCGAGCAGCGCGGCAGCAATGCCCTTGCGGTATGTGGAGGACGTACGATTGTTAGACATAAAACTTTCTCCTTGGACGCCCGATCGGAAATCCGACCGTTTAATAACCAACAGTGATACAGATAAGAACGTTACGCCGCCATTTCCGCAACATGACAAATTTGTAAGATAATTTTCTGGCGCTGCGATTCGTCAGCCACTGGAGGATAGCCCATATGCCATCAATGCCGCCGCTCGGATCCACAATGCGTACGCACCAGCCCTATCCGGGCGTTTATGCATTTTACGATGGCAGGATAGACGGCGCGCGCGCCTATTCCGCCGATCCGAACTGGCTGGATGACGGAGCCTATACGCTTGGCCTGTGTTCCTACGCCATCGTTTCCGGCGAGGAAGCTCTTGTTTATGACACCAGTATTTCAAACCAGCATGCGGCGCTGATCCGCAACACGCTGCAGGAGGCAGGCGTGCGGCACATCCGCGTGGTGCTCAGCCATTGGCATGTGGATCATGTGGCGGGCAATGCGGTGTTTGCCGATTGCGAGATCATCGCCAATGACCTGACGGCCAAGGCGCTCACCGACAACAGGGAACGGCTGGAGAACGGCACGCCGCCCATCCGGCCGCTGGTCATGCCCAACAGCATCTTCACGGGCGAGCGCGACCTGAAGATCGGCGACATCGCGGTGCAGCTGCGCCACGTGGATATTCACAGCCACGACGGCACGGTGATGATCCTGCCGCATCTGAAGTTGCTGTTTGCCGGTGACACGCTGGAAGAGCCGATCACCTATGTGGCGGAACCGAACCGGCTGGAAAACCACCTGCTCGATCTGGAACGGATTTCAACCTGGGATATCGAAAAAATCCTGCCCAATCACGGCGCGGAGAATGTGATCGTGGCCGGCGGCTACGGGCCGGAGCTGATTGCCGCCACGGGGCGCTATGTCAGCAAGCTGATGCGCCTGCGCAACGAGCCGGAACTGGCTGGCGATGACCTGCAGGCGTTTACCGCGGACGATTTCCGTTCGGGCGTGCTGACCTATTACGCACCCTACGAGCCGGTCCACAGGCAGAATGTGGAATCGGTCATCGGCGCGCATCGCACATAGCGGTTGCGGATCAATCGTTGGAAGCAGCCAGGAGTTTCTTGAGCTGCTTCTTTTCGCTGTCGGACAGCGGCGGCGTTTCCAGAGGAGAACGGCGGCGGCGGCGAATCGAAACCACGATGGCGATTGCACCGGCAACCAGTGCCGCAACGGGAAAACCCCACAGCAGGATCGTGCTCAGCATCAGGCGCGGCTTCAGGAGGACGAATTCGCCGTAGCGGGCGACGATGAAATCAAGCACCTGCTCGTCCGTATCGCCTGCCGTCAGCCGTTCACGCACCAGCACGCGCAAATCCCTGGCCAGGTCCGCGTTGGAATCATCGATCGACTGGTTCTGGCACACCATGCAGCGCAGCTCGGTGGAGAGGGTGCGCGCCCGTGTCTCCAGTGCCGGGTTGGCCAGCATCTCGTCGGGCGAGACGGCGCGTGCGCCGGTCGCCGCGAAGCTCAGGGCCGTCAGCAACAGCAAAACCGCGGCGAGCGCGCGCCTCATGCCACGGCTCCCCTCGCCCGCTGCGGCTTGGCAGCTTTTGCCTTGCCGGGTGCGCCGACCCGCAGGCGCCGGTCAGCCAGGGACATGGCACCGCCGGCCATCATCACCAGCGCGCCGAGCCAGATCAGCGTGACATAGGGTTTCCACCAGACGCGCACGACCATGCCGCCATCCGGCGTGGCGTCACCCAGCGAGACATAGAGCTGGCTGAAGAGGAATGTCTTAATGCCCGCCTCGGTGGTCTGCATCTTGCGCACGGGGTAGAAGCGCTTGGACGACATCATCGTGTCCACCTCCCGCGCCGCGCTGTCGAGGATGGTGAACTTGCCCTGATCCTCGGTGAAATTCGAATCCTTGACCGGATCGATGCGGTCAAAGCGCAGCGTGTAATCGGCGACCCGGACGGTCTGGCCCGGCTTCATCACCGTCACATCTTCCGTGGCAAACGTCGAGACGACAACGATGCCCAGGAGGGTGACGCCAAGGCCGAAATGGGCGAAGGCGGTGCCGAACACCGATTTCGGCAGGCCGGCGAGCCGCCGCAGCATGACGCTGACGGGCGCCTTGCCAAAACCGGCTTTCAGGGAAAGATCGGTAAGTGCGCCCAGCATCAACCAGAACGCCAGGCCGATGCCGAACGCCGAGAAGACCGCCGTGCCCGAGGTCTTGTAGAGAACCACGGCCACCACCAGCAGGGCGAGGAAGAATGCCATCATCAGCCGCTGGGCGACGCCAAGGATATCACCGCGCTTCCATGCCAGCAGCGGTCCGAACGGCACGGCGGCGAGCAGCGGGATCATCAGCGGACCAAAGGTCATGTTGAAAAACGGCGGCCCGACGGAAATCTTTTCGCCGGTCAATGTTTCCAGGAGCAGCGGATAGAGCGTGCCGATCAGTACCGTTGCGGTCGCCGTCGTCAGGAAGAGGTTGTTGAACACCAGCGCCCCTTCCCGTGAGATCGGCTGGAACAGCCCGCCCGGCGCGAGCGTCTGGGCACGGCGCGCGAACAGCGCCAGCGATCCGCCGATAAAAAGCACGAGAATGGCAAGAATGAACAGGCCGCGGCCCGGATCGGTGGCGAAGGTATGCACCGAAGTGAGGACACCAGAGCGGACGAGGAAGGTGCCGAGCAGCGACAGGGAGAAGGTCAGGATGGCGAGCAGCACCGTCCAGATTTTCAGGGCAGAGCGCTTTTCCATCACCAGGGCCGAGTGCAGCAGCGCCGTTCCCGCCAGCCACGGCATGAACGAGGCGTTTTCAACCGGGTCCCAGAACCACCAGCCGCCCCAGCCAAGCTCGTAATAGGCCCAGTAGGAACCCATGGCGATGCCGCCGGTCAGGAACATCCAGGCCGTCAGCGTCCATGGGCGCACCCAGCGCGCCCAGGCGGCGTCGATACGCCCGTCGATGAGCGCCGCCACGGCAAAGGAGAAACAGACGGAAAAGCCGACATAGCCGAGGTAAAGCAGCGGCGGATGGATGGCGAGACCAATGTCCTGCAGGATCGGGTTGAGGTCCTGCCCTTCGATCGGTGCAGGACTGGTACGTGTGAACGGATTGGATGTGGCAACGATGAACAGCAGGAAGGCCGAGCCGATCCAGGCCTGCACACCCAGCACATTGGCTTTGAGCGAAGGCGGCAGATTGTTGCCGAAAAAGGCAACCAGCGCGCTGAAGAACGTCAGGATGAGTACCCACAGCAGCATGGAGCCTTCATGATTGCCCCAGACGCCGGTGATCTTGTACAGCATCGGCTTTTGCGAATGCGAGTTCTCCCAGACATTCTGCAGGGAGAAATCCGACACGACGTAGGCGGATGTCAGTGCGACAAAGGCAAGTGCGATCAGGGCAAAGACCGTGAAGGCAGCGGGAACGGCAACGGCCATCATGCGGTCATCATTACGCCGCGCACCCCACACGGGCACCACAGCCTGCACGATGGACAGGGCGAGCGCCAGAACCAGTGCGAAATGTCCGAGCTCAACGGTCATGGCTGCTTGTTCTCCCCCTGCCAGACGCCCTTGGCCTTCAGACTGTCGGCAACTTCCTTGGGCATATAGTTTTCATCATGCTTGGCAAGCACGCTGTCCGCCTGAAACGCACCGCCCGGCGCAAACGTGCCCTCGATCACCACGCCCTGATCCTCACGGAAGAGATCGGGAAGGATACCGTCATAGGTCACGGGAACGCTCTTGATGTGATCGGTGACGGCAAAGGTGATCCGTGTGCCCGTGCCGCGCACCACGCTGCCCTTTTCAACCAGGCCGCCCAGCCGGAACCGCGATTCCGACTGCAGGTCCGCAGCGGCGATATCCGACGGCATGCGGAAAAACGCGATCCGCTGCTGCAGCGCAAACAGCACCAGGCCGGCCGCGCAGGCCAGCACCACCAGGGCGCCGCCGATCACCGAAAGCCGTTTCTGCTTGCGCGTCATTATTTCTTCTCCCGCGGCGTGTCGCCGGGCTGTTCCACCAGGCCCAGATCATCGGCGACTGCGTCGAGACGCGCAACCTTGTCGGCGCTCAACACTTTGCGAGCATTCGCCAGCGCTTCCAGCGCATCGTTGGGGCGGTTGAGAACCACATAGGATCGGACCAGCTTTTCCCAGCCCTCGACATCGTCGGGCGATTGCTTGAGTTTTTCGGCAAGGCTGGAGACCATGCCCTCAATCATGGCGGCGCGATCCTGCACATTCATCCCGGCCGCCGCCTCGACCTGCGACGCATCGGGACCTGTCGCCCTGTCGATGTCGCTGACATCGGGCGCATCGCCGGCGATCTCCTTGTCGAGCCGTGTCAACGCCGCCTGTGCCTCGTCGCGCCACGGCACGTCGCTGGGCGCATCGACCAGCAGCTTGCGGATCAGGTCGCGCGATTCAACCAGCTTGCCCTGCTGCATCCAGCCGTTGATGATGAAGAACTGCGGGCGCATATCGCCGGGATTGAGCGTGAGCGCCCGGTTGAAACTGGCTTCCGCCTCGGGCGTCATCGTGCCGCCCGCTACGGCGCTCAACGCTTCACCCAGACCCATTTGGCGCGGACCGCTGTCGCCGTTCAGGCGGATGGCATTGCGGTAGGCGGTCACCGCATCGGCGGGGCGTCCCGTGCGCAGGTAGATCGGCGCCAGCACTTCCCATCCCTGCCCGTCATCGGGATTGAGGGTGAGATGCGCTTCGGCACGGGCAATCAGTTCGGCAGGTGTCGCCTGATCCGCCGGACGGGACAGGCGCTCGGCCAGAGGCTGCGCAGGCAGATCCGGCGAGCCGGTCTTGGCATAAATGCTCCAGGAAAGCAGCGGGATGGCCAGCACGGTCACCAGCGTCAGCCATTCGCGGGTGGCGCTCTTCTGCGGGCGATAGACCGTTTTGTCGGCTTCGGCGGCGGCAGCCGACTTCAGCAGACGCCGGCTGATTTCAGCGCGCGCCTGTTCGCTGCTGGCAGCATCGATGATGCCGCGCTTCTCATCAGCCTCCAGCTCCCGCAACTGGTCACGGTAAACCTCGACATCATATGTGTTGTCCGACACGCTTGTTTTGACGCGGCGTGTCAGCGGCAATAGCACCACGAGCGTTGCGATAACGGTCAACAGTGCGGCAGAAATCCAGAAAACCATGCGTTGAGACATAGTCTGCAAGCGCCGTAAAATCCAAATGGATTTCACGGCTAGGGCAATTCGCCGCAAAGCGGGCAAATGATCGGGCTATGGAAGCGTCAGATCAGCGGCGTCCAGCTGCCGTCTTCGTTGCGGCAGGCCGTCCCGCGTGACGTCTGCGGCGTTCCGTCGATGCGGATGGTGTGGGTATACTGGCGGCAGTTCTGCGAGCCGACTTGGTATGGCTGCGCCGCCACTACTTCGCCGCTGCGGCTACCCGAACTGTTCTTCCAGTCGACAGCCTTGCCGGCAGGCGAATATTCCAGCGCCTGATATTCGGCCTGAAGCGCGCTCTTGCGGTCAGCCGGATCGAGCGAAGCCGCCAGGCGGCTGCCGAGCAGGCCATTGCCGAGCGGCGCAAGCACGCCCGAGGTCGCCGGCTGGGACGATTTGCCGGTCAGGCGGGCAAAGGTGCCTCCACCCTTGGCGCCGGACGTGGTCGAGCACGCGGAGAGAAGAAGAACGGCAATAAGCGAAAGAGCAATCTGGGATTTCATCATGGGTCCGTTTTTACGGGGCCTCGCAACAAAGGCAATAGCTGGCAATTACTTATGACCCGATTGGGTGTGCCGTTGCAAGCGCCATTCAGTCGCCGGCCACCGGAAGCGTGATCCGCGCGCGCAAACCGCCGAGGTCCTCGCTGCGTTCCAGGCGCAGCGTTCCGCCGTATTCGCGCACGGTGTCATGGACGATGGACAGCCCGAGGCCGGTTCCCGGCTTGCTCTCATCCAGGCGTTTTCCGCGTGTCAGTGCGTCCTTGATCTGGCCGGGCGCGAGACCCGGACCGTCATCTTCGACGCTGATATCGAATGCATTGTCCATGGTTTCCCGATTGGCGGCCGACACTGTAAGCCGGATGGCGCTGCGTCCCCATTTCCCGGCATTTTCCAGAAGATTGCCGACGATTTCCTCAAGGTCTTCCTGCTCGCCCGCAAACACGGCATCGGGCATCCTGTTGTCGAAGCGCATATCCATGCCCGGATTGAGCTTGGCGGTGACACGCACCAGACGCGTCAGGATCGGGGTGACGGACGCGCGAAAGACCACGCTGTCGCGCTGCGCCGCCACGCGGGCCCGCTGCAGATAGTGCTGAATCTGCACCTGCATGGCCGCGCTTTGTTCGGCGACGATCTTGCCCTTTACGCCGCCAATCGTCCGGCTTTCATTGGCCAGAACCGACAGGGGCGTTTTCAGGGAATGGGCGAGATTGCCCACCTGCGTGCGCGAGCGCTCCATGATGCGCCGGTTGTTTTCGATCAGCGCATTCATTTCACGCGCAAGCGGCGCAATCTCGATGGGCAGATCCTCGTCAAGCCGCGAAACCTTGCCCTCACGGATATCGGCGAGCGAACGGCGCACGCGGTCAAGCGGGCGCAAGCCGAACAGGATGACAGCCGCATTGATCAGCGTTCCGGCAATGCCGAAAACGCCGAGATAGAAATAAAGCGTGTTGCGGAAATCGGCGATTTCGCCTTCCAGCTCGCTCAGATTGCCCATCACACGAAACCGGGCGACGCGGTTTTCCGCATCCAGCACCACTTCCGTTTCGACGATGGAGAGCTGTTCGCCCTTCAGGCCGGGCTCCGTATAGGAGCGCTGGAACGATGTATCGAAGGGAACCATCAGGGTTGACGGGGAATCGATGCTCTTTCCGCCCAGCGAGATCGACCGCAGCGACCCCTTGAGATTGTCCGCGACCGGATCGACGGACCAGTACCAGCCGGAAAACGGGCTGGAATAGCGCACTTCGCCGGGGTCCGGCCGTCCGACCAGCGTGCCGTCATTCACGCTGACGGAAGCGATGACGCTGAACAGATGCGCCGAAAGCAGCTGCTGGAAGCTGTGCTGGCGCGCTTCGCCATAGAGCGCCGAAATGATGGTGGCGATGGCAACGAAGGATACGATGGTCCACAGCGTCGAGAAGAGGATGACGCGCAGGGAAAGTGACCGGACATTGGGGAGGTAGCGGGTCAGCCGTATGATCACGCGTGTGCCCTGCTCCTGCCCGTCAGGCCTTGTTGTCCTGGGATTTGATACGATAGCCCATGCCGCGGATGGTTTCGATCAGATCGATACCCATTTTCTTGCGCAGACGCCCGACAAACACTTCAATCGTGTTCGAATCGCGGTCGAAATCCTGATCGTAGAGGTGCTCCACCAGTTCGGTGCGCGAAACGACCTCGTCCATGTGGTGCATGAGATAGGACAACAGGCGGAATTCGTGCGAGGTCAGCTTCAGCGTTGTGCCGTTAACCGCCGCCTTCGACGTCTTGGTATCAAGGCGTAGCGGACCGCAGGTGATTTCCGACGAGGCATGCCCCGCCGCCCGGCGAATCAGCGCGCGCAGGCGCGCCAGCACTTCCTCGATGTGAAACGGCTTGGCGACGTAGTCATCGGCCCCGGCATCGATGCCGGCCACCTTGTCGCTCCAGCGGTCGCGTGCCGTCAGCAACAGCACGGGCATAATGCGCCCGTCGCGCCGCCACTTCTCGAGCACAGTCAGCCCGTCCATCTGCGGCAGGCCGATATCGAGGATCACCGCGTCGTAGGGTTCCGTATCGCCGAGAAAATGCCCCTCTTCGCCGTCGAAAGCGTGATCCACCACATAGCCGGCTTCGGTCGTTGCCTCGACCAGCTGGCGATTCAGATCACGGTCATCTTCAACGATGAGTATTCTCATGCACAACTTTCCCCGCCGGACAGGCTGAACAACAGATCAAACGGCATCCGGTTCAGTTCGCTGGAACCGCAACCTCGACGCGGCGCGGACGTTCACCATCCTTGCCGGGAATGAGCACCACGACCACGCAAACCTCGCGGCCGTTCTGCGTCTGCGAGGTGGCGCGCGCCAGGGTGCCTCCCTGGGACTGGGCCACCTGCTGGCCGACCTGCGAGCAGTCGGCCGCAGCCAGCTGAAGCAACGCACCGTTCTGCGATGCATCGGGTGCAATCGGAACAGCCCCGGCATGAAGCACGCCGGATGCTGAAATCAGGGCCGCTAGGGGCAAGGAGAAAAGTGTGTGTTTCATCATGGCGCTATTATTATCAATCGCAGTCTGAACGATGCATGAACAGTTGGACGTGGCGTGAGCCTTTGATAACAGGTTTGCCACAGGTCACGTCTTTTAACATCATATTTCTTTACGTGAAATGAGCGCCGTTGCACTCAACCGGCCAAAAAGCGCGGCGATGCCGCTGAGCGCCGTCAGAAACTGCATGATGGTATCGGCAAGCCGGGCCTCGAGGTCATGATCCAGCGACACGTTGAAGAAGCTTGAACAGGACAGGACGATCGTTGCGATTGCTGCCCAGACGGTCTTTGACAGGTACCATTGTTTTTCATTGGTCATAATCAATTCCTTTTGAAACAGTTTGATTTTAAAGGACTTTTGTCGACGTATCAAAAATGGCCCGGGCGTATCTGCCCGCACCGGCAGCACTGGAAATCATGGCAACGCTGAAATCGACTGCGCTTGCAAGACTGCCGAAATCCGCCAGGCGCAGCGCCGCCGGATAAAGCCATTCCGGTCGCGCAACCTCGGCCGACCGGATCAATTTGCCGCTGCTCCGTATTTCGATCCGATAGGCCTCGCGCTCCTCACCCAACGGAATTTCCGCAGCCAGCCAGCTGTCCGCATCGATGCGCCCGCGCCGTATCCAGGCAATATGCAGATTGCCCTGCTCATCTGCCCTGCCGCTGAGGTGGACAGGTTCGAGCGGCTCGAGCGCCCGGATGCCTCCGGTCATTGTCACCGTGCTGAAATAGCGGTCGGAAAAATCCTGGCCCGCCGCACCAATGCGCCAGCGCAGGGCCAAGCCCGTTTCCCGGGCTTTCAATCCCGCCGGCATCACCGCACCGTCCAGAAGGATGAACGGCGCACCCTTTTCCCGTGGCTGCAGCGCCTCCCGTTCGGTTCCGCATTGCCCGCGCAGCAGGCCGGACAGACGCCACCGGTCGGCAGCAACCTCCTCGGCGTGGAGGAATTGCAGGATTTCCCATTGACCGTCGGGGGATGCCAGAAGGGCTGAATTCGCCCCGTTGAAGAGCTGTGGCAGCGTGGTGGAACGCAGCTCGCCAAAGTCAAGATCGACCTCCAGACCGGCATTGCCGAGCAGGCGGCCGCTGACACCGCCCGGCAGCGTTTGCGCCAGCCTGCCCATCACCGCCCGCTCCGGCAGCGCGGCCCGCGCCTCAAAACCGGTGTCTTCCGGCGAGGCGTGAACGGATGCGCCCGCCCATGGCCTGGCAAAGGCGGCAACCCGCAATTGATCAAGCGGATTTTCAGCACCCGGCCACATCGGCAGATCGCACAGATGAAAACGCGGACGGCCGAACACCGTCGTTGCCACCCCCGTTGAAGCGGGCAATCCCGCCCGGTCCGCGTGCCGCACATGCCGGGGCAAGCCTTTTGCCTCGACCCGGCGGGTTGCACCGTCTTCAATGGAGGTGACGAGATAATCCTTGACTGGCATGGAGCCATCCAGCCGTATGCGGCTGCCCACCTTCAATGCGGCATGTTTCCATGGCAATTCGAACGATATGGTCCGCCGGGCGGCACGGCGTGCCTGCAGCCAGTCCTCCGCCAAGCCTTTGACCTGACCGGCCTCAAGCATGGCCGCAACGGCGAGATTTTCCGTTCCCTTGCCGTCCGGCCTGCCGGCGGATGCCATCGCCACCTGATAGTCGAGCATCGGATCGCGATAGGCGATTTCGACCCGGGCGGGCTGCTCCATGATTTCATGCAGCTTTCGCTGCACCGGCCCCCTGTCATCGGGCTCGACGCATTCATCGATCAGCGCGGTTTGCGCGGGAACACGCGCCGCGCTTTGAAACACCAGCGTCGCACCGTCTTCGAAGGCGTTGATACCAAACACCTCCAGCAGCGGCTCAAGGACCGACCGGGCATGTGCGGGCTCTTCGACGATCAAACCGCTGACAAAGCCATCGGCCGCACTCGCATCCACCCCGGCAAGACCGAAATCGGCGAGAACAGCGCCAATCAGCTCATCGAGCGCAACCCCGGAAAGCCTGCCGTTCAGCCAATGCCCCGAGGTCCAGTTGTCGCCATCGGACCAGAGCTTGCGGTTGAGGGGAAATTCAGGAAACGGCCTCGTATCCCAGGCCCAGACATAGACGCGGCTCGTGTTCAGCATGGCGCCGCCATGGCTGCGCCAATGGTCTAGATGGGCACGCAGAAAACGGTTCTGCGCGAGGTCGCTGCGGCCGTGATCGGAAAAATACGGAAACGCCCCCTCGGAGGATTTGGCATCGGGAAAGACATTGGGCTGATTGGGGCCCTTGTCGACCGCCGGACAGCCCAGTTCCGTCTGCCAGACCGGCTTACCCATTGGCTGCCACGCCGTGGCATTGGCGCTCTCGACGCCGCCCTTGCGGTTGTAATGCGGGTTTTTCCACCAGGCCTCGATGTCCTTGTAGCGGTAGACCCAAGGCTTGCCCGAGCCGTCGGTGATCGGCGTGCGCCGCCGCGCGGTTCGATCCGCATCTGTTGCATAGTACCAGTCAAAGCCCTCGCCGGCGGCAATCTGGCTTTGCAGCGCCGCTAGGTCATAGGGGCCGGAAAAACCGTTGGCGCCCGAGGCGCTGTAGTCCTCGTCGCGCCAGTCGCTGAGCGGCATGTAATTGTCGATCCCGACCGCACCGATGGCCGGATGCGCCCAGAGCGGATCAAGATGGAAAAAGGCGTCGTTCGATCCGTCCTGCGGGTGATGACCGAAATATTCGGTCCAGTCCGCGCCGTAGGTCAAAATACAGCCACTGCCGAGCACGGTGCGGACATCGTCCGCCAGCGTGCACAGGCCGGAGACAAAGGGAAAACTGTCACCCGTTCCCCTGATACCCGTCAGACCGCACAGCTCCGAGCCGAGAAGAAACGCATCCACACCGCCGGCGCAAACGGCAAGATGCGCCAGATGCAGGATGAAACGCCGATACCCCCAGTCATCGCCCTCACCGTGATAGATCACCGATCCGTCATCGGTTCCGAACGAGCGGATTTCGGCGGCCCCCAGGAAAGCGGCGACCTCGGCGGCCGCCGCAGCCGTGCCGTTGCTGCTGCCCGGCCGATAGGGCGCGGGGTGACAACTGATGCGGCCGCGCCACGGATAGGCCGCCTGCCGGGCGCCGCCATGGGGATCGGGCAATGTGTTATCGGCGGCGATATCAAGCATCAGGAACGGATAAAGCGTCACTTTCAGGCCCCGCGCCTTCGCCGCGCGGATCGCCTCGGTCACGCTGCGATCCGACGGCGTACCGCCATAGGCAGCACAATCGCCGCTGCGCGACATCAGATGGGCCTCGTCGCGGGCGACATCGCCGGCACGCCATGCCTCGCTTTCGTCATAGCCCTCGCGGTCCATCACGCCCGGCCGGATGCGGCAATGGCCAGCGCGCAGATCCGTGCCGAACCACGGCACGACAATGGCAACGTTTTCCAGGCTCGGACAAAGCGCCTGCAGTTCGTCGAGCGAAGCCTGCCAGTCGGTTGCGCCGCGCAGGCAATTGCGGTTCAGGCCGCGCGTTTCGCCGGCTGCGGGCTCGCAGGTGACCGGCGTCGGTGACAGGCCGAATTCGGTGGCCCCTGGAATGAGCGCGACCGCCTTGAGATCGCGGGCAAGCGTACCGATGGCGCGCACCACCTCGAACTGGAATTGCGGTATGCGGTTGCCATACATCTCAAGCGGAAACCGTTCGAACACCACATAGGCGGTGTTGCGATAGGCCGGCGCGTTGCCGGTTCCCTGTTTCGCCTCGATCAGCGGGTCGGACAATTGTGACGCACCGCCCTTGTGAACGCGCAGGGTCAATGCATTCTGGTCCACTTCCCTGCCGTCGGCCCAGATCCGCCTGACAAGGCTGATTTCGCCCTCCGCCAGGGCAATGGCAAAATTGCCGACATAGGAATACTCCGTCACCTTCGGTCCGCCCTTGGCACCGGTCCGGCGCCTGGACTTCACCTCCTCGAAGCGGGTCGCCCAGATCAGGGTGCCGGTCAACCGCACCGAGCCGTAGACTTTCGGCAAGGCGGCCCCTTCCTCGGCGGTCATCGGCTTCATGGCAGCCAGCCGGGGACCCTCGATTGGCTTTGTGCCGGAGAAAGCCCGATCAATCAGATAGGCGCCCAGCGAAGTTACGGCACTGCCGATATAGGCTCCGACTCCTTGAAGAATAAGCGTGGCCATGCCGGGTGGTTCCTATCTGCGGAGGGGAAAGGCGAAGACCGCCGCGATGCGTTTTCGCCATTGCGGCACCAGCGCCGATTCCATGATCCTGTGCCCCTCATAGGCGTGAATGAAGTGTTCCTCGCCCGTCAAAATGCCGAGATGCTTGGCTGCCATGCCGTCCCGCCAGCGGAAGAGGATGAGATCGCCCGCGTCCACACCCTGCACGGCCTTCTCGGCCATGTGACGTCTCGCTGCCTGGACGAGCGGATCGCCGTGTCCTGCTTCCGCCCAGTCAGCGGAATAGACGGGAATCTCTTCCGGTTCGCATCCGTAAAGCGTGCGCCAGATGCCACGCACCAGCCCAAGGCAATCGCAGCCGACGTGGAGCGTGGAGCCGCCATGCCGGTATGGCGTACCAATCCAGCGACGTGCTTCGGCGACAACGTCGATTGCGATGGTCATGGCACCAGCACGCCGCCGTCGAAATTGCCCGATCCGTCGGCATAATTATAGGCGGCGTCATTGCCAGGCAGATGCGGAAATCCGCGAAAATTGGCTGTATTGCTGAACTTTGTCTTGCAGGTGCCAAAGCTCTTGTCGCAGCCTGGCAGCAGCGAAAATGTATCGCCCGCCTGCATGTCCGGCACCGGCGCATCGCGCAGATCGAGCCGGATGTCATTCCCCGCCATCTCCTGCCCGGTCACCACGTTGGTGCGGCCGGCTTTGCCGCCGGAAGTCCAGGTGAGCACGCCATTGCGGAACCAGTTCGCGGCGGCGGCGTGCAGGCCGCTCGCCAGAAAGGCGCGGTCGGATATCACGCCGGAAACGCTGCCCTTCTCGTCATCGCTGCGATAGCCGCAGCGCGCATCACCGAGCTCCGCATCGCACAGCCGCGTGATCCGCCGTCCCTTCACCTTGTCGAGGTCGACGGCGCTGCTTTTCAGCTCCGCCACGAAACGGTTGCCGCTGCGGGTAACGGTGCCTATCCTTGCCCGCCGCAAAAGGACCCGCTGCTGCGGTGCCGCCCAATTGACGATAAATGTCTCGACAAGGGCGTCGTCGAATGCACCGGATTCCACGCCGCTATCGGTAATGCCGAGGGATGACAGGGCACCCTCGACTTCCGCGCCATCAACAGCGAGCCCCAGCGCACTTGTCGCCTCGCTGGCCGTCAGACCCGTCTGCGGTTCACAGCGCACGTCCTCGATGCTCAATAGCCGGTCATGGTCGGTGAAACCGAGGAGGACGCCATCCTTTCGACGGATGATCCAGCAAAAGCAATGGGTTGTCACATCACCTGCAAGATGTGATTCAAGCTCGGGAGAAAGGGGGTTCATGCCTTCACCTCGATGATCGGAATGGTCGGGATTTCACCCGCGTTGAACGATTTGACGCTGATGGTCAGCCGGTCCGTATCGAAGCGGACGGGAACGTCAAAGGCAAAGCCGGCGGTCACAGACGTTCCTGCGGGTGGTATGCGGTCTGGTTTGAACACGATTTGGCCCGTCAGCACATCGACCGTAAAATCAGCCGGCTCCTGCTTTTCAATGCCGCCCACCGCAACCCGCACGGAGCCTTGTACCGGCTTGGAGATGATGCGCCGATAATCGCCATAGCGTTTCTGCAGCTGGAACGCCGCCTGCTTTCCGTCACCTTGTCCCAACACCTGATCCGTCGCGGCAATCGGCTTGCCCGCCGCGCAGGACTGATGGTCGAAAGGATCGCGGAACCGGAACGCAAGCAGCGAACCGCACCGCGCCTCGAAGAAGCTCAGGACCTCTTCCAGATCGGCCAGTGACCGTACGCCGGTTCCTGCGTCGTAGTGATGGCGTGATGACGCCCAGCGCGCATTGCGCTGTTCGTGTCCCGAGGTCAGCGCCACAATTTCGTTCTTCCATTCCGGGCCGCCCGTTGCGCCAAAGGATATGCCGAGCGGAAACCGGACATCATGGAAAGGCTGCATCGCGTTGTTTCCTATAGGGTGCGCGTGCCGCGGTGCACGGCGCGCGCCAGCATCCCCGTCAACTGGGCTTCCGATTTGCGGAATGAGGCTGCATCGGGCGTATTCACGTGCAGGACCACCTGCACCGGCGAACCGCCTCCATGCGCAGCAATACCCAGCCTGCCATCCGCTCCGCGGGCCAGAGGCATGATGGCCTCCGCACCCGCTTCGCCCATCAGCCCGAGCGATCCGCCCGCACCAAAGTAAGTCGGGCTGGAAACCACGCCACCCTTCGCATGCGGTTTTGCCGCGCCCAGCAAGCTTGAAAACATCGACGCGCTCCAATCTTCGAGCGATTTCATACCGGTGGTCAGCGCCATGCCAGCCATGTCCCGCCCCAACTGCCGCAGCACGTCACCGAGGTCGTTGCCGCTCATCACGGCGCTTTTCAACGACCCGGTCAGGACACGGCCGAATTGCTCGGACTGCGCCTTCAGGTCAGACAATGCCTTCTCGAAACCCGATGTATCGGCGTCGATCGCCACCGTCATTTTGTCGTTCATGGCTATTCCTCGCTCAAAGCCGGTGCATCGGGAAACGCCTGCATCAATTGTTCGAACCGCGGCCGGGAGAAGGCTGCCTGTCCCGGCGGCTCCGCGAAAGCCGCGCAGATTTCCCGTGGCGTCATTGCCCAGAAGTCATATGTGGAAAGCCGCAGCAGACCAAAGCCTGCGCCCATGAGGACCGCCCACGGAAAGACGAGGCCGGAATCTGCTGCGGCATTCAAGGGTTTGCGCTGGATTGCTCCGTTTTTGATTCACCGAAGGTCGCCGCCAGCAGTTCACTGACGATGCGGGCAAAGCCCGTTGCCCCGCCCTCCGCCCGCATCTGCGCTGCTTCCTCCGGCGTTATGCTGTTGCCGCCGCCCTTCAGCCCGGCAGCAATGATCTTTGCCGCGTCACGGGCGGAAAGCGTACCGCCGGAAAAGCGCTGCAACAGCATACCCATGTCGGCCGCCATGAAGGCGTCCTCCAATTCGGCCAATGCGCCCAGCGTCAGGCACAGCGTCCATTCGCGCCCGTCCAGGACGGCGCTGATTTCACCGCGATGCCGGTTTGCCATCAGGCCGCCTCGGTGAAACGGATGAGGCCGGCGGATTCCAGGGCGATGTCAAAGGTCACCTCGGCATCGTGCTTGCCGCCATATTCGAGCGCCGTGATCTGGAAAGGTCCCTGCAGGGAACCGAAATCCGGCAGGATGATCTGCCATGCCAGGATATCGCCTGCAAAAAATGCCCGCCGGATCAGCGCGTCCGATTGCGCATCCTTGAACAGACCTGAACCGCTGATCGACGCGCGCTGCACGCCGCTGCCGCCCAGGAGTTCGCGCCACCGCCCCGCCGCATCGGCGTCGGTCACATCGATGGTTTCGGTGTTGAAGGCGATCCGGTTGGACCGCAGCCCCGCGCAGGTGACGAACTTGCCGCCCGCATCCTGCAGTTTGAGCAGGATATCCTTGCCTCTCTGGGCGCCCATTGTTTGAAGTCCTCCATGCAAAAGGGCACCCGGCCGGTGCCCTGGCTCGTTTGAAGTCTACGGCTGAAACTCTTCCGTCACCGCCCGGTACCGCATGACACCGGCGAAGCTGCCGCGGTTGTCGGCCAGCGCCGTCTGCGCGTATTCGAGGCGGATGCTGACGAGTTTGTGCCCTTCCAGAGGTAGCGTCACTGACAGCAGGAGCTGCTCGATCCGATCCATAATGTCGAAAACCGTTTTTCGGCTGGCCCGATGTGTCCACACAAGCAGCGTCAGCAAATGCTCGCCGCCGCGTTCGGTAGACGTGCTCCAGTCATAGGTGCTGGCCGTCCCGAAGGTGATGTAGGGAAAGTCGGCCTGCTGCGGCACATGATCGAAAACCCGCCGGTTCACCCATTCATTGAGACCCGCATCCGCCTTGAGTACCTGCAACAGTGCCTTTTGCAGTTGAAGCCCGGCGCTGGTCATCGCACGGGCTTTCGTTTGTCCGGCGCTTCCTGTTCGTACCCGGCCGGCCTTGACGCGTCCGTCATCTCTTCGCGCAGCTCAATCGCGCGCCAGCGCAGTGTCCGGATGAGGTCCGCTACCGTTATTTGCAGGCTCAGTTTCATAGCCCCTCCACCCGTGCCCGGCAGACGAGATATCGCCCGGTTTCATCGGGATCGTGAATTGTCACCAGCCGGAAAATGCGGGCTCCCTTGCGCAGGCGCATGCCGCTTTTCACATCACCCCGTCCCCGCAGCGTGATGCGATGCGTGATTTCGGCCAGGCTCTGCCCGCCGTAAAACACCATGCCTGCACCCGCCGGCTCGATATGCGCCCAGACGGTGGCTATTTCCTGCCATTGTTCGACGCTGCCGTTCACGGCATCATCGGCAAGAACCGCCCGTTCCAGCTGCAGTTCATGCGCCAGTTTGCCGGGATCAATGAACAGCGTCGGCATCAGAGCGAGACCCTTCGCCAGAGATTGACAACACGCTCGAATGCCGGCGTCAGGGCGGCGGGATGGTCGGCCGGGCTATAGGTCCCGCGAAACTCATACCAGTGGGCAACCAGGGTCATCAGTGCGTGTTTGAGCGCATCCGGCACATCCACCCCCGTTTCGCCGAAACCGGCTATGACATCGATCTCCAATCCGCCCAGCCCATGGGCCGGAGATTGCAGGTGCAGCCGTGCAGGACGGCTTGCGGCCTCCAGATGCATCGCCACGGTCGGGAGAACGACCGGCACCCCGTCAGGCTCGTAGGCCGTCACGGCAGCGACGGACTGCACGGGATAGCGATCAATTCTTATCAGGCCGTCATTCGGCCAGCGGTCGGTGTAAAACCGCAGCTGCTGTTTGATCAGCACCAGTCCGGTCAGGGTCTCCAGTGTTTCGCGTGCCGCCTTCAGCAACCCGGAAAGCAGTGCATCCTCGCCGGTTCCGCTCAGCCGCAGGAACTGACGCAGATCCGCCAGAGCCACCGGCTCCACAGCCGGCGGCCTTACTACCGTGATGGTCATGGACATTCCTGCATTGGTTGAGAAGCGTTCGGCTGGATAAGTGTCGTGCAGCCGATCCCTGTTTGACTACGCCGCGAATTTCAGCAGCTTGATCGCATCGAAGTCCTGCACGCCGCCGCCCACGCGCTTGGTCGTGTAGAACAGCACGTAGGGTTTGGCGGAATAGGGATCACGCAGGACCCGCACCCCGGTGCGATCCACCACCAGGTAGCCGCGGGCGAAATCGCCGAAGGCAATGGCAGCGCCGCCGGTTGTCATCGGTGGCATCGCCTCTGCTTCGGTCAGCCGGAAGCCCAGCAGCGAGGCCTGCTGGCCAGGTGCTGCGGGCGGCGTCCAGAGATAGTTGCCGTCATTGTCCTTGAGCTTGCGCACGGCTGCCTGCGTCTTGCGGTTCATCACCCAGCTGGCATTCTGCCGGTATCCGGCCTTCAGCGTGTAAACCGTATCAAACAGGATGTCCGAGGCGTTCGAGGCTGCAAACCCACCGGCAATGCCGGTCGAGACGCTGCCCAGCTTGCCCCAGCTCCAGATCGCATCGGCAATGCTGTCATAGGTCAGGAAACCCTTGGGTTGGCTGGTGCCGTTGCCGTTTATGAAGGCCTGCCCCTCCTGTTCGGCGAAAGCGGTCTCGACCTCGGAGGATATCCACTGTTCCACATCGACGGCCGCGTCATCCAGCAGCGACGAGGATGCCGCCGGCATGGCGTAAAGTTCCATGGTGGGAAATTGCAGTTCCGCCAGTTTGGAGGCTTCCGTCTGCGGGCGGGCGTCGGTTTCCCCGACCCAGCCCACAGCCGGTCCCTTCACCGCAAACGGCTTTTTCAGCACGGAGCCGGATACCTGCCGCACCGTTGCGAGGGCACGGATGGGCGAGAGCGCGGCCAGCCGCATGCCGATATCGCGCTCAAGTTCCGGCGGCACGAGATAGCCGCCATCGGGCGCGGAGCCGATGGAGAGAGCCTTGGCTTCGATGGTGCGCACGCCATGCTCGTCGCCGCGCCGGATATAACTGTCGAAGGCGGTCTTGTGCTCCAGCGACAGCAACGGGCTCATCCCTGTTTCCAGAGTGGGCCGCGCCTTTTTCAGCAGCATATGGTCGATCACGCGCTTCTGTTCATCCAGCGCGTGATTGATGCGTTCGACCTTTTCATCGGTCAGAACATCGGCGCTGGCACGTTTTTCAATTTGCCTGATCCGGTCGTCATTGTTCTGGCGGAACTCATCGAAAGCCTGCATGAAATCATTGAATGCTTCGGCTACATTCTGTGTGCCCGCATTCTTGGCTTCGGGTGCCGGAGTGGAAAATTGTTCGGTCATTTCAAATCCTTTGTGTGTGAAATGGAGAGAATGATTCAAGCGCGGAGCCGCCGGGCGGCCGCCCGCAGGGTTGCAGCCAGCGCCGCATGAACGTCTGCCGGCTGCGCCTTGACCTGCCCGACCCGAGCCGAGGGCAGCATCGGAAACGTCACCACGGAAATTTCCCAGAGGTCCGCCTCGAGGATACGCCGATTGCCGAGGCCATCCGTCTTGGCCTTGACGGTGCGAAAACCAATGGACAGCCCGTCGATTGCCCCGGAGCGCATGAGTTCCAGCACGTCGCGCCCGCGGGTAACACCGGTCGTCAAACGGCCCTCGACATAGAGCCCGCGCCTGTCCTCGACGATCCGGGTCCAGACGCCGATGGGCTCATTGGGATCGTGCTGCCAAAGCATGCGAATGCCCGCGGCACCACGCTTGCGAATGGACGCGGCAAAGGCCCCGGGCGCGATGACATCCTTGCCAAGGTCGACCTCGCCGAACAGGCTGGCATAGCCGGAAAAACTGCCGTCGAGCTCAACCCGTTCGATGGCCACTCCAGCGAACTTTTTCTCAATTCTCTTATTTCTCAGCATTGGCGATATCCCTTTTGCCGGAAGGACTTGGATGATCCTGCGGAGGTTTTGATTCACCGATGCGCGCCGTCAGACGGGAAAAAATGCCAAGGGCGGTCCAGGCCGCAAGACTGGCAGCGGCAGCGCCCATCAGCATCAGTTCGCCATCGCCGAGCTGGCCGCGAATGTCGAGTTCGGATGCAATCTTCACACCGGCCAGCCCGCCAAAGGCCAGGCCGCAGACGATGCCGACGATAAAGCGGATGGCTGCCTCGCTCTTGTCCCTCGGCAGCATGTAGGCAAGTGAGACAGCGGAGCCTGCAACGGCACCGGCTGCCTTTGCCGCCAGAATCCAGGCGGCATCGGACCAGTTTGTCATGATCATTCTCCGGAAAATTCGTGCGGCCTGCGGGCATATCCCACGGCCTCTCTCTTCTCGTCATCACTGAGGAATGGCGCTGCCGATACGCGCTGCCACAGCGCGTCCCGTTCCATCGACAATCCGTCGATACGATCGAAATCCGGCTCCAGCCGCAACCCGGTGCCATAAACCGGACCCAGCCAGTTGCCGATGGCCTTGGCGGTGCGGGTGATCAGCGGGATCACCGTCAGGCGATAGAATGCGCGATTGGCTTCGGCATAATTGGCATAGGTGTTGTCGCCGGGGATACCGAGCAGCATGGGCGGAACACCAAACGCCAGCGCAATATCGCGGCTGGCAGCATTCTTGGCGGCGATGAAATCCATGTCGCGCGGCGACAAGCCCATGGATTTCCAGTCGAGGCCGCCTTCCAGCAGCAGCGGCCGCCCTGCCTTGGCCGCGCCGGTGTATCCCTCTTCCAGTTCGGTCTTCAGCCGCTCGAACTGCGCTTCGGTCAGCCGTGCCGTATCGGCAGGCGCATAGACGAGCGCGCCGGATGGCCGTGCCGAATTATCGAGCAGCGCCTTGTTCCAGACGCCGGACGCATTGTGAATATCGAGGGCCATCAAAGCCGCTTCGAGCGGTGCAAATCCATAGTGGTCATCCAGCGGATGAAACAGTTTGAGATGCAGTGCCTGCCCGTCATCGAGTGGGATGGTGCGCTTGCTCGCGCCAACGCCATAGCAGAGCGCCAGCGGCCATCCGTTGTCACCCGTGACCACGCGTATCCGGTCCGGGCGCAGAAGGTGCAGTTCGCTGGCACCGTTGCCGCTGCTGACCCTTTCCACATAGGCGTTACCGGACAAAAGGAGATGACCGTAGAGCGTTTCGAACAGGCTGGCCCCGTCGGCGCCGCGATGCGGATTTGACAAGAGGTCAAGCAGCGGATGCTGCGTGTGTTCGGTCCGCCTCTCGTAGAGCAGCCAGGGCGTGGCGGCAGCGGCTTCCGCCAGCAGACGCACGCAGCGGTAGACAACGGGATTACGCATGAATCCCTGCCGGGACAGTCCGGTGTAACCGCCCTGCGACCAGCGCGCTTCGCGGTCGAACTGCAGGGCGACAAACCCTTGCGCTGCCTTGGTCTGCAGAGGCGGGTTTTCGTTCGCGGCGCGACGGCGCCACGGCCAATGACGTGCCATGGGACATGTTCTCTTTGTTGGGTGAAACGGATCAGCTCGCCGGGACAACCGCACGCCGCATATCGCACCGGCGATTCAACCCTGCATTCGTTGAAGCTTCTGCAAAATCCGGCAATGTGTTGAAGCGGAACAGGTTTTGAGAGCGAAGCAGAACGCACCGAGCCAGCCGGTGTATCGGGAAGATGGGCCTCCCGGCCTCGGCAAGGGCCTTGCTCTCAAACTTGGAGGTGGAAGTGTGGTACCTACCACTTAGCATCACCTTGGAAATGAAAAGGACCCGGACGTGCTTGCAACTAACGATCCGGATCCAATTCATTTTCTAAGAAAATGGGCGCGGGCGAAAGCTCGCGTCCCACTCCAAGACAATACAATAACTCCGCCGCCTTTCCAAGCAACCCGGGGTTTAGCCGACCACGCGAACACGCGGGATGGCCCCTCGCTCCGATAACAACCGCACGCCGCATATCGCAGCGACGATTCAACCCTGCATTCGTTGAAGCTTCTGCAAAACCCGGCAATGTATTGAAGCGGAATAGGTTTTGAGAGCGAAGCAGCACGCACCGAGCCAGCAGGTGCACCGGGACGATGGGCCTCCCGGCCTCGGCAAAGGCCTTGCTCTCAAACTTGGAGGTGAACGTGTGGTATCTGCCACTTAGCATCACCTTAGAAGTGAAAAGGACCCGAACGAGCTGGCAACTCACCATCCGGGTCCAATTCACTTACTAAGAAAAGGGGCGCGGGCGAAAGCTCGCGTCCCACTCCAAGACAATACAATAATTCCGCCGCCTTTCCAAGCAACCCGGGGTTTAGCCAACCACGCGAACACGCGGGATGACCTCTCGTTTCAGCATCAGCTCGCTCAGGGCCCAGACCAGCGCATCGACGCGATCCGGCGAGCGGCCATTCGACAAGCCCGCATGGGTGAAATCGCACATCTCATCTTCCAGCGCGGCAAACCGGCCCGCATGTCGGACCCTGCCCTGTTCGTACAGGGCGGCAATGGGCTCGGCACGCAGTGCCTTGCCGCGATTGGCCCGCACGCCGCGCACCGGCACCCTATCGTCCTGCGCGGCAATCACCGCAGCCACCATATCGCCGCCCTGATTGATTTCCGCGATGATCAGGTCAGCCTCCAGCCGGTGAAACAGCGCAACCGCGCGCCGTGCCCATTGGATGGGCTTGGCCGGTGCAAAACTCTCATCCGCGAGTACCCAGCCCGTCCCCGCCGCATCACGTCCGGCAGCAACAATGCCGCAGGCATCGGATTTCCGCGTGGCGCTGGCCGGGGGATCAATGGCAACGACAATCCGTTGCATCTCGGGCACATCATTGCTGTAAATCTCATCCACCATCGACCGGGACCACAGGGCATCGCGCCGCTCCTCAATCAGCTCGCCGTCAAGCTCCTGACGGCCAAGCCGGGTTCCGCCATAAAGCCTGTTCACATGTGTCAGAAAGCTTTGGGCAAGATTGGCTTCGTTCTCCGCCGTTCGCATGCGGTTCACCAGAACAGCATTATCATTCATCAATGTCTTGAGCAGCGCGATGGGTTTCGGCGTGGTTGTCACCACCTGCTTGGGATTTTCCCCGAGGCGCAGACCGAATTGCAGCATGTCCCAGGTTTCCTGCGCGTGTTTCCACTTTGCCAGTTCGTCGCTCCAGGCTGCATCGAATTGAGGCCCGCGCAGGCTGTCGGGATCCTCCGAGGAGAACATTGCCGCCGTCGCGCCATTGGCCCAGACGAGCCGCCGTCGCGTCACCTCGAAACGCGGCCGCTCGGCCCGCGATACTGCCATGATCCCGGACGGGCCGTCGACCATGACCTCGCGCACATCGGCAAGCGTTTCGCCCACCAGCGCGATGCTGAGGGATGATCGCGGCCGGAAGGGTGGAAAGCCCTGCACGATACTGTTCACCCACTCGGCCCCGGCGCGGGTCTTGCCGGAACCGCGCCCGCCAAGGATCAGCCATGTCCGCCAATCCCTATGCGGCGGTTGCTGGTTCGCCCGCCCCTGGAACACCCATTCGTTGATCAGTGCCTGCATCTGCACAGGGCTGAGATTGTCGCTGCACCAGTTCGTCGGCGCGGCAGAGGGCAAGTTCATGGATTCTTCCGTCGATGCGCACCAGCGCTTCGCGCAATTCTTCCGGGCTCAGCATGAGCACGGACCGCTGCTGTTCAACGCGCTTCTCCTGCATGTCGCTGAGGCGATCCATGGTGCGGGCAAGCTGCGCGAGAGCATCCAGCCGTGTCTTTGCCGTCACCGTCTCGTCTCCCAGTTGCAGTTGCTCCAACTCCCCACGCAAAAGCGCCATGAGATCGTGAATGAGGGTAATTTCCGTGTTCTGGCATTCCAGATATGCAAGCGTCAGCCCGTCATCGCGGACGCGCTGTTCGAACTCCGTCCGGCCGATGCCGAACACCGGCGCCATTGCGTCGGCGGAAATCCCGTAGTGCCGGCAGAGATCATAGGCGTGCCGGCGGCACAGCGCGCTCTCGCCGCGCCCCATCATTGTCATGGCCAATTCCTGGAAGATCAGATCGCCCGCCACCGGAGTGATCCGGGCACATTTCTGACGATAACCAGACCCTACAGAAGTTCCGTCACGCAGTCAAGGACTATTTTCCTAAATATGATTATTTTCTTTCAATACACCCGCCGTCAGGCGGAAGCCTTCCTCCAGCCGAGCGCCAGCAGCCCTGCCCCGATCATCAGCGAACCGCCGGTGCGGTTGACCGCGCGCTGCACCCTCGGCTTGCGGATGGTCTGGCGCGCCATGGAGGCCATCAGCGCATAGGTTCCGGCGTTGAGCGTTGCCAGCACCAGGAACGTCGTTTCAAAGATCACCATCTGGGTAAAAACAGGCTGCGAGGTGTCGAGAAACTGCGGCAGGAACGCCACGAAAAAGATGATGCTCTTGGGGTTCAGCGCCGTCACCACATAGGTGTGCAGGAAGATGCGCAGCGCGCTTCCATCGCTCTCCTGCGCTTCGCCTGCGGCGGCATTGTCCGCCACCGGGGCGCGCCACAGCTTGATGCCGAGATAGATCAGATAGGCTGCGCCGATCCATTTGAGCACGGTGAAGATCGCGGCGGAGGCGGCAAGCAAGGCGCCGAGCCCCAGCATCGATGCCGTCATGGCAGTGAAATCGCCCAGCGCCACACCCGCCACGGTTGCAGCGGCAAAGCGACGGCCATGGCCGAGCGCATAGGAAATGACCAGCAGGATGGTCGGACCGGGAATGGCCAGAAGGATTGCCGATGCCGCAACAAATGCCAGCCAGTGTTCGATGGACATGCTCTTTCTCTCCCGCCAAAAAACCACAGCAATCCATCACCGGAACACAATTGCAAGTGGAATTTTAACCGCCCCGGACTCCATCAAATCTCGGTGTTGGCGGCTGCGCCCCTTGTCGCCTGATCAGAAAAAGAGTTAAATTTTTCCTTGAGATAGAAAGGGACGAAACGGACTGCCGCGGTCTTATAACGGCCATCATAAGAAGCTGTTAAGCGTAATCGGCTACATCATATCTTCGCGCGCGATGTGGCTGACGACAGGCAGACAAGAGATTGGCATGATGAACGAGCCTCGGGCCAAAAACACTCTGACCGAGAAGAAACGCAAGCGATTCAAGGTCTCGCCTCTGCTTGGACTTGATGCCTGGATCGATTCGTCGCTGTACGAGCTGCGTTTCCGCCTCGCCGAATTCTGGGAAGACACCACCATCTTCTTCCGCCGTTTCCATGTATCGGGCTGGCGGCGCGGCGTCGTCGAACTCCTCAGCGAAGGCTTCACCTGGGGCACCGCCGGTTCCGTGGTCATGCTGACGCTCGCCATCCCAGCCTTCCACGACACGGAAAAGAACTGGCGCACGCGCGACGATTTCGCCGTCACCTTCCTCGACCGCTACGGCAACGAGATCGGCCAGCGCGGCATCCTGCACCGCAGCGCCGTGCCCATCGACGAATTGCCCGACCATGTGATCAAGGCGGTGCTGGCCACGGAAGACCGCCGCTTCTTCGACCATTTCGGCATTGATTTCCTTGGTCTTTCCCGCGCCATGACGGAAAACCTGCGCGCCAATTCCGTGGTCCAGGGCGGCTCCACCATCACCCAGCAGCTGGCGAAAAACCTGTTCCTGACCAATGAGCGCAGCCTCGACCGCAAGATCAAGGAGGCGTTCCTGGCGCTGTGGCTGGAATCCAACCTGTCGAAAAAGGAAATCCTGCAGACCTATCTCGACCGCGCCTATATGGGCGGCGGCACGTTCGGCATCGCCGCGGCCTCGGAATTCTATTTCGGCAAGAGCGTCAAGGATGTGAACCTCGCCGAAGCGGCCATGCTCGCCGGCCTGTTCAAGGCACCGGCCAAATATGCGCCGCACGTCAACCTGCCTGCCGCCCGCGCCCGCGCCAATGTGGTGTTGAGCAATCTCGTGCAGGGCGGACTGATGACCGAGGGCCAGGTGGTCGGCGCCCGCCGCAATCCCGCAACGGTTGTGGACCGCGCCCGCTCCGAAAGCCCGGATTACTTCCTCGACTGGGCCTTTGACGAGATCCGCCGCGTCGGCCAGAAACTGCCCTCGCACACCCTCGTCGTGCGCACCACGCTCGATACCGGCATCCAGAAGGCGGCGGAGGAATCGGCGGAATATCACCTGCGCCAGTTCGGCAAGGAATACCATGTGACGCAGGCGGCCATCGTCGTCCTGGAAACCAACGGCGCGGTGCGCGCCATCGTCGGCGGGCGCGACTATGGCGAAAGCCAGTTCAACCGCGCCACGGCGGCGCTGCGCCAGGCCGGTTCCTCGTTCAAGCCCTATGTCTATGCCGCCGCCATGGAAAAGGGCATGACGCCAAAAACCATGATTTCGGGCGGCGCCGTGTCCTGGGGCAACTGGTCGCCGCAGAACTATTCGCGGCAATATCTCGGCCAGATCGACCTGACGACGGCCCTCGTCAAATCCATCAACACGGTGCCGGTGCGCCTTGCCAAGGATTATCTGACGACGGCGCCCATCGTGGCGCTGGCGAAAGCCATGGGCGTGGAATCGGTGATCAGTTCGCACAAGACCATGGTGCTCGGCACCTCGGGCATGACGGTCATGGATCAGGCGACGGGCTACAACACCTTCGCCACCGGCGGCCTTGCCGGCGTGCGCCATGCCTTCACCCAGGTGAGCGACCAGAACGGCAAGCTCCTGTGGGACTGGAAGACCGACGGGAACAAGCCGCACCGGGCGCTCACCGAAAAGGCGGCGTTCAACATGAACATCATGCTCAGCCAGGTGCCGGAATGGGGCACAGGACGGCGCGCCGCCCTGCCGATGACGCGCGTGGCGGGCAAGACAGGCACGACCCAGAGTTACCGCGATGCCTGGTTCGTCGGCTTCACCGGCAACTACACCGCGGCCGTCTGGTTCGGCAACGACAACTTCACCCCGACCAAGGAGCTGACCGGCGGCATCCTGCCGGCGATGACCTGGCAGCGTTTCATGAACTACGCCCACCAGAACATCGATCTGAAGCCCATTCCCGGCATCGATCCGGCGATGCCGAAACAGGACAAGGTGGCCGCCGCCAAACCGGCCACGGCGGACGAGGAAGCGTTGAAGGCAGCCGAGCGCCCGCGCGTGCTCTCCAATGCCACCGTCACCTCGCTGCGTGAAATCGGTCAGGCGCTGAAGGAAGCACCGGCACTGAAACTGCCCGATGTGCCGACGAAAATCTCCGCCCGCTGACGCCGTTTGCCGCGATGCTGTGCGTGGTTCGACAAGCTCACCATGAGGGAGGACGGTTGATTGCAGGGATCTGAAATCTGCAAGGTCGACGGCTGGCTTGAAACTCGCTCACCATGAGGAAGGTGGGGGATTGCAGGGAGTTAGTTTTTGCAACGGTTGTGATCAACCGTGCACCAGACCACCTCCCTCATGGTGAGCTTTTCGAACCACGCACCTCATGGTGAGCTTGCTGAGCTTTTTGAAGGGTGAACCACGCACGAACAACCGCGCATAACACTGATTCGCCATGCCCCGCGCGCAGCGGAAATGCGGGCCAGGTTGTGCTTGCAGCGATCACCTGCCGCCGCACGGCGACATATTCAAGGTTGAATCTAAGGTTGATTTCAAGCATTTAATACAATCTATAGTAGGTTAAATACACGATATACTATACTAAAGTATCACGAATAACTTGAAATTTACGGGTTGAAATCCTGTCTCTTCTGGTTATCGTTGAACCGGCAACTATACTACTGCGTGAGTAACGTTGTACTCAGCAGCCATTTTCAGACATTGATTTTTGAACAATCCCTTTAGGAGAAATGATGAAAGTTTTCGTCCCCATTATCGCCATATCCGCCCTCCTCACCTCCACCGTTGCCGGCTGGTCCGCCGAAACGCCTCCTAAGTCAAGGACGGCGACCGGCACTCTGCAGGTTAAGCTGACGATCAACGAGGAATGCAAGGTCAATCCCGACGGTGAGGCCACTCTTAATTTCGGAACGCCGGCTATTCTGGCTCAAGATGCCGATAGCGTGGGCACCATCAAGGTCCTGTGCACCAAAGGCACCACTTACAGTATTGGGCTGAACGCCGGTAACAATCCCTCCAATCCGGGTGATGTTGCCACCCGCCGGATGAAGGGCACTGGCGCCAATAACTACGTCGGCTATCAATTGTATTCGGACGAGGGCCGCAAGAACGTTTGGGGAAATACTAAAGAAAAAGATACCGTTGACTCTAAAATCGCAGACGGCACCGCGCAGCCTTATTCGGTCTACGGCCGTGTGTCGAAGTTGACAACAGGCGTTGCTACCGGCGAATACACAGATGCGGTGACAGTGACGGTTAGTTTCTGATTATCCCGGACATTTTAAGGCTCTCTTGTGGCGAGAGCGTGCAAAGAATGCACGCTCTCCAGCAGCGAATTTGAAACATACCTTTAGGAGCGACAATGAAAATTGTTATCCCCATCATTGCTCTGTCCGCGCTGATTGCATCCGGCGTTTCCGCCTGGTCAGGCTCGACCGGCGGCAGCCTGCAAATCAAGATGAAAATTGACAAGGAGTGCAAGGTTAGCGATGCCCTTCTGGATTTCGGAACGACTACTGTTGGATCTTTTGGTCGCGTCATCGAAGGGTTCATCAAAGCCCAGTGCACCAAGGGCATCCAGTACAATATCGCCCTGGGCCCTGGCATGAATCCGGTGAATAGTGAGCCGCCTCAACCGTTTTACCGCCGCCTTATATTGCCAAACGATCCAAGCAGTGGTGACGCTTCTAAATCACGCTATAAAGATTTCATCCCTTATTATTTATACTCAGACGCGTCCCACTCTACACTTTGGGGTGATGGTAGCCGGTCTGGCATGCCTGCCCTCCCGAGAGAAGCAGATGGTACGGTTCAGTCGATCGCGGTCTACGGCAAAATCGAAAGTGTTGGCCTAATGCGCGATCTTCCCGGCACCTACACGGACACGGTGACGGTGACGGTTCAATTCTGATCGATGTCCTGGTCGGCGGCGGCAATGTCGCCGATCCGGTCGTGTTGCTCATACGCAACACCATTCTCCGCCCGTCCGGCCGAAAATCAGGCAAGCGCTATTTGAACGATTTTGAACGATAATGATTTACATACATTTATTTTGATTTTTCAAATATTTAGACTGGATTTTTTATGACTTTATCCCATTCCGCGAAGCTGTTCTTCGCCGTAACCTCCTTTGCCTCCATGCTGGCTTTCAACAACACCGCCCTCGCAGCGCCGCTGCAGGTCTCGCCCATCTCCGTCGATCTGACGGCCCCCGGTCAGACGTCCACCGTCAACCTGCGCAATGAGGGTGACCGTCCCGTCAATGTCCAGGTTCGGGTGTTTTCCTGGACCCAGGTGAACGGCGAAGACAAGCTCACGCCAAGCCGCGATGTGGTCGCCAGCCCGCCCGCCGCGACGCTGCAACCCGGCACCACCTATACGATCCGCATTGCCCGCATCGCCCCGCCGCTGAAATCCGGCGAGGAAACCTACCGGCTGCTCGTCGACCAGCTGCCAGAGGTCAATATCCGCCGCCCGGCTGCTTCGGTGGATATGCTGCTGCGCTATTCCATCCCGGTTTTCTTCACCGAAAGAGCCGCCGGTGCCGAGCTCAAATGGAATATCAGCCGCTCCGGCAAGACCCTGATTGCCGAGGCCACCAATGTGGGCAATCGCCATGCCAAGATCGCCGGTCTCGCGGTCGCCTCCAAAGCCGGGACGGTTTCCTTCGGTGAAGGGCTCAACGGCTATGTCCTGCCCGGCTCGACCCGGCGCTGGACCGTCAGTGCGGGTGCGCAGCGCATCCAGCCTGGCGCCAGCGTCAATGTCACGGCCAAGGGGGATGACTATGCGGTCAATCAGACAGTTGTCGTCACGCCTTGATCTGCGGCTTGCCTGCATGGGGCTTTGTCTGGCGGGCGCCCTGTCACCCGCCCTGGCCGAGGAGGCACCGCCGATCACACCGGAACTGCCCGCATCCGGGCAGGAGCTGCTGCTTGGCGTCAAGGTCAATGACCATGCCTCGCGCGTGCTTGCCCGTTTCCGGCATCTGCCCGACGGCAGGCTGGCGGCGACGCCGGACGAATTGCGCAAGGCCGGTTTCCGCGCGGAGCGCGGTGTCGCGGGCAAGGATGGTTTCATCCCGCTCGACAGCCTGCCCGGTGTGGCCTGGGAATATAATGATGTGGACCAGATGATCGCCTTCACCGCGCCGGATCGGGCGCGCGAGCCGACGACTGTCGATCTCGGCGGCGAGAGCGAGCCCATCGATTATTCCGCGGTCCGTTCGGATTTCGGGCTGGTGACGAATTACACCCTCTATGCCACATCAGGTTCCAACTGGCATGGCGACAATCTTGACGGCAGCCTGAGCGGCAGTGCCGAGTCACGGCTGCTCACGCCTTTCGGCACACTGTCGACAAGCGGCCTCGGCCGGATGAACCCCTTCGATGCGGGACGCTATGACATCGCCCGGCTGGACAGCAACTGGCGCTATGTCGATCCGAAGCGCATGCTGACCTACCAGATCGGCGATACCGTTTCCGGCGCGCTGTCGTGGAGTTCGTCCTATCGGCTGGGCGGCCTGCAGATCAGGCGCAATTTCGGTATCCGCCCGGATCTGGTCACCACGCCCGTCCCCAGTCTCAGCGGCAGCGCCTCGGTGCCCTCGACGCTCGATCTCTATCTCAACAATATGAAGGTCTATTCCGGCGAGGTTCCGTCGGGGCCGTTCGATTTCAGCGGCCTGCCCTTCCTTGGCGGCGGCGGCGATGCGCGCATTGTCATGAAGGACGCGCTCGACCGCGAATCCGTGATCCAGCGCTCCTATTTCTTTGCCCCCGGCATGCTGCGCAAGGGCTATGTGGATTATTCCGCCGAAATCGGCTTTCCGCGCCTTGGCTACGGCTATACCTCGTTCGACTATGTCAGCGATATCGCCGCCTCCGCCAGCATCCGCTATGGGCTTGCCAACTGGCTGACCCTGGAGGGGCATGCGGAAGGCATCCGCAGCCTGGTCAACGCAGGCGCGGGTTTTGTCGCAAGCCTCGGCCCCTATGGCTCCGTCAATGCCTCGGTGGCGGCAAGCCGTTACGAGGGCGATGTCGGCGAGAAGATTTCCGCCTATTATCAGGTCTCCCGCAACGGCTATTCCTTCTATATCGGCGGCGACCGCATGATCGGCGGTTATAATGATGTCGGTCTGGTGGCGGACCGGCGCAACAATTACGAGACACCGGTTTCCGCCCGCAGCCGCCAGGTCGATCGCGTCGGCCTCTCCTTCCCGCTCGGTTTCGATCCCTCCTCGCTCAGCCTCGGCTTCTCCCGCATTCATGGCGCCGGGCGCGACAGCGATTCCAGCCTGGTCAGCGCGTCCTGGTCGCGCACGGTCTTCGACAAGGTCTCGCTCTATGTCACCGGCTATGGCGATCTCAGCCGCGGCGGGGATTTCGGCGTCTATGCCGGTCTGTCCATGCCCATCGGCAAGGACATGACCGCCTCGGCCAGCCTGTCGCGCAATGGCGATCACATCGGCGTCGATACCAGCCTGTCGCGATCCTCCGGGCTCGAGGAAGGCGCTGTCGGCTGGACCATACGGGATCGTGAGGGCGGTGGCGGCAACGGTGCCCGCTCGGTCAGCGCCAATTACCGCACGCGGCTGGCGCAGCTTTCGGGCTCCGTCGAGCAATCCGGCGATCAGGGCCGCGTCACCGGCACCATCGAGGGCTCCGTCGTTGCCGCCGGCGGCGGCGTATTCCTCGCCAATCGGGTCGACGATGCCTTTGCCGTGGTCAAGGCGGGCGGTCCGAATGTCGATGTCTCGGTCAACAGCCGCCGCGTCGCCAAGACGAATTCCCGCGGGCGTGCCCTCGTCCCATCGCTGGAGTCCTACCGCAACAACCGCATTTCCATCGATCCGGCCAATCTGTCCTTCGATCTGCAGCCGGACCAGACGCAGGCGATTGTCGTGCCTGCCGACCGTTCCGGCGCCGTCGTCGATTTTGGGGTCAGCAAAGTCGATGCCGCCATCGTCAACCTGACCGGGCCGGACGGCAAGCCTTTGCCGCTCGGCGCCGCGGTGCAGCTTGACGGGTCCAGCCAGCCCACCGTCGCCGGTTATGACGGCCGCACCTACCTCACCGGGCTTTCCAGCCGCAACAGCATCACCGTCACCCTGCCCGAAAACGCCGGCACCTGCCATGCCACGTTCGACTACGCGGCAAAGCCCGGCGCGCAGCCGGAAATCGGGCCGATCCCATGCCGCTAGAAAGAGGAAGTGCAATGCCCAGTCCAAGCCCTGCCCGCCGCGAGCCTGCGATTCTGGCGAGAGCCTTGAAGATCATAATCCTGCGCCGATGGTTTCTCGCCCTGTCGGTCCTGACCGTCCTGCTGTCGATATCACCTGCATCGGCGCAGGTCTGCAGTGTGAAAAGTATGGAATCGCTTGGAACCGTAAAAATAGCAGATTTGATATCAAATGCCTCGACTTCCGCCTCCACCACGGCCAAAATCATCTATGAATGCCCTCAGGACGTCGTTGATATGGGGGGCGTGATTTGCGCCTATATCGAAGACAACAACGGCAATGTGTTTTACCAGGGACAGCCCCAGAAGGATTCCAGCCTCGCATGGGAGGGGAAATTCAAGTCGCCCGACTCCAATCAAGATAACGTAGGAGCGGTGAAATTAAAGAAAGGCTCACGCATTCTCGAGGGCCGCATGGATTTGACGGCCACCTACTTGCCCCGTGCAAACCAAAGTAGAGTACGGGCAGGCACATATACGTCGACGTATAGCCTCGTCAGCGTTACCTACAATGACAATACGGGGGAGCCAGACTGTTATGACCTGTCAAAGATTAAGGCCCACTCGAGGCGCGTTACGACACCATTCCAGTTGCAAGCCGAAGTCCTGACAACCTGCCAGCTCGAGAACAAGGGCGAAAAGGATACGTTCGATCCGATTGATTTCGGCACAAGAGGCGCCCTTTCCGCAGCAGATGCCGGCGCCGGGGCGATCCGCGCAACGACCAATATCGATGTGCGCTGCACCTATGAAACGCCCTACACGCTTGATCTCGGCGATGGTGAAAATTTTAAAGATGGCACGCGGCGCATGAAAAACGGTGACAATTTCCTGGCCTATCAGCTGTTCAACAAGACCGCGTCGGGCGAATCCTCGCCCTGGAGCAAGCTTTCGGGGATTGGCAACACGGTCAATACGGTCAACAAACACACGGTCGAAGGCCGATTGACCACACCCATCGCCGTTGCTCCCGCTAAGGGCACATACGAAGACAGGATTGTCGTGACGCTGACATTCTAGGACATCGGGTACAATCGTAATTGTCCCGCACCACCTTGCCTCACCGCACATTTCGCGTGTAGTCATCGTTCATGCTTCGAAATGTGCTTCTTGCCCTCATCGCTCTTGTCATTGCCGTCGGCGGCGGCACGCTGAGTGCATGGTATGCCGTGAACCGCTTCGACGGTTTCGGCACGCTGACCATCGGGCAATGGACCGGCTATCCCGATGCGGGCACGCCGCAGTCCGACCCCTATGCCAAGGCGCGCGCCGCGCGCGAGGGTGCGTTTCCGCTCGGCAGCGCCGAGGGCCTGGCCTTCTACGCCTACCGCGACGACCAGGGGCAGACGCTCAATCGCCAGTGCACCTACCGCATGGCCGGCAACAGTCCCAATTCGCGCTTCTGGACGCTTTATGCGGCGGATCTGGCGCTGATTCCGCTCGATCCCGGCGCGGACCGGCCGCCGGCCCTGCACTCGCGCCAGATTTTCCGCGGCGACAACGGCGCATTCATCGTTGCCGTCTCGCCCAAGGCTCAGGCCGGCAACTGGCTGGCAACGGCCGGCTCCGGCCGCATGGTGCTGGTGATGACGCTCTACGATACGCCGGTCGGCGGCAATTCCGGCCTCGTTGATATGACCTTCCCGGCGGTGAAAAAGGTGAGCTGCGATGGGTAGACTGATCCGCGCCCTGCTCTTCGGCCTGGTCGGCGCCGGCATCGTGCATGTGGCCGTGGTGCTGCTTGTGCCGCTCTATTCCGACCGCAATGCCTGGTCGCGCATATCAGACTATGGCGAAGACTGGGCCTTCCACCCCGTGGTGCGGCAGGCGACGGCGCAGACCGTGCCGCTGGCGCTCGATCCGCTATTCGAAGCCGTGGCTTGCCGCTTCGACATCACCGACCTACCCGCCCGCATCACCGGCGTCGGCACGGCGCCCTACTGGTCGATTTCCGTCTATGACCGGCAGGGCGAGAACATCTATTCGATCAACGACCGCACCGCCATTGCCGACCAGCTCGATCTCGTCATCGCCCGGCCGCTGCAGATGATCGAACTCAACAAGACCAAGCCGGTATCGGCGGCCAATTCCGTGCTGATCGAAGCGGATATGAACGAGGGCTTTGTCGTCGTGCGCGGCTTTGTGCCCGACCAGTCCTGGAAAGCCCAGGTCGATGCCTTTCTGAAAAGCGCCAACTGCGCGCCGCTGCTGTGATTGCGTTCAGCGGCGCGCCGGCATCCCCACGTGGATGATCAGGCCGCCTGCGCTGAAGCCTTGGCTGTCTTGCGGCGGGTAAAGCTGCGCCTTCCGTCGACACTGACCGGCACATCCCCGTCGACCGTGGCCCGGCGTACGACACGGTGCTGGTCGCCATAATCATTGACCGCATAGTGCTGGGTTGCGCGATTGTCCCAAATTGCCACATCCCCCGCCCGCCAATGCCAGCGAATGGTGTTTTCCGGGCTGGTAATGTGGGATTGGAAAAGCGCGTAGAGTTTGGCAGAATCGCTTTTGGAAAGACCGGACAGACGCTGGACAAAATTGCCGAGCAGCAAGGTGCGCTCGCCGGTTTCCGGATGCACCCTGACCACCGGATGCTCGGTCTCATAGATTGTTGAGGTAAAGACGTCCTCATAGTGCTGGCGTTCCGCCTCGGTCGCATGCGGCCGGGCCGCAGCATAATCATAAAGATTGCTGTGAACGGCCCATAATTGTTCAGCCAGAAGCTTGAGCGGTGCAGGAAGATTCTCATAGGCAGCGTGCGTATTGGCCCAGATCGTGTCCCCGCCCGTTGCCGGGATAACCACCGCCCGCAGGACCGAGAATTTTGGATAGGCATCAACGAACGTCACATCCGTGTGCCATTGGTCCGCGCGTCCACCGCCCCGGCTTGTGTCCAGGTTGAGAATGGAAGCTGTACCTTGCACGGCGCCCTGCGTGGGATGGGGAACAAGGTCGCCAAGACGCCGGGCGAAAAGCTCCTGCTGCACATCGTCGAGATGCCCCTGATCGCGAAAGAAAACCACTTTGTGGCGCAGCAGCAGACCATTGATCGCTGCTATATCGGCATCAGGCAGGTCGCCATCCAGCCGAATATTCTGGATTTCGGCGCCAATGCGACCGTTGAGTTCCACTACATTGAATTTGAAAGCACCGGTATCAATAAAATTTGCATGGGTCATCGTGCCACCCGTAAAAATCGGTTGAAAGATCGCGGCGGGCAGCCGTCCACTGCCCGCCCCATCATTCAAATCCGGCGGAAACGCGATTCACAGGCACAAACGTTTAAAACTGCCGCTCCGGATGAAAAACACCGTCGCGCAAATCCCATGAGATAGGCGGAACCGTTTCAAACCGCGGCGATGTCAATCCAGCAGACCTTCCAGTCCCTTCTGCGTCTTTGTCGCCGTGAACTGCTGGATGTCATAGGTCGCAAGTTTCTTCTGCCAGAACGGGTCTTCAGCCAGAATGGCGCGCAGCGCCTCCTCGCTCTCGCTCCGCGCCAGAATCACCCCGCCGGTGCGCGGCACCTTGCGGCCCGATGCGAGAAAGGTGCCGTCCGCATAATGGCGGTCGAGAAAGGCGATGTGCGCGGGAACGGCTGCATCGAGCGCGTCCAGCGGCGCGACATAATTCAGCGAAACGATGTACATGGGATAACTCCGGCGGGGATGATCGTACCCCTGTCATATAGACGTGCGAGCCCTCGGACAAAACCGGTGCGCCGTCAAAAAGCGGTGATCACGGGCGATTGCAAAACCGTGCGCCGCGGTTAACCTGCGCCCGTCCCAACAGCCCGCTGGAGAAAGCGCCCATGAAACGTCTCGTCCTTGCCGCAACCGCCGCCCTTCTCGCCCTCACCGTTGCACTGCCCGCCCGCGCCTTCGATCCGCAGAATGCCGAGCGCATAAAAACCCTCGTCGACACCGGCATGCAATATTACTGGTCGGGCGGCGACGTCAAAAAGGCGGAAGCCGAGATTTTCAAGGGCATCACCCTGCATGGCCGCTACGACGTGGTGGAGCAATCCTTCGCCGAGGCGTCGAAGCTGGCACCCGAGCAGCTGAATTTCCGCTTTGCCGTCGCCTCCTCGCAGATCCTGCAGAAGAAGGTGAGCGAGGCACGCGCCACCTATCAGGACATCCTGGCCAAGGACCAGACCTCGTTCGAGGCGCAGGCGTGGATCGAGGCGCTGGCCCATGTCGGCAACGATGAAACAGGCGCCGCGCTGGCGCATCAGGCGCTCGCCGGGCTCGACCGCGACAAGGCGGAAGCCTACCGTCAGCGTTTTGTGCGCGCCGAACAGATCATCGCGGACAAGCCCAATGCCGATGTGCCCGTATTGACCGGCAAGGTGATGATCGTGGCGCTCGGCTATGCGCTGGCCAAGGATGGCACGATGGAAAAGCCGCTCATCGACCGGCTGGATGTGACGCTGAAGGCAGCGCAGGCCAACCCGGCGGCGCGCGTCATGGTCACCGGCGGCCAGCCGCAGGCGGGTGTCACCGAGGGCGACCTGATGACCAAGTGGCTGGTGGAGAAGGGCGTCGACCGCGACCGGATACTGATCGAGGACAAATCCAAGGATACGGTCGGCAATGTGTTGAATGTCGCCAACCTCCTGAAGCGGCACACGGCCGACAGCGTCATTCTGGTGACCAGTTCCAGCCATATGCGCCGCGCCCGGACCCTGCTGGAAGATGCGCTGAAGCAGTATGGCATCGGCGCTAATGTCGTGCCAGTCGTGGCGCTCGATGCGCCATCGCTCGACGAAGCGGCCAAGGTTTCAGCCGATGAGCGGCTGGTGATCTATCGCGACCTGATGCGTGTGTCGGGCCTGTGGGCCTATCCCGGCCTGCAGCAGTAACAGCCTCTGTGCGGCCAATAAGCAAACGGCAGGCTGCGCACGCAGCCTGCCGCCATTTTTCAAACCGCGGTTCAGAACCGTACCGTCAGATCGGCTTTGACGGCATTGTCGTTGACCTGACTTGAGAACTGGCCGGTATAGGTGAGGCCGAGCGTGGTGGCCCTGCCGATATCGTAGGCGAGGCCGGCTTCCACCAGTGCGGTGTCCTGCGCAACCGGCAGGCCGCTGACGTCGAAGCTGTC